>NZ_VZPL01000059.1 GCF_008801575.1 Xanthomonas cissicola | reverse complement strand
ACTGTTCCGTCGCTTGAAAGGCTACCGCCGGATTTTCTCGCGCTTCGAGAAGCTGGATGTCATGTTCCTTGGATTCCTCAGCTTCGTCCTAGTCGTTGATGGGCTTCGGATGTGTTAACAGGCCCTAGTGCGCCCGAGTGCCGAGCAGAAGCAGCTGGCCTTCCAGTGCGAGCTCGACGAGGCATTGCCGCCGGCATTGCATGGCGATGCCAGTCGCGTGCAGCAGATCCTGCTGAATCTGCTGTTCAATGCGGTCAAGTTCACCGAGCGCGGTAGCGTGCACCTGCGCCTTACCACATTGCCGCAGTACACCCGGCAGGGTCTGCGCGTGGAAGTGCGCGACACCGGGCCGGGCATGAGCGCCGAGCAGCGCGGACGGCTGTTCCAGCGGTTTGAACAGGCCGAAGGCGCGCTCACGCTGGCACGGCACGGCGGCAGTGGGCTGGGGCTGGCGATCTGCCGCGAACTTGCCGCGGCGATGGGCGGCGCGGTGACGGTCACCAGTGAATTGGGGCAGGGCGCGTGTTTTGTGGTCGAGCTGCCGTTGCACTGGGTGTCCACGTTGCCTGCGGTCACGCCGCCTGCAGTGCGCGCTCCGTCGCTGCGTGAGCAAGCGCCGTTGCAGCTGCTGCTGGTCGAGGACGATGCGACCGTGGCGCAGGTGATCGTGGGCCTGCTGCAGACGCGTGGGCATCACGTCACGCATGTGCTGCATGGTCTTGCCGCGCTGGCAGAGGTGAGCACGCGCAGTTTCGATGCGGGATTGTGCGATCTGGATCTTCCCGGCCTCGATGGTGCGGCGCTGGTGGCGCAGTTGCGCGCGCGCGGTGTGCGCTTCCCGATCGTGGCCGTGACCGCACGTGCCGACACGGATGCCGAACCGCAGGCGATGGCCGCCGGCTGCAATGGCTTTCTGCGCAAACCGGTCACGGGCGATTTGCTGGCGCAGGCCTTGGCGCGGGTGCTTGCCGATGTCGATGATGGCCAGCGCGATCGCGAGGCCGGCGACGCGTAGGTCCAGGTGCAAGCCAGGCGAGGACGCGACAGCAGCCTCGCGCCGGCGCTGTCTTGGTTCCATGGCAGACAGCAAACCGGCAGTGCGTTCGCCACGACCAGTGCCATGCGCAGCAGATACCTGCTGCACTGGCCGGCCAAGCATTTGGTCGCATGCCGGGTCAGTCGCAGCGGGCAGCAGAACGGCAACTCGGCCAGGGAGCGAGCCAGTTCCTGGGACCAAGAACTGCGGCGTAGCGGGTAAAGTGCAGTCCCAACAAGGAACGCCGGGCGCACACGCGGCGATGGGGACACGGATGACGATGAAGAACGTGCTGATGTCGGTGCTGGCCGTGCTCTTGCTGCTGAGCGGGCTGGATGCGGCGGCGGTGAATCAGATCGAGACCCCGCGCATGCGCCGCTTCGGTAGTGCCGAAGGCCTGCCTTCGCGCATGGTGCTGGCCTTGGCCCAGGATCGGCAAGGCTATGTCTGGGCGGCGACCAGCGATGGCCTTGCGCGCTATGACGGCATCGGTTTGCAGGTATGGCAGCACGATCCGCATGTCGCCAGTTCGATTCCGGGCAACGAAGTGGAAACGCTGTTCGTCGATGATCGCGACCGGATATGGGTTGGCATCAACGGCTCGCCACCGAGCATGCTGGATGCGGCGCGCTCGGCGTTTACGACATTTCCCGACGTTGGCAGCGCATGCGATGGGCAGGTCTGGGCACTGGCCCAGGCACAAGATGCGATCTGGGTAGGAACCAGCAGTGCCGGGCTGTGCCGGCGCGAAGAAAATGGTCGGGTGACGGCGTTCCGTGCCACACCGGATGCGGCGGATGGACTGCCCAGCAACACCATCATGAGCCTGCTGACCGATGCGCGCGGCCGGCTATGGATCGGCACCGACAGCGGGTTGGTGATGCGCGACGGCGAGCGCTTCGTGCGCATCGCGCCAGACCGACTGAGCACGACGGTTTTCAAGCTCAGCAAGGATGCCGACGGTACGGTGTGGGTCGGGACCAGCAATGGCTTGTACAGGGTGACGCCTGCTGGTGCGCTGGAACGCGCGCCCTGGAGCGGGGCCGATGCCCTGCGTGCCGCGACCGTGGTACACGATGTGCACGGTGGCTACTGGATTGGTGCAGCCGACGGATTTTTCCGGGTGGCGCCGGGAGAAACCGCGCTGCGCCTGATGGAAGGCGATCGCGGCAGCGGCTTCCTCACCGCACATAGCGGCGTGCTCGATGTGATGCAGGACCGGCAGGGCGGGCTATGGCTCGGACTGATTTCGCAGGGCGTGGCGTATTTGCCGCCGGACTGGCGGCGGTTCTCCACCATTTTCCAGACCCAGGGCAAGCCGCTGGAGAGCCTGTATCTGGTCAACGCTGTGGCCGATGGCGACAGCTTTCTGGTGACGACCGGCGAAGGCGTCTACCGGCTCGGCAATGACGGTGAGCTGGTGCCGGTCCTGCATAGCGACGCATTGGGCGGCGGCACCGTGCAGTCGGTGCTGCCGGCCGGCGGCGGCAGTTTGTGGATCGCGCTGCGCGATGGCGTGACGCGCTATACCCCGGAGACCGGCCAGCAGCAGAAGCTCGCAATGCAGATCGGTGTTTCCGCAACGCATCGGGTGGAACTGATGACACCCGGCATCGATGGCGAATTCTGGGTTTCGATCGTGGAAGGTGGCGTACAGCGACGTGCCGCGGATGGACGGCTGCTGGCCACGTTCCGCTTCGGCACCGATCTCAGTGAAGTCGGCGGCATGGTGCAGCAACTGACGGTGCGGCCGGATGGCACCGCCTGGGTCGCAGCCGGGGATGGTGTGTGGGTCTGGCAGGGCGAACGCTTTCGCGCAGTGATCGAGGACGCCAATCATGAAGTCTATGCGCTGGCCTTCGTGTCGCCGCGCGAGTTCTGGGTTGGGCGTTCCGGTGCGCTGGAACGTTACGGCTGGGACGGGCGGCAGGCGCGCCTGCTGGAGCGGGTCGGGCACGAACACGGCCTGCCTCCTACCGAGATACGCGGCCTGGCGCTGGGCGGCGACGACACGGTCTGGGCCACCACCTCGCGGGGCCTGTTCGCTTACAAGCGCGGCCAGCCGCAGGTCCGCCGGTTCGGTCCACGCGACGGCCTGCCAGATAGCGAGTTTTCGATGCGTCCGCCGGCGATTGGTCCCAACGGCCAGGTGCTGGCGCTGACGACCAGCGGCATCGTGTTGTTCGATCCGTCGCGGCCATTTGCGCCTGCGCCGCTGGCCCGCCTGGTGATCGAATCGGTGCAGGTGCGGCGCAACGATGCCGAGCGCCCGCAGACGGTTGCCCACAACGCGCCGGTGATCCTGCAGGCGCGCGATCGCGATCTGCGCATCAGCGCACGGCTGTTGTCGTTTGTCGATCCGGCCTCCGCGCATTACCGCTACCGTGTCAATGGCTACGACGAACGCTGGGTGGAGCAGGGTGCCAGCGGCGAGCGCGTGATCTCGCGATTGCCGCCTGGCGACTACCGCATCGAGGTCCAGGCGCGTGCCGGCGATGGCGATTGGGTCGCTGCGCCGGTGTTGCAACTGGAGGTGCGGCCGCCGTGGTGGTTGAGCACGGCCGCGCAGTTGGCGGCGGCAGCGCTCTGCATGCTGCTGCTGTACTTAAGTGTTTGGGCCTGGCGAAAGCGCGTGCGGCGGCAGCAGGAGTGGGTGCTGACACAGCAGCGGCAACAGCTGGCCGAGCAGGCATCGATCGCCAAATCGCATTTCCTGGCGACGCTTGGCCACGAAGTGCGTACACCCATGACCGGCGTGCTGGGCATGAGCGAGTTGCTGCTGGCCACGCCGCTGAATGCCAAGCAGCGCGGGTATGTCGATGCGATCTGCAAGGCCGGCACGCATCTGCTGCGCTTGGTCAACGATGCACTGGATCTGGCACGCATCGAGGCCGGCAAGCTGGAGTTGGTACAGCAGCCCTTCGATCCCGCGCAGCTCACCCAGGAACTGGCCGATTTCATGCATCCCATCGCTGACGCGCGCGGCCTGCGCTTGGAGTACCGCAATCAGCTTCCCCCGCATGTGGTGGTCGTGGGCGATGCAACGCGGGTGCGTCAGATCCTGATCAACCTGCTGGGCAATGCGATCAAGTTTGCCGAACGCGGCGAGGTGTCGCTCACCGTCAGCCAGCACGGCGATGCCCTGCGCTTCAAGGTGCGCGATACGGGTCCTGGCATCGGGTCGGAACAGCAGAAGCGACTGTTCCAGCGCTTCGAACAAGGCGAGGGCGCGCGCACCAGTTCGCGCTACGGCGGCAGCGGGCTTGGGCTGGCGATCTGCCAGGAACTCACCGTGGCGATGAAGGGCCGAATCCGCGTGCGCAGCCGGCTTGGCGTCGGCACCCAGTTCACCGTGGATCTGCCCTTGCCGATCGACCGCTCCGGCACACGTATCGCCACCGGCCAGGTGCAGGTGCCTGCAGGCGAGCCGCTGCGCATCCTGCTGGTGGAAGACGACCCGACCGTGGCGGAGGTGATCAGCGGCTTGTTGACCAATCGAGGTCACCGCGTGGTGCATGCCGCGCATGGGCTGGCTGCATTGTCGGAAACGGTGGATGGCAGGTTCGACATCGCGCTGCTGGATCTGGATCTCCCCGGGCTGGACGGCTTTGCCCTGGCATCGCAGCTGCGCCAGCTTGGCCATCGCTTCCCGCTGCTGGCAGTCACGGCACGCGCTGACAGCGCCGCGCAGACCCAGGCCAAGGCCGCAGGTTTCGACGGATTCCTGCGCAAACCGGTCACTGCCGATCTGCTGGTGGAAGCGATTACGGCTGCGCGCGCAGCCGCCGGCATGCAGGCCGCGACCTAGCGTGGGTGCACGGCCCCGATGCGTTGACGATGCCGGTGCTCATCGGGCATCGCATCGCGTAAAGACGGCCGTACGATGCCTGCCTGCTGTAACGATCACCGTTGGCGCGCTTCTGTGTGTTGCCAGCATCAGGCAAGGTCCGCACTATGCGTGCAAAGGACACGCGAGCGCATGCTGCTACCACCACAACACCCCAGTCGTCGCATGCCGCTGAAAGCCTTGATGACGCGGGCTTTATTACTGCTTTGCCTGGCCGTCGTGTCAGGCTGGCCGAGTCTTACGCTGGCCGGCGTGCCGGTACTGCCGCAGCCGCGGCAGCTGACCGTGGCCGACGGGCTGCCATCCAACGTGGTGTACGGCTTCGATGAGGATGCCAATGGATATTTGTGGCTGGCCAGCAGCGATGGGTTAGCGCGTTACGACGGGCGAAACTTCCGTATCTGGCGCATCGAAGACGGTTTGCGCGACAACCAGATCTGGGCGGTTCACGTCGACAAGCGCAACCGGGTCTGGATCGGGACCGGCATGGCAGGCCTTGCGATGCTGGACCCCGCACGCCATCAATTCACTTTCTATGATGGTGCGCGCTATCCGGAACTTCGCGGCGCTGCGATCTGGAACATCAAGTCTACCGACGACGGCAGCATATGGTTCGGCACTGAAATGAGTGGGCTATACCGGCTGCGGCCGGATGGTTCGCTGGAGCATTTCGCACATCGTGCCGACGATCCGCGCAGCTTGCCCGACAACGCGATCTATCGGCTTGATGTCGATACCCGCGGCACACTTTGGATCGGTACCGCCGATGGTGCTGCGCATTGGACGGGTAATGACTTCGAGCGGCAGGCATTTCCGGATGGCACCGCACAGATCATCACCCGGCTAACTGCCGATGCCGATGGCAGCATCTGGATCGGGACCAGCGACGACAAGCTGTTTCGGCGCGATCCAAGTGGTCATCTCAGTCCGCACCGTTGGCAGGCACCTGCAGAATATCCGGTATTGGGCGTGTTGTTGCGCGACCAGGACGGCAGCTATTGGCTGGACACCCTGGCCGGCCTAGGCCATACGACTGGTGCGGAGGTGCGCAATGTCCCCCTGTACAGTCTGTCTGCGCACGGGCGTATCCGTCCCAACTGGGAATCGGCATATCAGGATCGCGAGGGCGGTGTATGGTTTGCCAGCCCCAACGGCGGGCTCTGGCATCTCCCCTCGAACTGGCATCGTTTCGCGGTAGTTTTCAACTACATGGACGACGGTGGCCAAGGTGGCAACCTGGCGATCCAGGGCACTGCAAAATCATGGTCGGATGTGGTTGGTGGGCACCTCGGGCGTGCTCGAACGCGTAGATCCTGCCACCGGCAAAATCGAGCGTGTATTGCCCACCCTGGGGTCTGCCAGCTGGTCCAATAGCGTGCTGGAGGATCGCAAGGGTAACGTCTGGGTCGGGCAGTTTGCCGAGCTGGTGCGCTTTGATCCCGCTACTGGCCAGGTGCAGCACTGGAAGGCTGCAGCAAGCGGCTCGGACGCGGCTGCACAGGACGCGACACTGGACGCTTCCTTGGAAGCGCTGCAGCAGACCGCCGATGGTCACATCTGGGTCCATGCCACGCTTGGGCTACAAGAGCGGGACGAACAAGGTCGCTTGCTGCGCACCATGTTGCGCGGGACCCACGGCCTTGCAGCAGATCTGGTGGTTTACGACCTGCAGGCTGGGCCGGACGGAGCGCTCTGGCTGGCCAGTAATCGTGGTCTGCAGCGCTGGAACGCGTCGGTTGCGCGCTTCGAGCGCATTGCCGGCGCACCCGACGAACCTATCTTCACTTTTCGCTTCAGCGACAACCAGATCGCCTGGTTTGCCGGGCTAGGGAAGCTCCGCCGCTATTTGTGGAAGAACGGCACCCTGCAACATCTAGATACAGTGGGCCCCGAGCAGAACTTCCCTGCGCTTGCGCCACAGGGACTGGTGATCGACCACGACGGTGTTGCCTGGATGTCCAGTATGCGTGGCCTGATTCGCGTTGACCCGGCCACGCGGGGCGTGCGCGTGTTCGGGGTTCATGACGGCCTGCCCAATCCGCAATTCGTTGCGCGTTCTTTGGTGCAATCGTCAAAGGGCATGATCGTCGGCGCGACGCCGGATGGGCTGGTGATCTTCGATCCTGCCGAACTCAAGCCGAATGATCATCGGGTGCCGTTGGTGATCGAACGTGTGGGTCTACGTCGCGGCGAGAGCGGGCTGGATCTGAGTCATGTCACGCCTTTGGTCATGCAGGACGGCGACCGCGACTTGCATATCGTCGCCCGCCTGCTCAGCTTCGCCGACTCCGAATCCAATAGCTACCGCTTCCGCCTGAGCGGCTACGACCCGGACTGGATCGATGTCGGGCCCAGTGGCGAGCGCCTGTTTTCGCGTCTGCCTTCAGGCCGTTACACGCTGGAAGTGCAGGGGCGCACTGCAGACGGGATCTGGTCGGCGAGCCAGACCTTGCGTTTTCAGGTGTTGCCGCCATGGTGGCTGTCGCCGTGGGGCTTGAGCCTGCTGGCCCTGCTGACCGTGTGCGTGATTGCTGCAGCTATCTTGTTGTACCGCCGTCGGTTGCGTCGCTTGAATGCCTGGCAGCTTGCGGTGCACAAACAGGAAGTGGCCGAGCAGGCGTCCCTGGCCAAGACGCGTTTTTTGGCGACCCTGGGCCACGAAGTGCGTACGCCGATGACGGGCGTCTTGGGCATGAGTGAGCTGCTGCTCAAGACTTCGCTGGATCTCAAACAGCGCAGTTACACCGAGTCGATCCGCCGCGCAGGCGCGCATTTGTTGCGGCTGGTCAACGATGCGCTGGATCTTGCGCGCATCGAATCCGGGCGGCTGGAGCTGGATGTGGAGCCGTTTTCGGTGCGTCAGCTGGTGGCCGAAGTGGAGGCGTTGATGGCGCCGCTGGCGCAGGAGCGTGGCCTGCGCTTCAGCCTGGAGATCGGGCTGCTCGGCGATATCACTGCCAGTGGCGATTGCACCCGCATCCGGCAGATCCTGCTCAACCTGCTCAATAACGCGATCAAATTCACCGAGCGCGGCGTGGTCGGGTTGAAGTTGACCACGCTCGGTTCCTATCAAGGCCTGCGCTTTGAAGTGGCCGACACGGGGCCGGGCATCAACGCCGAACAGAAGGCGCGGCTGTTCCAGCGCTTCGAGCAGGGCGATGGTGCCAGAACCACTTCGCGCTACGGCGGCAGTGGTCTGGGCTTGGCGATCTGCCAGGAGCTGGCAATCGCCATGGGCGGGCAGATCGAGGTGATCAGCCGACTCGGTGCGGGGACGCGCTTCGTGGTGGATCTGCCGCTGCGCTGGGTGGCTTCCAACGCCGCGCTCGGTGGCGAGACCGCGCATGCCGAGACGGCTGTCGAGCCGCAGCGCATCCTGCTGGTGGAAGACGACCCGACCATCGCCGAGGTCATCGTCGGCCTGCTGCAAGCGCAAGGGCATTCGGTCGTGCATGCCCCGCATGGCCTGGCGGCGCTGACCGAAGCGGCCGACAACACGTTCGATCTGGCATTGCTGGATCTGGACCTGCCCGGGCTGGATGGTTTTGCGCTGGCGCGGCAGTTGCGCGTCTTCGGCTACGACATGCCGTTGATCGCCGTGACTGCACGCGCCGACGAGGTCGCCGAACCAAGCGCGCAGGAAGCCGGCTTCGACAGCTTCCTACGCAAGCCGCTCACTGGCGACATGCTGGCGGCCACCATTGCCGAAGCGTTACGCAGCAAGCGCTGACAAGCGCTGCGGATGCTCTGTCACCGGAGCAGGCATCCAAGTATCACGCAGCGTGTTCGTCCGCTCTTGGGCCGCTCGAACAGCGATGCGGGTCGCGATGGTCTGGCCAGGCGGAAGGGCGCTGCAGGTGCCCTGCCACCCGGGGCGCGGCAAGCGGTTGCGTCGCAAGCAAGTGTCGGCGGAAAGAATTGTCGGGCCCGCTTTTCGCAAGCCCTGCAACGTGCAACGGACTGACCAATGACGCTGCCGCGGGCGCCTTGCAGCCTGAGCGCGTGCGCACAACGGGCAGAGCGCGCTTGCCCGCACCGCGCGTGGCCCGCACTATGCGCCGACTTGTCGTGAAGTTGATCCGGTGCGCTTTCTATCCTGCTTGCCCCATCGGCTGCTCGCTGTGCTCTGGCTGTGCCTGTGTCTGGCAGTGCTTCCGGTGCAGGCGCGGACGCCCGCAACACCGGTGCCCATCCAGCTGACGATCGCCGACGGGCTGCCGTCGGACACGATCAATCAGTTGGCCGAGGACAAACAGGGATATCTGTGGCTTGCCAGCGATGACGGCCTGGCCAGATTCGATGGCCGCAACTACCGGATCTGGCGGATGGAAGATGGCCTGACCAGCAACGTGGTCTGGACCATCTGTGTCGATGCCAACGATCGGGTGTGGATGGGTTTCGAGGACGGCGGCGTCGGCTATCTGGAAGCGAACACGCGCACGTTCAAACGACTGGAAGATCCGCAGTTCCCGGAATTGCGCGACGCCACCCTGTGGTCATTGGCGCAAACGCCGGACGGCGATATCTGGATCGGCACCGCCAAGCAGGGCCTCTATCGTTACCGGCCCGACGGTCGCATGCAGCACTTTTCTGCCAAGGCCGGCGATGCCGGCAGCTTGCCGTCCGACAATATCGTTGGTCTGGAAGTTGCGCCCGACGGCGGCCTGTGGATCGGCACCTGGGGCGGGCTTGTGCACTGGAATGGTCGACGCCTGGAGCGCGTGCCGCTTCCGGGCCCGTCCCAGTCGGTCAACAGAATGTACAAGGAGCCCGACGGCAAGGGGCTATGGATTGCCGATTTCGACGGCAACCCCGTCCGGTTCAATACCGTCGGGCGGCCCACAGCAAGCCCCTGGCAAAGCGCTACAGACACCGCGCAGGTCCGTGGCGTCCTGCTCCGTGATCGGCTCGGGCGCCACTGGCTGGATACCGCCACCGGCCTGGGTATGAGTACCGGCGATGGTGGCGTCGAACGCGTGCCGGTCTACAGTTTTTCAGCGCACGGTCTGGTCAACCGGAACTGGATCACCGCCTACCAGGACCGCGAAGGAGGTCTGTGGTTTGCCAGCCTGGAGGGCGGGCTGTGGCACCTGCCTCCACGCTGGGATACCTTCGCGCTGTTTTCGCATCGCGCAGACGATCCGCAATCGCTCGCCAACCCCTCGGTCGTTGCGACGGCGCCCTCGATCACGGGCGGGATCTGGCTGGTCGGCACGCGTGGAACCCTTGAGCATTTCGATCCCGTCACCGGCCGCGTCGAGCCCCGCCTGGCCTCGGTCGATCCAGAACGCATTCCCGATACCGTCATCGAAAGCAGGCGGGGAACGGTCTGGATTGGCGTGCAGGAAAGGCTGGTTCGATACAACCCGCAGACAGGCGAGGTCAGGCGTTGGCCACTGCTCGGGCACAAGGAGTCCGCAGCCGATCTCGAAGATGTCGGCAGGCCTGGCAGGATGGCCGAAGATGCACAAGGCCGCATCTGGGTGGCGCTGCTCACGCACGGGGTGCAGCTGTGGAGCAGCGAGGGCCAGCTGCTCAGGACGCTCGACTATGGAAGCCATGGGCTGAAGGCGTTGACTGTTCTGGACATGCGGATCGGGCCGGATGGGCAGATCTGGCTGAGCAACAATGCCGGGCTGTGGCGATGGGATCCGCATGCCGACCAGTTCGTTCCGGTCCGCGGCGCGCCGTCCCTGCCGACCTATGTGTTTCGCCAGGGAGATGGCGGCATCGTCTGGATCGGATTGGCCGGACAATTGCGGCGCTATCTCTGGGACGGCAAGCAGCTCACGCACCTGGATACGGTGGGAAAGGACCAGGAATTTCCGATGGTCTCGCCGACCGGCCTGGTGATCGATGCCGGTGGCGTGGCCTGGGTCTCCAGTCATCGTGGGCTGATTCGGGTCGACCCCGGCAGCAAGCTGGTGCGTGTGTACGACGTGCACGACGGACTTCCCAGTTCGCCCCTGCAGGTGGCCACGCTGGTGCAGGCAAGCACGGGGCAGATCCTGGGCGGCACATCCGACGGCATCGTGGTGTTCGATCCGGCCACGATGCGTCCGAATCTGCGCCGACCGCAGCTGTTGATCGAACGTGTCAGCCTGCGACGCGGCGAGCGCGAACTGGATGTCACCGGCAAGGCGCCGCTGCAAGTGCAGGACGGCGATCGCGACCTGCATATCGTGGCGCGCATGCCCACGTTTACCAATCCCGAATCCACCAGTTACCGCTTCCGCCTCAGTGGCTACGATCCGGACTGGATCGACGTGGGCTCCACCGGCGAACGGTTGTTTTCGCGCCTGCCCTCCGGGCATTACACGCTGGAAGTGCAGGGGCGTACTGCAGATGGCATCTGGTCGGCCAGCCAGACATTACGTTTTCAGGTGTTGCCGCCATGGTGGCTGTCGCCATGGGGTTTAAGCCTGCTGGCCTTGCTGACGGTGTGCGTGATCGCCGCCGCCATCTTGTTGTACCGCCGTCGGCTGCGGCGCCTGAATGCCTGGCAGCTGGCCGTGCACAAACAGGAGCTGGCCGAACAGGCGTCTTTGGCCAAGACGCGTTTTCTGGCGACGCTGGGTCACGAAGTGCGTACGCCGATGACCGGTGTGTTGGGCATGAGCGAATTGCTGCTCAAGACCACGCAGGACCCCACGCAGCGCAGCTACACCGAGTCGATCCGTCGTGCGGGGGCGCATCTGTTGCGGCTGGTCAACGATGCGCTGGATCTGGCGCGCATCGAATCGGGCCGGCTTGAACTGGATTTCCAGCCATTTTCGGTGCGTCAACTCGTGGCCGAGGTCGAAGCGCTGATGGCGCCGTTGGCGCAGGAGCGCGGGCTGCGTTTCAGCCTGGAAATCGGGCTGCTCGGCGACATCACCGCCAGCGGCGATTCCACCCGGATCCGGCAGATCCTGCTCAACCTGCTCAATAACGCGATCAAATTCACCGAGCGCGGCGTGGTCGCGCTGAAGCTGACCACGCTCGGTTCCTATCAAGGCCTGCGCTTCGAGGTTGCCGACACGGGCCCGGGCATCAATGCCGAACAGAAGGCGCGATTGTTCCAGCGCTTCGAACAGGGCGACGGCGCCAAGACCACTTCACGTTATGGCGGCAGTGGTCTGGGCCTGGCGATCTGTCAGGAGCTGGCGATGGCGATGGGCGGGCATATCGAGGTGATCAGCCGGCTCGGCGCCGGGACGCGCTTTGTGGTGGATCTGCCGCTGCGCTGGGTGGCGTCGAATGCGACGCTGGACGGCGAGGTGGCGCATGCCGCCAGCCCCGTCGATCCGCAGCGCATCCTGCTGGTGGAAGACGACCCGACCATCGCCGAGGTCATCATCGGCCTGCTGCGCGCGCAGGGGCATTCGGTGGTGCATGCGCCGCATGGTTTGGCGGCGCTGACCGAAGCGGCCGACAACACGTTCGATCTGGCATTGCTGGATCTGGACCTGCCCGGTCTGGATGGCTTTGCGTTGGCGCGGCAGTTGCGCGTCTTCGGCTACGAGATGCCGTTGATCGCGGTGACCGCACGCTCCGATGAAGCCGCCGAACCGAACGCGCAGGAAGCGGGCTTCGACCGTTTCCTGCGCAAGCCGCTCACCGGCGAGATGTTGGCTAATACCATTGCCGAGGCGTTGCGGCGCGAACGCCCGCGCGAGCAGATCTAGAGCCGTGCACCGCAGTTGAAATCGCACACGGCGCTGCGCTGGCGCGCGGTGCTGGTCGATGGCGCAGCGGCCGCGTCATTCGGCGACTTCTTCCACCTGCCTGGGATGTGGCCGCGTCTCGGCCAGCTGCCAGAAGATCAACGTCGACGACAAGGTGATGCCGCCCACGCACAGGAAGGTGGCATGCAAGGCGGCGGTAGCGCCATGCGTATCGCCCAGATGCGTATTGAATGCAGCCAGCAGACTGCCCGCTGCCGCAGCGCCGAAACCGGTGGCCAGCATCATCACCATCGACAGGAGGCTGTTGCCGGGGCTGGCCTGCTCACGATCCAGGTCGCGCAAGGTCACGGTGTTCATGACGGTGAACTGCAGCGAGTTCACCGCGCCGAAGCAGGCCAGCTGCACCAGCCGCAGCCATAGCGGCTGGCCGACATCGACCAGCGCGAAGCTCGCCATCGCCAGGCCCACCAGCACGGTATTGAGCATCAATACGCGGCGATAGCCGAAGCGACCGACCAGCTTCACCGCAGCACGTTTGGCCGCCATGCCGGCCAGCGCCACCGGCACCATCATCAGCCCGGCATTCATCGGGCTCATGCCCAGGCCCACCTGCAACAGCAACGGAATCAAGAACGGCATCGAGCCGCTGCCCACGCGTGCGAACAAGTTGCCCAGAATGCCGATGCGGTAGCTGGCTACCTTGAACAAGGCCAGCGGAAACAACGCCGCCGGCGTGCTGGCCGCATGCAGCCAGTAACCGGCCAACGCGGCCAGCCCGCCGATTGCCAGCAGCATGACGAAGGCGTGGCGCAGGCCGAGTTCGGAGATGCCGTCCAACGCCAACGACAACGCCACCATGCCGAACGCCAGCATCAGATAGCCGATCAGATCGAAGCGCTGGCGCGCATCGCCGTAGTGGTCGGGCATGATCTTCAGCGCAGCGATGAAACCGATCACGCCAATCGGCAGGTTGATCAGGAACACCCAATGCCACGAGGCGACTTCCACCAGCCAGCCGCCCAGCGTGGGGCCGACGAGTGGGCCGATCAATGCGGGAATCGCGATGAAACTCATCGCGCGCAGGAAGTCGGCGCGCGCCACGGTCTTGAGCACTGCCAGCCGGCCCACCGGCAGCAGCATCGCCCCACCGATGCCCTGCACCACGCGCGCGGCCACCAGTTGTGGCAGCTGTTGCGCGGCCGCGCACAGCAGCGAGCCCAGCGTGAACACGATGATCGCCACCAGGAAGGTGCGCCGCGTGCCGAAGCGGTCGGCAATCCAGCCCGAGGCGGGGATGAACATCGCCACCGCCAAAGCATAGCTGAAGACCACGGACTGCATCTGCAGAGGGCTTTCGTGCAGGCTGCGCGCCATCGACGGCAATGCCGTGTTGACGATGGTCGCATCCAGCATCTGCATGAAGATGGCCAGCGATACCAGCCACAGCAGCGGCTTGATGGTGTTGTAGGCGCGCAGGGTGGGGACGGGTTGAGACATGGGTGCTTGGCCGCAGTAACGCTGCATTATCGCTTCCCTGCTGTGCACGGCGCGGAACGCTGTGTGCGACCCCCAGGCATGCCTGCCCCGGCAGCCTGCGCCGTGATGCAGGCGTAACGCCGACGGTACACGCGCAGCCACATCGGGTTATCGCACCGGTGGCCTTGGGTGCAGGTGTGAATCGCGCGATGCGTTTCCATGGCACGACGCGTCCGCCACCGATATGCCGGCAGGCGGAGCGAACATGCAGATCCAGCGGGCCGATTCAGTTGCGCAATAGGTGACCCAGCGGTGCCAAGGTGCGCATGGGCACGGGCATTGGCTGGGCCCGTGTAACCCGGCCCGCGCGATGGCGCGCCTAGCGCCTGCTCAAGCTCTGCACCGCCTCCACCAGCACACCCACGTGCTCGGGATTCATATCCGGCGACATGCCGTGGCCGAGGTTGAAGACGTGTCCTTCGCGTGAGCCGCCGTTGCCCTGGGCGTAGCTGTCCAGGGTCTTGCCGACTTCGGCGCGGATCGCTTCGGGCGAGCCGTACAGGGTGGCCGGGTCCAGGTTGCCCTGCAGCGCGACGCGGCCACCGGCGCGCTGGGCGGCGTCGGCCAGCGAGATGGTCCAGTCCACGCCTACCGCTTCGGCGCCGCTGGCGGCCAGATCGGCCACATAGGCGCCGTTGCCC
This sequence comes from Xanthomonas cissicola, assembly GCF_008801575.1. Classification (GTDB taxonomy): domain Bacteria; phylum Pseudomonadota; class Gammaproteobacteria; order Xanthomonadales; family Xanthomonadaceae; genus Xanthomonas; species Xanthomonas cissicola. The sequence goes on along the minus strand of NZ_VZPL01000059.1, from coordinate 14,539 downwards.
TTGCCGAACAACACTAGCGGGGTACGCTCGGCGCCGTCGCCGCGTTCCAGCTCGCGCGCGATGCGAGTGAGGTAGGGCAGCGAGAATTCGCGGTACATCGCCGGCGAGAGCACGCCGCCCCAGGTGTCGAACACCTGCAGCGCCTGCGCGCCTGCAGCGCGTTGGGCGGCCAGGTAGGCGATCACCGCGTCGGTGACGGTGCCGAGCAGGTGATGCAGCAGCTCAGGCGCGTTGAAGGCCATCGCCTTGATGCGTGCGTATTCCTTGCTGCCGCCGCCTTCGATCATATAACAGGCTAGCGTCCACGGGCTGCCGGAGAAGCCGATCAAGGGCACCGAACCATCCAGTTCGCGGCGGATCACCCGCACCGCATCCATCACGTAGCGCAGCTCGGTTTCCATGTCCGGCACGCCCAGACGGTGGATTGCAGCGGCATCGCGCACCGGGTGGCGGAACTTGGGACCTTCGCCTTCGACAAAATACAGCTCCAGGCCCATCGCATCGGGAATGGTGAGGATGTCGGAGAACAGGATTGCCGCATCCAGCGGGAAGCGCTGCAGCGGCTGCAGGGTCACTTCGCAGGCGATGTCCGGATTCTTGGCCATGCCCAGGAAACTGCCGGCGCGCGCCCGCGTGGCGCGGTACTCCGGCAAATAGCGGCCGGCCTGGCGCATCAACCACACAGGGGTGCGGTCCACGGGCTGACGGTTGAGCGCGCGCAGCAGGCGATCGTTCTTGAGCATGGGGAAGTGTGTCCTCAGCGCGGCGCGTCGTCGGCGCCGCCGGTGATGAGTTGGAAACCGCGTTTGAGTTGGGTGTCGCGCGCCTTGTCGAAGGCGCGGTCCGCTTCATCCTGTTGCAGGTACTGATCGCGTCGCAGTTGCGTGCGTCCGCCGATCTCGCCGGTTTCGCGCAGCAATTCCCAGCCACCGAACAGATCCGGTTGCAGGGTCAGCTGGACGTAGCGGAGCGGCGCGTTACCGCCGGGATCGTGTTGTAGAAGGATGCGCATGCGGCTGATTGTAGCCGGGCGCTGCTGAAGGCTGAGAGCAGTGGCGCGTCCGGGTGTTCTGGTTGCGAAGGGAGCGTCGTTGGGCGTCCACGCTTGCCGGTGCGCTCCCGAGCGAGGTTCCGACCGCCGGTGCAGACGATGGCAGGCAGGCAGTGGTAGGAGCGCACCTGGGCGCGATAGGGATTGATCGGGAAGGCCATCGCGCCCGGGGGCGCTCCCACAAATAGTGAGCGTCGTGGCGATCGACGGCAGCTGGGTGCGGGCGTCCAGCGTGCCGTGCCTTATCGGTCGGCTGGCCTTATCCGGCCAGGATCTCCAGCACCGCTGCCTCTTCCACAGCCGGCACCACCTCGGCCTTGCCGATGCCGCGCCACAACACCAGGCGCAGGCGGCCGGCGATGTTCTTCTTGTCCAGGCGCATGCGCGCGAGCAGGGCCTGAGGGGTCAGGCCGGGCGGGATCTCGGTGGGCAGGTCGAAGTCGTGCAGCAAGGCGCGTAGCGTCTCTGTGTCCTGCACGTCGCTCATACCCAGCGCGGCCGACAGGCGCGCCGCCAGCACCATGCCCACCGCGACGGCCTCGCCATGGTTGAGGTTGTCGTTGCCGGGTGCGCCGTAGCCTTGCTCGGTTTCGATGGCGTGGCCGAAGGTGTGGCCCAGGTTGAGCAGGGCGCGCTCGCCTTTTTCCAGCGGGTCGCGCGCCACGATCTCGGCCTTGTGCTCGCAGCTGCGGGCGATGGCCTGCGCCAGCGCCGCTGCATCGCCATCGAGCAGGGCGCGGCGTTCGGCATGCAGCCACTGGAAGAACAGCGGGTCGCGGATGGCGCCGTACTTGATCACCTCGGCCAGGCCGGCGCGCAGTTCGCGTGCGGGCAGGGTGCGCAAGGTGTCGGTGTCGGCGATTACCGCGCGCGGCGGATGGAAGGCGCCGACCAGGTTCTTGCCCTGCGGGATGTCCACCGCGGTCTTGCCGCCGACCGACGAATCCACCATTGCCAGCAGGCTGGTGGGCAGTTGCACGCAATCCACGCCGCGCATCCAGCACGCCGCCGCAAAGCCGGCCAGGTCGCCGACCACGCCGCCGCCCAGCGCGAACACGCAGGCGTCGCGGGTGGCACCGAGTTCGGCCAGTGCGGTGATCGCAGAACCAAAGGTCTCCAAGGTTTTGGAGGCTTCGCCGGCGGCAATGACCAATTCGCCGACCTGCAGATCCGGCCGCGCGCGCAACAAGGCCGCGCGTACGCCGGCCGCGTAATGCGGAGCCACCTGCGAGTCGCTGAGCAGCAGCGCGTGGCGGCCGCGCACATGGCTGGCCAGGCGCGCACCGTCGGCCAGCAGGCCCGGGGCGATGGTGATGGTGTAAGGCTGCGCACCGTCGACATCGACGCTGCGCGAAGAACGGGAAAGTGTCATGCGGGGTTACTCGACATGCGCCATTGCGCGGCCAGGCGCAGCACCAGCTGCGCGGTGGCTTCGGCGGGGGAAAGATGATCGGTTTCCAGGCTGAGATCTGCGACCTGGTGGTACAGCGGCGTGCGGTGCGCGGCCATCGCATGCAGCACCTGCTCGCGGTCGGCGCGTTGCAGCAGCGGGCGATTGCGGTCGCGCGCCAGGCGTGTCAATTGCGCCGGCACACTGACATGCAGGTACACCACGAACCCACGCGCGCAGATGCGCTCGCGGTTGCGCGGATCCAGCACTGCGCCGCCACCGGTGGAAACCAGTTTGTTGTCCTGTTCCAGCAGCGCCTGCAGGGTTTCCGCCTCGTGCTGCCGAAACCTGGCTTCGCCATGCTGCTCGAAGATGGCCGGGATGCTGCTGCCCACCTGTTCGACGATGGCCTGGTCCACATCGACGAATTCCAGCCCGAAGCGCTCGGCCAGGCGACGGCCGATGCAGCTTTTTCCGGCGCCCATCGGGCCGACCATCACGAGATTGGGTGCGGGGTTCATGCGCAGGGATCGTAGCATTCACGCCATCGGGCCGGGCCGATGGCACGGCGCAATGGCTGTCCTCAACCACGCCAACCGCGTGCCGATCCGGCGATTCGATCGCGCTGCATAGGCGAAGCGCGGGCGATGCGCCCACAATAGGCGTCCATCTGGCTGCCACGCACCGTCATGACCAATCTGTACGCAGAAGCCCTTGCCACCTTCGCGGCGCTGTATGCCGAGGCGCAGAACAGCGCCGAACTGGAAGCCAGCGCGATGACCGTGGCCACCGCCAACGTGGATGGCCGGCCGAGCGCGCGCACCGTGTTGCTCAAGGCCTTCGACGCGCGCGGGTTCGTGTTCTACACCCATCTGGACAGCGCAAAGGGCCGCGACCTGCAGACCCACCCGCAGGCGGCGCTGCTGTTCCTGTGGCGCAGCCTGCGCGAAGCCGGCATCCAGGTGCGCATCGAAGGCGGCGTGCAGCTGGTGAGCGCGGACGAATCCGATGCGTACTTCGCCTCGCGCCCGCGCATGAGCCAGATCGGCGCGTGGGCCTCGCGGCAGTCGCAGGCGCTGGGCTCGCGCGAAGAGTTCGATGCGGCCATTGCCAAGGTCGAAGCCACGTTCGCAGGGCGCGAGGTGCCGCGCCCGGATGGCTGGGGCGGGTTCCGGGTGGTGCCGCAGGCGTTCGAGTTCTGGTACGGCGCCAAGTTCCGTCTGCACGAGCGCTGGCGCTACGATGCCGACGCGGCCAGCCATTGGAGCAAGCGGATGCTGTATCCGTGAGGCAGCCGCCCGGCATGGGGCGACACGCCAGCTGAACGGGCGGTTTGCTCGCCTGCCGCGCGCCTGACCAGCTGACTTTCGGCCCTTTCTGCCGGTCACGGGCAGTCTGTAGTATGTCCGGTCGCTGCAGGAGATTCGCTGCACCACCACCACGGCATGACCAAAGGACAGGACATCGTATGACGCAGTACACCACCGTCGAATTGCACGGCCTGCTGGCCGAGCGCTACCGTGGCCAGCCAATCCATGTCGAACTGATCGACGGCATGGAGCCGGCCATCAATCTCACCCTGGCCGACCACGGCGACATGCAGATCCAGGTTGCCGCTTCCGGCTCGCAGGTTTTCGTGTCCACGCTGCTGGCCCATGCCGAGCACGTCAACGACCGCGCCGCCTTCAACGACGCCTGCCTGCGCCTGAATCCGCTCAACCCCTTGTCCAACCTGGGACTGGTCCAGGTCGACGGCAAGGACCGTTATGTCGTGTTTGGCGAACTGTCGGCCTCCTCGACGCTCGACCAGATCGACGAAGAAATCCAGACCCTGGCGGCCAATACGTTGGATGCCGCCGAATCTCTCAAGCCGTTCTTTTCCTAAAGGCGTGTTGTCATGAGTATCTTTTCCAAGCTGATCACGCTGCTGCGTGGTACCGCGCACGAAACCGGCCAGAAGGCCGTCGACGCCAATGCGCTGCGCATCCTGGACCAGGAAATGCGCGATGCTGGCGCCCAGCTCACGCGCTCGCGCGAAGAGCTTACCAAGTTGATGGCGCAGAGCAAGCTGGCCCAGCAGAAGATCGATGCGCGCGCCGGCAAGATGGCCGAATACACGCGCTATATCGAAGGTGCGCTGGCCAAGAACGATGAAGCGCTGGCGCACGATGTGGCGGTCAAGCTGGCCGCGCTGGAAAGCGAAGACGCCGGCGACAAGGCTTCCAAGACCGCGCTGGACCAGTCGGTGGTGACGCTCAAGGCCACCATCCAGAAGACCGAGAACCAGCTGCGCGGCATGCGTCAGCAGATCGATACGGTCAAGGCCACCGATGCGGTGCAGAAGGCGCAGGCCGCCATTGCCGCGCGCCATTCCGGTGCCAGCAGCAAGATGGGCTCGGCGCTGGAATCGCTGGAGCGTATCAAGGCGCGTCAGGCCGAAACCTCGGCGCGCATCGAATCGGCCGAAGAACTCGAAGCGTCCACCGGCGATGGCGATCTCAATCGGCGCCTGGCGGCGGCTGGCCTGATGGAAGGCGAATCCAACGCCGCTGCGGTGCTGGCGCGCTTCAAAAAGCCGGCTGCGCAGCTCGGCCATGAGAACACCGGCGGCACCGCGCCACTGATTGGCCAGGTGCGCGACGTGCAGCAGGTTCCGCGCAGCGACAGCTGATCCATCGCACGGCACAGGATGCGCCATGATCATCGTTGGACGGCTGTTGCGGGTCCTGCGGCGCCACGTGCGCCGCGTCAGCTGGGGCACGGTGGCGCTGGCACTGCTGGCGCACATGGGGCTGAGCTGGTTGCTGCTGCTGTGGGCCGGCGAGCAGAAGCTCGTCGGCCTGGACGCGTTTCCGTACTACTACATGACCACTGCCACCACCATCGGCTACGGCGACCTGTCGCCGGGCTCGGTGGCCGGGCGCTATATCGCCGCGTTCGTGTTGATGCCGGGCGCGGTGGCGTTGTTCGCCACGGTGCTGGCCAAGACCAGCGGGGTGCTCATCACTTTCTGGAGGCGCCACCACATGGGCAAGATGGCCTATGCCGATCTGCGCGGGCACACCATTCTGATCGGCTGGCAGGGCGCAGCCTCCACGCGCCTGCTGGAATTGCTGCTGTCCGACACCGCCACCGATGACGAAGGCGTGGTGCTGATTGCCGAGGGCGTGGCGGAAAATCCGATGCCCGACCACATGCGCTTCATCGTCGCCGAGTCGTACACGCATACCGAGGTGTACCTGCGGGCCGGCATTGCCGGCGCGGCGCGGGTGATCGTCAACCCGCCCTCCGATGACCAGACCCTGGCGGCGGTGTTCGCGTTGATGGCGCATGCGCCGGCCGCGCATATCGTGGCGCACTTCGATTCGGCCAGCGCGGCGCGATTGGTCAACTGCCATTACCCAGCCATCGAGTGCACGCGTCCGATGACCGCCGAGATCCTGGCACGTGCGGCGCAGGATCCGGGCAGTGCGGCGATCACCGCCGAGCTGCTGTCGGTAGACGATGGCCCCACCCAGTTCAGTCTTGCAGTGCCTGCGAGTGTGCAACCACTGGATTACAGCCGGCTTGCGGCCGATTTCGGCCAGCGTGGCGCATTGCTGCTGGGCCTGCGCGCGCCCGACGGCGCGTTGCGCTTGAACCCGCCAGCACGTACCGCCGTCGCCGCAGGTGCCATGCTGTATTACCTGGCCGAGCAGCGCGTGCCGGCGCACGCCATCGCCTGGCAGGCCCTGCGCTGCGAGGCGGCTTCTCTTCCCCCATCGCCACAAGGTGTCTGACGATGAGTTTTTTCAGCAAGTTGTTCGGTCAACCGCAACCGCCGCCGCTGCCCACGTCCGGGAGTGGCGCGATCGGTCACACGCTGCCGCTGGGGCTGCGTGTCGGTGGCCAGGTGGAGATCGACACCACCCTGTACCGCATGGCGCCCGAGGCCATGACCGCCGAGTTGCCGGGCGGGCATCAGGGCATTCCCTGCTACGGTCATGTCAATCTGGGCGATGGCTATGCGTTGCATCGGTTCTATCTGGACGACGATGCGTTCCTGCAGGTCACCACCGTGGGGGGGGGTCTGGAAGCGATGAAGGCCTTCGTGTATTGCGAGACGGTGAACCCGCCCAGCAAGCAGGCGTTTCAGGAGTTCGTCATGCAGCACCCGCATCTGGGTGCTGCGCAGATCGAGTACGCCGACAAACACTGGCAGCGCGCAACGCAATCCACCGATGACGCGTCACGGATTCCGCCGATCGCCTACGACGAAGTGTTGTACCGCTACCAGCCGCCGCGCCGCGATGGCGATCTGACCCATTACGCCATGCTCTACAGCCGCGATGTGCCGGAGTTGCAGCGCGAAGAATTCCTGCTGGTGACCGGCGAAGATTCCGGCCCCAACGAATTCTGCGTCACCTATGCGGTCGGTATCGATGTCACCGTCGCCGATCTGGATATCACCTGAGCGCACGCGCGCGTCTTCCACCCACCTTGGTTCTGTCATGAACCCGATCAATCTGCAGAGTTTTCTCGCGTTTCTTTCCTATTTCGGTACCGGCCTGGGGGTGTTGATCGTCTCGGTGGTGCTGGTGACCCTGGTCACCCCGCACAAGGATTTCACCTTGCTGCGGCAGGGCAATGTGGCGGCGGCGACTGCGCTGGCCGGCAACCTGATCGGCGTGGCGCTGCCGCTGCATTCGGCCATCACCCATTCGGTGAGCCTGATCGACGCCCTGATCTGGGGCTTGGTGGCCTGCGGAATCCAGGTGGTGGCCTACCTGCTGGCCAATCTGGTGGCCGGGCGCATCTCGCGGCAGATCACCGACAACATCACCGCCGCAGGTATCTTTTCGGCCGGCGTGTCGATCGCGGTGGGGCTGATCAACGCCGCCGCGATCACGCCGTAACGGAGCGCAGGCATGAAGCGATCACGCAATCTCAAACTCACCTTGATGGCCGCGCTGCCGGCCGCCTTCGTCACCGGCTGCGGCTCGGAGCCGGAGACCGGTGTGGTGCTGCAGTCGGCCTCGGACTGTTACCAGATCAAGCAGGAACAGTCCGATATCCAGCAATGCCTCAAGGCCTACGACGAGGCGGTGGCCAAGCATCAGCAGGCCGCGCCGCGCTTCACCACGCGCTACGAGTGCGATGCGCAATTCGGCAGCTGCACGGCGATCACCAATCCGCAAGGGCAGCAGAGCTGGATCCCGCCGATGGGCGGGTTCCTGCTGGGCTACGCCCTGGGCAATATGAGCGGCGGCGGTTATCGCTATGGCGGCTCGATTCCGCTGTACCGCGATTACCGTAGCGGCGGTTACTACAAGCCCAATGGCGATCTGGCCAGCAACCGCATTGGCACGGTCCGTGGGCGCAGCGGCGCCATCGACATGCCCACGCGCGCCATCACCGTGTCGCGTTCGGGCTTCGGTTCCAGCGCGGCCGCGCGCAGTTCGTTCGGCAGCGGCGGCCGCAGCTCGGGCTTCGGCGGCTGACATGCAACGCATCCTGATCCCCGAACGCGCGGATTGGCGCACGCAGGCCGAATCGCTGGGCTTCCACTTCCACACCATCGACGGCGAGCCGTATTGGGACGAAAGCGCCTACTACGCGTTTTCGTTGCGTCAGATCGAAGACGACATCGAAGCGCCCACGCAAGAGTTGCACGACATGGCGATGCAACTGGTGGACGAGGTGGTGGGCTCGGAAGCGCTGATGACCCGGTTGGCCATCCCGCCGTTCTACTGGGACTGGATCGCCAACTCCTGGAAAGCGCGCGACCCGCATCTGTATGGCCGCATGGATCTGGCGTATTCGGGCGATGGCCCGGCCAAGTTGTACGAACTCAATTACGGCACCCCGACATCGCTCTACGAATCGGCCTACTTCCAGTGGTTGTGGCTGGAACAACAGATCGCCAGCGGCGCGCTGCCCAAGGGGGCCGATCAGTACAACCTGATCCAGGACCTGCTGTGCGAAACCCTGGGCGCGCTGGCCGTGGATGGCGCGATCGGCGCGCAGATGCATTTTGCGGCGGTGCGCGATTCGCTGGAGGACCGCGCCACCGTGCGCTATTTGCGCGACTGTGCGCATCAGGTGGGCATCAGCACCGAGGAAGTGGCCATCGAAGACATCGGCCTGAGTGCCGAAGGCTGGTTCACCGACGAACAGGATCGGGTGATCCATACGCTGTTCAAGCTGTATCCGCTGGAATTCATGATGGAAGAACGCTTCGGGCCGGCATTGATCGCCGACCGGGTGCGCCTGATCGAACCGGCATGGAAATCGGTGTTGAGCAACAAGGGCATCCTGCCGCTGCTGTGGGACCGCCATCAGGGCCACCCGAATCTGCTGCCCGCCCGTTTCGCGCAGGCCGGCGAGGCGCCGAGCGCAGGCTGGGTGCGCAAGCCGTTGCTCGCGCGCGAGGGGGCCAACATCGCGCTAGTCACGGCGCAAGGCGAGACCGCGCACACCGATGGTCCGTACGTGGATGCCCCGCAATTCTGCAGGCGCATCACCCGCTGCCGGTGTTCGACGGGCGCCATGCGCTGGTAGGAAGCTGGGTTGTCGCGGACCGTCCTGCCGGACTGGGCATGCGCGACGACGATGGCCCGATCACCCGCGACACCTCGCGCTTCGTGCCGCACGTCATCACGGATTGACACCCGGCCGAAGGTACATCGCCACCGCGAGGTGGCGGTGTCATGCGTGTGATCCGAGCTTCTTTTGCGTCACACCTAGAAGCGGGTTTGGGACTGGCCAGCGCGTTGTCGGCAGCGGCAACGCCACTGCGCTGGCCCCGCTTGTCGCGCCTGACACATGCGCCAGCGGGGCGCAAGGCCTCGGGCGCATGCAAGGCGACGCATCTTTTCCACACCCCCTGTGGATGGACGTTGCACAAGGCTGTGGACAAGTGTGCGCAGGCCCTGGCCTGCAACGCTGTCAAGATGGGTGGCGAAAAAATGACCAGCCGGTTGCGAGAGGCTTTCGTCCTTCGCGATCACTGCGATCCCGGCAGGATCGGCAAAGTGGTCGGCGCTGGCGTCGTTGCGATGGTCAGGCCGGCATCGAGCGATGCCCGACATGCGGTGAACCTGGAGATCACGTCGGTCGTTCCGACCCGCTAGGCCATGCATGTCATTCGCGTGCTGCCATCGACCAGCCATGTTGCCTCGGCAATCGCGGTGCGGTGTCACGTTGATGCCCGCGTTCACGCGGACGAAGTCACACCCGCCGCGCCACAAAAAGGCTCGTCACCGCCAGCAACCACGCCAACACGAACACGCTCAGGTAGGCGGCGCGCGTGGCCGATGTCAGCAGCGCAGCGAACAATGCGCCCGCTAACGCCAAGGTGGCCGCCACCGCGATGGCTTCGCTTAGTTGCAAGGCAGAGCTGTTGGCGCCTTGCTGCGCCGGTGGCGACAGCGACAGCAGTACCACCGACAGGCTGGGATACAGCAGGCCCATGCCCAGGCCGGTCAGCGCCCAGCCGGCAATTGCCAACGTCACAGGAATCGCCGGCCACACTGCACCTGAGCTGATCGCAATGCCCAGTGTCATTGACAGCGCGCCGCTCCTGAGCAGGCGAGGGCGCGACCAACCGGCGCGGCTGTGGCCCTGGTACCACGAGCCACCGAACCAGCCCAACGCACCCACGCTCAGTGCCACGCCGGCCAGCAGCGGCGAAAGTCCGCGTTCGCGCGACAGCAGTAGCGGCAAAAAGGCTTCAAAGCCGAAGAAGGCGGCCGCAGCGATGCCACGCAGCGCGATCACGCTGGGCAACCCGCGCGCAAGCCGCAACGTGCCAGCCGGTAGCAGGCGCCAGGCGCAATACGCCGCGAGCAACAAGGCCGGCAGCATGGCGCCCGGTGCCAGCATGCCGTGCAGTTGGCCGCCCAGATACACGCCAAGCACGCCCACCGCCGCTCCGATAGCCCAGCCCATCGAAGCGGTTGGCGCGTCGGAACTGTCGCGTGTCCAGGTCTGCCCGCGCAGCGCTGGCCACAGCAGTAATCCAGCCGGAATCGCCAACAGTGGCACCGACAAAAATACCCAGCGCCAGCCCAGGTGCTGCACGATCAATCCGCTGATGCCCGGCCCGATCAACGATGGCACCACCCAGCCGCCCGAAAACGCGGCGAACACGCGCGGGCGCAAGACCTCGGGGTACAGCCGCCCGACGATGACGTACAAGGCCACCGAATAGGCGCCGGCCCCCAGGCCCTGCAGCAGGCGCCCGACGATCAACATCGGCATGCTCGGTGCCAGGCCGGCGACCAGCAGGCCGACCACAAAGCACAACAGGCCGGCAGCCAACGCACCGCCAGGACCGCGACGGTCGCTCCAGCGCCCGGCCGCCGTCATCCCACTCACGCTGGTGGCCAGCGCGCCGCCGAACGCCAACGCATACAGCGGCAGCCCGTTCAACTCGCGCGCCACCGTCGGCATGGCGGCGGCAACCGCCAGCGACTCGAACGCATTGAGCGACACTAGCGCCACCATGCCCAGCGTCGCCGCGCGGTAAGGCGCGGCCAGGATGGAGGTGGGCTGTGCCTCGATGGGCAGCGCTGCGGCAGTGATCGGTCTCTCGGTGGGCATCGAACATCCAGGAACCAAACGTGTGTAGAGGCGCGACCGGTACTTGCACCGGTGATGGTCGCGCAGCATCCTGCCTCAACCTAAGTTGAGGTCAAGGCAATGCAACGTGAGTTGTCCGTGGGCGAGGTCGCCAAGCGCAGTGGTGTGGCGGTGTCGGCGCTGCACTTCTACGAGCGCAAAGGCTTGATCAGCAGCCTGCGCACTGCCGGCAACCAGCGCCGTTATGCGCGCGATGTGCTACGGCGGATCGCGGTGATTCGCGTGGCGCAGCGACTGGGCGTGCCGTTGCAGCAGGTGCTCGATGCCTTCTCCGTGTTGCCGGATCAACGCACGCCGACGCGTGCGGAGTGGGCGCGCATGTCGGCGCGCTGGCGGGGCCAGCTGGACGCGCGCATCAACGAACTGCAGGCCTTGCGCGACCAGCTCACCGACTGTATCGGCTGCGGCTGCCTGTCGCTGCGTCGCTGCCGCCTGAGCAATCCGGACGATGCCATGGGCCACAGCGGTGACGGGGCATTGCGGTTGGGGGCCTGAGTGGCGGAGTAGGTCGGCCTGGCCAAGCGGTCCATCGCACCGGGCTATGCCAGGGGTTGGCGGACCGGCGCGGAGACGATCTGCGCGTGTGATGCGTGGCTGGCGCTCCAGCAGAGCAGAGCATCCGTCGGCGGCATGTCCGAGACCTCAGGCAGCCGCAACCGGGACCAATGGCATTCCCGCGCACGGCAAAGTGCGCCGTAGGATGGGAATCCCCTTCCGCCGCAGGATTTCGCATGACCCCCACCGTGCGCCGATCACTCACCGTTGCATTGTCGCTGGCCTGCGTCACCGCGCCGGCGCTTGCCGCTGCCGCGCCAGCCAGCGCCGCCACAGCCGCCCCGCCTGCTCCGGCAAGCGTGTTCGATCCGCTGGCCTTGTTCGCACCCCTGCAATTGCCCGACGCCCCGAACGCCTACCGCAGCGGCAGCGGTGTGCCCGGCCCGGCGTTCTGGCAGAACCGCGCCGATTACGATCTCAGCGCCAGCATCGAACCGGCGACGCATACGCTCAGCGGCGAGGCCGCCATCACCTATACCAACCACAGCCCCGACACGCTGGACGTGTTGTGGCTGCAACTGGACCAGAACATTTACCGCGTCGATGCGCGCGCTGCCGCCAGCCGGCCGCTCAAGCGCAAAGAGTTCACCGATGGCATGCAGATCGCCAGTGTCGAGATCGATCAAGGCGGGCGCCGCCAGTCAGCGCACTTCATCGTCGACGACACCCGCATGCGGGTGGATCTGCCGCAGCCGTTGGCCGGGCAGGGCAAGGCGCTCACCGTACACATCCGGTACCGCTACACGATTCCCGGCACCTGGGGCGGGCGCACGGCGGTAAGTGCCAGCAAGCAAGGCGAAATCTACGAGATTGCGCAGTGGTACCCGCGCATGGCGGTATACGACGACCTGCGTGGCTGGGACACGCAACCGTATCTGGGATCGGAGTTCTACCTGGAGTACGGCAATTTCGACTATGCAGTGACCGTGCCGGAGGGCTTTCTGGTCGCCGGCTCCGGTGCGCTGACCAATCCGCAGGACGTGCTCAGTCGCACCGAGCAGCAACGCCTGGAGCAAGCACGCAGCAGCGACCGCACCGTGCTGATCCGCACGCCTGCCGAGGTAACCGCACATGCGGCCAAGCCGGCGGGCAAGGGCACGCAAACCTGGCGCTTCCACATGGACCACACCCGCGACGTCGCATTTGCCGCATCGCCGGCGTTCGTCTGGGATGCGGCGCGCATCAATTTGCCGGGCGGCAAGCACGCGCTTGCGATGTCGGTCTACCCGCTGGAAGGTGTGGGCGCAGACAAGTGGAACCGCTCTACCGAATACGTCAAAGGCGCCATCGAGCATTTTTCGCAGTGGTATCCGTACCCGTGGCCGGCAGCGATCAACCTGGGTGGCTATGGCGCCGGCATGGAATACCCAGGCATCGTCTTCGATGGTTTCGAAGACGGCGGCAAGGACCTGTTCTGGATCACCGCGCACGAAATCGGCCACACCTGGTTCCCGATGATCGTCGGCTCCAACGAGCGCCGGCATGCGTTCATGGATGAAGGTTTCAATACCTTCATCGACGTGTATGCATCGGATGCGTTCAACCAGGGCGAATACGCGCCCAAGCGCGATTCGGAATACGCGCCCAAAGGCGGCAACCCGGTCGACGAAATCCTGCCGCTGCTGGCCGACACCCGTGCGCCGACGTTGATGGACAATGCCGATTCCACCAGCGAGACCTATCGCCATCCGCTGACCTACTTCAAGGGCGCACTGGGCCTGGTGCTGTTGCGCGAGCAGATCCTGGGTCCGGCGCGTTTCGATCCTGCGTTTCGCAAATACATCGCCACCTGGGCCTACAAGCATCCCACGCCGTCGGACTTTTTCCGGTTGATGGAAAGCGAAAGCGGTGAGGACCTGTCCTGGTGGTGGCGCGGCTGGTATCTCAACAATTGGCAGCTGGACATGGGCATCGCCGACGCGCATTACGTCGACCACGACCCGGCCAAGGGGGTGCAAGTCACATTGCGCAGCCGGCAGAAGCTGGTGATGCCGGCGACCCTGCGTGCGGACCTGGCCGATGGCAGCCACCTGGGCCGGCGCGTGCCGGTGGAAACCTGGCTACAGACCGCCACGCCCACGCTGACCTTACCGACCACCCAGAAAGTGCTGCACGTCACCTTGGACCCGGACCATGTGCTGCCAGATGCCGACCGCAGCGACGCGCGCGTGGACGTGACCAGCTGAGCAGTGCGCCGACGTGGCCGCAGCGCGGTTGCGTCGGCGGCTGCGTGCAGCGACCGGCCGACGGGAACGGAAACAGTCGCCTGCGTTGACCACCAGCCGGGCGCAGCAGTCGCCCGGCATCGATCGGCAGCAGACGACGTGGCTCCTGTGCGATGAGGATGGGTTCGCCCGACGACGACTGACTGCGTATGTCAGCTGCCCAAAGCCGCGCAGTCGATTGAGAAGAAGATTGGCAGGGATATGTGTAAGAAAACAGCCAAAAGTGAGCTAACCCGCTGTCAGCAAAGGGCATTAACACGAATCCGTGCCTACTCTCAGCATGGTCACACACTGAACTGCTATCTGGCGCGGTATTGAGCAGCCATGTCGGCCATTACGTCTTTCGGATAGCAAAGTGGCGCGTAACCGCCGCCACGGCTATATGCGCTCCTACCGCCACAGCTGCTTCAATTACGCGCTGTGTTATAGGGGCAAGAACAGTTGCCTGTATACGAACTGATGGATTCGCAAATCAGCGTCGTCTTGACGCCCTGCCGACCCTCAACTTCTGCGGCAATGCCTTCGTCGTCCCAGCCAGGACTTCGGTGAGGCCAAGCGAATCGGAGAACTAGGGCCTGTTAACACATCCGAAGCCCATCAACGACTAGGACGAAGCTGAGGAATCCAAGGAACATGACATCCAGCTTCTCGAAGCGCGAGAAAATCCGGCGGTAGCCTTTCAAGCGACGGAACAGT
>NZ_VZPL01000058.1 GCF_008801575.1 Xanthomonas cissicola | reverse complement strand
ACTGTTCCGTCGCTTGAAAGGCTACCGCCGGATTTTCTCGCGCTTCGAGAAGCTGGATGTCATGTTCCTTGGATTCCTCAGCTTCGTCCTAGTCGTTGATGGGCTTCGGATGTGTTAACAGGCCCTAGATGCAGGGCCTGGGCTTCAACGCGGTGCGCCTGCCATTCTGCCCGGCCACGCTGCGTAGCGGCCAGATGCCCAGCAGCATCGACTACAGCCGTAACGCCGATCTGCAGGGCCTGACCTCGCTGCAGATCCTCGACAAGGTGATCAACGAATTCAACGCACGCGGCATGTATGTGCTGCTGGATCACCACACGCCCGATTGCGCCGCGATTTCCGAGCTGTGGTACACCAGTTCGTATTCCGAAGCGCAATGGCTGGATGATCTGCGCTTTGTCGCCAATCGTTACAAGAACGTGCCGAGCGTGATCGGCGTGGATCTGAAGAACGAGCCGCACGGCGCCGCGACCTGGGGCACGGGTAACGCCGCCACCGACTGGAACACGGCCGCCGAGCGCGGTTCTGCCGCTGTGCTTGCGGTGGCGCCGAAATGGATCATCGCGGTGGAAGGCATCACCGACAACCCGGTATGTTCGACCAACGGCGGCATCTTCTGGGGTGGCAACCTGCAGCCGCTGGCCTGCACCCCATTGAACATTCCGGCCAACCGCCTGTTGCTGGCACCGCACGTGTACGGCCCGGACGTGTTCGTGCAGTCGTACTTCAACGACAGCAACTTCCCCAACAACATGCCCGCGATCTGGGACCGCCATTTCGGCCAGTTCGCCGGCAGTCACGCCCTGCTGCTGGGCGAATTCGGCGGCAAATACGGCGAAGGCGATGCGCGCGACAAGGTGTGGCAGGACGCGCTGGTGAAGTACCTGCGCAGCAAGGGCATCAACGAAGGGTTCTATTGGTCGTGGAACCCCAATAGCGGCGATACCGGCGGCATCCTGCGCGACGACTGGACCAGCGTACGCGAAGACAAGATGACCTTGTTGCGGACGCTGTGGGGAACGGTGAGCAACAGCACACCGACGCCAACGCCGACCCCCACGCCGACGCCGACGCCGACGCCGACGCCGACGCCAACCCCAACACCAAGCGCGGGCTTCAGTACCAAGGTCATCCCGGACAGCACCTGGAACGGTGGCTACTGCAACCGCGTGCAGGTCACCAACACCGGCACCGCCAGCGGCAATTGGTCGATCTCGCTGACAGTCACCGGCACCGTCAACAACGCCTGGAACGTCACCTGGTCACAGAGCGGCACCACGCTCCAGGCCAGCGGCGTGGACTACAACCGCACGCTGGCGCCCGGTGCAACTGCCGAGTTCGGCTTCTGAGCAGCAGGTTGATGCAATGCGGCGGGCACCCAGTGCGTGTCCGCCGTCGCATCGATGGACCGATGCGAATGCCTGCTTAGGAGCGCACCCGTGCGCGACGAAGCGTTATCGGTAACGTCTTGTCGCGCCCGCGTGCGCTCTTGCATGGCATTGGCGTGTTGCCGCGTCGCCCGAGCGGACGCTGCCGCAATTAGCATTCAACCTGCATGTGAATCAGCCGCTATCCATGATGTAGCGCCGTGCGCGCGTTCTGGATACCGTGGTCATGCCTGTTGTTTCCCTCTTGCGTCGTTACGTTGCCAATCTCCCGCTCACCCGCAAGTTCGTCCTGTTGTGCACGATATTGACCGTGGGCGTGATCCTGCTGGCGATGGCCGCCGCGCGTCTGCAATATCTAGATCTGGTGGAAGCGCGCAAGCTCAGCGTCAAGACCGAGGTGGAGATGGGCCTGACGGTAATGCAGCACTATGCCGACAAGGTCAAAGCAGGCGAGCTGAGCCTGGAGCAAGCCAAGGAAGCCGCACGCACCACGCTGGCCGACATGCGTACCAACGACGGCGTGGATTACTTCTTCATCGTCGACCCGCAGATGCGCATCCTGATGCATCCCAAGCGCCCGGTCGGCACCGACATGACCGACTACAAGAGCGATGCCGGGCAATATGTGTACCGCGATATCAAAACCGCCATCGATAGCGGCGACGGCTTCAGCTATTACGACGCGCCCAAGCCGGGCAAGAAGGAACAGCTGCCCAAGATCAGCTACGCCAAGACCTTTCCGGCCTGGAACTGGGTGCTGGTGATGGGCGTCTATGCCGAGGACATTCAAGTACAGGCGTGGGGCTTCACGCGCACCTTGACGTTGATCGGCGGCGCGCTGGTGGCGTTGGTGATCGGGCTGTGCTGGTTGATCGCATCGGCCATGGCCGCGCCGCTGCGTGCTGCCTCGCGCACTGCCGAAGCCATCGCCTCGGGCCGCTTCGACAACGACATCCGCGTGGAATCGCGCGATGAAACCGGCCAGCTGATGCACAGCATGCAGCAAATGCAGAACCAGCTGCAGCGCTTCAACGGCGAGATGCAGACCATGATCCGTCTGCAACAGGGCGAGAACATCGCGCACCGCATTCCGGAAGATTTCCCAGGCGATTACGGCACGCTGGCGCACGGCATCAACACGGTGGTGTTCGAGCACCTGGACGCCATCAACGAAGCGATGAACGTGATGAGCGACTACGGCCGTGGCGATCTGCGCCGCGACATGCGTCGCCTGCCCGGCCAGCGCGCTGCCCTGCACCAGGCGCTGGACACGGTGAAAGAGAATCTGTCTGCGATCAACAGCGACATCGCGCGCCTGGCCGATGCAGCGGCGCGCGGCGATTTCTCCGCACGTGGCGATCAATCGCATTATCAATTCGCGTTTGCGGAAATGGTGCAGGCGTTAAACCGGCTGATGCAGCAGGCCGACGCTGGGTTGGACGATGTGGGCCGCATCATGGCCGCGATCGCCGACGGCGATCTGTCGCAGCGCGTGGAGTCGCATTACGAAGGTGCGTTCGGCCGCCTGGCCGATGCAGCCAACCGCACTGCCATCCAATTGACCGGCATCGTGCAGGGTATCCAGCACTCGGCCGAGATGATCAACACCGCGGCAGGCGAGATCGCCAGCGGTAATGCCGACTTGTCCACGCGCACCGAACACCAGGCAGCGAATCTGGAAGAAACCGCCGCGTCGATGGAAGAACTCACCTCCACCGTGCGCCAGAACGCCGACAACGCGCGCCAGGCTAACCAATTGGTCAAGGGCACCGGCGATGTGGCCGAGAGCGGCGGCCGCGTGGTGCAGGAAGTGGTGAGCACCATGCAGGCGATCACGCAGTCGTCGGCGCGTATTTCCGACATCATCGGAGTGATCGATGGCATCGCCTTCCAGACCAATATCCTTGCGTTGAATGCGGCCGTGGAAGCAGCGCGCGCAGGCGAGCAAGGCCGTGGTTTTGCCGTGGTCGCCACCGAAGTGCGCGCCCTGGCGCAGCGCTCGGCCGGTGCCGCCAAGGAAATCAAACAGCTGATTTCCGATTCGGTAGAAAAAGTGGCGCAAGGCTCGGAGCTGGTGCAACAGGCCGGCAGCACCATGACCGAGGTGGTCAGCTCGGTGAAGCGCGTGACCGACATCATGGCCGAGATCACCGCGGCCAGCACCGAACAAAGCGCCGGCATCGAACAGGTCAGCACCACGGTGATGCAGCTGGACGAAATGACCCAGCAAAACGCCGCACTGGTGGAAGAAGCCACCGCGGCCGCGCGCAGCATGGAAGACCAGGCAGCAGACCTGACCCGCGCCGTGGCGGTGTTCCGGCTGACATCGGATGCCGGAACACCGCCGGTACGTGGCGCAACGAACGCGCTTGCCGCTACGAAGCCGGCGGCCGCCAAGCACGCTGTGCACGAGCACAGGCGACGTGCGTGAGCGATATCGCCTGCCACGCACACGAGCGCTCGCGCCTGTGCGGCAGGCGATGTCGGTGGCATGTGCAGCAATCACGGCGACTGATGGTTTGGGATCGGCACAATAAGCCCGCCATCTGCCATGCGTCCGCATCAGGGTTCGCCGCAATCGTGGGCCGACCCCACCACGCCAGCCTGCGCGAAGCGATGGTGGGGTGCTGTAAAGCGACTGACCGGGCACCTGAGCATCAACCGCGGCGCGCAACGTGCCGGGGTCGGTCTCGACGCGCTCTATCGAGCGTTCCCCAGGCACGGACGCGTATCGTTGCCTTTTTGCGACGCGGGCGCGGCGTCTTCCCGGCGAGGCTGTCCCACGCGATAGCCCGTTGGCGTGTGCCATCGGTGTGCTCTGCGTCGTCCCACTCGCTTGACGCCGCCGGCAACCGTTGGCTGCCGCGCCGATCCGACGCCCGCCATCACGCAGTCAGGCACTGGCTATTCGCGGTTTGCGGTTTGCGGTTTGCGTTTGAACCTAACAGCAGAAGTACGCAGTTTCCGGCAGTGCGCATGAGCTGCCCCGCACCCACACCACGCCTAAGATCGAGGCGCTTGCCCATCTGGCTGCCGCGCGCGCTTGGCTGCATACATCGCCTCGTCAGCGGCATGCATCAAACTGGACGCCTCGGCCTGTGCGCCGTGTTGCCAGGCCACACCGATGCTGGGCTGGATCGGCAGATGCTCATCGCCAAACGTGGCGCCTTCTGCGGCAAGCGTGCGGATACGCTCTGCCACCGCGGCGCATTCGGCCTGCGCATCTTCCAACCCGTCCAGCAACACGACGAATTCGTCGCCGGCCAGACGCGCCACCAGATAGCGCTCGCCCGCCGCGCGTTGCAGGCAGCTGCCGAACGCCACCAGCACCGCGTCGCCGGCACGGTGTCCGTGGACATCGTTGATGCGCTTGAAGCCGTCCAGATCCAGGAACATCACGGCCACCGCGCGTTGCTGCTGTTGCGCCTGCGCAACCGCCACCTGCAGCGCTTCGGACCATGCGTGCCGGTTCGGCAGGCCGGTCAAGGCATCGCGGGTGGCGCGCTCGTGCATCAGGCGGTGCAGGGTCTTGTGCGCAGTGACATCGTGCGCCATCAGGAAAAAGCCCTGCGTGGGCGTGGCAGTCTGCGTTTCGGGCACCAGGGTGACTTCCACATCGCGCGGTGTGCTGCCGCCCAGGACATGTTCGAAACTGGCACGCTGCCCGGCCACCACCTGTGCCAGCGCAGCGCGCGCGGCGGTGCTGAGGTCTTCGCCCAGTACCTGGGTAATGTGGCGACCGACCAGGCTGGCAGGCTCCACGCCGAGCCAGTGGCGATGCGCTTCATTGGCGAACAGGTAGCGCTGCCCGGCATCGAACTGGGCCACCAGGGTGGGCGTGGCGTCGCTGATCGCGCGCAGGCGCGCTTCGCTTTCGGCCAGCCGCTCGGCGGCCACGTGGCGCTCGGTCACGTCCTGGATCTGCGAAACGAAATGCACCGGCGCACCGCTGCTATCGCGCACAAGCGACACCGACAGCTGCGCCCAGATCACCGCGCCGTGCTGGCTGATGTAGCGCTTGGCCAGGCTGTAACTGTCGCGCTTGCCGTCGATCAGGTCATGCACCAGTTGCAGGTCCATCTCCAGATCGTCGGGATGGGTGATCTGCTGGAAGGTGGTGCGCAGCAACTGCTCGCGGGGATAGCCCAGGATGCCGCACAACGCCGGATTGACGTCGCGCCAGTCGCCTTCCAGCGACACGATCGCCATGCCTTGCGGCGCGGTTTCGAATGCACCGGCAAAGCGCTCGGCGGCAAGTTGCGCAGCGGCCTGCGCCTGCAATTCGGCGGTGACGTCGATCGCCATCGCCAGGTACCCGGCCAGGCCTTGCTGCGCATCGTGGATGATGTTGAAACACAGGCGCACGCGGCGTAGGTCGCCGTCCTTGCGCACCAGTGTCCAGAGTTCTTCGGCCAGCACATCGCCGGCGGCGGCGGCAGCCAGCTTCACGTACGAGGGTGGCGACAAGGCCAGCGTCGCCATGTGCCGTTCGAGTTCGGCCGGCAGATGGAACCGCACCGGGCATGTCCCCAGCACATCGTCGGCGCGGTAACCGAGCAGGCGCTCGGCGCCGGGATTGAACAGCTCGAGCCGGCCATGCGGGTCGAACGCCATGATGGCCACGTCCTGCGAGGCGTCCACCAATGCCTGCAGCCGCGCGCGTTCGCCGGCCAGTGCTGCGGAGGCATCCTTGAGCTGGGTGATATCGTGCATGACGCATACCGCGCCCAAGGCCGTGCCCTGCTCGCCGACCACCGGATCCGCATTGCAGAGCACGCTGCGCGGCGGCTGGTTGGTGGCGCGAATGACCAGTTCGGCATTGCGTACGTGTTCGCCACGCCAGGCACGCAGCAGCGGGATTTCCTCGGTGGGCAGCAGACTGTTGCCATCGGCGGTGTACAGATCGAAATGCAGCGCCCATTGTTCCGGTGGCAGCAGGCGCGGATCGGTGCCATGCCATTGCCGGGCGGCGTGATTGAACTCGCGCAACAAGCCGTCGGTGCCGCAGGCCACCACCCCGTCCGGCATGGCTTCCAGCAGCATGCTCAAGGTCTGACGTTGCGCCTGCGCGTCCAGGCGATCGCGGCGCGCTTCCAACTTGTTGACGGCCTGGCGTGCGAGGCGGATCAGGGCCTGCTTGCGGCTCTCGTCGAGCACGCGCGGCGTGGTGCTGAGCGTGCACAAGGTGCCGTAGGCGTAGCCTTCGCGCCCGATCAACGGCACCCCCACGTACGAGCGCACACCCGGCGCGGCGACCACCAACGGGTTGTTGACGAAGCGTGGGTCGGCTTCGGCATCGGGGACTTCCATCAGCTCGGTGCCCATCACCGCATGGGAGCAGAACGAAACGCTGCGCGGGGTGCCTTCCAGATCGGTGCCGCAGCGCGCCTTGAACCACTGGCGGTCGGCATCCAGCAGCGACACCATCGCCATCGGCGCGCCGCTGACGTGTGCGGCCAACCACGCGATGTCGTCGAATTCGACTTCGGCCTCGGTGTCCAGCACCCCCAGCCGGCGCACCGCGTCCACGCGCAAGGCGTCGTCGACGGGGATCGGCACGGGCGGCAACAGGACGGTCATGACGTGATCGGCAGGCGGCGTCTGGTCAGAATAGGTTGCCCCAGGTAACGGCGAGGCGACGAGCAACTTGAGCAGCGTGCGGTCGGGTCCGGTTGCACCATTGGCTTTGACGCGCCGCCCGGCACGCTGCTGCGCCGGCACACCGGCGTTGCGCCGTTGCGCCACTCCAGCTCGCTCGAAATTCCGCCCGGCTCCCCTGCCCATCCGCATTTGCGGCGCCGGCAAGCAGCCACTACCCTCGGCCGATTACCCTGTTCTGGAGTGTCACATGCTGCGTCCGCTGCCCCTTCTGATCGCCGGTGTGCTTGGCGTCGCTGCCGGTTCCGTTATCCCCGCCGTCGCTGCCGCCCCGGCCAGCCTGTCCAAGAGCGCGGCCAGCAGCGCCATTCCCGATATCGCCTATACCCGCTTCACCCTGCCCAACGGCCTGACCGTGGTGGTGCACGAAGACCACAAGGCGCCGGTGGTGGCGGTGAGCATCTGGTACCACATCGGCTCGGGCGACGAGCCGGCCGGCAAGACCGGCTTTGCGCACCTGTTCGAGCACCTGATGTTCTCCGGCTCGGAGAACAACAAGGGGAGCTTCTTCGCGCCGCTGGAAAAGGTCGGCACCACCGACATGAACGGCACCACCTGGTTCGACCGCACCAATTATTTCGAGACCGTGCCCACTACTGCGCTGGATACCGCGCTGTGGCTGGAATCGGACCGCATGGGCCACCTGCTCGGCGCCATCGGCCAGCAAGAGCTCGACACCCAGCGCGGCGTGGTGCAGAACGAAAAGCGCCAGGGCGAAAACCGCCCGTATGGCCGCGTGGACCAGAATATCCTGTCCAACCTGTTCCCGGCCAACCATCCTTACCAGCACGACACCATCGGCTCGATGGAGGACCTGGACGCGGCCTCGCTGGCCGACGTCAAACAATGGTTCAACGACAATTACGGCGCCGCCAACACCACCCTGGTGCTGGCCGGCGACATCACCGTGGCGCAGGCGCGCGCCAAGGCCTTGCAGTACTTCGGCGATATCCCGTCCGGCAAGCCGGTAGCGCGCCAGCAGCCGTGGGTGACCCCGCTGGCCGCGCAAAAGCGTGGCGTACAGCACGACCACGTCTCGCAGCCGCGCATCTACCGCACCTGGGCCGCTCCGCAGCTGGGCACCGACGACCTCATCCAGCTGGATCTGGCCACCACCGTGCTCGGCGGTGGCAAGACTTCGCGGCTGTATCAGCGCCTGGCCTATCAGGACAATCTGGTGGACGACGTCTCCGCCTCGGTGCAGCCGTTTGCTCTGTCCAGCCAGGTACAGATCCAGGCCGACGTCAAAGATGGCGTGGACCCGGCCAAGGTCGAGGCGATCATCGACGAAGAACTCAAGAAGTTCATCGCCCAGGGCCCGACCGCCGACGAACTGCAGCGCGCGCAGGTGGCCTACCGCGCCGGCTTCGTGCGGGGGCTGGAAAAGGTCGGCGGCTTCACCGGCAAGGCGGTGATCCTGGCAGAGGGCCAGGTCTATCGGGGCGACCCGGGCGCCTACAAGAAAGATCTCCAGCGCGCCCAGGCCGCCACCGCCGACAGCGTCAAGCAAGCCTCGGCCACATGGTTCGGCAAGGGCGATTACCTGCTGACCGTGCTGCCGGCCGGCAAGGACTTCGACCCGGCCGCCGAAGACAAGGCGGTGGTGGCACGTGGCGAAGAACCCGGCAAGCCGGCGCCCAAGCTGCCGGCCGCGGGCACGTTCAAGGTCACCGCCTCCACGCTGGACCGCAGCAAGGGCGTGCCGCAGACCGATCAATTCCCGGACCTGAGTTTTCCGAAGCTGCAGCGCGGCAAGTTGAAGAACGGCATCGAGGTGATCCTGGCCGAGCGCCACACCATCCCGGTCACCCAGGTGGAGTTGCTGTTCGACGCCGGCTACGCCGCCGACCAGGGCGGCAAGCTGGGCACTGCCAGCTTCAGTGCCGCGCTGATGAACGAGAGCACCACTGCCCTGGATTCGGTGGACGTGGCGCAGCGCCGCCAGCGCCTGGGCGCGATCACGGCGGTCGGCTGCGATCTGGACAGCTGCAGCGCCTCGCTGGATGCGCTCAACGACCAGCTGCAGCCCTCGCTGCAGCTGTTCTCCGACATCGTGCGCAACCCGGCATTCAAGGCCGCCGACATCGAACGCGTCCGCGGCCAGTGGCTGTCCGGCATTGCCCAGGAAAAGACCCAGCCCAACAGCCTGGCGCTGCGTGCATTGCCGCCGCTGCTGTTCGGCAACCAGCATCCGTACGGCATCCCGCTCACCGGTAGCGGGACCGAGGCAGCGATCAAGAGCCTGAACGCGCAGGATTTGCAGAATTTCCACAGCCAATGGCTGCGTCCGGACAACCTGCGCATCCTGGTGGCCGGCGATACCACACTGGCGCAGATCATCCCCCAGCTCGATGCCACCTTCGGCGACTGGAAGACCCCGACCACGGCGTTGCCGAAGAAAAACCTGGCCAACGTCGCCGCGCAGCCCAAGCCGCGCGTGTACCTGATCAACCGCCCGGATGCGCCGCAATCGGTGATCCTGGCTGGCTTGCTGGCTCCCTCCACCAAGGCGCCGGATAACCTGGCGATTGGTGTGGCCAACGGCGCCTTCGGCGGCACCTTCACCTCGCGCCTGAACATGAACCTGCGCGAGAACAAGCGCTGGGCCTATGGCGCCGGCACCCGCATGATGGATGCGCAGGGCCAGCGGCCATATCTGTTCTCGGCACCGGTGCAGACCGACAAGACCGCCGAATCGGCCAATGAGATCCTCAAGGAAGCCGCCGCCATCATCGGCGACAAGCCGCTGACCGCCGATGAAATCGAGAAGATCAAGAACCAGCGCATCCGCGCCCTTCCCGGCAGCTTCGAAACCACCGGTGCAGTGCTCGGTGCGATCGAAGGCATCGTGCAGTTCGACCGCCCCGACGACTACGTGCAGACGCTCAAGCCGCGCCTGGAAGCGATCGACCAGCCGGCTGCGCAAAAGGCCATCAAGGACATCATCAAGCCGGAGGCGATGACCTGGGTGATCGTCGGCGACCTGAAGAAGATCGAAGCCCCCGTCCGTGCACTCAAGCTGGGTGAGGTGCAGGTGCTGGACGTGGACGGCAAGCCGGTCAAGCGCTGATCGCACCTGCCCCACCGGCTGCGCTGCTGCATGCAGCGTGGCCGGTGCCGACAGGGGTCATGATTGATGCGGCGTGCGGTTATTCGGCGCATCGGTCGCTGCCCGAATGATCGTCGCCACTGCGGTGTTGCACCCCAGGTGGCTGCGGCGCTATGGCACCAAGACACATGCGCTGCTGCCCCGTGGTCGCCAGCCTGCAGGCGTGCTCGACAGCAGCAGGGATACAGCAGGGCGTTCCGTCGTGCGCGTCGTGTTGAGACAGCAATCATCCCGACGCGCGACTGCCGGACGGGCACAGCCGGCGCGGTGCAAGCTTGCTGCATATGGCCGGGCGGAACTCGGCAGCGCGTGCCCAACCGTTCACCTGTGTTTCGCCAGGGCAGCGCATGCCCACTCGGCAGACAACCACGACGCACGCTGTCGCTGCCATCACGCAGCGTTGGCGTCTCGACCGCTGTCCGCATGGCGGCATCCACGCCGCGTTGCCGGCGCTGCCGGTATCCTTGCGGCTTTCGCGTTCGCGCTTGCCTGGCTTATTCGATGAAAGACATGCCCGTGGCTGACGAAGCCTCTCGCCAACACGTTCTGGACGGCTATCGCATCGTCGACAGCCTGCCGGAGGACACCTATCAAGACGTCGTGCAGGTTGCCGCCTCTCTGTGCGACACACCGATCGCGCTGATGTCGCTGGTGGACCGCGACCGCCAATGGTTCAAGGCGCAACTGGGTCTGGGCGTGCAGCAGACCGACCGCAGCCAGGCGGTGTGCGACCACGCCATCCGCAGCCCCGAGCAGCTGATGGAAGTGCCGGACCTGCGCGAGGACAGCCGGTTTGCCGATATCTCGGTGGTCACCGGCGACACCGGCGCGCGGTTCTATGCCGGCATGCCGCTGGTCACCTCCGATGGATTGGGTACGGTCTGCGTGCTCGACACCGAGCCACGCACGCTCACCGAGTTGCAGCGCACCGGCCTGCAGGCGCTTGCACGGGTGGCCATGCGTCTGCTCGACGAGCGCAAGCGCGAGCTGCAGCTCGAGCGCGACGCCATCCTGCAGCCGGTTGCCCCGGTCGCCAGCCAGGCCGTCGCAGACACGGGTTATCACCTGGTGATTCTGGAAGTGCAGGAATTGGCCGCACTGGCCGAGCGCCAGAGCGAACGCCTGCTCGGGCGCAACTTGCAGCAGCTCGACCAGGCGCTCGCGGCCTTGGTGCAGGGGCCAGGCAACAGCATCGACCGTGTCACCGACAGTGCGGAATTCATCGCCGTGCTGCGCGGCCCCGACGCCGAGCGCACCTTGCAAAGCCTGCGCGAGATCGCCCAGCAACAACATGCCTTGGGCCTGACCGTCTTGTTGGGCCAAGCGCAATCCACTGGCCCGGACGAGCCGATCGGCCAGGTGTTTCTACGCGCCGAGGTCGCGCTGAGCGCAGAGAAGGATCGTTACCGGCAGCGCCTGGCCTGAGGCCTGCGAACCAATCTACTGCGTCGCAGACGTACCCTCAGCCCAACCCCTCTCCCGCTAGGAGAGGGGCTTTGAAGCGAAGCGCCAGCGCTGAGTTGTTCCGCGGTGGATTCACCCTCGCCGCTTGGCTTGAACTGCAAGGCAAAGCGGAAGCGATTTAGAGCAGCTAACAAAACGACTGCGCAGTCGCCAGGCGGGCGCGGCCGTGCTCGGAATCGGCATGTACCACGCGTACACTTCGGTTCTGAGCGCGCCGTCCGCGCCCACCTGACAGCTGCTCGCTACGGTTTGTTAGCCGCTCTTAAGCCCCCTCTCCTCTCCCGGCGGGGCGGAAAGGCACCGCCTGCACGCCACTGGCGTGCGTGCCTTGGAGCGCCCGCGCTGCAAGCGCGGGCAGGGGCGTGGAACGGGGGTTGGGGTGAAGGTGCGGCGGCACCGAATTGCTGAATCTCGCGATGACACTGCCGCATTCCCAGCTGCGTCTACACAGCACCACAAACGCGCCTTTCACCCCAGCGCGCACTGCTTCAACTGGCGATCGGCGTACCACAGCGCGCGACGGGCCAGGTCGTAGGCGCTGTCGGCCTGACGCGGCAACATCTGTGCGGCCATCACCGGGTCGGCGCCGTTGTTCAAGGCGTGCTCGGCGCGTTCCAGATCCGACAGGTGCGTGCGCACCGGCGACAACAGCGACGTGCGCCTGGAGGCATCGCAACGCGCACTGCGCTGTTCCAGCGCCGCCAATGCCTCGCGGATGCGACGGCTGGCTTCACCCTTAAGGTCGGGCAGCGTTTCATGCGCAATCGGCGCGGACTTATAGGCATCGCCCGTCGCCTCGCTGCCCATCTCGGCCTGATTGCCGGCAAGCGCGGGATTGAAGCGCACCTCCGGCGGCGGACGCGCCTTGGCAACCTGGGTCTGCGGCCCGTTGAGCATGTCGTTGAACTTCTTCATGCCGCGATTCATTTCCTGCACCGCCACATCGCCCAGGGTGCCATCGCTCTTCCAATCCTTGGCGAAGCGGGTTTCCTGGTATTGCACCGGGTTGACACGCTCCATGATCTTGCGCGCCTTGGCCTGCGCGCGTTCGTCGGTCATCCCCGGCGGCACCGCACTGCCGGTCTGCGCCATGGGGTCCACCTGCGCCATGCGCAGGCGTCCGTCGCGCGTATACAGCTGGGCCGACATGGAATCGCTGGCAGGCGCAGTGGCGGCTGCCAGCTGCCGCGGCGGTGGCGGCGTGCGCGTGGCTGGCGGCGCCGCACGCGCGGCCGAGGCAACGCGCGGTTTGCGCTCGGGCTCCTGCGGCGGTTGCTGTGGTGTCGGCGGCGTCTCTTGCGGTCGCGGCACGAAATACACCTGCAACGTGTCGTCGTGTTGCAGGGTTTGGCGCGGCGGCGGCATGTACAGCAACAGGCAGGCAAGAAAGAACAGGATGGCACCCGTGCATGCGACAGCGGCGACATGCGGAACAAGCGCTTCCTTCCTGCGGGTAATCACAATGCGGGAGACCGATGAGATGAGAGTGCCGATGCCGCACACAGCGAACCCTGATGTGCGACGCGCAAATCTAGCGGGCACAGCGCGGGCGCGCGTTTGTAATTCGTTGTTTGGCTGGGAAGGGCCAGCCGCCATTCACATTGCGCCGCAGGCTGGCGCAGGCGAGTGGCAGTCCGCCGCGGGCCGAACAGGGGGCGTGCCGGTGAGCGCATTCGACAAAAGCATCCGCGAACATGAAAAGCGAATCACTGGCCATGCGATGCGCAGGCCAACCGCCAGCACCGCGAAAACGTCGCACCTCGCGCAACGCCCAACCCCGCCGTGCATATTCCCCAACGCTGCTGCACCGGTACGCCTGCGCTCCACCGAAGACGCATCGCCGTCCCATTACTGGCAAGCCAACGACAGGCGCACGCAGGTCTCGGCCCGCACGGACTGCTGCTGAGCGACCGCAATCCATCAGCATGCATTCCCCGATCCGATC
Source organism: Xanthomonas cissicola (assembly GCF_008801575.1). Taxonomy (GTDB): domain Bacteria; phylum Pseudomonadota; class Gammaproteobacteria; order Xanthomonadales; family Xanthomonadaceae; genus Xanthomonas; species Xanthomonas cissicola. The sequence goes on along the minus strand of NZ_VZPL01000058.1, from coordinate 15,790 downwards.
GCCGCTTTCCGGGCCGCGGCGCGGCGTACCTCAGGCCTCGTCGGCGCGGTACAAGCGCTGGCATACCTCGCAGAAAAACGCGCGACGCCCGGCCTTGCCCAAGTGCTTGCGGTATTGCAGCGGTGCGCCGTCGCGCGGGCAACGGGTCTTGGTGTGCACCTGATAATGCTTCTTCAGCACGAAGGCCTTTTTCCAGGTGTAGAAGTCGAAACTGTAGTCGCGTGCCTGGGTGACCAGTTCGCCCAGCTTGCGCGCCGGTAGCGCGCCCACGGTACTTTCCGGATGCATGCGGATACGATGCAGCACCTCGTTCTTGATGATGTTGCCCACGCCGGCAAAGATGGTCTGGTCGAGCAGTGCATCGGCCGCCAGCAGTGCCGGAGCGGCGCGTAATTTGCGGCGCGCCTGCGCGGCGTCCCACAGTGGGTTCATCACGTCCGCCGTCCAGTCGTAGATCTCGTCCAGCGGACGCTCGATGAACTGTACCGAGCACGCATAGAAATTCAGCCGCTGGCCTTTGGAAAATTCCAGGCACAAGCGCGGCACCGCGTTGGGTTTGTCTTCGTTGATGCGGTAGCTGCCGAACAGCAGGAAATGGATGCGCACGCTGAAGTGCGCAAATTCGATCAAAAAGTGTTTGCCCCAGCTGCGCAGTGCCAGCACTTTTTGCTGGTCCAGACGGGCGATGTCCTGCTTGCTGTTGCCGGACACACGCACGATCTTGCGACCGACGAACGCTTGGGTGTCTTCGCGCAGGATGACAAGTGAGGGACCTTCTGGCATGCGCCCAGTATCGAAGCGCTGCGTGATTCGCCCGTGATCGCGATGCACACGGCATCCTGACGCACATGCATGCATAGAGTGCTGCCGCCCCCAGCTTACCCGCCATGCCAGCTCGTCCATCCGGTGCCATTGCACGTGTGCGTTGTGGTTGCGCAGGCTGGTCGATTCCCGCCGCAGACCGCGCACAGTTCGACGAGGGCGCCAGCGTATTGCAGCGCTACGCCACGCGTTTGGACGCGGTGGAAATCAACTCCTCGTTCTATCGTCCGCACCGCGCCAGCACCTACGCGCGATGGGCCGACAGCGTGCCGGAGGACTTTCGTTTTTCGGTCAAGCTGCCACGCAGCATCAGCCACGACGCACGCCTGCACGGCACCGGGCCGCTGCTGGATGCCTTCCTGGCGCAGGCCGGCGCGCTGGGAACACGACTGGGCTGCCTGCTGCTGCAACTGCCGCCCAGCGCGGCCTTCGATGCCGCGGTGGCCGCGCGGTTTTTCGCGATGCTGCGCCGGCGCTGGGACGGCGGCGTGGTCTGCGAACCGCGCCACGCCAGCTGGTTTGCCGCACCTGCGCAGGCGTTGCTGGCGCGCCATCGCATTGCACGCTGCGCCGCCGACCCGGCGCCGGTGCCCGCGGCCTCACTGCCGAGCCCGGCTGCTGCACCGCTGTATTGGCGCTGGCATGGCGCCCCGCGTCGCTACTACAGCAGCTACGCGCACACCGCACTGCAGGCGCTGGCCGCCACGGTGCGCGCCAGCCACCCAGGCAGCACGCAGCCTCCGGCCGAACGCTGGGTGATCTTCGACAACACCGCAGCCGGGTGCGCAACCTCCAATGCGCTGGAATTGCAGCGCTTGCTGAGGAACGAACGCTAGCGCAAGCGCGGGCACGCGACGGCCTCCCGGCACGCCAATGGCGCGCATCTTGCAGCAGCCAGGCTGCAGGCATATCGGCGCGCCACCATTCAAGCTGCATGGCCGGCGCGCCGATATGCCTGATCGACGCACGTTGCGGCACCCCGCCGATCAGCTTGCTGAATCCAGTCGTCCCCGTGCGAAGCCTGTCGGCGTGCCGGCAGCTCGCTCGGTCCCGCCCGCCACACCGGTCGTTTACCATGCCCTACGCCACTGCCCGTTCTGGAGATGTCATGAGTTCTGCCGCGCCCCCGTGCTGCACGTCGCTGCTTGGCCTGTCGCTGAGCATGTTTGTTGCGCCGGGCACGCTGACCGCCGCGCCGCTGGACGCTCCGGTCGTCAATGCGCCGGCGCCCACGCCGCCCACGCCCGACCTGGCCTACCCGGAACTGTTTCAGGCCGTGCAGCGCGGTGAGTTGTTCGATGACCAGAAGCACTTTGTCGACTTCCTGCCGCTGCGCGACCCGGCGCTGATCAACGCCGACTATCTGGCCCAGCACGATCACCCCGGCTTCGATCTGCGCAAGTTCGTGGACGCCAATTTCGAAGAATCGCCGCCGGTGCAGACCGATGCGATCCGCCAGGACACCGCGCTGCGCGAGCACATCGACCTGCTGTGGCCCAAGCTGGTGCGCAGCCAGAACCACGTGCCGCCGCACAGCAGCCTGCTGGCGCTGCCGCATCCGTATGTGGTGCCGGGCGGACGCTTCCGCGAGGTGTATTACTGGGATTCCTACTTCACCATGCTGGGCCTGGTGAAGAGCGGCGAAACCACGCTCAGCCGCCAGATGCTGGACAACTTTGCCTACCTGATCGACACCTACGGGCATATTCCCAACGGCAACCGCACCTACTACCTCAGCCGCTCGCAGCCGCCGTTCTTCTCCTACATGGTGGAGCTGCAGGCCGGCGTGGAAGGCGAGGCGGTATATCAGCGCTACCTGCCGCAGCTGCAAAAGGAATATGCCTACTGGATGCAGGGCAGCGATGACCTGCAGCCCGGCCAGGCCGCGCGCCACGTGGTGCGTCTGGCCGATGGCAGCGTGCTCAACCGCTATTGGGACGAGCGCGACACCCCGCGCCCGGAAGCCTGGCTGCACGACACCCGCACCGCCGCAGAAGTGACCGACCGCCCGGCCGCCGAGGTCTACCGCGACCTGCGTGCCGGCGCCGAAAGTGGCTGGGACTACACCAGCCGCTGGCTGGCCGACGGCCAGAACCTGCGCACCATCCGTACCACTGCCATCCTCCCGATCGACCTCAACAGCCTGCTCTACCACCTGGAGCGCACGCTGGCGCAGGCCTGCGCGCAACCCGGCGCGGAGTGCACCCGCGATTACGCCGCACTTGCACAGCAGCGCAAGCAGGCCATCGACGCGCATCTGTGGAATGCAGCCGGCTACTACGCCGACTACGACTGGCAGACGCGTACGCTGAGCAACCAGGTCACCGCCGCTGCGCTATACCCGCTGTTTGCCGGCCTGGCCTCGGACGATCACGCCAAGCGCACCGCCAGCACCGTGCGTAAAACGCTACTGCGTCCGGGCGGACTGGCCACCACCGCAGTGAAGACCGGTCAGCAGTGGGATGAGCCCAACGGCTGGGCGCCGCTGCAATGGGTGGCTGTGGATGGCCTGCGGCGCTACGGCGAAGACGCGCTGGCACGCACCATTGGCGAACGTTTTCTGGCTCAAGTGCAGGGGCTGTTCGCACGCGAGCACAAGCTGGTCGAAAAGTACGGCCTGGAAACCGATGCGGCCGGCGGCGGCGGTGGCGAGTACGCGCTGCAGGACGGCTTCGGCTGGACCAACGGCGTCACCTTGATGCTGCTGAACCTGTATCCGGGCAAGGACACCAAAGCCGCACCCGCCAAGCGCGTGCGCAAGCCCGAGGCGGCCGCGCGCTGAGGACGGTGCCGCTGCTGCGCAGTGCGTGGCGGCAGCAGGGTCGGATCATCGGCGTTGGATGTCGGGCGGTGCACATCTTCGATGCGCAGCACAGCCGTTGCGGCAACACGAGGCGCTCTGCATTTGCTGGCAACATATAGCGCGGCCGTGCGATGGGGGCATCGCACACACACACTGTTGCATAAGAACGCGCCATGCCGATTGGGCGCACCGGCGAGGCCCTCCGATGGTGTGCAGCCGTCTGGAGCGCAGCGATTCGACCGGCGCCTGGTTCACCCGCAAACGTAGGGCGCGGTCGGTGATCGCCACCTTGGCGCTGGCATCGCATGCGCTGATGCGCAGCACTTGGGCTCCCGGTGCCGGCCTGCGACTGCACCGCAGACGGCCGCGTATCATGCGCACTCTTTCACTCCAGGACGGACCCATGGCCGTACGCACGCTCAACGAATTTCTCGCCCATTCCAGGGAAAAGGACGTCAGCCCCGATCCGTTCGAACTGGAAAACCCGCATCTGCTGGAAGTGCGCCTCAACGGCATGGTGTGGTCCAAGGCCGGCGCCATGGTGGCGCGCACCGGAAACGTCAAGTTCACCCGCGAGGGACTGCTGGAACAGGGCCTGGGCAATCTGCTGAAAAAAGCCGTCAGCGGCGAAGGCATGCAGTTGATGAAGGCCGAAGGCCAGGGCCGCGTGTATCTGGCCGACCTCGGCAAACTGGTGACGCTGCTGCGCTTGAATGGCGAGTCGATCTTCGTCAATGGCAACGATGTGCTGGCGTTCGAATCGGGCGTCGAACACAAGATCACCATGATGCGCAAAGTGGCCGGCATGCTCTCGGGCGGGCTGTTCAACGTGCGCCTGAGCGGCCACGGCATCGTGGCGATCACCTCGCACTACGAGCCGCTGACCTTGCCGGTCACCGCCACCAGCGGCCCGGTGTTCACCGACCCCAACGCTACCGTCGCCTGGTCCGGCACGCTGACACCGGAACTGGTTACCGACGTCTCGATCGGCACGCTGTTCGGCCGCGGCTCGGGCGAAAGCCTGCAGATGCGTTTCAGCGGCGAAGGCTGGGTCGTGGTGCAGCCCTATGAAGAAGCCAGCTTCCAGGCCAAGGGCTGATCCGGGCCGCCGGCAGCAGTCAACAATGCGCATCGCCCGGTTGCACGCCACGCAGCCGGGCAGTTTTCCGGCCAACCCTGTAGGAGCGCCCCTGGGCGCGAGGGCCTTCCCGGTAACGCCACATCGCGCCCGGGGGCGCTGCTACGGGTTTCCTGCATTCTGCCGCGAGCTGCACGGCTACCGAACTGCACCAGCGCGGCGTTGCCTAGTCTCGAAACCGCGCGCAACTGATGATTGCGCTACCGACACGTTGCAGGAGCGCACCCGGGCGCGAGCGCCTTCCCGGTAACGCCACATCGCGCCCAGCGGCGCTCCTACGGTTTTCGGCTGTGATGCGTCACACCCATCCACGCTTGCGAAACCACGCCAGCGGCACCACCACGCTCAACGCGATGATGCCCAGCGCCCAGAAATAGTTGTCGTGCCCCTTGAGTTCGGGCATGTAGGCGAAGTTCATGCCCCAGATGCCGACCAGCACGGTGGGTGGGATGCCGACCACCGATGCCACTGCCATCACCTTCATCACGTTGTTCTGGTCGATGTTGATCATGCCCAGCACGCTGTCGAGCAGGAACTCGATGCGGTCGTCCATGTGCTGATGGAATTCGCTTAGGGTGGTCAGGTCCTTGTGCAGCGAGGCGATGCGTTTGGCCGCATCGGCGCCGAACCAGTCCGGCGCGGTGCCATCCAGATACGTCACCAGACGCAGCATGCCCTGCCCGGCGCTATGCAGCCCGCCGAGCTGGCGGCCCATGTCGCCGACCTGGTGCAACATGCGCTCCAGATCCTTGGTCTTGTGTGGGCTATCGAACACCTGCCGCGTGGTCTCGGTGACTGCCGCTTCGAGTGCCTCAAGCCGGTCTGCCAACCGCCCGACCAGTTGATCGAACATGCGCAGCAACAGGTCGTCCGAGCTGTGGCAGGGCGCGTGTTCCAGCCGCGCGGGAAAGTCCTCCAACGAGCCGATGCGCTGCTCGCGCAAGGTCACCAGCATGCTGGGCGACAGCGCGAACCCCAGCGGCGCGGTGGGGCCGTCATCGTCCTGAAAACGCGGCACGTTGAGAAACAGCACATCGCCCTGGCGGCGTACCCGGCTGCTGAATTCGATCTCGCCAATCGCCGCACGATCGGGCAAGGCGAACCCCACTTTCTCAGCGGCTTGCGCCAGCTCTTGCGGACTCGGCTGGCACAAGTCGACCCAACAGTGCTGGGTTCGGGCAATCGGGTGGATCGTGATCATGCATCGGCTGTGGGATGAAAGAGCCCAAGCATCCTCCGCGTCCACCATGGCGTCAACGCCGGCGCATGCCCATCGGCGATAGCCGCGATAGCCGCGATGGCCGTGCCTGCTCACGCATGCGATCGCCGTGCGGTTTCTGCAAGGCAGCGAACGCTTTCGCCAAATCGCACATCGATTCTGCTGTGAGCGGTATGCACGTTCTGGCTGCCTTACATTTTCCGCTCACGCATTCCAGGAGTTCGCGCATGAAAATCTCCGGCTCGGCGTCTCGCCAGCGACACGAGCATATCGATCCTGTTGATCCGCGACATGCTCCATCGGTTTGCGACGACATCCAAATCGGCGTGCACTCCCAGCTCCACGGGCTGCCTCGCATGCGCCGAAGCGCATCAGCCAAGGAGCGATCGCCGGCGTTCGTCGCAGACGGCAGCCATCTCGATGCGCTGTTCGGCAGCACCCAGCCAGCGCGCGGAAAGCAACTGAAAGACGGTAGCCACCGGACGCCGATTCAGACTCAGGAAATAGAAACGCCTGCCGGCGGCCATGCGCACGTCAAGATCAATCCAACACGCCTGTTCGTCTCGACCGCTCCGGCACTGGAGATGCCGCGTCGTCTCGATCCGGCCGAGCTATCCAAAGATCTCGGGCTGAGCGAGGACGCCATCGATCGCATCAGGAGCACCCCGACGTTCCACGAACAGACTGAAACCGGCGCTCCGTCCGTTGCGCCACTCGCTCGGCGGCTGCGCCTGGACGATCTGCGCGACAAGAAAGTGGAGTACAAATGGAACATCGCCAGTAATGGCAGCCTGGTCATCGGCGAAGGGCATCCCGGCGTGGTCCTGGACGAGCCGATGACAAGCAAGGACGCGCGAAAGAAGAAACAGCCATACGCGCAAGGCCATGTCACCCTCGTGGGCGGCCAACCATGGAACAAGACCCCCTGGCAGGAAAATCGCCTGATACCCGAAGCGCGCCTCAGCGGCACCCTGTACTACAACACGGGCGGCGAGCTCTGCATCGACAATGATTCGGGGCGGTTCAGCGAATATGCCGATCGCACACCACAGCATCTCGAAAACGTCGCCAAGCTCTTTCAGCAATACGGTCTACCGGTCACGCCGCAATGGAAAGCAAAGAAACAGATCCCGTTGCAGCGTCTGCCCGCCGGCGCGACCGTAGCGCCGCCGATCCCGGCAGAGGAAGGCGAAGTCGCGCATTCTGACCCGAACGGCGAATGATCCGCCGTCCACGCGCATCGACATGACCGCCCGCAGCGTGCGTCACTGCCGCACGCTGCGCACGCAATGAGTTCCGCACGGATCGCTCAGCGCTGCCGGTTCCCGCGGCGTTTGACTGCATAGCCAATGGCCAGGAGCAGGAACCACACCGGGCTTGCCAGCAATGCCTGACGCGTGTCGTCCTGCAGGGTCAGCAGCACGATGACGAAGGCGAAGAATGCCAGGCACACGTAGCACATCAGCACGCCGCCGGGCATCTTGAACGCCGAGGCGGCGTGTTGCTCCGGGCGCTTGCGGCGGTAGGCGATGTAGGCGCACAGGATCAGCGACCACACGAACATGAAAAGCACCGCCGACAGCGTGGTGACCAGCGTAAACGCGGTGACCAGGTTGGGAATCAGATACACCAGCATTGCGCCCAGCAGCAGGCACAGGCAGGAAAACAGCAGGCCGCGCGCCGGTACCGCCGCACGCGACAGCTTGGCGAAGCCCTTGGGCGCATGCTGTTCTTCGGCCAGGCCGTAGAGCATGCGGCTGGTGGAAAAGATGCCGCTATTGGCCGACGAGGTGGCCGAGGTCAGCACCACGAAGTTGATCAGGCTGGCTGCCGCCGGCACGCCGGCCAGCACGAACAACTCCACGAACGGGCTCTTGTCGGCCACCACCTGCCGCCACGGTGTCACCGCCATGATGGCGATCAGCGCAAGCACGTAGAAAATCAAGATGCGCACCGGAATCGAGTTGATCGCCTTGGGCAGGTTGCGGCGCGGATCGGCCGTTTCTGCAGCCGTGGTACCCACCAGCTCGATACCGACGAAGGCGAACACCGCAATCTGGAAGCCGGCAAAGAACCCGCCGATACCCATGGGGAACATGCCGCCGTCGTTCCACAGATTCGACAGCGAGGCCACGTTGCCCGACGGCGAGCGAAAGCCCCACACCACCAGCCCGGCGCCAGTGACGATCAACGCGGCAATGGCGATGATCTTGATCAGCGCGAACCAGAATTCCATCTCGCCGAACAATTTCACCGTGACCAGATTCAGGCCCAGCAGCAACAACACGCACAAGATCGCGGGAATCCACGGCGCCAACCCTGGAAACCAGAATTGCGCATAGGCCGCAATCGCGATGACATCGGCAATGGCGGTGATGATCCAGCAAAACCAGTACGTCCACCCACAGAAGAACCCGGCCCACGGCCCGAGCAGGTCGGTGGAAAAATCGATGAACGACTTGTATTCCAGGTTGGAGAGCAGCAGTTCGCCCATTGCGCGCATGACGAAGAACAGCATCGCGCCAATGATGAGATAAACGAACAGGATCGACGGCCCGGCCAGACTGATCGTCTTGCCAGAGCCCATGAACAGGCCGGTACCGATCGCCCCGCCAATGGCGATCAACTGCAGGTGGCGATTGGACAGGCTGCGTTGCAGATGATCGGGCGCGGACGGGTCAGACATGGGCACGGCACCGGCAAGTGAACAAGCCGTCAAAAATACGAGATCGCGCCAGCGCATACCAGGGGCTTGCGCTGCGGTAGCCGCGAGGCCATGCATGCGCCGGCGCATGGTAGGTAGGTCGCCCCATCATGGTGCGTCGGTGGTGGCATGTAGCCAGCTACCTCTCGAACGCCTGGACAAGTGGCTTCAGGCTCGCTGCAGAGCAGCTTCAGGCACGAAAGTACTCCTCCCGGCGAGCAATCATGGCCAAAGCGCGTCGCTCAGGCCGCCTCCGCTAAGCGTAAAGGACCACGGCAGGCGCGCCATGGACGCGCCGGCCTTGAAGCGCGGGCCGATGTGGGACGCGCCCGTTGCCGTGACGACGGGCAACGCCTCGCCCCCTTGTCGTTGCATGGTCAGTACTCAACCACCAGCGAGCCCGCCGCCTACCCGCCCTGGCAGCGCTCCGTCATCCTGTTGCCCCAGATCGCCCACTTCATCATTCAGGCCACCCCGTTGCGGCGGTTGTTCTTGAAGCGGCGTGTCTTGCTCGTCGGTATCGGGATCGGGCGTGCCATGTGCCAGAACAGCTGCGTTGGCGCTGGCCATGGCGGGCGCCGTGCGTGGATTCAGATGCATGAGCAACTCCGATGGAATTCACACGGGAGCGTCAACGCTAGACTGCATCGCGCTACTGCACCGTGAGCCTGCGATACGCTTCCGTGACGTGCTGTTGACGTGGCGCAGTGGAGATAGCCATCGCGACTGCGGTCGCTCAACACCGCCTAGCGCACGACGCCCGCTTGCACAGTTGCGTATGCACACCAGCGGAAGGCCACTTTCTAGCGGTAAGCAAGCCTGAGCTGGCGCGCGTTTGACGCCTCGCAGCGCAGACCGCCGCAGCCACCGCTATCATGCCAAGACCTCGCCGAGACCATGCCATGCGCTATCGCATCTGCCTTGCCTTGTTGTTGAGCTGCGGCACGACGCACGCGGCCACACCGGCATCGCGCCTGGATGCGGTGCTGCAATCGGGCGTGCTGCGCGTGTGCACCACCGGCGACTACCGTCCCTATTCGCTGCTGCGTGACGACGGGCAGTTCGAAGGCAGCGACATCGACCTGGTGCAGTCGCTGGCCGCCAGCCTGGACGCACGCGTGCGCCTGGTGCGCACCAGCTGGCCGCACCTGCTGCCCGACCTGCTTGCCGACCGCTGCGATATCGCGGTCGGCGGGATCTCCGTCACCTTGCAGCGGCAACGCCAGGCCAGCTTTAGCGCGGTACTTGATGTGGACGGCAAGATCCCACTGGTGCGCTGCGTCGACCAGGCGCGCTACCGCACTCTCGAACAGCTCAACCGGTCGGAGGTGCGCCTCATCGAACCACCGGGCGGCACCAACGAAGCCTTCGCGCACCGCCAGTTACCGCAGGCGGCATTGCGGCTGTTCGCCGACAACACCACCATCTTTCAGGAGCTGCTGGCGCATCGCGCAGACGTCATGATCACCGACGCCTCCGAAGCGCTGTATCAGCAGGCAAGGCTACCAGGTCTGTGCGCCATCGCACCCGAGCAACCGCTGCAATACAGCGAGAAAGCCTTCCTGCTCCCGCGCGACGACCACGCCTGGAAAGCCTATGTGGATCAGTGGCTGCATCTGACCAAGGCCAGCGGCGAATATCGGCGCATCGTCGAAGGCTGGCGGCAGCCGCGCACTGAGTGAACGGGAATCGGGAACGGCAAAAGCGCTACTCCGATCGGGTTTAGCGCACTTCTGCTTTTGCCATTCCCCATTCCCAATTCCCGGCACTCAAACAATCTTGGTTCGCCGCCACCAACGCGACACCTGTTCCTCGCGCACCAGGGTGAACAAACCGGCGCCCAGGATCAGCGCGATGCCCACGGCCATCGGCCAGTCCAGATGATCATGAAACAGCAGGTAGCCGAAGGCGATGGCCCATAGCATCTGGCTGTATTGGGTTGGCGCGACCACGCTGACCGGGGCCATGCGCGTGGCGTACATCATGCAGATGGCGGCCAGCCCGGCGAGCAAGCGTAGCCGGCCAACAAGCCCCATTGGGACAGCGTGGGCCAGACGAAGCTCGGCAACATCATGATCCCGCCCATCACCAACGGGCCGATCACGCCAGCGCCGTACAAGGTCAATCGCTTCTCGCTATGGCCGGCCATGCGCAAGGCGATCACCGAGATGGCGCCGACCAGGCCGCACACGATTGCCGCCACATGCCCGTGGGTGAGATGGCGAAATCCCGGGCGCAGCACGATCAACACGCCGATGAAGCCGACGATCACCGCCGACCAGCGCCGCCAATGCACTTCTTCCTTGAGGAAAATCACCGACAGCACGGTGACGAAGATGGGCATCAAAAAGATCAGCGCGAACGCTTCGGCCATCGGCAAGGTGGTGAAGGCGATCACCGAGGTGAGATTGCCGATGGCGCCGGTGAGCGCACGCAGCAGCCACAGTGCCGGCTACTTTGCCATCACCAGCTCGCGTAGCTGGTCGTCAGGTTTTTTCAGGAACGGCACCGCCAGCAACATCAGCAGGGCGCCGAGAAACAGCACTTCATAGACTGGCAGCGTACCTTCGAGCAGCTTCACGAACGCATCGCTGATCGAATAGGCCGCATAGCAGGCGAACCCCAACAACACACCCTTCAGCATTGCCCACACTCCACGGTTGACGCCGATCGGACCAGGTGTCGATACGGATTGCCTGCAGTATGCGGTGCCGCGTGTGTCAGCGAAACGGCGCAGGCCGTCGACCTCGGTGGCGAGCGCAGGTGTTGATGGCCTCGCAGCGGATGCCTGGCCGCAACAGGTCGGTTACGATGCCGCTCCCCTTCCTTGCAGCGGTGCGGCATGTTCCGCACGCCGCACACAGAGCCGTCAGCCGTGCCCCACTACTCCGGCCCCCTACTCCTTCTCACCGATGCCCAAGCCCTGCTTGCCGCGCGCGGCAGTGGTCTGGCTCACTGGACCGGCTCGCTCGACCTGGGCCGCAGTACCGACACCGCCCAGCTCGATGTGCAGACCTGGCAGTGGCGCGGCCAGGGTTATCCATATCCCGGCAAGCTCAAGGAGCGCACGCTCTACTTCTGGGATGGCGAGGATTTCGTGCCTATCTCGCGCTACAGCGGCGCGTTGATCAAGCTGGTGCCCACCGAATGGGGCGCGCCCACGTTCGAGATCGATGGCATCAAGATGCTGCCGTCCGCGCAGCTGTCGCCGTTCGAGGATGCGCGGCGCAAGGTGGCGTTGGTGGATCCGCGCGGCAAGATCGTGCTGGACACCTGCGGCGGCCTGGGCTATTTCGCCGCCTGCTGCCTGGAGGCCGGGGCCGCGCAGCTGCTCTCGTTCGAAAAGAATGCCGATGTGCTGTGGCTGCGCACGCTCAACCCGTGGTCGCCGGATCCGGAGAGCGCCGCTGCCGGCGGCCGCCTGCAGCTGACCCATGCCGATATCGCACAGCACATCGCCACGCTGGCCGACGATTCGGTCGATGCCATCCTGCATGACCCACCACGCTTCGGCATTGCTGGCGAGCTGTATTCGCAGGTCTTCTACGATCAGCTGGCACGCGTGTTGCGCCGAGGCGGGCGGCTGTTTCATTACACCGGCGCGCCCAACAGGCTCACCAGTGGGCGCGATGTGCCCAACGAAGTGAGCAAGCGTCTGGCCAAGGCCGGCTTCACCACGCAACTGGCCCTGGATGGCGTACTGGCGAGCTTGCCTGCACGGCGCTGAGCGGTGTCTCCACGCGATGGACGCTGGCGATACGACGCGCGCGATCACCGAGCGTCAGATGCAAGGCAGCCTGGGTTCACGGCCCGCATGCGCACTGCATGGCCATTCGAAGCGTACGCGAGGCCAGCATGACGGTCGCCGCGGCGGTTGCAGCGTGCCGCCGGAGGGATCTGCGATACTGCCGCGCCCTCGACACGGACGTTACACGCGCGCCCATGTGATCATTGCCCTGCTGGTCTCGCTATTGCTGGTCACTGCGGCGCCAACGCACGCGCAGTCGGCATCGGCATCGGCATCGGCATCGGCACGCGCAGCATCGCAGCCGATGTCGGAAGTGACCACGCGCTATCCGGTGACCACCGCAACAGTGGGCGGGCGTGTGATCCACCTGGGCGAATACCAGGGCAAGTGCGCGGTGTTGCGCGACGGCGACGTCATGGTGCTGAGCATCGGTGCCCCTTGCTATTTCAGCATCGATCCTCGGCATGCCGCACAGGTCCATCGCTTCCATGGCAGCGACGTAGTGCTGGTACAGCACGCGCATCCAACGTCGCGACCAGACTGGGATGTGGCCGTCTATGGGCCCATCTGCGCCTTCCAAGCGCAAGCGGTACGCGACATCGGCGGCGTGCTGGAACCCGGCGGCGTCGCCGGTTCCTGGCATTGCGACCCGACCGCGGGGGCCGACCAGAAGCAGTTCGTCTATCGCTACGACACCTGGCCCAGGCACGGTGCGCGGCGACCTGCGCGCACGCGAAAAGCGCACTGAACGTTGCGAACGCCGCGGGGCCGATGCGAATCCGGCCTGGTTTTGGTCAGCGCTGTTTGCTCAGCAGATTTACTGCGCCGCGTACCAGCGTTTGCACGCTGCATGCGACTGCCTGGCACCGCGCCTCAACCGCTGCGTGTCGGATGGCAGAGACGTCGCATGATCGTCGGCAACGCACACGCCGGGTCATGCAGTGCGAAAACGTGCGATCGCGACCAGTCGCACCATCACCGCAGCTGACGGCGCGCATTCCAACTCGCATATGCGAAGCCGCCGACGATCGCCAACGGTACGCAGCAGCAGCGCATCCCAGCCGACAGCAATCCAGAAGCGATGCGGGTCGCTGTCGACCAGAAAGACCCGTGCCGGCCGGCCACGAATGACGCTGACGTAGCGCCCTGCGAGGATTGCCTCGCGCAATAGCCACAGACGTCCGCAACATGCGATTACCGCGATGACAGCGACGCCGCGCACCAGCCAGTCGGTCAGGCGTGCGGCCTTGCGTTCAGAGGCCGGCAGCGGGCATGGACGCGGTGTTTTCAAGCCTGCATTCCTATCGACATGGCAGCGAAGTTGACGCGCCCCCGTTCAGCTGCGGGCTTCTGGCCATGTAGAGCAACACGTGCAACATGCGGGAAAGGCGGCTATCGGTGCGCATGCGGCCTGGGTCGTTCGATCGGTTCACGGCAACCAGCGGTCGCCATCGGCCGGCAGCTTGTGCCGCAGCATCGCCTCGATGTCGCAGCGCAGGTGCGTACACCAGGATCAGCACACCGCCCACTGATCGCGCCCAGCGGTCTTGGCGGCGTACAGCGCAAGATCGGCCTGGCTCAGCAACGCATCCAGCCCGATGTCGGCGACGATGCGTACCGCGCCCATGCAAAAGCGTACCGGTTCCTCGGCCGGCAGGCCGGCGATGTCGATCGCTGCCACCGCACTACGCAGGCGCGTAAACACCGTGGGAATCTCCTCTTCGCCACAGCCCGGCAACACCAGCAGGAATTCTTCGCCGCCCAGGCGGCCCAGGCGATCCTGCCCGCGCAGGGCCAGCCGCGATGCGCTGGCCAGCGCCTTGAGCACCGCATCGCCGGTGGCATGCCCATACACGTCGTTGATCTGCTTGAAGTGATCCAGATCGATCAATGCCAGCATGCCCGGCGTGTGCGAGCGCAAGGCCTGCTCGATCTGCTGCTGCGCCTCGGTGCGAATGGCACGCCGGTTGGGCAGGCCGGTGAGTTCATCGCGCATCGCCAGCCGCGATAGCTGCCGGCGGTGCCGTGCGCCGAAGGCCAGCACCACAAATGCACCGAGCAACAACAGGCAGGCTGCGCACAACGCGATCCACAGCGTCCGCTGGCCGGCTTCGCGCGCCTGCAGTGCCAGCTGCGCGGTCTCGCTGCGGCGGCGCAGCTCGGCCGTTTCGGCGCCGCGGCGGGCATCTTCGTAGCGCGCCTGCAACCGCAACATCACCGTATCGCGCTGGCGGTTCAGGCTCTGCGCGCGCAGCGCGTTGGCGCGTTGCAGCTCCTGGTAGGCCTCTGCATGACGACCTTGCGACGCCAGCGCCTGGGCGATCGCGTCCACCAGTTGCGCGCGCCGGTGCAAGGTCAGGTTGGGGTCGTCTGCGGCCTTGGCAGCCACGATTTCCGCGTCCAGACCCTCAGCCTTCAACGCGATCAAGGCCCGCAGCAACACGGCGTGGCACGCCGCGACGCGCCCGATATTGCCTTGTTGCTGCATCAACGGCAGGGCTTCGCGGGCCATCGTCAATGCAGAAGCGGCATCGCCGGTTTCGATCAGGGCTTCGCTGGCGCTGGTCAGCGCTGCAGCCACGCCAGCCTGGTCGCGCAGTTCGCGACTGAGCGCCAACGCGCGCCTGAAATGCAGCAGCGCCGCTTCGGGTTGCCGTGTGGCCAAGGCAGTGCCGAACTCGTATTCGATCAGACTGCGCTGAAAGCGCGCCGGCTGGTCGTGCAGGCGTGCGAGCGCACGCTGCAGGTAGTCTTCGGTTTCGTTGTCTTCGGCGGCGCGACCGCCGACGCGGCTGGCCAATGACCCCAGTTGCGTCAACGCGTCCAGCTCCAGCCCCAAGAGTTTTTCGCGCGCCGCACATTGATAGCTGGCCTGCGCCGCGTTCCACGACTCATCGCTGCTGCCGGAGGCGAGCATGCTCCACATGTCGATTGCCTCGACTTCGCACAGCAGATCGTTGCGGCCCAGCGCGCTGGGCCGTTGGCGCAGCGCTTCCAACCGCGCCACCATGACGCGATTGGGGTTTTCGCGCACATCGCTGAGCGCCTGCACGATGTCCAGCCACAGCTGCGCCTGCGAGGCGTTGCCGTGCAACTGGTCGAGCCTTCCGCGCGCCTGCGCCAGCAAGGCCCAGAATTCGGCATCCACGTCGTGGTCGCCGCTAGCGCGCTGCAGTGCGCCTTGTGCGATCTGCAACGCGACCACGGGGTCGTCGATGGTCGACGTCCACCCAATTTTGAGTAGCGCCTCAGTTTGGAGTCCAATTCCCTACCCCGAGGAGATTGGACGTGAAGAAACGTTTTACTGACGAGCAGGTCATCGGCTTTCTGCGCGAAGCCGAAAGCGGCGTGGCGAT
>NZ_VZPL01000057.1 GCF_008801575.1 Xanthomonas cissicola | reverse complement strand
CGCGGCACGTCAGCTTCGAGCGGTCGAAGTCCAGGCGCGCCTGCAGCACGCCATTTGTGAGCAGGTTGTACAAGCCTGGATCGGCGCGCTGGATGATCAGCGCAGGCAGGGACGCCACGGCGCTGGTAGCACTCTGGATCACGTTGCTCATGATCTGCTGAAAGCCGTTCGTGACACCGTTGAGCTGGTTCTTCAGCGTGGTCTGGATGTTCATGTCGCCGCAGATCAGGTTGCTGTTCCAGCCCGCACCGACTCCGATCGAACGCATGCCTGCCGCGCGGCCCATGGACACCGCGCTGCCACCACCAATCGAATACATGACCTCATCGCCGATGACGGGGCCGCTGGCCTGGAAGCCGGTCTGCGCCCATGCGAGGCCGCAGCCCAGGGCAAGCGCGCCGGCCAGCGCCGTGGTGCGCAGCAGGCGGCGTGCCTTGGTAGAGAGATTCATCAGTTCAGGACGCTTCATCGCCGTATCCTCAATCGAAATCGACGCTGCCGAGGAACACCTGGCCCCGGCGTTCGCAGCACACATAGGGCCGCCACAGCGCCCAGGCGTAGTCGCCTTGCCGGGCTTGAGTGGTTTGAGTGGCTTGAATCAGGGAGCCGCCGCGCGGGAAGACCGTGCAGGACGAGGACAGCGCGGGCGTGAGTTCCTGCCACTTGCCGGTCGAGGCATTACCCTCCATCAGCGCGCCGGCAGGCCAGTAGCCGGGCCGCGAGTTTGCCAGCAGCGGCTGATAGACATGGACCTGCCCGCGGCGCGTGACCACATCCCCCGCGCGTTGGGCCACCACGGCACCAGCCTTGTGGTCGTCTGTCTGGTGCAGGAAGCCGCCGCGCGGATAGACGTTGCCCCAGAGGTTCGACGTCGAGCGCGCGCCGATCTCGCGCATGCCCGGGGTCAGCGCCTCCGGGTAAGCCATCTCGGGCACGTTGTAGCGCCAGGCCAGTGTGTCCAGGGTGCTGAGCAGATACGGCATGAACGCCATGCCAGCGCCCTCGCAGAAATAGCCCGAGGACGACGCGAACTGGTTGAACACCTCGCCGCCGGGATGGCCGATGACATCGGCGTTCTTGAATCGCGCGAGATTGTTCTCGTGGTCGTCGTTAGTGATGCCGTCACCACCCGCGCGAGCTGTCGCGTTGGAGGCGCTCATCGCACGCACCTCGGTCCAAGGATTTTCGCCAGTGTTGTTGTAGCTGGAGACGACCGCATCGGGAATGTAGTGGCGCACTTTGACGGACGTGCGCACCGTGCAGCCGCTTACAGTGCAGTAGAGCCAGTAGCAGATGCCCACCACCCGGTACTCCAGGCAATCTGGCGATGCCACTGAACCGACGATGGTTGCGGTATTCAATGCGTAGCTCGCTGTGGTGCTGACCAGCAGCAGCGAGGCCACCGCGACACGCAGTCGGCGCAACGGGTCGAATGGGCGGATCACGGCTGTGTCCTCCGATGCTGTTCGATTCGCGCGATGGCACGCGCCACGTCCGGCTCGCCATAGACCACATAGCGTCGGTCCACCACGACGGCCGGGATGCTGGTGATGCCCAAGCTCCATGCGTCGGTGACGCCTTGGTATGCGGAAGCGATGCGGTGCTGAAGGTCGGCACCGCCTTGGTTCAACCGGCGCCTGGCGATGGCTGTTGCCTGATCGGGATCGGCGGGCAGTGCCGCAGAAAGCTCAGCTTCGATCCGCGGCGCTTCGTCCAGCTCGATCAGCCGCTCGCCGCCCATGGTCCTGACCGGATGACGGCTGTCGGTGATGACCAGCACATCGGTAGCCAGTGTGGCCGGGCTGAATGCCACCAAGGACGCAGGCAGCACGACGGCTAATCCAAGGGCTCGCAAGCCTGGCGCGAACCTGAGAAAAGATGCTGGCATGTCGCGTGCCCCGGAAGTTGATCAGGGCGATAGTCAAACGCCGAACCCGATGCGACACGCACAAACAAAGCGCATCGCGGGCACCCCACATACCAGATTATTATCTCGCCGCGAAGAAAAAACGGGGGCCGAAGCCCCCGCAATGATCAATGAAGCGATGGGCTACAGCAGGCCGCGCTCAGCGAAGGAAAATGGAGTTCCCTTGCCGATGATGATGTGGTCCAGTACCCGAACATCGATGAGCGCCAGTGCAGCTTCCAGTTGGTGGGTTAGCGTGCGATCAGCGTTCGACGGTTCAGTGGCACCCGAGGGATGCTGGTGCGAAAGAATGACGGCGGCAGCGTTCAGCGCCAATGCACGCTGCACGATGACACGCGCGTGAACCGTGGCCGAATTGATCGTGCCTCTGAACATCGGTTCACAGGCCAGCACTTGGTGCAGATTGTCCATGAACACAACGACGAATACTTCGTTGGGCTCGTCGACCAGCTTCAGACGCAGGTAGTCCCGAACGTCTGCTGGCCAGTCGAGACGCGGGCCGGCTTTGAAAACACGCTGTTCCAGCAGCGCGATGGCTTGCTGGATGATCCGGTCCTCGTGCTGCGCAGCGACGACAGAAAGTGACTCCACGCAGGAGTTATTGACGGCGAAAGGCATGACGAACCTCCAGATGTGAGATAGGGGGGCGCACGCCCCTGAAGGGCAAGCCCTCCGGGGTATAGGAATAACGGAACAGGATGCATCCACCACCGCGGCTGCGGTGATCGTTCGCGGCCAGGATGCGAGGCGAACGGGTAGCGGTCAGCGCAGCGGGCTGCGCCGTAGCCTCAAGGACCGCAGGCTACCTGGGCATGTCGCCGACAACGTCGGCAGGCATTTCGGTGGTGGGTGTGTCGGCCGGGTCGTCAGCCGACAAAATGTCCATGGCCGACAGCAGGGCATCGCCCTCAATCGGCCCCTGCAGCAGGATGGCCTGACCGGTCTGGCGATCGTGCAGCCTGACCGATGGCGTGGCGGTCACGCCGCTCTTCGTCGCTTCCGCGGCCTGGGCACGGATCGCCAAGTCTGGCCGCTCGCTCGCCAGGCACTGCTCGATAGCGGGCGTGAGGTCGGGATAGCGCAGGCCAACGGGCAAGCCCTGGCCGTCGCTGCGCGTATGGGCATAGACCCATTCGATGGTCTGCCAAAAGGCAGCATGCCCACCCACCTCAGCGGCGCATTCGGCTAAACGTGCTTCGGCTGACGCAGCCGGCTCATGCGCGGCCAGCGGCATGTGCTGCCATTGCAGGGCCACGTCCGCGTTGACGCCCACCCAGCGCTTGAGCAGCGGGAAGTAGGAGCGGCAGAATGGGCATTCGAGGTCCCCATAGAGCGTCATGGTGAAACGGCCCTCGGGGTTGCCCAACTGCCAGGGAGGCCCAGCCACCTGTGCGGTGTTGACCGCCACGGGAGACTGCGTCGTGGAATCGCCGGACCACCTGGACGAAAGCCAAATCAGCAATAGCGCGACCAGCGCGGCGGCCAAGCCCCAGAGCCAGCGAGGCCGCCAGCGCCTGTGGCGGAATGCCCGCACCTGTATCGGGATGGAAGGACGTCTGGGCGTCATGGTTCTCTCCGGCGGCTATTGGGGCTGGTCCAGGGTCGGCGACTCGATGCCGCGCGCCTGGTCAATCTTCTCGGCCACCTTGAAGGCGGCGTCCAACTCGCTGATGCCGAACTGCTGCATGAGCTGGTAGCGCTCGGCTTTTTCCTCGGGTTCGGTTTGCGCGAGCGCGAGGTAAAGGCTCGGTGGCACGGCCCGGAAGAGCACTTCCATGTTCTTGGACAGGATGACGCCCTCGGTGAATTTGCCGGCCTCCTTGCGGGCTGACAGCATCAATGCCTTCTGCGCGGGCGAGAGTTCGCGGAAGCGCGCAATCTTCTCCACCTCGTCCGGTGGCATCGACAGGCAGATCCACCATTCGATCATGTTGAGCATGGGCTCCGCGGCACGCGGCAAGTCGTCGATGTTCTGTGTCGCCAACCAGAACCAGGCGCCCAACTTGCGCCACATCTTCGTGATCTTCACGACGTAAGGGGCAAGCAGCGGATTCTTGGTGATGATGTGCCCTTCATCGGTCACGTTGACGATCGGCCGCCCGAGGTATTGGTCGCGCTCGGCGATGTTGTTGACGGTGCTGATCAGGCTGATGTAGGCGATGGAGAGCTGCGCGTTGTAGCCTTCGCGGGCATAGGTGGCGAGATCGACCAGCGTGATGTCGGCCTCGGGCCACGGCGTGCCGGGCCGGTCGAACATCTCGCCATCGTTGCCCTGGCAGAACATGTCCATTGCGTCGGCCATTTCCAGTAGGCGCACGCGCCGCGTTTCCGGCAACGTCGGGTCCTGGCCGCGGGTGCGAAGCGCGTTGCGCACGTCGCGCGTGAGTACCGTGCGCCCGTCGGCCACGCAGTGCTCGGCCGCATCGAGGATGCACTGACGGATCAGCGAGCGATCCGCGCGCGTCATGCGCGCCTCCTCTTTGTCCTCGCCGCCGGTGATCATGAGGCGTGCGGTGATTTCCAGTTCGCCTAGCACGTCGCGCTGCTCGTCCGCCTCTGTGGCGTCGGGTGGCCGGTCCTCGTCCAGCGCATCGGCATCGAGCGTCTGCACGTCGCTCGGCGTCTCGATCAGGCGACGTGCGTCAGCAAAGGGAGCCAGGCTCACGTCCACCCCGGGTGCGAGCTTCACGCGGTGGACAGTCAGTCCGAGCTTGCGCGCGAACTCGGCGAACAGCCCGAAGCTGTTGCCAGCCTCCACGATGAACAGGCGCGGCCGGTAGATCGCCGTGACCTGGTTCAGTAGGTTGTTGAGCGTGGCTGACTTGCCCGAACCCGTCGGTCCGAACAGGAAGAGGTGGGCATTCATCTGCCTGTCAAACCTGTTGAGGGGATCGAAGGTGATCGGCCCGCCGCCGCGATTGAACATCGTGATGCCGGGATGCCCTGTGCCCTGGCTGCGCCCCCACACCGGCGATAGGTTCGCGGCATGCTGCGCGAACATCAGTTGCGTGTACCACTTCTTCCGATCCAGGCCAGGGTTGTAGCAACACGGCAGCCAGCGCAGATAGCTGTTGAGCGGCGCCACCTCGTCTTCCTCGCGCACCGGCTGCAAGCCGGCGTTGAGCATCACGTTCGCGAGATCGAGGCCGCGCCGGTCCAGTTCTGCTTCGTCGTGCCCACGCAGATAGAACGCCAAGCTGCCTCTGTAGAGCTTGTGCGCGCTGCCGATCATCGAGCGCGCCTCATGCACATCCTTGAGCGTCTGCTCGGACGCAAGCGTCTCGCCCACAGCCTTTCTCGCCAGGTGGTTCAGGTCTGATTCGAGGACGTCCTGCGGCGTTGCGACCATCGTCAGGCACATCAACGTGTCTTCGGGCATCTGGTCGAACAGCGTGTTGATCGCATCGCCCTTGCGGGTTTCGCCGGTCAGGTGCCCCGTGCCCGGTGGCATGCGAAGCCGGTCAGTGACGAGCACGCGGTGCGGCATCCCGTCGAAATACCAAGCGCCTTGCGCGACGTCGGAACGTGGTTGCCCAAAGAACATCCGGTGGCTGAAATCCCGCCCGCTCGCCAGTTCGATCTCGCCGTCCTCAGCTTTGTCGGGGTAGCGCGCCAGCGCGAAGAAGCGCTCGCGGTCCTCGGCACCAGGACCAAGCAACTTGGGATTCGGGTTGAACCACCGCAGTAGCCAGTCGTGAATGTCTGCGGCGACCATGCGCCGGGCCTCGATGCCAGCGTTCGCCAGTCCTCCGCACAGGCGGTCGCAGACGATGTTGAGCATCTGCTCCGGGGTCTGACCACGGCGGCTCGTCTGTCCGATGGAACGGCGATAGACCACCATCCGTACACGCCGAGTCTGGCCGCGCCAGCGCAGCCGCGTGACCACGGTGTCCTCGAACAGGCCGCCCGGCTTGGCCACCGCGCGCAGGTGATGGCTGAAGAAGCGTAGGTAGAACTCGGTGAATGCCGTATCGCGGGCACTCGGCCGCACGTAGTCGCGAAGGGTCTGCATGTACTGGTCGAAGCTGGGCTCGTCCTGGGCGTAGAGCTGGAGCACCCAAGGGTTCTCATCCAGTTCATCGAAGCTGTCCTGGAGCGCATTCTCCAACGCGTCGCGGGCATGCGCGAGCCAGCCGGGTTCCCGGCCCTCGGTGCCCAACGGCACCAGCTCATAGAAGGCCGCCACCGATTGCCCGTCCTCCAGCAGCATCGACTTCGACTCGGGCAGGAACTCCACCCAGGGCAGCAGTTCCACAAAGGACGGCGCAACGTCGTACAGCGCCTGCTCGTCGGCCACGGTCGCCGGCCTGTGACCCTGGACCGCCGCACCGGGTTCGGGCAGGCCAGCTTGGCGCAAGGCCTCGACATGGCGCAGCCAGCCGTCAGACGGCTCGTCGTTTCCGTTCGCTGCGGCGGCCAGCTTGGGCCAAGGGAGTTTCCACCGCATCAGTAGTCCTCCACGCGCTCGCCCGGCATGGCGTACTGGATGCGTTGGTACAGCGGAAACACGGTGCTGTAGCCCGGAACCGGCACGGGGTCCGTGCCCGCCAAATGGGGGAATACGTACATCACCAGGTCTGGATTGGGCAGGCGCTGGAACTGGCGATAGACCTCGTTGCGCGCCGTGCGCGTGTAGCGCATCTGCTCGGCGGGTGCGGCCTGCACGTCGGCGTCGGTCAGCGGCCGGCGCAGGCTCTGGCGCGCGTCGAGCAGCAGGCGGTGAGCCACTTGGCCGGCACCACCCACCGCGCCGTCGCCGGTCTCCTGCTGCCAGATATCCATCATCGAGCGGTCGCCGTGGGTCAGCAGATCCTCCTTGCTGGTGGCGCAGCCGCCCAGCAGCGCGAGGAGGAGGGCCGGCGCAAGGCCCTTAGTCAAGTTCGAGAGCATGGTTTTCTCCTGCGCGGTGATCAACCTTGCGACCTTCGGGATCGAAGTCGATGGCGAGCGGCTTTTCGAGGTGGACGGCGACTTTGGCGCCGGGCTGGACATACACTGCGGCGAATGCCTGGCCGTACAGCTTGTTGACCCAGTTCGACATCTCCTTGACACCGCCTGCGAGAATCCGGTCGACCGCTTCCTGACCGCTGATGCCCACGGTGCCAATAGAGCCGTCCGAGCCCACGTAGGACATCTGGCCGCTGTCGCTTTGGATGAGCGAGGCCACGCCGGCGCCGGCCGCCGTGATGAGGGCTTGCGAGCCGATGTACTGCTGCGCATTGCTGCGCCGCTCTCCGCCGACGCACGGGATGCCGTAGGGATCGCTGATCCAGCCCAGGCCCCCACTTTGAGCGTTCTGCTGCTGGTTGTTCTGCGGATTGCCCTCGCGGTCCTCGGGGATCGTGCGGATCGTTCCATCATGAAAGACGAAGGTGATGCTGCGCACCTGGCCGCGCACGCATGACAGCGTCCAGTCCCCCGAAGCCGTGCCGCTGAAGACCGCACCGGCCACGTCAGGAATGTCGATGCCGTTGGCGGTGAGATTGTCGGGGCCGACGAGGACTTTGAAGGGGTACGGATCGTTCACGGTTCCGTCGATCGGGACGCGGCCAATCAGCGCCGTCATCGCCACCGACCCCATGAGCGTCGAGTTCGTCGGCACGGTATAGACGGGTTTGGTGCTTTTGGCCCGGGCGGAGCCCTCACTCGCCTTCGGCACGGTTTCCGCCGTGGTGTCCAGCGTGCTCTGCGCCGGGCCGAAGCTCGTCGGGAAGTTGTTGCCGCCACCCGTACCACGGTTGCCATTGCGTCCATCGACGGGCTTCTTATCGTCTGGATCCACCCAGCGCATGCCGCCTTCCATTCCGGCCTCGTCGCCGTCGCGCAGCCCCAGGCCCACAGGCATATCTGTATGGCCGCCCCCGCGTCCGCCGATGCTGTCCAGACGCTGCTGCAAGTCGGCGAGCAGGCCCTCGGTCTGCTGGCGTTCACTGGCCGCCTGTTGCTGGTCGCGGCGCAGGTTGGAGCGCTCGGTCTCCAGCGCCGAGTTGATGCGCTGGTCGATCGAGTTCTCGCGCTGGCGCAGCCGCTGGTTCTCCTCGCGCTGGGACTTGTTATCAGACAGCGCGGTCTGAAGCTCGGTGCGCAGTTGCTTTACCTGGGCGACGAGCGTTGCCACGGTGTCGCGCGGGGTATCGCCTGCAATGCCCAATGCCTTCATTTCTTCGGGCGTGAGTTGGCTACCCGTCTCGGCTTGCGAGGGTGCCGACGACCCTCCGCCCGAGAACAGCCGAATGCCGAAGAACAGCACCAGCAGGGCCACAGGAATCATCAGCCACTTCAGGAGTCCGTTACTGCGCATGGGGAGCCTCCTTGCCGTCCTTCGGATCCTCGACGCTGGCTTCCGGCTGCGGCAAATGCGTGGCCGGGTCGAAGCGGTGGAGGGCGGGCAAAAGCGACTGCGTGATGCCTCGCCCGCGCGTCACCAGGTACAGGACGGTGGTGTCCTCGGGCGTGCCGCGCGGGCCGAGTGCCTCATGCTGGAAGGTGGCAGTGAGGAAATCGCCTTGCAGCACGCGCGGGTCTAGCGTGATCCAGCCGGCGTCGGTGTTGGTGAGGCGCACGGCCGTTACCCATTGGTCTTCCAGCCGCCACGAGGCGAGTGCGGTGGCGCGCACCGGCAGGGTCGGAATCAAGGTGCCGAGGTCCAGGTCACGGCGCAGGTTGACCCGCATGACGCCCGGCAGCGGCTCGACCGTGCGCAGCGGTGCGTATAGGTTCTGCGCGGCAAAGCGTGTAAGGACTACCGAGATTGGCGTTTCGCGCCGGGCTGACTGCGCGGCCGCCTGGCGATTGGCCGGTGCTGGCACTTCGTCGGCATCGGTCGGCTGATCGCCGTAGCGCGCGGAGGGCACATCGCCCTCGACGATTCGCACCGGCTCCAGCGCAGGCTCGCCATCCTTGGCCGACTCGGCAGCAATGTCCAGCAGGATCAATGCCCCGGTGTCGGCGTCTTGCAGTTGCAGCCGCGTGGGTTCGATCGGCTCGTTCGCGCGCAGGTACACTGCGCCGCCAGCGCTCTGCACGCGCAGGCGCTCGCCCACACCCGCAGGCACGCCCACGCGGACGTTCCGGTCGATAAACACGATGCGTTCCTGGCCGACCTTCAGTGGCACCGCAAGCGGCATGCGTTCCCAGCGCATAATCTCCAAGGCCTGGGCGACGGGAGCCGAGGCCACGGCCAGCAGTCCCAGCAGCGCGAGTACAGGGTGCTTCATGGTGTTTCTCCTTGGGGCGCTTGCGGAGACAGGCCGCCAGCCGCTGGGCGGGAGGGTTCTGGTGCGCTGATGCGCTGGGGCGTGCCGTCGTAGCAGTCCAGTGCCAAGCCGAACGGGTTGTGCGAGGGGTCGACGTCCACCCGCGTGACTTTGATGGGGTAGCGCACCAGGGCGCGCTTGACCTGCTCGGCGCCGTAGTACTCGTCGGCGCTGATGTCCAGCGTCACCACCCAGTCGCGGTCGGAGACCACGCGCACGCGGGCATTGGGATCATCGCCATAGCCGCGGCCAGGGATTTCATAGATGCCGCGCACGCGGTGCCGCAGTTCGCCCGTGCTGCGCCGGTAATCGAAGTCGGCACGCAGAAAGGCGTTGCAGGACGGTGTGAGGTACGGCGAAAGTGCGTGCAGGTTGCGCGGGTAGTCTTCCTCGCCATTGGTCGGCCAGCGATTCAATTGCTGGAACACGTAGAACGTGAAGGAGTAGACCGATTCGGGCGGGACCTCCCACCACTTGCGGGTGCTCCCCGAGCGCAAGTCCGGTGGGACGTGGATCGTCAGGTCGCGCGGTGCGCTCCACCAGCCGCCGCCCATCACGAGGGCGAGGATAACCAGCGCGCCGGCGCCCAGTCGCAGCGTCTTGATGTGCGCCTGCAGGTGGGTGATCTCGTTCTTGAAACGGCTCATCGTGCGCCCCTTTGCATGGACCGGCGGGTGGACCAGAAGCCCGAGCGCGAGATCAGCATATGGCCGCCCACCCAGCTGGCCGCGAGCGGATGGCGCGTGGCGATCCGCCACTGCAACTGCCGGTACAGCCAGGTATCGGGCCGCCCACGCTTGAGGCGACGGAGGATGCCGCCGCCGATGAACACGCCGAGGGCCACGCCCAGGACGACGAACGTGGGCGCGAGTGCGATCGTGCGGAACACCCAGGACAGCGGCGCGCCGACCAGCAGGCCGGCGCCGCCGGACAGACCGCAGCAAATCCACAGCTCGTCGGCGGTGAGTCCACGCACAACAACGGGATGGCGGTTGAGCCGGTGCGGAAGGAACGTCACCGTCCCGTCGGCACGGACGTGCTGGTGTTCGGACATGGCCCGCCCCTTACAGGATGCCGGTGGCTTCCGTGAGCAGCCAGATGCCGATCACGAGCAGTACGGCACCGATGGCGACCGTGAGGCCGAACTGGCCCCAGGTCTTGCGACCGGTGTGGATTTCCGCGTAGGTGCCGTATGCGTGGTAGCAGACGCCAATGAACATCGACGCCACCACCAGCAAGGCCACGAGCATGATGATGTCGTAACCGTAATTGCGGATGGTCTCCATGATGCCGTTGCCGGTGCCCCTGGTCGGGTTCTCCAACTGAGGCAGGCCCTGCGCGA
This sequence comes from Xanthomonas cissicola, assembly GCF_008801575.1. Taxonomy (GTDB): domain Bacteria; phylum Pseudomonadota; class Gammaproteobacteria; order Xanthomonadales; family Xanthomonadaceae; genus Xanthomonas; species Xanthomonas cissicola. The sequence goes on along the minus strand of NZ_VZPL01000057.1, from coordinate 19,276 downwards.
ACGACAGCGCGGGCAGCGCGGCGGTGCCAAGGGCCACCGTGGCGCGTTGGGCAAGACGAGTAGTGAGGATACGGCTTTGCATGGTCAGTCCTTTCAGATCAGGAGAGGAGGAAGAAACTCAGTACGAGGTACATCGCGACGAAGCGGATGCAGACGCCGAGGAACTGGCGCTGGTTGAGGCGGCTCTCCGACCACCCCACGTAGGCGGTTCGGATGGCCCAGACGCCCCAGACGAGCAGGACCGCAAACACGACGCCGACCAGAACGGTCGCCATCGCTGAAGGCGCGATGCCGCTGTTGACTTGAAATGCCGAGATCTGGGCACCGTTCATGGCTCGCCCTCCGCGGTTGTCCGCGGCAGCTCGGTGCGGTAGTCGCCGGCCAGTTCGGAGGAATCACGCGGCTGGGCACGCGATGGCGTGAGGTGGTCCTGGATGCCGGCGCGCACGCGCGCCAGATCAGCCAGGAGACGCGGGTAGTCGAAGTGGTAGCGTTCGCCCGGCGTGATGGGTGTATGGGCGGCACTGTGTGCGACTGTACGCTCCAGCGCATCGAGCTGGCGCAGCGCGGCGACCAGTTCTTGATGCTGCGCCGGTGAATCTGCCAGAGCCATCTCCGACTGGCCCATCAGGAGGGCCGTCACGAGAAAAGTGGGTACGCCGCGATGCGCGGCGCGTAGCCAAGTTGAAGCCACCATCGCGCCATTCCTGTGTGTTCAGCAATGGCTTGATCGTGGAGATCAAGGCGACTTCAGGCCGCAAACAATCGGAACTCGTGGGCGACCGGATTGATGGTCTAGAGATACTTTTTGAAGCTCCCGGCGGTCAGACTCACAGCCCAGCCCAGCAAGGCTGCGCTGGGCAAGAGGATCAGCAACGGGGGCACTGAGATCGGCAGCGCGAGGTAGGTCACCCAAGGCAGCACGACCAGCGGCATCAGGCTCGCTTTTGCCCGGTGATAAATAAAGCCAGATTCCCGACCCGCACCGAATCGACGCACGTCGCGCCGCACCAGGCCGTCGATCAAACCAACGAATCCTGCCGTGAAGATCAGTGGCAGCGTGAGAACCAGGACCAGCAGACGCACGATGAAGGTCAGCATCGTGAAGGCCGCAGCGATCAGATAGCTCTCGGTCCAGACGTAGACTTGGCTAATGTAGTAGCGAAAGTTGCGCGTCTGTCCGTTGCTTGGCGCGTGGGCGCGCTCGGCGGTCTGGCTCATCCGTTCCAACAAGCCTGAGCGCACGAACACCCATTCGTAGCCGGTATCCACCAGCTCGTGCGCCGTGCGCCCCGGCTCCTGCACGACCATGCTGCGCGTGAAGTGACTGGAGAGGTGCCCCAGTTCGGACTGCAACATCTGCTGGGAGTGGCGCCATCCCTGGTCCTTCCAGAACAGGTGCATGCCGACACACTCCACGACGATCGAAAACAGCAGCGAGCCGATCAACACCCCGAGCAGCCGAAACGGTAGCGTAAGGGTGCCGACGATCAGGCCTTGGCTCTGGTTCTGCTCTCGTTGCGCGGTTGAGGCGACGTCTCTCATGGCGAGGCCTCGTTGCCGGTGTCATCTATCGCGCCGGCGTCGGCGATGGGCACAGCGGTGACCACCTCATCAAGCAGGTCGCCAGGCAAGGCCGCGTCCTGCATAACCGAAGAGCTGGTGTACTCCCACCACTGCGTGGCGTCGGTGTAGGTCTGACGCATGTAGCCCGCGAGCTGTTGCAGATCCTGCGGCATGACCTCATCGGGGGCAGGGGCAGGCAGCGGCATTCTGATCTTCCAGAGCTGACCGCCCTGCAGCAGCGCGAAGCACTGTCCTTTGGGCAGGCCGACCACGTGCGATGGCTCGATCATAGGCACGCTGGACATACTGATACGGTCCTGGGTGTTGGACGTGAAGTCCGTCGCGCCGCGAATGTCCGAACTATCGGTCGCGCCCGAGACGATGGTGGTGCTATAGACCTCGACTTTGGGCAGTTGCCGGGTCAGCAATTCAGCAGTGGCCGTCTCCCGGACCCGCAGCATGAACAGGTTGTTGAAGTTGCCGATAACCTGACCGGCCTTCGCGCGGTTGCCAATTCGGGCTTCAATGTCGGAGAGCGTCTGCGTGTAGGCGGTGACTTGCAGCCCGGCGCCGCCGCCCTTGTTGATGAGCGGTATGAACTCATCGCCCATCAGCTCGTTGAACTCGTCGGCATGGATATTGATCGGCACCCGCGCGCTCGCCGATGCATCCGGCAGGCCATCGTTGATCCCATGCTTGTAGATGTGCCCAGCAACCGATACCAAGTCGGAGAACATGGAGTTTCCGACCGCTGCGGCGACCTCGGCGTCGGACAACGCATCCAGGCCCACATAGACCACGGCACGCTTCCTGATCACCTGCATCCAATCGAAGATTGGCCGCGGGTCCGCCAGGTCTGAGTAGTTCGGCGCCAGGAGCTGCGCGATCTTGCCGCTGGTGAGCTTCTCCAGCAGAGGCAGAAGCGATGCGACGATCTTGTCGAAATACGTCTTGTCGTACCGGACCGCCGAGCGCAGGCCGTCGAGCACTGGATCGTAGTTGCGCGCCTGGGAGAGGTATTGCTCAAGCGCCACGACGCGCTTCTCGCGTCCGATCATGTTCCTCGGGATGTTCTTCTCGTTGAGCTTGGCCTCGATCTGGACGATCACCTCCCAGGCCTTGGGCTCGGTCTTTGCGAAGTAATGCTGGGCGTACTCGATAAACAGCGCGTCGATGTTGATGACGTGCCGCTGGATCAGCATGTAGTCCGGGCGCTGTCCCAGCTCCACCAATGCCCGCGCGATGATGTTCACGAAGCGCCAAGCGAACTCGCGGAAAGCTGCGCTGTTGCCTTCACCAGAGAGCTGACCGGCAATGCGGGTGGCGACTTCCGAGATTCGCCCGAAGCGCCCCACGGCGTTGTAGCGCGCGGAAATCTCCGGCCATCCAAGGTGAAAGATGTAGAACTCGCCTTCGCGGCCCGCGCGTTTGGCCTCGACGTACATGCGCTTCAGGAGATCGGCATCGCCCTTGGGGTCGATGACGATGACGACTTCATGCTCGCCTGCGGCGTTCTTGCGGCGGATGTCCTGGGTAACGAACAATTCAGCGAGCCGTGTCTTGCCCACGCGCGTTGTACCCAATACCAGCGAATGCCCGACGCGCTCGCCCAGCGGCAGGCTGACGTCCACTTCCTCCGGTTCGATGCCATGCAGTCGCGGGAGGCCACCCACGGGCGGCAGCGGCCGCACCGGATTTAAAGACACATCCCAGCCCGTGACCCTCGGCAGGCGCGAAAGCGGAAACGGCGCGAACTCCAATCTTTCTTCCAGCCGTCTTGCCAGCCGATATGCAGGAGTCGGTTCAACGTAGCGGCGGAACTCCGGCCGGTACGTCTGCATCAGCCGATGAGTGTGTTTCTGCTCCCACAGAAAGCCCTTGCCGATGAAGAGCCGCTGCTGGCTGACCGGCACGTCCTTGCTCGTCATCACATAGCGCGGCAGGCGGCGGATGTTGCGCCGGTAGCGCAGGATGATGCGGGCATCGCGGTATCGAATCGCGCCGTAGGCACTGAATGCCAGCGCGCTGCCGACGCCCATGCCCGGACTCAGCGCAAGCGACCACGGGGCCACCAAGGACAGAAACGCGGCGCCTGCACACGCTGCGACGGTGTATAGCTCCACTGCTGGGCGAAGTAGAACTTCAACCGGCTGTTTGCCCGACATGGCTTCATTGCTCGATGCTGGTGGCGGTGATCAGCGCCGGGTAGTGCCGCAGGCCCAAGCGCTCGGCCAGGTCGTCGCCGGCCACGGGGGCCATTTGCACGCCGGGCGCTTGTGCGCGTAGCCGCGCCAATGCCTGCACAGTCTCGACATTGACCACCAGGCCGACCGCGCCGCGCTCGTGCAACGAGGCCGCATTGCGCCGCAGCCAGTCTTGGGAAGCCTTGTCGTCGCCGACTACCACGAAAGGCCGAAGGCCAGGGGCCTCGATCACCCGCCGGGCGACGGTGCCGGGCGTGAGCTTGGTGCTGCGCACCGGCAGCATCGCGGCCTCGTCTGCGGGGGTGGCGGGAACCTGGGGCGTCGGGATCTGCGGCCGGGCAGGGGAGTTGACACGCTGTTGGAGGTTCAGGGCTTCGTAGTACGGTAGCGCGGACGTGCCGCCACGGTCTTCGACCATGGTCAGCGACTCGCCGGCACGCGAGGTCAGCGGCAGACCCGCCAACAGCACGAGCAGGCCCTCCGCCGCGAGATGGGCCAGATGGGATTTCGTCATGGGGAGGTCTCCTGCCGCGCGGCGAGGACTGCGGCGGTTGGGCGCGTGCCCTGCACGCGCGCGAGGTGGCGGGACACGCTGCGCCGATAGCGGGCTGCGGGCTCGCCACCGGCGGGGCGGTGGTAGCGGCCGATCGCCACCAGCCAGTTTTCGCCGGGGGTGTGCTGCTCTTGCAGGATCTCGGCGGCGATGGCGAGATTGCGGTACGGGTCGAGCAAGTCGCACGCGCTGGCGTAGCGCTGCTGGTGGTAGCCGAGGTTAATCTGGCCCAGGCCCGCGTCGATGCGCGTGTGCGGCGTGGAGCGCATGGCTTGCTGCAAACCGGCGCAGGCGTCGGCGCGGGTCGCATAGCGGCGCGATTGGCCGGCGATGTTGAGGGACCACGGCCATGGGACGACGCGCCCGTGGCGCCGGATGCCGCTCTCCTGCAAGGCAACGGCGTAGAGCACCGGCGAAGGAATGCCGGCGCTCTGCGCGGCAAGCTGGTAGGCCGGCGGCGGCATCTCCTGGGCCTGGGCGGCGCAGGCGTACAGGCCCGCAGCTAGCACCACTGCACGCAGGTGCGGCAAGACGGGCATAGCGGCTACGGCTGACGCTGCCATTGACCGTTCACCTCGCGCACGGCGGCCGGCAGATCACCGGTTAGGCCCAGTGACAGCCAGCGGCCGCCGTCGTGGTTGAGCGTGATGCTGCCGCTGCGCACTCGTGCTGGATCGATCTGCGCGCGCTTGGCCCAGTCGCGGATACGCGCGTCGTCCTGGCGGCTGCCGACCATGTACAGATCGAACTCGGTGCCCGAAGTTTGCAGGCGTTGCACGAGCTGCCCGCATGCGGCGCAGCCGTCCTTAATGAATACTGCCATGCGGCCGCTGCTGCGCACGGCGGCGCCTGGTTTGTCATCGGGCAGGTTCACGCGCTGCATGCCAGGGTTCAGCCGCTGCCAGGCTTCGTCGTAGGCGCGTTGGTACGCCAGCAGCTTCTCCACGCGACGCGCTTCGACCTGCACCTGCAACTCCGCGTAGCGCCGCCGCTCTTCGTCGGTGCGGGCCTCGATTCCCAAGGCCGATAGCGGGTCCAGGTTCGGTGAGTAGATGCCGAGTGGTCCCTCCATCAGCTCGCGGTAGCGCGCCCAATCCTGCGGTTGCAGGCCCCAGTCGCGCGCCACGCGGTCGTCCAGGATGCGGCCTGCCAGGGGCCGCTCCTGGTTGGGCATATTACGGGACTGAGCGGTGGCAGGCTGCTGGGCCGAAGCCGGCAGGTGCAGCGCTGCCAGCAGCGATAGAATGAGAACGGGACAGTGTTTCATCGCATGGTCTCTGCGTCAGGGAATCGCTAGGCGGCGGGTCTGCTCGCCCGCCTGGAACACGGCGGTATTTCCTTCGATGCCCTGCAAGCGCCACGGACCGGCCGCGTCGCCGGGCAGCAGTACCTGCACCTGGTCGGCGGTGAAATTCCCCTCGGCCGGGGCGACGGATACGCTTCGCTGGCCGGCACGCAGTTCAGCGCCTACGATGCGGAATGGCAGCGGGGCCAGCTCAGACTTGGCGGCAGTGGGCTTGCTCTGTGGGCGCGGCTTCACAGGCGCAGCCGAACGTGTCGTCGCCTGTCGTGTCTTGATCTGCTCGACCTCGGCGCGCAGCGCCTGAAGGTCGTCCATGGAGGCAAGACCGAACAGCGTCTGCTCGATATGTGCGATGCGGGCGTCCAGGGCCTGGCGGGTGTCTTGCAGTCCTGCCGCCGTTGCGGCTGCCGGCCGCTGCTGCAAGGCTTGGGTGGTTTCGGTGAGCCCGGCGACCTGCGCTTGGAGGCGCTGCAGGCCGGAATCGACCTGCTTGAGGTCGGTCAGGTCGTTCATCGCTTGATAGTTCACGGCAGTTAAGACGCTCAGGCTGATCAGCCAAAGCCAGAGTAGGCTTTGCACGACTACGGCGGCAGTCGCTCGCCGGGAAGGCTGCGAGGCGTTGTTCATGATTGGCCTCCCGTGAGGGGAAACGTCTGCATCGCGTCGGCGGCAGGCGGTTCGGGCATCGGCGCGGTAGCGTCGCCGTGGACCTGCTCGAAGCAGACTTGGCGCGTGCGGTCATCCACATGCAGCTCCCAGGAGGGGCCGGCCAGAGTGAGCAGCGCATTGCGCAAGGTCATCGGGCCCAGATTCAGGTGCGCCACCGGCAGCGGCAGCGCGTATAGCTCGATCACGGCGTGCGCCGTCTCGCAGAGCTGGTAGCCGCTGCGCTTGAGCACGTGCCGAAGTCCGTCGCCGACCGTGGCGCGTGCATCTGCGGGCATGGAGACATCGACGGTCTGCAGCAGCAGGTCGCGCTGCGCCGCCATCGGGGCCAGTTCCACCAGGGTGTAGCGTCCATAGCGCACGACCGGAATGAACTGCGGCGCCTCGGGTTCCGGTGCGGGCGAGGCTTCCTCGATGGCATCGGGCGCGTGCGGCGCCGCGGTCGTCGCGCAGCCGCCAGCCAGCACCGAACAGAGCAGGCCGAGGATTCCCGCCAGCAGGCGGCGTTCGGGATGATGAAACCAGAGTGGAGAAGGGCACATAGCTCGGCGTCCTGAAACATCGAGCCCTCACCATCACCGCTAACGACGTGTGCAACAGCAAACAATGCGAATCACGCCGCGTCTGATTTGCCGGTAACGGTTAAAAAAACGGCCCCGAAGGGCCGTAAGTGGAGATAGTCAGGCGGCGACAAGCTGTCGGGCCAATGCGACCTCGACAGAATCACCGTCCTGGTTCAGGACATCCAGCCCCGATTCGGGCACGTCGCCCGAGGTGGACTGCGATACCATGATCTTCTTGGCCATTAACTCCAAGCAGGTCATCTGCGAGGAGCCGGCGTAGCCGAGATAGATCACTCGCACGGGTTCTTTCTGCCCGATGCGCCAGGAGCGGCGTGCCGCTTGCTGGAGCGAGTACACGTTGTAGCCCGACTGCATGAACACGATCGTCGGGAAGTCCAACAGGTCCAATCCCGTCTTGACGAGTTCGGGGTTGGTGATGAGCACATTGATGCCGCGGTCCAACTGCTCGGCGATCCAGTCTTCACGGCGGCTGGCATCTACGCTCGCGCGCAGCACCGCCACCTTGAAGCCTTCCTGCTCCAGCAGCACCTTCAGGCGTGACGTGGTGTCGCGCTTGCCGGTATAGACCGTGTAGGTCAGGACCTTGCGCCCCTGCGCCTTCTCCTGCTTGCAGATGTCGATCAGCTCACGCTCCTTGGGGCTGATCTCGAACTCGTGGAACTGAGCCGGGACGAACGCCAAGGTATCGCGCGTGCGCGGATGTAACACGGTCTCCGACCGGAAGCAGCAATCCGGCCAGGCCAGCAGTACGTTGAGGACCACCCCCAACAAAGTCGTATCGCGTCGCGCCAGAGCCTGCTTCAGCTCTGCGGTCAGCCGACCCGCCAGGTCGCGGTAGGCCGCGACTTGTGCCGTGTCCATCGCGACTTCACGGAACTCCTCGTCATACGGAGGCAGGACGTTGCCACCGATGTCCTCGAGCTTGAGGAAGACCGTGAACGGCAGGATGCAGCGCAGCACGCCCTTGGGGCCGAAACCTGGGGCCTTGACCGTTCTGACACTGACTTTCGAGCCTTTCGCGGTCTTGTGCGCCGTACCTGTGCTTTCCGAATAAATATCCTTGAGGACTCCGTGGTCCCTCATGAACGCCATCGCGGCCGAGGCCATGCTGCCGCTCGTGGACGGGCGGTAACCGTCTTCGATCATCCGCCCAGGCAGGGCGCGGAACAGCAGGTAGAACAGGTCGTCGCCGTAGCCGCCCATCAAGGTGCCGGTGAGGAGCAGCGTCTTGCGCGACTTCGCCGCCAGCACGCCCATGGCCTGGCCCTGGGCACTGCCGCCGTTCTTGTACTCGTGCGCTTCATCAGCGATGAGCAGGTCGAACGTGCCTTGCGGCAGGTAGCGTTTGATGAACTCGGACGGTTGGTAGCCACCCTCGCCAAACCCGAACTCCATATTCGCCATCGCCCGTTCCATGCGGGTGGCTTGGCGGTCGGAAAACACCAGCTCACCGTTGCCGTCCATGAGGTTGATGAACTCATGCACGTTGTCTCCCAACATCGAGGCGAGGAAGCCATCACCGAAGCGTTTCATGAGCTTCTGCGCGGTGACTTCCCCGATCGTGGGAATCCGTTTCAAGGCTTTGAGGACGGCCGAAGACTGGTCGCTACCGGACAGGCTTCTCGGGCGGATCAGCGTCCACAGGGGTGCGGCGCAATGGCTGCACTTCCTGCGGTACTCCTCGGCGTCGAGTTCGATCGGATTGACCGGCTCGCCGTCGAGGTCTGTGATGACATGGCCGCAGTCCGGGCAGGCTGCCACGTCGCCGTGGCGGGTGCGCCGCCGGGTGAAGACGGACCGCCAGTGGAAGCCCATCCGCATCCGAACACGCCCAAGGACGAAGAACTCCTGGCCCGTGGGCTGCACACCCAACTGCTCGCGCAGTTTGATGAGTTTGACTAGCGTGTCGGGGCCGTTGAGTACCCAGACCTTGGCGCCGGCGACTGTCTCCTGGATCTCGCGCCGCCACTTGTAAACCAGATGCGGTGGCGAAAGAACCAGGGTGCGGCGGTAGCCCTCGGCGTTGAGAACGGCGGCCGTGGCGATGCCGACGGTCGTCTTGCCGCAACCCATCTCGCCGTTGACGATCGCGGCGCGTTCGCCACGGTCGATCAGCAACTCGGCGGCGGCATGGACGACTTCCGCCTGGGCCTCAAACAGTTTGCGCTTGAGGCTGGCGACGATGAGCTGACGGCGCGTTTGCGGCTGACCCGTATAGACCGGCGGGTTGGCGCGATTGAGGGAGTCGAGCAGTTCGTCGCCGAACTCACCAACGAAATCCTGAAGGCTCAGGGTCAAAGGGGAAGATTCCGCGTCGAGCAGTTCGCTCTGCACGGGCGTGGCTTGTGCAGCAGTAGATTCAAGATCGAGGGACATGGTGATGCTCCATAAAAAAATGGGGCATCACCATCCCCAGCGGGGCAATGGCATGCCCCGGGTGGGAAGATCAATCTCAATCGGCACACGGCCGACTGTGGATGGAAAACGCAGGCGCTGGCGGCCTGCGGGGGAAACGTGCTCAGTCCTCGGACGGCAGCACGATGAGGGTGAAATGGCGTTTCTCATCGGTGACGATGCGAAGGCTCAGATCAGGGCTGACCAAGTAGCGCGATTCCAGCAAGGCACCCGATTGCAGTGCGATGCCGTTGGCGTGCCATTGCTCCTCGGTAACATCACCCCAGTCGCCACGGACGTGGCGACGAAAGTACGGAAGCGGATCCAGGCAGCCGGCGCGAACCAAGCGGTCGATGTCTGCGCTGAGGACGAGTGCGCCGGGGGTAAACAGCAGCTCCCGGCAGTACGTTTCGATTCGATGTGATGCCATGGGCTCCTCCTTGAAGAAACTTTGAGCCACGACCCCCTGGCGGAGTGAAGTGGCTCCGTCAGGTGGATGGGATGACGATGGACTGCCTTCAGATCATGTCGCGCTCTTCGGAAAGCTGGACAACCGTGGTCTGGTGGTCTTCGCTGGTCTTGACGATCAGCACCAGTTCCGACGTGATCCGGTGGAGGAGATCATCAGGTTGTCCTGTTGGAGTGCGACATCGTTGGCTTGGCCGGTCGCTTGGCCGGTCGCCTCGTCGATCTCTCCCCAATCGCCGCGCACATGGCGCTGCACATAAGCCAAGGGATCGATGAGGCCTCTGCGGGCCAGCCAATGCACCTTCTCGCTCAGCTGCAAGGAGGCCGGTGCGAACAACGGTTGCTTTTGCGGCGCACGCCGCTGGAACAGACGTGAGAGCATGGTGTTTCTCCTTTGATGAAGTGCAGCGGGACGTCAGGCGTCCGGGGATTAGCGAATGGTCAACACCTCGCCCCGTGTCGGGGAGCCAGGCGTCATATCCCATGCGCGGATGACGGGGACGAACTTGTCGGTGAGGATCCGGGTTTCGGCGATGGAGCCGTCGTCGCGTTCGGTGAATTCCCTCTGGAGCGTCTTTTCCTTGTGGGTGTCACCTTTGACGACGAGCAGGCGCCCCGTCTTGGAACGCACCACGCCGGATATCGCGCCCGCGGCCAGGGCCAGAGCGAGATGCCAGTGCGAAAGAGCACGCGCCGGTGGACGCAGCAACTGCTGCGCGGCCCCCAGGTGCGTGTCCAGCGACGGCCAGAGGCCTTGGAGCCGACCAACCTCATCGGCGAACTGCTCCGGCTCCATCGTCACGCGGAAAAAATGCTCCGGCTCGGCCGGACTGGCGGGGACGATGTAAGGCAGAAACGGCCATTCGCTTGGCAGCTCCTCGGCTTCGACTTCGCCAAGCCCAACCTGCAGCAGCAGATTACGCATGGCCTTGACGCCATCTGGCGCCTGCTCGCGCTGGCGCATCCTGCGGCCAAAGATCACCACCTGCTTGAACTGCGTCTCCACTGCTCGGTAGATCCGAATGTCCGTGTAGTGACGCGTCAGCCAGCCGACCAGCTCCGCGTCGAGCACGTAGCTCGGAACGATGAAGACCAGCACACCGCCGTACTGCACCAGCGACAAGGTTCGCTGATAGAACAGCTTTTCGAGACGGGCGCGGCCCTGGCCCTGGTAACCGATGTTGCCGTTGACGTCCTTGGACACGTCTCCATACGGAGGGTTAAGCCAGAGCAGCCCGAAGGACTGCTTGGAAATCATCGTGTCCATCAGGTCCGCGTGCAGGCAGTGATCGACCAGGCCGCGGGCATGGTGCGCCCGCTCCGCGTCGAACTCGACAGCGAACGCCTTGGCCTGCTCGCGCCCGAGAGCATGGGCGGCTTCGGCGATCGCCACGCCTTCGCCTGCGCAGGGATCGAGGATGCACATCGGACCATCGCTGGGCATCAGTGCGTTGAGGGCTCTTTCGAGCGTGGGGTCATCCGTGGGGAAGTACCCGGTTTTCACGAAATTGCGGGCTAGCCGCGGGAACATGAGGGCCATGGAAATCTCCTGGTTGGCGGGGATGAATGACGGAACCACGCCAAGGCGTGCTCCACGGGTGGGTCAAGCCGCTACCGCTTCCGGCGTAGAAATCTTGGCCGGATGGGCATAGGCGGTGAGCACATCACTGCGGATAAGGGAGCCCAGCGCCAGAGTCAGCGTCGGCACGTCGATGGCGAGCCGATGGCCTTCCAGCGGCCCGAGGGCGAACGGAAGGCGGGCCAGCATCTCGCGGGTTTGCAGCAGTTCCAGCACGGTCTCGCGCCAGTGATCGAGCAGCGGCAACGGGCAGGTGTCCCGCACTAGCATCCACAGGCGGTCGAGCCGGTGGGCGCTGTCGCGTGGCAGCAATGCCAGCGCGCTGGCGTTGGCTTTGTCGGGCTTGACGCAGCGCCGGTCGAACAGCCACACGTTGGAGAGAGAGCCGAACCGCGTTCGCCGATAGGCGCGCGTGACGCGCTTTTCCAGGCGATCGACGTTGCCGATGAACATCGGGACGCTGCCGCTCTGGTCAGTGATGACGTGGAACTGGTCTAGTCCCTGCTCATCGCGCCCGAGGGTCAGGCGAGCGAGGAACTGCTGGACGGCGGTGTCTCGCGCCCATATCGACAGGAAGATCAGGTTGCCTTGGTCATCGCCGACGCAAGCGTCGGCCATCACGTCCGGGCATTCGTCAATGCGGTACAGCGTGGTGGAAGAAGTGTTTATAAACATGGTGGTGTCCTCGGATGAGCGGGAACAGCACCGCCCGTGGGGCAGGTACTGCCCCACGGAGTGGAAGAAAGTCGCTCAGTCCGGCTCGAACTGCCGAGTGTGCGGCTATGAAACTCAGTGCTAGTTCTCAGTACGAATCGCAACCGGCCGGGCAGTAACCCAGTTCGATGCCATGCGAGCAGTAGCCGTTTTCAGCATTCCAGTCCTGGGCTTCCTGCCGAGCGGCAGGTGTTGCGTAGTCCCATTTCTGAGCAATCTGCAAGGCCTGTGCGCGCTGTGATTCGGGCAATCGACCAACTTGCGTGTCGATTGCCGAACTGAAGCGTTCAACGTAGTAGTCGTGAGACAGACCGCAACCTTTCATGGCTTGTGCGGCTGCCGTCTCGCAGAGAGCCCGCCACGCGGATTCATCCAGCGCGCAACGGGTTGTATCGCAAGTGATAATGGACATGAGACCTCCAGGAAAAAAACCGGGAGCCTCCCCGCATGGGGAAGTAACCCCCGACGGGTGGATGAAGGACACCACGGATGCGGTGCTTGTGATCACGCAGGTTGCAGCTCGGCCTGTCGGCTCCACTCTTGCGTCTTGAAGTCCAGCGCGAAATCCAGCTCGCCAAGGCGGGCGATCTGCGCGCGCAGGGCGCGGCGGTCGATGGTCGAATCAAGCTTCACAGATTCGCCCAGCGGCCACAGCCCGCCGAAAAGCGTGGCGTCCGGATCTTCGGTGCTGCCGGGGGCGGCAGACGTATCGAGCGGCTGCGCATCCACACCGAACGGCGTGGTATCGACCAGCGGGTCTGCCGATGCCTGCACGGGGGCAGGTTTGGCGGGCCGGGATGCTCTGGCCGGGGTTGCCACCGGCTGCGTGCACAGTTCCTCATCGAGGGGATCGACGTCATGGGTGGCGAAGCTGCGTGCTTCGTCACAGCTCAGTTTGTCGATGCCGTTGAGCGTCATTCCGTCGAGGCTGGCGCGGATCTCAAATCGCATGCCGCCGCCGACCGGGTAGGACTTCGGGAAAATGTACCTGATGACGAACTCCCCGTCGTATTTGCCTTCGGGGTACTGCTCTAGTTCAGGGTCCTTGACCTCGAACACACCAAGGTGTGTGGAGAGTCGACCGACCGGGAACGGGCCGTTTTTACCGCGGATGATGCGCAGTGTGAGCTGGCCTGGGACGACGATGGGCGATACCGATCTATCGGGCACCGATGTGACTGCCATGATGGCTCTCCTTTGAGAAACTAGGAAAAAGCGGCAAGGCCCCGTGAGGGGCCAAGCCGGATCAGAACGAAGCAACCAATGCAGGCTCCTGCTCCTCGACTGCACCTTCGGACTCGCGCTCGGCGGACTCGATAGGCTGGTCGGAAACGGTGTCGGCGGCCGTGTCGATGACGTTGTCGGCTTTGGGCGCGGATGCGTCCTCCGCCGGCGGCGCCTTGGCTTGCGTCTGGCTCGTCGGATAGACCTGGGTGCCGTCGATCTTGATCAGACCGATGTGAACCAACGTCGATTCAAGGCTCGCGGCAGGTTCCCCAGCGTGCTCGCCCTTGGTGCGGATGTACGGATCGATCTTCATGTCGTTGAGACGGAAGGCGATCAGCACCTTGCGATCCCCTTCGATGGCCTGCACGCATCGGCGAACCAGATGCTCGGCTTCAGGGGTGGAGACGATCGTGTCGAAGTACCGATACTCCGGTTCATCGACAGGTCCGGCCAGCGCGGCGATGGAGCACGACAGGAACGGATCGCCATCCTTGGGGGTGACGTCCTTCGGACGGTTGAGGTAGCCGATGCCGCGGGTGATCAGCTCGTGCTGTTTGATCGAAGCCAATTCGTCCCGTTCAATCAGCTCGGCCTTGAGCAGTCGCGCCTTGAGGGACGCTGCGGCCTTGCCCTGGTGCTCGCCCTTGTCGCGGATGTACGCATCGCCCCATAGGTCGCCGAGGCGGAAGCGCACCAGCGGGCGCTGCTTGGGATCGTCAACGCCGATGTAGCGCTGAACGAGCTTCTTGGCCTCGGCACCCGAGACCTTGACATCGAAGTAGCGGTAGCTTGGGTCCCTGGCGGGGCCGACCAGCGCGGCGATGGTGCATGCCAGGAAAGGCTGCGCACGGCGGCCGCCCCTGACGGGTACTTCACGAGCACGTTGCAGATAGCCGATGCCCGAGGTGTGCAGATCGAAATACGATTTCTCGTTGGACGTGGTGTTCATGGTGATCTCCATTGGGAAAAGCGGAGGCACACCAAGCCACGCAAGCGGGGAAGGGTGCGTAACCCCGCGATGGGTTGATAAGGCGAAAGCATCCGCCACCGAACAGGCCGGTGGTCGCTCGCAGATGGATGCGGTGCGAGCTGGCTCGGTCACGCAGTGGGAACTGCGCCGCAACCTCGAAGACCGATGGTTGCCTGGCATGTTGCTGACAACGTCAGCAGGCATGGGGGCAGCATGGCCGGGCCTCATGTGTGGAGCAGCAATGAATCGGTAACCGAGCGCCTCCCTTTGTCCACGGCGACCAACGTCTGCCACATCAGTTACAGCGGTAGAGATGACATAATCAGAAAAATATTAATAAAATTGGCGGCTCCAACTGTGGATCGCAACACCAACGGTTGTGAAGTGGTGCAGGCGACCAGACCTGAACGACTTCACCGCCAAGTGGAGTTGCCCATGTCATCCCGCCGCCTGGATCTGGCAGAACGATACCGTCTGCATGCGTTATATGAAATTTGTATGTCGATGCGGGCCATCGCCGGCGCAGTGGCGCGTGCGCCCAGCACGATCAGCCGCGAACTGCGCCGCAACCAGCACGCTTCGCTGATCATCGGCTCATTGCTGCCTGCTTGCAGAGCGATTTCTATTTTGCAGATCCGTACTGCGCATAGCAGCGAGGAAGCAACGAAAATGCCAACGGGTTGACCCGCCAGTACTTGCCACGACAGACCGATTTCAGCACCATCACCAATGCGCACCTGCGGTCGATTGAGCAGCGGCTCTACAATCGTCCGCGCAAGATGCTCGGATTCAAAACGCCCCTCGAATAGTTGGAACGTGGTGTGGTCCCGCACCGTGTCGGGGGATTTTTCTAAAGTTGTGGTCAGTTAAATTTTCGGTAAAGTGATGCGGCGTGAGCCTCATTCTTGATTACTCATGGCTACTATGCAGATGCTCAAGCGCAACACCCACGTTCGAGCGGAACAGTTGGTACAGACGCTTCACCGCACCCTCGGACCGCTCCGTCCGCTTCTACAAACCGACTAGAAGCTACCCGCCATGCCGAGAACCGCGCATCGCCTAATCGCGTTGCCAAAATGAATAACCGCTTGTCTTAACCTACAGAGGAAGCTCGTTTTGCATACAGCCATCAAGATCGTTGCCATCAGCAGCCTTGCCCTTACGCTTGCCGCGTGCGGCAGCGCCAAAGACGCTAACAAGAGCAACTTCAGCAAGGCCATCCAGGCGTACCTGGACACTCAGAAGGGCCTGTGCGCTGCGATTCCTGCAAAGGGCTTGCCGTTCACCCTGGCGAACCAAGATATGCTGGGCGGCCAGAACAAGAAGCGCGCCGATGCGCTGGTCGATGCGGGGCTGCTGACTAAGCGAGACACCGAAGTCAAAGCCATGTTCGGCAACAAGATGGAGCCGGCCACCGAATACCAAATTACTGATACCGGCAAGAAATTTCTCGTCGCCAACGGTGCAAACACGTTGGCTGCACAAGATGCCTTCTGCACCGGCAAGTACACCGTCGTGGAAGTGGACAACTTCACCGAACCCAGCGACATGATGGGCGTAAAGCTGTCGCAGGTGAACTACCGCTACAAGGTGGACGGTGCAGATGACTGGGCCAAATCGGAAGTCATGCGTGCCAATTACAAGAATTTTGCGGAGCAGACTCAGGGAGAAGTACAGGCCAAGGCGGCAGTCATCCTGACTAACGATGGGTGGATGCACGAACGCCTGTTCAAGCGTGGATAAATAGCTCTGAATCCATTCTAAAAAGAAAGGCCCTTACTCAATGAGTGAAGGGCCTTTTTTCTTCTGGAATACTACATCAATGCCTGGGCCGGTCCGGGTATTCGCTCACTCGGGACATTGCCGAACGCTGGATCGCAAATCTGACTCAGCAAGCCGTGCTATGCGGAAGGCACTACCTCCAGCGACAGATGCGTGGCGGTGGCGGACAGTATCAGATCGTCTGCGGAGTGCAGCATGCGATCGAATACGCCATCCTTCGGATCGAAGTACTCCGTGAAGTCGTCGCCGCCTAGTTCGTCGCGCGCCAGTTCCCACCAGTTGTCAAACGGATCGGTGTCAGGGTTGCAGCCGACGGCATAGGCCAGCAGCTTCACGCGTCCACCTGGGCGACGCTCCCCGTGCTCGGCAAGGAAGTACACGCCTTGGTCCTTGACTAGGATGACGCGGCATTGTTTGGCGATCGCCTCCGTCAACACGGGGCGCAGGTCGGAGCCTTTGAATCGCAGTGACATGGTTGAAATCTCCTGTGTCGGATAGATAAAAGGCCCTCCACCCGAATGGATGGAGAGCCTGTGGGGCACATGGACAGAAGGGCTGTAACGCCGTGACGGCGGCTAGGATCAGCCGAAGAACCGTCTGGCTTCGGTGCGGGGCGTCATGCCAGCAGCGCCTGGCGTGGTCGAGCCGCCTTCGCTTTGATGACACTCACGTCGATCAGGCGCCAACGCCCGTCGTCGATGAGTTGCTCTAACACTTCGCCGAGCATGTCGAAATGCACTTCGTCATGCCGATCGACCAATTCGCCGTCTCGGTGCAGCTCCACCACGTAGGTATCCCCCGCGCGGTCGTACAGCACCTTCACCTGACCCTCGAACTTCGCGGTCGAGACCGTGAAGCTGATCGCCGGAGGCGTCTCGATGATCTTGGACGGCTTCGGATCGACCCAGGAGAAATCGCGAGCGCCCGCATCGACCAGCATATGGGTAATGCGTCGGAAGCCATCGGGCGCCGGCATTTCCTCCAGTTGCTCGATGAGCTGGCCCAGCTCCATGCACTGCGGCGTGGGGATGGGAAGCTTGGCCTGCGCGGATCCAAGAAGGTGCGTCTTGACGGTGTAGGGGACGCCGTCCGACGTCATCTCGGTGCGTACTTCCGGAGTGTCCGCGCGCAGTCCGTCGAAACGGCGCCGCGCGTAGGGTTGGACATGCACATTGGCGCCTTCGGTGGGAACGACGGTCACCAGTTTGGGATCGAGCACAGCGAACTCGCTGGGCTTGAGCTTGACGACGATGGTGTCGTCCGTCACCACGACCACGCGCCCATCGAAGGGTAGGGGATCGATGGCGAAGCCCAATGTCGAAGACTGCGGCTGATCATCGAACACGCGGTACTTGAACGACCGCACGTTGCGAGGGACATGGCCTGCGACAAGCGAAGGCATCATGGATTTGACGAGGGAACGGTCCATGGGAAATCTCCTTGAGGAAGAAACAAGGGATTCCCCGCCCGCAAGGGAGAGGTCCCTTGTGGGTGGCGTTGATGGACGCGGACGCGTCCTTGGAATGAAACGACCTGTGCGGTTTACCGCACTTGCAGCCTTGAAGGTCTCGGCGGCCTGGGCATGTGTCGGCAACGCCGACGAACATGGAACAAGAATGGCCTTTGGGTGAGCGTTCCGCCCGTAGGAAACGGCACCGTCTCGCCCCCGCTTTCCGGGGCTGGGTGCAAGAAAAAGCCCCTCGGTTGAGGGGCTGGGGGTCAGGCGTCGTACACGAAAAAGTGCGTGCGCTGCCGTGGAAAGAAGACGTGCTTCCAACAATCGCCGCTGGTGTTGCTGCCGTCGAACACTACCATCTCGTAGCGGTCGATGTCGGTGTACACAAGGTCCTGCGTAGCGATGTGGCGTATGTGCAGCTTGCCCTTGTCGCGCTCAAACACCAGGGTCTGCCCGATGGCATCACCCTGGCACATAGCGTTGACGCAGGCTCCGAAGTGCTGCTCGAAGTCCTGGGCGGAGGGAGTCATGAGGTTCGGGAACATGAGGTTGCTCCTGTGAAAAGTGAAGCAGCCCGGCACCCTGATGGGAAACGGGCTGGCATGGATAACGAAAAGTAAGGTTGACGCAGTGCGCGGCCGCTAGGACTCGTTCAGTGGGAGCCCCGGCAACACTGGCGCGTCGGCGTCCAGGATGAGAATGCGCACGTCGGCCTGGCCTGCAAGTCCAAGGATCTGTGCCAAGTCTTCCGGCATGCCCTTGCTCCGGTGCTCCTGCCTAACTTGCGCGGTAGTAAGACCCTCGGCAGCGTCCAGGTGCTCGTCCGTCCACGGAGTGGAGATCAGCTTGACGCCGATCACCGGGCTGTACGGAACACGGAAGGCGATGAACAGAAACCCCTCCGGCGTGGCGAGATCCGCAAGATCCGCCAGGTAGTGCCAGGCTTCCTCGGTGATATGGCCAGTGCTGATTTCCCAGCACCGGCTGTAGACGCCGGTCTCGAAACTCAGTCGCTGCACTACCTCTCGTGCGGCCTCGGCCGAATAGGTATCTCCGACGTGGACCGGGAGGCCGTCGAGGTCGTCGCCATAGATGGCATAGACCACGGCACCCACCATGCCTTCGCCGTTCACACCTTCAACAGCATCACACTCGGCCATCAGTTCGTCGCTGAGGATGTCGGTGCCGCCCCTGATCAATGCGAAGTCGCTGGTGAGAATGCAAGGCGATGAAATCAGGTCGTTGTCGGAAAGATGCGCTTGGCTCGCGTGGATAAATCGCCAGACATACGGGCTTCCGTCCTCGTAGCTGATGGACAGCGTGCGGACGATTTTCAGATTCCAGTAGCCGCGAAGAAAGGGATTGGGATTCTGGGACATGGGGTTTCTCCAGCAGGGTAATCATGGAGTCAATCCCCGTCACCGGGAATTGACCCCGGTGGGTGGAAACAAGGAAAAGCGTCAGGTGGCGTTGACCGTTGGCGTTTGGGCCAATCGTTCGGCGACACGCCGGCGCAAATTCATGCGGAATGGCTCGTCGCTGACGCCCGCCAGGAGATTGATGGTTTCCAGCGCGATCAGCGCTGAGGCCTCCTTGATGTCGGCGGCCACAATGGCCTTGCACAATTGGTCTCCGAGGTGGAGGGCCTGCGAGGACGATCCGATGACGCGTACCTCGCGGCTTAGGGAAGCTCTGAACAACGCCCCCAGATGCGCGACACTACACACCTACGTTGAGGAGTGATCCATGCAACTGACGTTTGGTGACGCCGAGGGCCTTGGTAAGCGCAAGCAGACCCGCCGGGAAATCT
>NZ_VZPL01000056.1 GCF_008801575.1 Xanthomonas cissicola | reverse complement strand
CACCGAAATCGAACGCTGGCGACGCGAATACAACGAGGACCGACCCAAGAAGGCGATCGGCGGCATGACCCCGGCTGCTTATGCCCAACATCTGGCAAACACCGATATCATTACCCCCGGACTCTAAACCAAACCACTACTCAGGGTGGGGGGACGTCGGCGGCAGGAAAACGCAGATGCCGGTGGCGACGCTGCCTGCGATGTTCGAGGCGCAGGTGCAGCGGACACCGGATGCGGTAGCAGTGGCCTTTGGTGACTTGCGCCTGACCTATGCCCAGCTCAATGCAAGGTCGAATCAGCTTGCGCATCACTTGATTGCACTTGGGATTGGGCCGGACCAGCGCATCGCCTTGTGCATGGAGCGCTGCCCCGAATTGGTGGTGGCGTTGCTTGCGGTCCTGAAGGCAGGCAGTGCCTATGTTCCGCTGGATCCGCGTTATCCGTCCGAGCGGCTGGCCTACATGCTGTCCGACAGCACACCGCGTGCGCTCATCGTCCATTCGGCAACGCGCGATCTGTTGGAGGACACAAACGCCATCCTGATCGATGTGGATACGCCTGAGTGGCTGCATCGGCCCACCGATACTCCGCTGGTCGCAGGGTTTGCGCCGTGCCATCTGGCGTATGTGATCTATACCTCCGGCTCCAGCGGTCGTCCGAAGGGGGTGATGGTTCCCCACGACGCCCTGAGCAACTACCTGCATTGGGCGATCGACCACTATCACCCCCGGCAAGGCGCAGTGGTGTCGTCGTCGCTTTCGTTCGATGCAACCGTCACCAGTCTCTACCTGCCTTTGCTATGTGGCGGTACCACCGAACTGCTTCCTGAGCGGGACGAGATCGAGGCCTTGTTGAAGCGAGTCTGCGCCGATCAGCCACTGTGCTTGGTCAAGATCACGCCGGCCCACCTGGATGTCTTGACGCAGCAGCTGGCTGCTTGTGGCGGTACTCCGTCGGTGTCGTTGTTTGTAGTCGGTGGCGAGGCCTTGCACGCATCGACGGTCAAGCGATTGCGTCAGCTTGCACCTCATGCGCGCGTGGTCAATGAGTATGGGCAGACCGAAACGGTGGTCGGATGCGTGGCGTATGAAATCCCACTGGATTGGGACGCAGGCACATTAGCCACCATTCCGATCGGGCGGCCGATCGACAATATGCGTGTCTATCTGCTGGATGCGAATAGGCAGACGGTTCCTGCTGGTGTGGCCGGAGAACTGTGCATCGCTGGCAGCCAGGTCACGCGTGGCTATCTCAATCGTCCAGAGTTGACCGAGCAACGCTTCGTGGTCGATCCATTCGGCACTGGGCCGGAGCAACGAATGTATTGCAGCGGCGACCTGGCGCGCTGGATGCCCGACGGAACGCTCGAGTACCTCGGGCGTAACGATGACCAGATCAAATTGCGCGGTTTTCGGATCGAGCCTGCGGAGGTGAGCTCCAGGATCCTGGACAATCCGTTGGTGGCCGATGCGGCGGTGGTGATTCACACTGCCGCATCGGGAGAAAAATGTCTTGTGGCGTACTACGTGAGCGACGCGCCCGAGGTGACTGCCGAACGTCTGCGCGAGCAGCTGCAGCAGCGGCTTCCCGATTACATGGTGCCTGCGGTTTACATCCGCATGGACCTATTGCCGATGACACCCAATGGCAAGTTGGATCGTCATGCCTTGCCTGCGCCCGATGCACAGGCGTATGCCCAGCAGGGGTATGTGTCGCCTGAGGGGCCGACCGAACAGTTGCTTGCCGTTCTATGGAGCGATGTCCTGAAGATCGAGCAAGTCGGTCGATACGATCACTTCTTCGAGCTTGGCGGGCACTCCCTTCTAATCGTCGCGTTATTGGAGCGGATGCGACAGCATGGCCTTGAAGCCAATGTAAAGTCCCTGCTTGCTCGACCCACCGTGATGGGGATGGCGGCGGCGGTTGGCGCCAGTCGCGACCAGGAGATTCCCGAGCCGCGCATTCCAGAAGGGTGCGACCGCATCACGCCGGATCTGCTTCCGCTGGTGGAGCTGTCACAGCAAGCAATCGATACCATCGTCAGCACGGTGCCCGGTGGTGCGCGCAACGTGCAGGACATCTATCCGGCGGCACCACTGCAGGAAGGCATTGCCTACCATCATTTGACAGCGACTCAGGGCGATCCCTATCTGCAATATGCGCTGTTCGTTTTTTCGGATCGGGCTCGCCTGGATGCATTCGCAGCCGCGCTCCAGTGCGTGGTCGCACGTCACGACATTCTGCGCACTGCGTTGATCTGGGAGCAGTTGGATGCGCCGCTCCAGGTGGTCTGGCGGCAGGCGACCGTGCCGATGATCGAGATTGCGGTGGGGCCTGCTGAGGAGGATGTCCTACAACTGCTGCGTGCCCACCTGGATCCGGCGCGCCAGCAACTCGATCTGCGGCAAGCTCCCTTGCTGCGTCTGTGCTATGCCTACGATGGCGTCGGCCAACGTTGGGCGGGCGGGCTACTGTTCCACCATTTGGTCGGAGACGCTGCGTCCCTGACAGGGTTGCTGGAAGAGATCGACAGCCATCTGCGCGGAGACGGCGCACGATTGCCGCCGCCGTTCCGGTATCGCACCTACACCATGCATGCCCGCCGCGATCAGCACGCAGAGGAACACGCGCGCTTTTTCAAGGAAATGCTCGGCGATGTGTGCGAGCCGACCATTGCATTCGGGTTTCAGGATCAAGGTGTGGTTGACCAGCAAGTGCGCAAGGCAGTCATCCAGATCGACGCCTCGATTGCGCAGCGGTTGCAAGTACATGCGAGGCGATTGGGGGTTAGCGTTGCCACGTTGTGTCACGTCGCCTGGGCGCAGGTGCTTTCCGCAGCGTCGGGGCAGCAGGACGTGGTCTTCGGCACCGTCATGCTGGGGAGAACGCAGGGAAAGGAGATCGAACGTGCCATCGGAATGTTCATCAACACGTTGCCGATCCGGGTTCGCTTGGGTCGGGCCAGCGTGCGTGCCGTCATCAAGCAGACGCATGCCTGGCTGAGTGAGCTGTTGGCGCATGAACACGCTTCGCTGTCGCTGGCGCAGCGTTGTAGCCGCATGTACACACAGCGCGTGTTGTTCAATGCATTGTTCAACTATCGCCGGCTGAGTCGGGCCAATCTCAATGGCACCGTGCTGCAGGCGTGGCCGGGGATTGATGTTCTGGGGGGAGAAGAACGTAGCACCTATCCGGTGAGCCTCTCCATGGATGATCTTGGCGATGGTTTCCAACTGACGGCGCAGGCCTCGGCAGACGGCGTGCCCGCCAGAATGTGTGCCTACATGCAAACCGCATTGCAGCAGCTGGCCGACGCGCTCGAGCATGAGCGGGAGACGCCGATCGACCAATTGTGCGTGCTGCCGCCAGCAGAGCGCCAGCGTTTGCTGGGCTTCAACCTGCAGCATCGCGTGCCGGAGCGGATGGACACCGTGCACGGGCTGTTCGAGCGGCAGGTCGCGGCGACACCTGAGGCGGTGGCGCTGGAGTGCGACGGCCAGCGCCTGCAGTACCGCGAGCTCGATACGCGGGCCAACCAGCTGGCGCATCGGTTGCTGCAACTGGGCATCGGGCCGGACGAGCGGGTGGCGATCTGCGTGCAGCGCAGTGCGGAGCTGATCATCGGCCTGCTGGCCATTCTCAAGGCGGGCGCAGCCTATGTGCCCCTGGACCCGACCTATCCGGCCGAGCGGCTGGCGTATCTGCTGCACGACAGCGCCCCGCGCGCGGTGCTGGTGCATGCGACCACCCGCTCGGCGCTGGGCGCTGCGGCGCTGCCATTGATCGACATCGACAATGCCGCCGCAGGCGAGCTGCCGTGCACCAATCCGCAGGTTCCCGGCCTGACCGCCGCGCATCTGGCGTATGTGATCTACACCTCCGGTTCCAGCGGCCAGCCCAAGGGGGTGATGGTCGAGCATCGGCAGCTGGCGCAACTGGTGGCGTGGCACACGGCGGCCTTCGGGGTGGGCGAGGGGACGCGCAGCTCCAGCCTGGCCGGTCTGAGCTTCGATGCGGCGGCCTGGGAGATCTGGCCAAGCCTGTGCAGCGGTGGCGTGCTGGTGATGCCCAGCGCCGCGCACAGTGCGGATGTGGCATCCCTGCTGCAGTGGTGGTGTGCGCAGGAGCTGGATGTGAGCCTCCTGCCCACGCCGATCGCCGAGCATGCGTTTGCTGCCGGCATGACGCCCCAGCGTCTGCGGTGTCTGTTGGTCGGTGGCGATCGTCTGCGGCAGGTGCCCGAGGGCCTGCCGTTTAGCGTGTACAACAATTACGGTCCGACCGAGACGACGGTGGTGGCCAGCAGCGGCGTAGTGCCCCCTGGGGTGCCTAACCCGTCCATCGGTCGACCGCTGCCGTACCTGCGCGCGTATGTGCTCGATGCCCAGGGGCAGCTTGCGCCGTTGGGTGTGGTGGGCGAGCTTTATCTGGGCGGTGCAGGGGTGGCCCGCGGGTATCTGGGGCGTGAGGCACTGACGGCCGAGCGCTTCATCGGCGACCCGTTTTATCCGGGCGCGCGGATGTACCGCACCGGCGATCTGTGTCGTTGGCTGGACGATGGCCGGCTGGACTATGTCGGCCGCAACGATGCGCAGGTCAAGATCCGTGGCCGACGCATCGAGCTGGGCGAAATCGAAGCGCATCTGCTGACCCATCCACAGGTGCGCGAAGCGGTGGTGCTGGCCCGCGAGGACGTGGCGGGCGAGCGGCGGCTGGTGGGGTATGTGATCGCCACCGCCGAGGCGCCGACAGCGGCCGAGCTACAGCGGCATTTGCGCGTGCACTTGCCGGAGTACCTGGTACCCGAGGCTTTTGTGCCAGTGGACGCGTGGCCGCTGACGGCCAACGGCAAGCTGGATCGGCACGCATTGCCTGCACCCGATGCCGCGCAACGCAACCTGCAGACGTATGAGCCGCCTGCCAATGCGCTGGAGTAGCAGCTGGCCGAAATCTGGCAGGCGGTGCTGGGGGTGGAGCGGGTCGGGCGCCACGATAATTTCTTCCAGCTCGGCGGGCACTCCCTGCTGGCGGTGACGCTGGTGGAACGGCTGCGCCAGCAGGGTCTTGGCATGGATGTGCGGGCACTGCTGGGACAGCCCACCTTGGCGGCAACGGCCGCAGCGCTTGGCCGCAGCCAGGAACTGGAGGTGCCGCCGAACCTGATACCGGCCGGCTGCGCACGCATTACCCCGGAGCTGCTGACACTGGTGGAGTTGTCGCAGGCCACGATCGATCGCATCGTGGCCACAGTGCCGGGTGGGGCGGCAAACGTGCAGGACATCTATCCACTGGCGCCGCTGCAAGAGGGGGTGTTGTATCACCATCTGATGGCGCGCCAGGGCGACCCCTATCTGCTGCAGGCACAGTTGGCCTTCGACGACAAACCGTGCCTGGACGCGTTCGTCGCACTCCTGCAGCGCGTGGTCGATCGACACGACATCCTGCGTACCAGTGTGGCCTGGGAGGACTTGGCTGCGCCGGTGCAGATCGTCTGGCGACAGGCACGTGTAGTTTGCGATCCGGTGCAGTTGAGCCCAGACGATGGAGATGTGCTGGAGCAACTGCAGGCGCGATTCGATCCATGCCAGTACCGTCTCGCTCTCACCCATGCACCCTTGCTGCAATTGCATTACGCGCAGGATCCGCACAATGGCAGGCTGGTGGCGTTACTGCTGTTCCATCACATCTTGCTGGATCACACCGCACTGGCGGTGATTCGCGAGGAAATGCAGCACCTGTCCGCAGTCGGTGACGCCGGCCTGCCAACGCCCACGCCCTACCGTACGTATGTGACCCAGGCGCTGCGGGGCAAGACCCAGGAGGAGCACGAAACCTTCTTCAGGCAATGCCTGGGAGACATCGATACGCCAACGCTGGCTTTCGACACAGAAGATACGCCCGGCCATCTGCAACCGCTGCAGCAGTCCGACGTACTGCTCGATCCCATGCTCGCCAGTCGGCTTCGCCGGCAGGCGCGAGATCTGCATCTGAGCGTCGCAAGCCTCCATCACCTGGCCTGGGCGATGGTGCTGGGATCGGGGGTGGGTCGCGATGATGTCGTCTTCGGCAGCGTCTTGCTCGGGCGCATGCAGGGCGGCCCCGCTGCCGATCGCGCCTTGGGCATGTTCATCAATAGCCTGCCGATCCGGGTCAGACTCGACGCGCCTGCCGCGGCCGCCGCGCGGCGCACGCACGATGCCTTGACGGCGCTGATGGCACACGAACATGCATCGCTGGCATTGGCGCAGCGCTGCAGCAGCATTCCCGCTTCGACGCCGCTGTTCAACGCATTGCTCAATTATCGGCATAGTCCGCCGCTACCGGCAGACGCGACGACATCCGCTGCCTGGCATGGCGTGCATGCACTTGGCAGCAGCGAGCGCACCAATTATTCGCTGCTGCTGAACGTGGATGATCTTGGAGACCAATTCGCGCTGAGCGTGCAAACCCGTGCGGACATCGGTGCCGAACGCATGTGCGCTTTCATGCAACGCGCACTTGCGCAGTTGGTCGATGCGCTCGAGCAGTGCTCGGACCTGCCGGTCGGTCAGCTGTGCGTGCTGCCTGCCGACGAACTCGGACAGCTGCTGGACACCTTCAACGCCACCGATCGCGACTATCCACATGCACAGACCGTGCATGCGCTGTTCGAGCAGCAGGCGGCACTGACGCCGGAGGCGCCAGCCGTGATCGATGGAGCGCATCGGTGCAGTTATGCAGCGCTCAACCGCAAGGCCAATCAGCTTGCGCATTACCTGATCGGCCTGGGAGTAGGGGCGGGCCAGTACGTGGGCATTCGCCTTCCACGTTCGCTGGAGTTGGTGGTCGCGCAATTGGCCATCAACAAATGTGCCGCAGCGTATCTGCCGCTGGATGTGCAGTCGCCAGACCAACGTTTGCAGCAGATTCTCGATGAAAGCGCAGCGCGCTGGGTCGTCAGTCGTAGCGACCAGCCGCTTCCCGATGGTGCTGCACGATTGGACATGGATCTGCTCGACTTGAGCGCATCGCCCACGCACGATCCGCAGTTGTCCCAGTCCAGCGCGTCGGACGCCTATGTGATGTACACCTCCGGCTCGACCGGTGTTCCTAAAGGCGTGCGGATCGCGCATCGGGGCATCAATCGGCTGGTGTGCAACAACGGCTATGCCAAGTTCCAGCCCGGCGATCGGGTGGCCTTCGCTGCCAATCCGGCCTTCGACGCCAGTACCCTGGAAGTGTGGGCGCCGCTACTCACCGGCGGCTGCGTAGTGGTGATTGCGCAGGACATCGTGCTGTCGCCAGACCGGCTGCGGGAGTGTTTGCAGAACCAGGCCGTCAACGTGCTGTGGCTGACGGCCGGGCTGTTCCATCACCACGCAGCCGTGTTGCTGCCGGCCATTGCGCAGCTGCGTTATCTGATCGTGGGCGGTGACGTCCTCGACCCGGCAGTGGTAGCGCGGGTGTTGGCCGAAGGGGCGCCGCAGAGGTTGCTCAACGGATACGGGCCGACCGAGACCACGACCTTCGCAACCATCCACTGCATCACCGAAGTCTCCGGCCCCATTCCGATTGGCCGTCCCATCGGCAATACCCGTGTCTATGTGCTGGATGCGCATGGTACGCCGCTGCCGATCGGCGTGGCGGGCGAGTTGTACATCGGCGGCGATGGTGTGGCGCTGGGATACCTGCATCAACCGACGCTGACCGCCGAGCGGTTTATTGCCGACCGCTTCAGCGGCAAGGCGGATGCGCGCCTGTATCGCAGTGGCGATCTGGTGCGCTGGCGGGCGGACGGTGTGCTCGAATACCTGGGCCGCACCGATGGGCAGGTCAAAGTGCGCGGTTTCCGTGTTGAATTGGGAGAAATCGCGTCCGCGCTCCAGACGCATCCGGCGGTTGCGATTGCGGCGGTTGTACAGCGTGAAGATGTGCGGGGGTCGAAACAGCTGGTGGCTTACTACCAGACAGACGTGGCAGCGAACCTCGCTCACGATGCACAGGCGTTACGCATGCATCTGTTGACCCGCGTACCGGATTACATGCTGCCGTCTGCGTATGTACAGATGGAGCAATTGCCACTGACCGCCAACGGCAAGCTGGATCGGCATGCCTTGCCGCTGCCGGCACGCAATGATCATGCTGGCCACGACGACACGCCGCCACAAGGCGAGCTGGAAACATTGCTCCATACGCTGTGGTCGCAGTTACTTCGCATCGATCGCATCGGGCGGCACGACGATTTCCTCGCACTGGGCGGTCATTCGCTGCTGCTGGTACGCCTCAATGGCCTGCTGAAGCGGGCAGGGACGGCGGTGCCGTTATCTGTGCTGAGTGCGCATACCAGTCTGGCGGCGATGGCGACAGCGATCGAGCGGTGGCGGGAGACCTCAACGCCACCGGGCGTGGTCACCGTGCGGATGGGCGGCGACAAGCGCCCGCTGTTTTTGGTACATGACTTCAGCGGTCTGGATCTGTATTTTGCGCCCCTGGGCGAGCACCTTGCTCCGGATGTGCCGGTCTATGGGCTGTCCGCTGTTGCGTTGGGCGCGCCCCAGCCACGTACCGTGCAGGAACTTGCGGCGCGTCTGTTACGTCATCTGCGCGCGGTGCAGCCGCACGGACCTTACCGGGTTGCCGGCTGGTCATTCGGCGGGCTGTTGGCGTACGAGATTGCCACCCAATTGCTCGCTGTAGATGAGCTGGTCGAGTTCGTTGGTTTGATCGATACCTATCATCCCTCGCAACTCGATCTCGGTCCAGCCTACATCGATCCTGCGCACGCGCCGCAGCGCCTCCTGCTGCAGCACTGCCTGGCCGCGCTGCCGGATGATGAGCAACGTGCCTCTGCCCAGGCCAACCTGCAGGCACTCGCGGCGCAGGTTGGCCAGTGGGAAGACACGGCATTGATCAGACTGTGCCGCTCGCGCGGCTGGTTGCCGTCCGCGTGGGCCGACCAGGACGACGCCAGCCTGCCGCAATCGCTGGCGCGCGAGTTCGCACACGGCTATGCACAGCGACACTACCTGCCGATGGCCATCCATATGCCGGTCCATCTGTTCGCTGCGGCGCAGGCCCTGGCGCCCCGGTCGGCCAGCGATGCAGCGCTGGCATGGCAAGCGTTGCTTGGCGCAGACATGCTGACCTGCATCACCGTGCCAGGGGATCACCACACGATGCTGCAAACGCCGCATGTCGCTGCGTTGGGTGCGGCGATCAGCCAGCAGCTGGAAGCCAGTCAGCAATCGCTGCCTCGTGGTCCGCAACTCCACGTGCCCTTGACCCGTATCCAGACCGGAGCCCTGCAGCAGCCAGTGGTGGTGTGCGTGCCGGGAGCGGCGGAGAACGTTGCCGGATTCGTCGATCTTGCCGCTGCACTGGGCGATGCCTGGTCGGTCTACGGTCTGCAGCCACGCGGATTGCAGCGTGACCAGCTCCCGCACGGCACTGTCGAGTCCGCCGCAACGGCCTATGTTGCATGGATGCTCAAGGAGCTTCCCGGCCATCCGATCCATCTGCTCGGTCATTCGTTTGGCGGATGGGTGGCCTTCGATCTGGCCCGCCAGCTGGCTGCACATGGGCGCACCGTCGCATCGCTGACGCTGCTCGACGCCGAAGCGCCTGGCGGTGATGGTGCAGTTGGCAAGCCTTACACCGCCACCGCCGTGCTTGAACGCCTGATCGAGTCGCTGCAGCTCTCCAGAGGGACGCGTCTGGGGATTGATCCCCTCCTGTTCCCGACGCTGGACCACGCGGAGCAATTGGAGCTGGTTCGGGCAGGCATGGTGCGTGCGGGACTGTTACCGCATCGTGCGCCGGCCGATGCCATCCATGGCGTGGTGCAGGTCTTTGGGACCGCACTTCGCACGGTCTACCGCCCTGCTTTCCGCTACCCGGGCAGCCTGCGCCTGGTGCTGGCCGACCATCCGTTGCTGGATGCGGCGGACAACCGTACCCAGCACGAGAAGCAGGCTGCAGGATGGCGGGCGCTGGCAAGCGAATTGCGCATCTGGCATGCGAGCGGCGATCACTTCAGCATGTTGCGCGCTCCGCATGTGCATCAGCTTGCGCGCTGGTGGAGTCAATCGGTTCGTTCAAACGGGTCCGACGAACGGCGCATGGAGTCCTCGGCCTAGCGCGCCTCGCAGCGAACTCCGATGGCAATGTGACTGCCCTGTTGCGTGGAGCGCGCCACGCGCAGGGTTGGGCAAGCGCGGTGCTCGCCAGCGCATTCTGGAGGCTGGCGGAACAGCGTTATCGCGTGGACAGGCCACGCCATGCCGGCGCCCGCGGGGGAAGGCAACCGTGGGGCGCTTTGCCTGCAAGATCGGTGTTCCTGCGTAGACGCAGTCACCAGACGCGGTAGGTGACGACCGTTTGCGGATCGACCCAAGCGAAGCCGACAGGGCACAGGTGACCCGCCGGCAGCGACGGGCAGAGCGATTCGCAAAGCCTGAGCTGGAGATAGCCGGCGGCCACGTCCACACCTGTGACCTGGCGCCGCCGAGAAGTCGAAGTAGCGTCCGACAGCTGCAAAACTCGCTTTGAACAGGCTTTCCTTCGCCGAAAAAACCAGCGTCAGCAATGCATCCAGCGCCAAGTCGCCGGCATCGTGCAGCGTCTTCAGCAAAGCCAGCCCCGAGGCGTTTACCACCGTGGCCCGCAACGCCGCTTGGGCATCGGGGCTTGCCAGGTGTTCCAGATCGATGCCGATGCTACGCCACCGATCGGCAGGCGCGACGGCGGAAATGGCCAGCCGGTGACTATGGCTGATGCTGCCTGCGGCAGTTTTCGGCCACACCGGCTCGCGTGCGTCGCCGGTTGCGATCTGCACAGTGTCAGGGTGAGTGACCAGGCCTTGCTGATACAACGCGTGGCGCGCGGCGAGTCTGCCGAAAAAGTAATCGGCTTGGCGCTTGCGAACGCTGCGAACGATCGCAGGCGGGCAGGCGATTGCGCACCGCGCGAACGCATCAGGTGAAAACTGATCGCTGGCAAAGTCCATCACCTGAGCAACCAGATGTTCGCCTGTCGGACACGGTAGGGCAGATTGCCAGTGCGCGCGCAGGCCAGGCACAGCGCCGTGGGCGGCGCATTCGGGCGCTTTTCGCTCTAGTAGCACGGCAGCTGCTGACGCTTGCGATGCATGTCGGCCAACGCCTGCAGCGTGGGCAACGCCCTGCGCTTGGTCGATCTGGCTGTCGTCATCACCACTGTCTTTGCATCGCAACGTTGATCGTGCGTTCTCAGTCGCGGCTTAATTTGTGCCCGGGGCGGGGGTCGAACCCGCATAGCCTCACAGCTGAGGGATTTTAAGTCCCTTGCGTCTACCAATTTCGCCACCCGGGCATTGCGATAGCGTGCCTGATTGCGCGGCGATTGTGAATCTTTGCAGCGTACTTCCTGCACTGCCTGGCTCCTGCGGCCTGCGTTATGCTGCCGCCGCATAGCGCGCCGCCACCGGCTGCGCACCATTCCAAGGAACCGCATGTCCGGCACCACGCTTCTCGGCCCCGCACAGGGGCGCATCGCCGTCATCGGCTTAGGTTACGTCGGCCTGCCATTGGCGGTTGCATTCGGGGAGCAACGCGACACCGTGGGCTTCGACATCGATGCGCAGCGCGTTGCGCAACTGCGCGATGGCCACGATGTCACGCTGGAACTGGACGATGCCGAATTGGGTGCCGCAACGCACTTGCGCTACAGCGCAAACGCTGCGGATCTGGCTGGGTGTCGCATTTTCATCGTGACCGTGCCGACGCCGATCGATAGCTTCGAGCAACCGGATCTGGAGCCGTTGCGTAGCGCCACGGCCTTGATCGCCGCCGCACTCAAACCCGGCGATCTGGTGATCTACGAATCCACGGTCTATCCAGGGACCACTGAAGAAGTTTGCGTGCCCTTGCTCGAAGCAACCTCCGGGCTGCGTTTCAACCACGACTTCTTTTGCGGCTACAGCCCCGAGCGCGTCAATCCCGGCGATCGCCAGCGGCGTCTGCGTGATATCCGCAAGATCACCTCGGGCTCGACGGCAGACGCCGCCGATGCCGTCGATGCGCTATACATCAGCATCATCACCGCCGGCACCTGGCGCGCTCCGTCGATGCGCGTGGCCGAAGCGGCAAAGGTGGTCGAAAACATCCAGCGCGACGTCAATATCGCGCTGGTCAACGAGTTGGCGTTGATTTTCGACAAGTTGGGAATCGACACCCTGGATGTGCTCGAGGCCGCAGGAACCAAGTGGAATTTCCTGCCATTTCGCCCTGGCCTGGTCGGCGGGCATTGCATCGGGGTGGATCCGTACTACCTGATGCACAAATCCGAAAGCGTGGGCTATCACCCGGACCTGATCCACACCGCGCGGCAGGTCAATAATCGTGTCGGCCGACATGTAGCCGAGCGCGTGTGCGGCATGCTGGCCATGCGTGGCGTCGCGCTCGCGCAGGCGAGGGTGCTGGTACTGGGCGCGACATTCAAGGAAAACTGCCCGGATCTGCGCAACAGCCGCGCCCTGGAATTGGTGCAGTTGCTGCAGGCCGCGGGCGTGCAGGTGGACACTTGCGACCCGTGGGCAGACCCGGCTGAAGCGCTGCAGCACGGCGGTGTGCGCTTAAGCGAGATGCCGGAAGACGGCGCCTACGATGCCGTCGTGCTGGCGGTGGCGCACGCGCAGTATCGCGATTACGACGTGGAGCGGATCGCCGCGCTCGGCAAACCGGGCGCGGTGGTGTACGACGTCAAATCGGTGTGGCCGCGTGCGGCGGTCAGCGATCGCCTGTAGCGCGTACGTCGCGCTGCGCTAGCCACTGCACAGCGCCGCGTGCGGCGCGTCGGCCGCTGGCGAAACAGGCGGTGAGCAGATAGCCGCCGGTTGGCGCTTCCCAATCGAGCATTTCGCCGGCGCAAAACACGCCAGGTTGCGCGAGTGCCATCAGTTGGTCGTCCAGCGCTTCCAGTCGTACGCCGCCCGCCGAACTGATCGCTTCGGCGAGCGGACGCGGCCGCAACAGGCGCAGCGGCAACTGCTTGAGCGTGCGTGCGACCAACGCCACATCGTCGCCCGCCTGCTTGCCGAGTTCTTCGTAGAGGAGAGCCGCCTTGACGCCATCGATGCCGACCTGTCGGCGCAGATGCTCGCTGAAACTGCGTCCCTTGCGCGGTTGGGCCAGTTCGGCATGCACGCGTTCGAACGAGCGGCCGGGAATCAGATCCAGCACGAGTTCGGCGACGCCGTGCGCATCGATCTGCGCGCGCAGGTCCGCGGCCAAGGCATAGATCAAGCTGCCCTCGATGCCGTTCGCTGTGGCCACGCATTCGCCCTGCAATGCATGCTGCATGCCGTTGCTGTCCTGCCAGTGCGCAACGACCGGTTTCAGCGGCGCACCTGCATGACGCTGCACGAAGTGCGCACTCCAATCGATATCGAAGCCGCAGTTGGCCGGCACCAGGGGCGCTACCGCGATCCCGCATCGCTGCAATGAGGCTTGCCACTGCCCGTCGGAACCAAGCTGCGGCCAGCTGCCGCCACCAAGCGCCAGCACGACTGCCTCTGCACTGCACTCCACCGTGCCGGTGGGTGCGTCGAAACGGAGTGCGCCGTTTTCAGACCAGCCCAGCCAACGGTGCTGCACATGAAACACGACGCCCTGTTCCTTGAGCCGGCGCACCCAGCCACGCAGCAGGGGGGCCGCCTTGCGATCCATCGGAAAGACCCGGCCGGAACTGCCGACGTAGGTCTCGACACCGAGCTCTCGCGCCCAATCGCGCAGCGCATCAGCATCGAAGTCCTGCAACCATGCGGAAACCGGTTGTTGACGTTCGCGATAGCGTTGCGCAAACAGCGGCATCGAATCGGAATGCGTGAGATTCAAGCCGCCTTTGCCAGCGATCAGGAATTTGCGTCCCACCGAACCCTTGGCATCGTACAGATCCACTGCCAGGCCCGCCGCGCAGGCCACTTCCGCCGCCATCAAACCGGCCGGCCCACCGCCGATCACGGCCAGCCGCTGCCTGCTCAGATCAGTCATCATCAGGCACTCAACGCGGCTGCACGCCCAGCAATTCCACATCGAACACCAGCGATGCACCGGGCGGTATCACGCCACCGGCGCCGTTGGCGCCATAGCCGTAATCGGGCGGGATCATCAAGGTGCGCTTGCCGCCGACACGCATGCCGGCCACGCCATCGTCCCAGCCGCGGATGACCTGGTGGCCGCCTAGTACGAATTGGAACGGCTCGGCGCGATCCAGCGAGCTGTCGAACTTCTTGCCATGTTTGTCGGCGGCTTTTTCGTCGTACAGCCAGCCGGTGTAGTGCACGGTGACCATGGCCCCTGGTGTGGCCTCTGCGCCGGTCCCCAGGTTGCGGTCGATCCGCTCGAAACTGGCGATGGTGCCGCCGGAGGGCGGCAGGGTGGGTGCGCAGCTTGCGAGCAACAGGGCGGCGACGAGCGTCAACAAAAGGCGCATGGCAGGGTCCATGAAGAAAGGCGGCTATTATCGCACCTGGCTCCCGGTATCATCGCGGCATGGCCAAGCTGCTGCTCAATCTGCGCAATGTTCCCGAAGACGAAGCCGACGAGGTGCGGGCGCTGATGCGCGAGCAGCGGGTGCAGGTCTACGAAACGCGCCCCAGCAACTGGGGGATTTCCGCCGGCGGTATCTGGCTTAGCGACGATGCCGACTATCCACGCGCCAAGGCGGCGATGGATGCCTACCAGGCGCAGCGCGGCGCGATTGCGCGTGCCCAGCGACAGGAAGAACTTGCAGCCGGCACTGCGGAGACCTTTGGCGCATTGCTGCGCAGGCGACCGGTGTTCGTGATCGTGACGCTGATCGGCATGCTGATCGTCGCCTCGCTGGTGTTGCTGCCGTTTGTGCTGTTGCGCGGCTGAGTGCGCAGCAGGACGCGGTTGCAGGCGCGCTGCTGCACCGCGTTGGGCGCCCCGCTCACGGCGCTCGCTAGGGGCTGCCCGCGGCTCTAAAATAGCCGCATAATGACCAATACCGCCGCCTACCAGTTCGTGACCATCCAGGATCCGCAGACACTTGCCGCCAGCGTGCTCGCGCAAGCCGAACAGCACGCGCTGAAAGGATCGGTGCTGGTGGCCGAGGAGGGCATCAACCTGTTTCTGGCAGGCGCTGCCGAGCAGATCGGCGCGTTCTATACCTGGCTGCAGGCCGATACGCGGTTTGCGCAGATGCGCATCAAGTACAGCGAAAGCAAGCATCAGCCGTTTGCGCGGCTCAAGGTCAAGATCAAGCCGGAGATCATCAGTTTTCGGCGCGACGATGCATCGCCGCTGCAAGGTCGTGCGCCTTCGGTGACGCCTGCCGTGCTGCGCAAGTGGCTGCGTAACGGGCAGGATGATCGCGGCCGCCCATTGGTGTTGCTGGACACGCGCAATGCGCAGGAAGTGAGATACGGAACCTTCCAGGGGGCGTTGACGCTGCCGATCGACAAGTTCACCGACTTGCCTGGCGCGCTGGAACCGCATCGTGCTGCGTTGGCTGACGCCACGGTGGTCAGCTTCTGCACCGGTGGCATTCGTTGCGAAAAGGCCGCGCTGTGGATGCAGGCCGATGGCATGGACAACGTGCTGCAACTGGAGGGCGGAATCCTCGGCTACTTCGAAGAGGTCGGCGGCGAAGGCTACGACGGTCGCTGCTTCGTCTTCGACGAACGCGTTGCGCTGGATCCCGAATTAAACCCCTTGGTGGACGCCGACCGTACCGCCTAGCCAGTGAAAATCTGACCGAGCGCGACTGCATTGCCCGATGCAACGCTCGCCCAGGCCCCCGCATCATCGGCACACGTTGCAGCATCTTGCCTTGAGACATCGCGCCACGCGCACGTCATGCATGCTCTAGTGACGCTGCATAACGCTATAACTTGGGCGTAATACGTCGCATCGAGCTTGCCCTGAATTATTCACGGAGATAGGCTGCACCAGCCAGCCGCTAGCGAGGAAAACAAGGATGACCATCAGAGTTTTTCTGATCGACGATCATGCACTCGTGCGTACAGGCATGAAGATGATTCTGTCCAAGGAAGTGGACGTCGATGTGGTGGGTGAAGCAGAGAGCGGCGAAGCTGCATTGCCGCAGATTCGTCAACTCAAACCGGACATCGTGCTGTGCGACCTGCATTTGCCCGGCGTCAGCGGCCTGGAAATTACCGAGCGCATCGTCAAGGGCGACTACGGCACGCGGGTCATCATCGTCTCCGTGCTCGAGGACGGCCCATTGCCCAAACGTTTGCTCGAGGCAGGCGCCTCCGGTTATGTGGGCAAGGGCGGCGATGCGCACGAGTTGCTGCGCGCGGTGCGTGAAGTCGCATTGGGACGGCGTTACCTCGGCAACACGATCGCGCAGAACCTGGCTCTGTCCAATCTGGAAGGTGGCGGTTCACCGTTCGATGCATTGTCGCCCCGCGAGCTGGAAGTGGCGTTGCTGCTGACCCAAGGGCTGCGCCAGGAAGACATCGCCAAGCGCCTGAACCTCAGCGCCAAGACCATCAACACGCACAAGGCACGCCTGTTTGAGAAGGTCGGCATCCAGGACAACATCGCGCTGGCGCGGCTAGCCAATCAATACGGTCTGACCGATCCCTCCCGGGTGCTGTAAACCGCTACCTTGGGTGCGCCGCACTGGCTGCGCTGCATCGCAAGGTCGGGGCGAACAACATGGCAGAGAGAGGGCTCATAGCGTGCTCAGAAATGACGTGTCTCGCCCTTCAGCAGCCGCAGCTGGATTGCGCAAACGCATGGGTGCGCGAATTAGCCTGGCCTGCTAGAGGCGCGCTCTACGTCGGAACCAGGCGGCGTGCGCCCTGAGGTCCCATGCAATGAGCATGAACACAGGTCTCGCACAGGGATCTTTCCGCGACGATGGTCGTCATGTGCCAGCAAGTTCTGGCGTCGTCGCAATTCCTGGTCGAAGGGTTTTGCAACCGCTAGGCACGAGCGGCGAAAAACGTCGACCGCTCGTGTGGAAGAACGTGGAGTAGATGCCTCACCGGGATCAAAGCCGGCGGATGCGGCTTCGCGTTAGTGCAGGTGGCGCATAAAAAAAACAGCGGCCCGAAGACCGCTGTTTTCGATGTTGACATGGCCTGCTATCCAACCAGGCCAGCCGATCGGGTCACCTGGCGATCAGTGATCGCCACGCGGCTTGTTGCTGTCGTCATCCCGCGGCTGGTCGGCTTCGGCCGATGGAGCAACTGGCTTGACTGCTTCGGACACAACTACCGTCGGCTTGGGCTTGTCTGCCTGCGATTCCTGCGCGGCTGCAGGGGCTGCCGGAGGCTTGCTGGCCGAGGAGGCCGCTGGCGCAGCCTCGTTCGGGCTCAGCGCATCGAGCATGGTGGTCTGCACCGGAGCATACGGCCTGCGCACGGGCGCGGTGTCTGCACTCTGGCTTGCCTGCACAACCGTCGAGGTAGAGGTCGTTGCCACCTCGGAAGATGGCGCCTGCGACTCAGACTGCTCGGCGTGCGGCGAAGTGACCGTGACCACCGCGGCCTGCGACGCCGAGGAAGCTGCCGCAGGTGCCGACAGGTCGTCAGCAGGCGTTGCACGTGCCGGCTGCACCGGAGTGGCTTGCACCGAAGGCGTTTCGACGTCCGCCGACGCAGCGGGTTGCTGTTGGTCGGGCTTCGCGGCCTGGGCAGCGGCAGGCGGAGCCGCACTTGCCGGCGCCGAAGGCTGCTGCGGGCTGCTTGTCGCCGCATTGCTGGTCACAGGCGATGCGACAGCCGGTGCCGGAGCCACGGCAGCTGCCGGAGCGGATACCCCTGGTGCGGGAGCGGCAATCGGTGCCGGGGTAGCGGATGCCTGCTGAGCGACCGTTGCGGGGCGCTGTTCCGCAGCCTGCGCTGCCGCACCCTCGGTGCCGGCCACCGTCGACGCTGTGGCAGCTGGCGCGGGTTTGGCAGTTGCGTCCGTAGCCGCGACGGGCGCAGCAGGGCGCCCGCGGGCGGCGTCAGCGTTGGCAACGGGTGTTGCTGACGGCTGCGATGCCGGCACGGTATTTGAAACCGGCGCGGTGGTCGAGGCCGTATCACTGCCGACCTGTGGCTCTGCACGCTCCTTGGGAACCGGACGCGGCTTGGCGGTTGCCTGGACCGCGGGTTCTGGCTTGGCGCGCACCGCGGGTGCCGGTGCTTCGTCGTCGAAGTCGAATTCCGGCTGGCCGGCGCGCGGTGCGGCCGAGGCATGCGCATGCATACCAGCGTCGTCACCTTCGCTGTCGCCATCGAGATCGTTGTCGGCATCGCTGTCCAGATCGTCGCCTTCCAGACCATCGACGCTGGCACCACCTTCTCCGTTGGCGCCAGCGCCACGACGACGACGACGGCCACCACGACGACCGCGGCGACGGCGGCTTCCGCCTTCCCCATTGGCTGCATCGTCGCCTGCGGCCTCCTGGGCCGGTGCAGCCGCATTCGCGTCGGCACCGCGATCAGCGGTGGATTCGCTCACTGTGACATCGACCGGATGCGCCTGCGCCGCTTCATGAGCGTTGGCCTGCGCATTGGTGGGTGCAGCGGCAGCGGCATCGGCAATGGCGGACACCACGCTCGACGTGGTTGCCGTTGCGGTAGTGGGGGTCGGGGTCTGCGCCGCTGCCGTGCCTTCATCCTGGCGTGCCGGACGCGGCTGACGCTCGGCCGGCGCGCCATCCTGCTGTGCAGGCGCACGTGGCGGACGCGGGCTCTGGTTCTGCGGCTTGGGCTTGGGCTTCTGCTGCTGCGGCTTTGGCGCCTGCGCTTCGTTGCGCGGCGGCTTGGGCGCCTGCACCTGCTGCTGTGCCTGTGCGCCATTCTGCGCGCCCTGGGCGTTGGCAGGCTGACGACGCTCGTCACGGCGTTCCTTGTTGGCGCCGTTGCCGTTGCCGCCATTGCCACGTTGCTGGTTGCCACCGTTGCCACCGTTGCCGCCGTTGCGGGCATCGCGACCATCGCGGCGCTGACCGCCACGCTCGCCGCGCTCGCTACGGTTATTGCGGCCGGCATCGTTCTGGCGCGGACGCGGGGTCGACTCCGGGGCCGGGGCAACCGGCTCGACGCCGCCGAAGATCCGCTTCAGCCAGCCCACCACACCAGTGACCGGTGCCGGAATGGGCACGGTCACCACCGGCGCCGGAGCAGCGACGGGCGCGACCGGGGCAGGGGCTGCTTCGCGCACCGGTGCCGGTTGGCTCGGCTTGATCGACGTCACCGCCGGAGCGGCAGGAATATTCAACTGCGCCTTGGTCAGTGCATGCACCGGCAGCTTGCGCGGGGTGCCGCGCTGGTAGCTCGGCTTGCCGCTCTCTTCGCCCAGCTCGTTCTCGCGCAGGCGCGTGACTTCGTAGTGTGGGGTGTGCAGTTGCTCGTCGGCGACGATGATGATCGGCGACTCATGGCGCTGCTCGATTTCACGCAGCGCACTACGCTTTTCGTTGAGCAGGTAATTGGCGATTTCCACCGGCGCCTGGACCAGCACCTGCCCGGTGTTTTCCTTCATGGCGTGTTCTTCGGCCACGCGGATGATCGACAGCGACAGCGACTCGACGCTGCGCATGCGGCCATGGCCGTCGCAACGCGGGCAGACGATCTGGCTGGATTCGCCCAGGCTCGGACGTAGCCGTTGACGGCTCATTTCCATCAGGCCGAAACGCGAGATACGGCCCAACTGCACGCGCGCACGGTCGTACTTGAGCGCGTTCTGCAACCTGTTTTCGACTTCGCGCTGGTGCTTGGACGAGGCCATGTCGATGAAGTCGATGACCACCAGGCCGCCCAGGTCGCGCAGGCGCAGCTGGCGTGCAACTTCTTCTGCCGCTTCCAGATTGGTCTGGAACGCGGTTTCTTCGATATCGCTGCCCTTGGTGGCGCGCGAGGAGTTGACGTCGACGGCGGTCAGCGCTTCGGTCTGGTCCACCACGATCGAGCCGCCCGAGGGCAGGCGCACGTTGCGCTCATAGGCGCCTTCGATCTGCGATTCGATCTGGAAGCGGTTGAACAGCGGGATATCGTCGGTGTAGTGCTTGAGCTTGCGCAGGCTCTGCGGCATCACCTGCTTCATGAACTCCTGGGCGTCGGCGTACAGCTCCGGCGTATCGACCAGGATCTCGCCGACATCGGCGCGCAGGTAGTCGCGCAGGGCGCGGATGATCAGGCGCGATTCCTGGTAGATCAGGAACGCGGCCGGCTTGCTCAGCGCAGCTTCGGCAATCGCCTTCCAGGTCTGCAGCAGATAGTCCAGATCCCACTGCAGTTCTTCGGCATCGCGGCCCACGCCGGCGGTGCGGATGATCACGCCCATGTCGTCAGGAATGTCGAGCTTGTCCAGCGCTTCCTTCAACGCGGCGCGGTCTTCGCCCTCGATGCGGCGCGAAACGCCACCGGCGCTCGGCGAATTGGGCATCAGCACCATGTAGCGGCCGGCCAGCGAGATGAAGGTGGTCAGGGCGGCGCCCTTGTTGCCACGCTCTTCCTTGTCGACCTGCACCACGATTTCCTGGCCTTCGCGCAGAAGCTCGCGAATGGTCGACTTGTTATGGTCGACGCCGGCCTGGAAATAATCGCGGGAAATTTCCTTCAACGGCAGGAAGCCATGACGCTCGGCGCCGTAGTCCACGAACGCCGCTTCCAGGGAAGGCTCAAGCCGGGTAATACGGCCCTTATAGATGTTGGACTTCTTTTGTTCCTTGGACGGCTGTTCGATGTCGATG
The DNA here is from genome assembly GCF_008801575.1 of Xanthomonas cissicola. Classification (GTDB taxonomy): domain Bacteria; phylum Pseudomonadota; class Gammaproteobacteria; order Xanthomonadales; family Xanthomonadaceae; genus Xanthomonas; species Xanthomonas cissicola. The sequence continues at coordinate 9,181 of NZ_VZPL01000056.1, read as the reverse complement.
TCGTACAGGGTCTGGCCGTCCACAATCGCCACGCGCAGCTCTTCGGCCTGCGTTGCGTTGATCAGCATTCGCTTCATTGTTGCGTTCCTCACGCGCTCTACCGCGCGGAACGCCGTGACGTTTCGCCTCTGGAACAGCTTGTCGGCCCTTCGCGCAACGCGCGGACAGGCCTGACCAGAGTTTCCAGCGCTGCAACACCACGGCAGGCCGCGGGAGCGCTTGTTTAAGTTTTATAGGTGTTTCAGGGCCGGCAGCCGCGTCCGGACGAACCGGGGCAGCGCACGGGACATGTTCAGCGCAGCGGTCAAAAACCGCCGGCGATGGCCGGGTAGGCCGGTGAGCCGCTAACATGGCCGCCCCGGGGGCGGTGGTCGCGCACTGTGCCGGAATCATCGGAAGTCAGGCTTCTGGCCAATCAACTTCCAACAAAATCAAACCTTTATCTCGCTCGCCGAGTGTAACAGAATAAAGAGCCGGATGACCGACCCCCAGCCCCCCAAGCCGCCGGCCGACCGCGTCGGCGTGCGCATTCTCAAAGTTCCGGAAGACCGTGCTGGGCAGCGGCTGGATAATTTCCTGCTTGGCCAGCTCAAGGGCGCCCCGCGCAGCCTGATCTACAAGCTGGTCCGCAGCGGCCAGGTACGGGTAAACGGCGGGCGGGCCAAGGCCGAGCGCAAGCTCGAAGGCGGCGAAGAGGTGCGGATTCCGCCGGTCCGCATCAACGACGAGGGCGACAAGGCAGCGCCACCGTCCTCGTTCATGGCGAGGCTGGAGGCGGCGATCGTGTTCGAGGATGCGCGCCTGCTTGCCCTCAACAAGCCCTCTGGAGTCGCCAGCCATGGCGGCAGCGGGATTAGTTTTGGCGCTATTGAGACCCTGCGGGCGCTGCGGCCGAACCAGAGCCTGGAGCTGGTGCATCGGCTCGATCGCGATACATCGGGCCTATTGATCGTGGCCAAGAAGCGCTCGGCGCTGACCGAGCTGCAGGCCCTGATGCGTGAAGACGACCGCGTCGAAGGGCGCGGTATCACCAAGCGCTACCTGACCCTGCTGGTGGGCCGCATGCCCGACGGCGTGATGACCGTGGACGCGCCGCTGCACATCGGCCTGCGCCAAGGAGGGGAGCGGCATGTGCAAGTGAATGCGATCGGCAAGCCGTCGCTGAGCCATTTCAAGTTGCTGGAACGGCGCGGCGGGCATTCGTATTGCGAAGTGCGCATCGAGACCGGCCGCACCCATCAGATTCGCGTGCATGCCCAGCACCTGGGGCACCCGGTGGCAGGGGACGATAAATACGGCGAGGCGGACGTCAACAAGCGCCTGCGCGACCAGCTTGGGTTGAAGCGGCTGTTCCTGCATGCCGCATCGCTGGAGTTCGCGCTGGATGCCGGCAAGACGCCGTATGTATTGAGCGCGCCGTTGGCGCCAGAGCTGGCCGAGGCGCTGGACCAGCTCGGTCGCTGACGCAGCCATGGCGGCTGCGCCAGCGCACTGCCTCAGCCCTCGTGGCGGTGGTCGTGATGTTGCGGCTGCGCCGACGGATGCGGGCGTTGCTGGTGCATATCGGCCTGATGTGTCGGAGCGGCGCGCGGCGGGACGAAGGACGCCATCCGCTGCATGTGCTGCTGCGGCTCTGCCTTCATGACCGGGCGCGGTTCGTAACGCGGCTGCGACTGCTGGGCATGTTCGACACGCGGCAATGCTGCGGATGCGAATTGCTGATGGGGCGGCAGCTGCCGTTGCTCTTGCACAAGCGGCTTCCATTGCGCAGGTTGGGCTTGCGCTCGGAACTGGCTGTCGCGGGCGTCGCGGCTCGCGAATGCATCGTGCGGCGGCATGCCGGCATGTGCGCGGGTGGCTGCAGCTGCTTGCTCCTGCGCTGCCCGCGAACCTGGGTGCATCTGCGCCACGCGCTGCTGTGCGGCCTGCAGGTCATTCACCCGCGCAGGCGCTGCAGCCGATGCGAATGCCGGCGCTTGCACGCGCGGCGAACGCATCCCAGAGAGCAATGGCTGCATCGGACGGGCCGCAGTTGTCAGGGGCGCAGCATGCGGCGACTGCGACGCGTTCAGGGTTACCGGGCGGCCTGGCTGCAGCATCTGCGCACTGAAATGCGGTGCGGCCAGATGCGCATAGTCGGGCGGGCGATGCAGCTGGGCGGGCGAGGGCGCCGGCGTGGTGGCTCCTGCCAACGCACCAGGCCCACGTGCGTTGGCAACCGCTGCCGGTAGAGCGGCCACCTGCGCTGCGTGGAAGCTGGCCGGAGACATCCCGGCCGCAGGCGCGGATGTCGGATTGGACCAATGGCGTTGATCCTGATTCACATACGAGCGCGTATCGATATAGGTATTTCGGTTATTGATGATGGTGGTGCGCGGCGCATAGACATGGTTCTGGTAGACCACGTAATGCGGTGCGGCCGGCGGCGCGTTCCAATCCACACCCCAGCTGTTCCAGCCCCAGCGGTGCCAGACAGGCGCAGGCTCGACCCAGCCGAACCAACCGTGATGGTGCTCGAGTGGGCCGCCCACCAACACGCCGACGCCGAACGACACCAGGCCGGTGGTGACGACGTCGCCTTCGTCGTACCAGCGGACCGGGCGGTAGCGATACTCCCGATAGACATCGACCGGCGTGCCGTAGACCACGCCGGGATCGTAGCGCGGTACGTACACCACGTCCGGTTGCGCTGGTTCGATGGTGATCACCTGCGCGGGCGGCGGGATGCGGCCCTCATCCAAAATGGGCGTCACCACCACATGGCGCGCCACCTGCACCTGCTGTTGCGGCGTACTGCGCAGATGGCCGCTGGCCTGGGCGCGTTGGCGCATGATCTGCACCGCGTTGAGCACATCGTTGGGGGCGTGGGCATAGGCATCGCCGAGCGCACGCGTCCAATCCAGATTGCCAGCCAGTTGGGCCACCACATCAGGAAAGGCGGTCAGTGCCTTGATACTCGGATCCCACGATTGCGACACCGTGGCCTGCGCGCGATCGGCAGCGCTCAAACCGCTATTGCTGCGTAGCCATTCCTGCGCAGTGGCCACTTGATCGGGATAGACCGACGCCGCCAGCGTTTGCGCCAGCAACTTATCTGGAAACAGGGCAATCGGCGCGACCAATTGGTAAAGCTGGTCCGCCGTGGGCGGCGTGTAAGCCGGCGTTGCCATCGCGCTGGGAGGCGGCGGAGGCTCGGCGGCGGCCGGCGCCGGTGAGTCAGTACGTTGGCACCCGCCAAGCGCGATCAGGCCGAAGGATGCGATCGACAGCGCCAAGGCAAGGCGCCCTTGTGACCATGTGCGTTGCATACGGCACCTCGCTGTGTGCGCGTTGATGACGCGCGTACCATGCGCCGGTTTGAATGTCTGGAACCTTTCTAAAACTGCGCTTCAGTCGACCAGGCGCGACGGTGTTCAGCAGAAGTCCGGGAAGCCATCTGCCACGAAGGTGCGCCGAGATGCACGCGATTGATTTCCGGCAGGCTGCGCGCATCGACTCGTCATCGACAAGACAGCGATGGTGTTGCTGAAGACGGCTGTCAGCCCCTGGCGCAGCAGACTTTGCGGCCAGGTCATCATGAGATGCCAGCGCACGACGCGCTTCACGGCGTTGCGAAGCGGAACAACACCAGGCTGATCGCCAGCGTTCCCATGCCCGAGACCAAGCCGTACACGGTCTCGTGACCCTGGGCGTAACGCTTGGCAGCCGGCAGTAACTCGTCCAGTGCCAGAAACACCATGACCCCGGAGATCAGCCCGAACACGGTGCCGAAGACCGCGTCCGAGAGCACGCTGGACAAGGCCAGATATCCGATGCCTGCACCGACCGGTTCGGCCAGCCCGCTGAGCAGGCTGGCGCCCACCGCATAGACCTTGTTGCGCGTGGCGAAATACACCGGCACCGCGATCGCAATGCCTTCGGGAATATTGTGGATGGCGATCGCGAACGCCAGCGGCATGCCGACCGCCGGGCTTTCGAGCGTTGCGAAGAAAGTCGCCAATCCTTCCGGAAAATTGTGCGCGGTGATCGCGACGGCGGTCATCAGGCCAACCCGGCGTATATAGGCCCGGTTGTCTTCGCGAAACTGCGGATCGTCGCTGGACAAACTCTGGTGCGGATTCGGCACCAGGCGGTCGATCACCATGATCAGCAGCATGCCGCCCAGAAAGGTCAGTGTGCCGAAGGTAAAGCCGAGCTTGTCGTTGTAAGCCTGGGAAAACGCGGCGATCGACTTGTTGAGGATCTCGGTGAGCGACACGTACACCATTGCGCCGCCGGCGAAGGCCAGACCGAACGCCAACAGCCGCGGATTGGGCTTTTTGGCGAACACCACCATGAGGCTGCCGAGCCCGGTCGCCAGCCCGGCGGCCAGCGTGACCGCAAGCGCGATCCAGAGATTGTGTGATGACACTGCAAGCATGTGGCGCGACGTCCTGGTGGAATGAAGAACTTCCTGCGGAGAGCGTGGCAACTGCAGCTCGCGAGATACGCACGACCTCCGGGGAAGCAGGATGGCCATGCCGCGATGACGAAGACGTGGTGTTGAAGACGAAAAGTAGCGCATCTGCGCCAGCGTCACCCAGGCGCGAAACTCAAGCGCGCCCGAACAGGGCGCTGGCGCTCATGCATTTGTGCCGGTGCACTTGTGCCGTGCAGAAACGAGGCGTCAGCGACCTGCGCGGTCCTCAGCCGCCGCGGCGTGCGCGTTCCTCGATGGCGAAACATTCGTTTGGACGCGGCACCGGCGGCTTGAACGAGACCGGCACCTGGATGGTCTGCGACACGGCCTGGCCATTGCGGGTGGCAGCCTTGAACTGCCATTCCCGCACGCGCTTCTGGGCCGCTTCGTCGAGCACGGGCTGGCCGCTGCTCTGTGCCACCGACACGTCGGTGGGGGTGCCTTGAGCGCCGACCACGACTCGCAGCACGGTGGTGCCGCCGATACCGGCGCAGGCCAGCTGCGGCGAATATTCCGGCGGTGGCGTCTTCAGGGCAGCCAGTTCGGTGGGCGCGACGGTGGGAGCAGAGGCCTGCTGTGGCGACTTGCCGCAGCCGCCAAGGCCGGTGGCGACGATGAGACCGGCGAGCGCAGCGCGATACATGTTCATGCAGTGATTCCCTGATCGTAGAGCTGCGCGGTCTTGGCCGCGCAGATGAAGTCGTTCTCGCTCAGCCCGCCCACGTCATGGGTGGAATAGCGCACCACGACGCGGTCGTAATGCACGCCCAGGTCGGGGTGGTGGTCTTCGCGGTGGGCGATCCAGGCCAGCGCATTCACAAAGGCCAGGGTGCGGTAATAGTCGGCGAAGCGGAACGTGCGCGTGAGCGCCATGCCGGCCTCGGCCAGCTCCCAGCCGGGCACCTGCGGCAGCAGTTCGGCCAGGCGCGCCTCGCCCAGCTTGTGGTCGCTGCCTTTGCGCGGGAGGCAATGCGCCTGCTCCAGGGGAATCAGATCGGTCATGACGGTCTCGCAGGGGGGGCGGACGGTGCGCCCACCAGGATCACGGTGTTCCATGAGCGAGGGCGCTTTGAGCGGTAGAATAACCCGCATGATCCAGATATCCGACAAAGCCCAGACCTATTTCCGCAAGCTCATCGAACGCGAGGGCGTGTCCGGCATGGGCGTGCGCCTGAGCGCGGTGGATGCGGGCACCCCGCGCGCCGATGCACGGCTTGAGTTCGCCGAACCGGCGGACCTGAGCGGCGACGAATGGGCGATCGACTGCGACGGCTTCACCTTGTATGTCGCCGCCGCCAGCGTGCCCTGGATGGATGGCGCCGAAATCGACTACGTCACCCAGTCCACCGGCAACCAGCAGCTCACCATCAAGGCGCCCAAGATCAAGGGAGAAGCGCCCGCAGAGTCGGCTTCGATGGTCGAGCGTGTGCGCTGGGTGGTGGAAAACGAGATCAACCCGCAGCTGGCATCGCATGGCGGGCGCGTGGCCGTGCAGGAAGTCTCCGCCGAGGGCGTGGTGTTGCTGCGCTTCGGCGGCGGTTGCCACGGCTGCGGCATGGCCGACGTGACCTTGAAGCAGGGCATCGAAAAGACCTTGATGGGGCGCGTGCCCGGCGTGACTGCGGTACGCGACGCGACCGACCACGCCACCGGTGACGCCCCCTACATCCCGCGCGACAGCGCGGCCTGATTCCGCACCACCGGTGACAACGGCTGCCGATCTGCTGCAGGCACTGCGCGCGCGCATGCCCGCCAAGCTCATTGTGGATCGGCGCACCGGCCTTCCGTATGGCTGGGGCATCTGGATGGGCAACCGCAAGCACGTGGCTGCGCCATTCAACGACGACCAGGTCATGGATGTGCTGTTGGCGCGTGGGCAGCCGGCCCGGCGCGGTGTGGCCAGCGTCTCTCTCCTGTCGCCATTCCAGGCGTTCGGCAGCCTGTGGTGGCAACACTGGGACCCGCGCCCGAAGGATCAGCGTCGCCAGCACTGGTTGGCGGTGCTTGGCAGTTTTCTCATCCACCTCGGGTTTATCGCGCTGCTCGTCTGGGTGGTCACCGTGCGCTGGGCGCCGGAGGAAACCACGCCCGGCGGCGACTCGCGGGTCCGCATGACCTTGATCGGCGATGGGGCGGAAGAGCAGGGCGGCGGGGAAGGGCAACCTGCGGCTGAGGCATCGACGCAGGCGGCTGCAGCTGCGGCGTCTTCGCCAGCGCACGCGGGTGCATCGGCGGCGAAAAGCGAGCCAGCTCCATTGTCGACACCGACACCGACACCAGCGCAGCCAGCGGCCGATCCTGTCGAGCGCCCCGACACGGCCCAGGCACCGGAACATGCGCCGGAACCGGTGCAAGCTGCCAGCGAAACCGTCGCCGCGGATATTCCACAGGTGACGGTGCAGGTGCCGCCGGTGACGATCGAATCGCCGCTGCAGGTCACCGAAACCCCGGTCGCCACCACCGACTTTGTCGTACCACCGCCGCCAACGATCACGCTGACGCCGCGTGCGATCGAACGCGCAGCACCGCAGGTCGAGGTGCGTCAACGCGACATCCAGACGGTGACCGAACGTCCGCAGGTGCGCGAACTGCAACGTCCGGCCACGGATGTAGCGATGCGCACCGCCACGGCCCCAACGGTGCGCGAGCGCGACATCGTCATCCCCGAGCGCCCGCAAATCGCCGCGCCGGCTGCACGCCTGCGTGAGATCTCGCCGACGGTGCGCATGCCTGACGTCGCGGTGCGTCCTGCAGAGCTGCCGAACGTACCGGATCCGACGCCTGCGCCAGTGGCGACACCTGTCGTGCCAGCGGCGCCTGCGCCTGCGACTCCCGACCCGCAGCCGGCCACCGTGGCGGCGCCATCCGCGCAAGCAGCCGCGCAACCTGCGCAGTCGCGGGCCAGTCCTGCTCAGTCCGAGCGTTCCAGCAGCGCGGCGGCCGCTGCATCGTCGCCCGTCAAGCCCGCCGCCAGCAGTCATGCCGGCCCGACGCCTGCCGATCGCAGCGGCGGGTGGGACGTGGCCGCCAACGCCGACGACTGGAGCAAATCCGACCGCAATCGGCAAGGCGACACGACAGGTGCCAACACCCAGCGCAACGGCATGTTCAATGCCGATGGCAGCGTCAAGGTGACCACCGGAACCGGTGATGCCGGCAAGGCGACAGGTGACCGCGGACCACCAGGCAGTGAGACCGATACCTGGACCCGCGACCAGATTGCCCAGGGCGGCACCTGGCTTAAACGTCCGCCGTACGGCTACACGCCGACATCGCTGGACAAGTACTGGATGCCGAACCAGACGCTGCTGCAGGAGTGGGTGCGGCGCGGCCTGAAGAAGATCGAGATTCCGATTCCGGGCACGACCACCAAGATCAGTTGCGTGGTGTCGCTCCTGCAATTCGGCGGCGGTTGCGGCCTGAGCGACCCCAACCTCAACGATCAACCGGCAACCGCGCGCCCACCGCCGGACGTGCCGTTCAAGCGGGAGCTGCAGGAAGACAAGGGCGCGCTGCCCCATAACGGCGGGTGAGCGTGACGCACGATGAGGTGCGGCGCTGTCTGCCTGATCGCAGAGATTCGGTGCCTGCGACCCTTCGCTCGACGGTGTGCTGGCGCGTCTCGGGGCGCGTGGAGATGCATCGTCTGCATCAACGGCCGACAGCACATGATGCGGTAGGTGATCCTCGCGCATCGCCTGCAGACCGTGCCCGACCACTGGCGAACGGGCTTGCCGCTTCGTTGGAGACCGATCGCTCCAACTGAGCAAACGCGATCAATCACGTGTTGTCCCGGCTTGCGGCTAGGGAGATTGCACTCGCGAACCGGAACGTGCGCCGTCCAGGAACGAGCTCAGGACCGCACGCACGACCGACGCCTGTGACAGTCGGCCGGTGGCCACAGCCCAACCGGCTCCGAACAGGCACGAGAGATAGAAGTCGCTCCACCAGGACGCCGGCATTTCGATACCGAACACGCCGCACTGCTGGCCGTGCAAGAAGAAAGCACCCAGATGCGCCTGGAACGACTCCCACTCCGGCGCGGCGTAGTAGGTGTTGCCGCGTTCGGCGACCTCCATGCCCATCTCGTTGACGCTGTAGATGACCAGATCCAGGTCTTCCACCAAGGCGTGCGTGATGCGTCGCAGGCTTGCCATGGGATCGGGCGGGGGGTCGCCGTCGGGCAGGGCCGCCTGCAGACGCACCCACGCTTCCGCGCTGACCTTCTCGACGATTGCCGCGCGGGTCGGGGCGAGCGGGCATTTTGCTGCGATGGAAAATCCGCCCGCATTGGTCGACCACCTACGAGAAACGTTTCAATCGCTGCGGTAATGGGGGCGGGATCTTATTGCGCCCGACCAGCTGGATTGGATTTCGCAGTGGCGATCCAGTGCATTCGGCCTGCGATCAGCGCAATTTAAAGAAAGTAGGGCAGGCAACTTCGAGCCCGCTGGAAGTGGTCGCTGACGCAAGATGCGGATCGTAGCCTTCAGGGGGTTCAGCCGACATACGTGTAAAAGTAGCTCACAAGGTCGGATTTCATTCATTGCATCAGTGAGTTTGATACGCCCAGGGTTCCGTAGACACTCAAGACCCTCGTTGCGCGTAGCGCCGTTCAAACTCTACAGGGGACAGGTCGCCAGTTGAACCATGACGGCGTTGTGGGTTGTAGAACATCTCGATGTAGTCGAACACCTCGGCGCGTGCGGCGTCCTTGGTGGG
>NZ_VZPL01000055.1 GCF_008801575.1 Xanthomonas cissicola | reverse complement strand
GCGCCGGGTCTGCTTGCGCTTGCCCAGGCCCTCAGCGTCACCGAACGTCAGCTGCATAGATGATCCTCTACATGATGAGGCGGGTAGTGTCGCGTATCTGTGGTGCGTTGTTCAGAGCTTCCTTAGCTCACTTTGTCAGCCTTTTTAAAGGAATCTCTGCCGACCTTCAGGAACGCTAGCGGGTTATAGAGCGCGCCCCAGGTCAGCCAGTCGTTGATCGGGTATTGCACCAGGATGTTGGACAGCAGGACCACCGCGCCCATTGCCAACACCGCCCAGATCAATGCACGGGAGGTGAGCGGGGCAAAGGCAGGTGGCGAGGCAGGACCCATGGCGACACGGTTGATTGGGCGCGCAATTATCGATTCGACGGCAGGGCTGGACCAGCGCAGCGATGCGCGCCCCGACCACGGCGCCGCTGCGCGAAGACCCCTTCCCGTATCGCGCAGGCGCCTGGCGCCGGACCGTGCCTGTATCGTCGGCGGCGACGACTGGGCGCGTGCGCACGTCGCGGCCGCAGTACAAAGGCGCGTGCGTTCGTGGCGGCGGCGACGCTCGGCAGCACCGTCGGCATGCGATGTGCACAGCGGATGGCAAGCCTGCGCCACGACATCGGGTCGTCATCGGTGACGCGTGCACATGACGCCTGACCGGCGGCATCGGCAGCACGCGGTGATCGCAAAGCAGGCGGCAGCCTCGACGTAGGAACTGCGGTGATGAGCGGGCGCAGGTGCGCGCAATGGGCGCTTGCAGGTGCTCGCGGCAACGGCGTGCACCTTGAGGCAGCCACGCGCGGCGAGCTGGCACGCAGCGGCACCTGCTGCCGCAGGCGCGCGCACCTCGCTGATGGCGACACAACCTCGCCCGCTGGCATTTCAGCGGTAGACATCGCACGTATCGTCCCGGCTCCCGACCCGCCGTCTGCGTGATGGCAACCCTTGAAAGCCGCGCGACCTGCCGATGCCGATGGAGATAGCCGCCGAATGTGCAGTGTCGCGATGGTGCACCGGCAGCGCTCGGCCTTGCCGTGGTCTGTGTCAGCGGCCAGCCGCGTGGATCGCGGCCCGCGCGGCCATCGATCGCAGCCGGCATCTGTGTCCTGTTTCCGTGTCGACATGATCGCGCCGGTGGTCGCGAGCGTTCGTGCACGTCCCTGCGATGCCATTCGGCCTCGCTCACTGCTGTGCCCCCTGGAGAGATCCATGCTTACTCGCATCCGCTGTCGGCCGCTGCTGACTGCCCTGCTGTCCGCTTCGCTGTTGGCCTTCGGCAGCGCCAACGCTGCCACCACCGTCACCGATGCCCGGATTGACGCGATCACGGCCAGCTTGCGCACAGCGCCCGTGTCCTTCGACGTGCATCTGCCATCACGCGACCAGGTGGCGCTGGATGCGCTGCTGGCCGACATCCAGGACCCGCTGTCGCCGCAGTACCACAAGTGGCTGTCCGCGGCCGACTTCCAGCGGCGTTTTGGTCCGGCACCTGCGCAGCTCGCGCAGGTGCGCGCGGCCCTGCAGGCCGCACACATGACCGTGGTGCAGCAGGGGCCAACCCTGCATGTCAGCGCGAATGCCGACAGCGTGGAGCGGCTGTTTGCCGCGCCGTTGGTCGCTGATCTGAAGGCCGGCCAGCAGGTGCGCCTGGCGGCTGCCGCTCCGCTGCAGCTGCCGGCCGCGCTGCGTGCCAACGGTGTCACCGTCACCGGCCTGAGCCGGGGGCTGCCGGCGGCGCGCATGGACTCGCGCGTGCTGGCCGGCGAGCCCGGCAACCGCTCTGGCGACGGCACCACCAGCTATTGGTACAACGATCTCAAGCAGGCCTACGGCTATCCGTCCTACCAGACGATGATTGGTGCGCCAGGCAAGCAACAGCGGCTCGACGGTAGCGGCAGCACGATTGCCGTCTTGATCGGCAGCGACGTGCTGGACACGGACATCGCCGCGATGTTCGACCACGAGCGCTTCAGCCGGTATGCCGGCAACCATGCCAATCCGACGCTGTACGCACGCCGCTATGTGGCCGGTGCCAAGCCCGGGGATGGCAATCGCGCTGCGGCGCGTGAAGCAACGCTCGATGTGGACATGGCGCTTGGCGGCGCACCGGGCGCGCACGTGCTGCTGTACGTGATCCCCGATCTCTCCATCGATTCCATCCTGGCCGGCTACCGGCAGATCGTGCAGGACAATGAGGCCGACGTGGTCAGCTCCTCGTTCGGGTTCTGCGAACAGGTGTTCACCGCGGCCTACAACGGGAATGACGCCACCTCCATCCTTGGCCTGTTCGATTCGGTCTTCAAGCAAGGCAACGCGCAGGGCATCAGCTTCGTCGCCTCCAGCGGCGACAACGCCGGCCTGGATTGCCCGGACACGCAATACCTGGTGGACGGCAAGAACGGCCGGTACGTCCCCAGCGTGCATTGGCCCGCCGCCGATGCGTATGTAACCGCGGTCGGTGGCGGCAACCTGCTCACTGCCTACAAGAAGGGCAGCCTGGATTCGACCTACCTCAGCGAAAGCGCGTTTGCCGACCCGTTGCAGGCCGAGGACCCATATGGCGTCGGCGCGCTGCTCAGCGGCGGCTACTGGGGTGCCGGTGGCGGCGTCAGCACGCTGTTCCAGCGTCCGGCATACCAGCTGCGTGCGCTGGGCGGCACGCGCACCTCGATGCGCGCATTGCCCGATGTCGGCATGCTGGTCGGTGGTTGCCCGGGGATCGCCGTGCATCCCTGCCAGCAGGGCACCAGCTCGGTGTCCATTTACGTGGCCGGTGCCATCACCAAGGTGATCGGCACCAGCGTGGCGGCGCCGGAGTTCGCCAGCGTGGCCGCGTTGCTGGTGCAGAAGCAGGGCCGGCAAGGCAATCTCAACGATTACCTGTATCGCCTGGCTGCCAACGGACCGGAGGCCTACCACCGCGGTATCCCCGGCAATAACGGGGTCGTCAGCAACGACGTACCGATCGCCGGCAAGTACAACTACACCACCGGCCTGGGAACCCCGATCGTGCGGCTCATGATCGGCGCGCTGGACGCGGCGCCTGCAGGCATTCCGCGTTCTCCCAGCAATCCGTAAACCCAGCGCGGTTGAAGGCATCGGCGTCGTGGCAACACCGCCGATGCAACGACGATCACGCCGTGGTCGATCAGCTGTGTTGTCGGCCTGCAGCGCAGGGCGTGCATGTCACCAGGGTTGGCTGCTGCTGTATGCGGCAGCGTGACTCGGCCACTGCTTGGGACGCAGCGAGTGGCCCGCCAACCCTGTCATGCGAAGCGTCCTGAGTATCAGTGGCCCGCTGACGGGCCTTGGGTCATGCCAGCAGGCGGGCGCGCACCTGCATGGCGATGCGCTCGGTTTCGCGCACTGCCACGATATCGACAGCGCCGGCGAGAACTTCATTTGCCGGGCGCAAACGCTGGCGTTGTCGCAATGCCTGCAGGTAGGCGCCCACGCGCCCGCCTGCCTGTTCGCCGAACGCGGCGGTCACCGCCACACGGGTGGCGCAGGCTTCGGAGAGCAGGTTGACCGAATCGGCGCTGGCCACGATGGCATCGGCCCAGCCGAGCAGGCCGGCATACGGGTTGGGCCCATCGCGTTGGTCGCACCACAGCAGATGCGGCAGGCCGACGCAGGCCGCGCGCAGCGTTGCGATTGCATCGCCCGGTGTGCGGCGCGAGGTGGTGACCAGCAGGCTGCCGCCCAGCGCGCGCAGTTGGGCGCTCAAGCGCGTGCACAGCGCCGCCAGCGCCTGTGGCGTCCACGGCACCTGGTCGGTGGGCCCACCGACCAGCAGGGCCAGCCGCGGGCCGGGCAAGCCGCCTAGTGCGGGAAAGGCCGCCCGCCCGGCCGCCAGCCACGCATCGTCCACCGGGTGCAGGCTGCCGAGCAGGGTGAGCACGTTGCTGCCGCGCCGTGCATCGTGCTCGGGCACGACCAGCAGGTCCCAGTGCCGCGGATCCAGACGCGAATCCAGGATCTGCACGCTGCGGCTGCCGTGGGCACGCAGCAACCGGGTGGCCAGCGCCGCCTGCCTGCCGCAGCCGATGGCCAGCGCCGGGGGCTGCGTCAGTTGCCCGGCAAATGCCGCGCCAAACGCCCGCCGTGCGCCGGGGAGCCGCCACGGCGCCGCCCAACGCCACGGCGCGTTGGGCTCCAGGTGCAGGGGCTGGTAGGCATCGGGCTGCAATGCACGCGCCAGCGCCTCGGCCTGGCGCGCATTGCCGGCACGGCCGTCGCTCAGTGCCCAGGTCAGCCCCATCGTTTCAGATCCGACATAGATTTGTTTCAGATTGAACGCGTGTGGCGGCAATCGCGCCACTCTACACTGCGGGTCTTCACACTGGCGCCGACGCCGCAGCCTACCGTCGCACCACCCTTCCTCTGGAGTGCTCATGTCCGACTCGCTCAACGCCGCCGCACTGGATCAGCTGTTCCGCACCGCCCGCACGCAGAATGCGTTTGCCGACACGCCGGTCAGCCACGAGGTGCTGCGTGAGCTGTATGAGCTGGTGAAGTGGGGGCCCACCGCGGCCAATAGCTGTCCGGCGCGCTTTGTGTTCGTGACCAGCGCCGAAGGCAAGGCCAAGCTCAAGCCGGCGCTGTCGGAGGGCAATGCCGCCAAGACGCTGGCCGCACCGGTGACGGTGATCGTGGCGCACGACGAAGACTTCCACGAGAAGCTGCCGTATCTGTTCCCGCATGCCGACGCCAAGAGCTGGTTCGACGGCCCGCGCGAGGGCCGCACCGAATCGGCGTTCCGCAATGGCTCGCTGCAGGGCGCCTACCTGATCCTGGCCGCGCGTGCGCTGGGACTGGATGCCGGCCCGATGTCCGGCTTCGATAATGCGAAGGTGGATGCGGCGTTCTTTGCCGGCACGCCGATCAAGTCCAACTTCCTGGTCAATCTCGGCTATGGCGACCCGGCCGGGCTGTTCCCGCGTTCGCCACGCCTGAGCTTCGACGAAGCGGCACGTTTCGAGTAAGGGATGCATGCGTTCCGACTGCGGCACAGCGCCGTGGACGGCGCGCGTCGGCCCGGCACACTGCGTGTGCCTGCCACGTTCAAGCGACGCCGTTGGCCGTTCGCCTGACGATCGCTTGATCTCGCTCGCCGTGTCGACGTACATGGTGTCTTGCGTTTCCTGCAGTCCTCGACCGTCTGCATCTGTCCCACCCGCGTTGTTCCGACGCGTCTCTATCCTATGGAGTTCCAATGAAGACCACCCACAAGCTGTTGCTGCCGCTCGCCCTGACCCTGGCCATTGCCGCCTGCTCCAAGCCGGCCGAGAACACTGCCGCCCCGGCCGCCGAAACCCCGGCGGCGGCCACCGCCCCGGCCGACGCCGCTGCTGCGCCGGCACCTGCACCGGCAGCTGCCGCCTCGACCGCCCCGGCCGTGGAAGTGGCATCGGGCACCTACACCCTGGACCCGTCGCATACCGACGTGCTGGCGCAGTGGAGCCACTTCGGCTTCTCCAACCCGAGCGCGCACTTCGGCAATGTCGACGGCACCCTGGTGTACGACGCGGCCGACGTGACCAAGTCCACCGTGCAGGTCACCCTGCCGCTGTCCGGCTTGAACAGCTTCACCGCCAAGTTCGACGAACACCTGAAGAGCGGTGACTTCTTCGATGCGGCCAAGTTCCCGACCGCCACTTTCAAGAGCACCAAGGTGGAAGCTGCCGGCACCAACAAGCTGACCGTCACGGGCGACCTGACCATCAAGGGGCAGACCAAGCCGGTCGTGCTGGACGTCACCCTCAACGGTGCCGGCGAGCACCCGATGAAGAAGGTGCCGGCCGCCGGTTTCGACGCCACCACCACCATCAAGCGCAGCGATTTCGGCCTGGGCCAGTACGCCCCGAACGTCAGCGACGAAGTGAAGATCCGCATCACCACCGAAGCCCTGCAGGCCAAGGCGGGCGATGCGGCGGCGAAGGATGCCGCAGCCAAGTAAGCGGTCTGGCTGCTGTCCAGGCAAAGGCCCGCTTCGGCGGGCCTTTGCCGTTGAGGGGGATGGCCACGTGCGACCCCGTCGGGTGTGGCGAGGTCATGCTGGGGCCGCCAGCGTGTTGGGGGCGTGTCTTGGGAAACGCCGCCGCTCACGGCATAGCCGACAGCGTGGACCACGGTGACCGTGGCATGGGCAAACAGGTGGCCGCCGCGACGTTCGGCAACCTGACGCCGCGTCGCTGTCTCGCAGGTCGCGCCGTCGCCATCGCCGAATCAACGGCCAGGCGCACCGCGCGGCAACGCAGTTGGCGGCTGTCATCCACGCGTCATCCAGCCCGCGCAGGCTGGGCGCATTTTTCTGGACGGGTGATGTCCGTCGTGCACTTCGGTAGATCGTTGCCGCTGTTCCTGCAGTGGCAGGCATGGCACCACCGCGATGTCCGGCCTCGCGGCACGCGCACCCTTGGCGCGCGTTCCATCAATGCACCGCGGTATGTCGGTCAGCTTGGACGCGGGGTAGTGCTCGCGTTGTCGGCGACGTTCTGAGGCACGCCATGCGCAATCACTTTCTTGCCAGGACGATGCGGCACGCACTGCTCGGTCTGGCGCTCTGTCTGCCGATGGCAAAACCGGTCTGCGCAAAACAGACCGCCGCGACAACCGCGCACCTGCGCCTGACCATCGTGCTGGTGCGGCATGGCATCCGTGCACCGACCCAGCCCGGCAGCGAACTGGATCGCTACAGCGCGCAGCCATGGCCGCACTGGCCGGTGGCTGCGGGCCAGCTGACGCCGCACGGACGGGCGGGCATGCAGGCGCTGGGCGCACGTTATCGCCTGCGATTGGCACCGCCGCTCGGGCTGGCGGCCAGTGGCTGCGCAGGCACCGAACAGATCGTCACCATCGCCGACAGCGCTGCCCGCAACCACGCCAGCGCGCAGGCGCTGCTGCAGGGCATGGCGCCTGGCTGCGCAATGCGCTACCAGGCCCTGCCGGAAGGCGAGCGCAACGCCTTGTTCGATGGCGGCAAGGCGCCCGCACCGCCGGTGCGGCTGGAGGCTGAGACGCGCGCGCAGCTGGCGCACTTGCAGGCGGTGTTGAGTGCCTGCCAGCACGGGCGCTGCGCCACGCCGCCGCCTACCCGGCTGCTCTACGAGCCGGCTACGCGCGACGGCTCGCCGGCCGCGGCCAGTACCCTGAAGCTGGCCGGTGGACTGGCCGAGAACCTGATGCTGGAAGACGTCGAAGGCTTCGATGCGGCGCAGCTGGGCTGGGGCCGGGTGGATCGCGCCGCGGTGGCGCAATTGCTTGCCCTGCACAACACCTCGTTCGCACAGAGCAAGCGTCCGTTGCCGGTTGCCACGGCGGCGGCATCCAACCTGCTCGCGCATCTGCTGGCCACTATGCAGGCCGCGGTCGGACAAACGCCGTCGGTGGCGGCACTGGCGCCGCCCTCCACGCGGTTGCTGGTGCTGGTGGGCCACGACACCAATCTGGCCACGCTTGGTGGGCTGCTCGGCGTGCAGTGGCATCGCAGCGATCGCCCCGACGACTATCCGCCCGGCGGCGCATTGGTGCTGGACCTGCTCGAACGCGACGGCGCGCCCTTGCTACGCGTGCGGACCCTGATGCCAAGCCTGTCGGCGTTGCGCAGCGGGCGCCTGGATGACGAGGCGCTGGCCTCGTCCACGCTGGTCTTGCCCGGTTGCCACGGTGAGGCCTTGTGTCTATTGCCGGTTGCATCGGCCTGGCTGCGCACGCGCATCGATCCGGCCCAGGTGCAAGTGGCGCTGCCGGCCATGCAGTCCTGGCCGGTGCCACCGTAGCGCGTGTCATGCACGGCATGTGCGGGAGAAGCGGCGCAGCGATGCGTTTAGAGCCGACGCGCGCTGCGTGCACGCAGGGCAATCACTCCTCGCCGTGCTCGCCGCGCGCCTTCCAGTAGCCTTTCGCCCGCACCCACTCCTTGTCCACACCCAGGTGGTCTTCGAGGAATTTGCGCATGGCGCGCGCGCATCGAATCGGCGCCGATCCAGTAGAACGTATCGCCATCCTCTGGCTCGTAGTCGCGCAGGCTGTCTTCCAGCAGGGTGCTGCTGGCGGCATCGAAGCCATTGCGCTCCAGCCAGTTCACCCGCACCTCGGCCGCGCTGAGCAGTTCCTGCCGCTCGGCGGCATCGGCGATCTCGATGAATACCTGCGCGTGCATGTCGGCGGGCATCGCCTCGAGCCAGCGGCCGATCGCCGGCAGCGCGGTTTCGTCGCCGATCAGCACGTAGTGGTCGTAGTCATCGGCAACCAGGAACGAGCCGCGCGGGCCGCCGAGCTTCAGTGGGTCGCCCGGCTGTGCGTGCGCGGCCCAACTGGACGCCACGCCGTCACCGTGCAACACGAAGTCGATGCTCAACTCGCCGCTCTGCGGATCGAAATAGCGTGGCGTGTAGTCGCGTGCCGGCGAAGGCAGCGCGCCTTCTTCGTAGCGCGGGCCGTCCGGCGTCATGGTCGGCAGGACGAAAGCGCCATCGGCATTGGGAAAGAACAGTTTGACGTGATCGTCCGGCGCATCGCTTTGAAAGCCGGCCAGGTCGCTGCCGCCGAACACGATACGGCGCATGTGCGGGGTGATCGCTTCGCAACGCCGCACCTGCACGGAGCGCAGGCGTGGGTCGCGACGGAGTTGGGTATTGGTGTGTGCAGCCATGGGTGCAATTCCTGGAGTGCCGCACGGATGCGCGGCGGTGCGGGGGAGATGGAGCGTTATGAAATCGATGCGTGATCCGTCAATAAGGTGGCAAGTGGCGACCTGCCATGGTGGTGCGATGTCATCCAGCGCAGTGGGCTTGCCTTCTCTCTGCGGGAGAAGTGCCCGCGGGGGCAGAATCGACCTGCGCGGTTGGCAGATCGCTGTCGGCCGAGCCCAAGCGTTACCGCACACCCCCTCAGTCGTCGTCGCGCTCCATGCCGTCGGCGGCGGCGTTGAGTAATGCAGCAATCCGCGCGGTTTCTGTCTCGCTCCATTGCCCATGGCGCGCGAACAGGCCATGTTTGATGCGATGAATCGCATTGCGAATCGGGGCCGGCGTTTGCGACTTGATCAGCTCGCGCGCGCGCCGATGGGTGCGGGCCAGTGCGGCATCGAGCGCATCGCGTTGCTGTGCAACGTGGTCGCTGCCAGCGGCAGTGACCTGATAGCGCTTGCGGCCGGCATCCAGATCGGTGTGCACCCAGCCGGCGGCTTCCAGCTGCGCCAATGCCGGATAAATCGCACCGGCGCTAGGCGTGTACAGCCCTTTGAAGAGCGCTGCGATCTGCCGCATCAGCTCATAGCCATGGCGCGGGTGCTCGGCGATGAGCGCCAGCAGCAGCAGGCGCAGATCGCCGTGTTCCAGCGGGCGCCCGCGCACGCCGGCACCGCGGGCGCGGGCAGGCGCTGCATCGAGATCGGCCGTTGGGCTGACGGGCGGGCGCTGTTTCATTCGATATATCGAAGCATGGAGAAGCGATATATCGAAGTTGACCGATACACAAGCGCTCGGCTCTCAGATGGCTGACCGCCTGTCCGAACGCCAAAACCGGATGCTGCAACGCGGCTAGACACGCGTGCAGCTCATAATTACGATGTAATTACTTTGACATTACGGGATCGTCCCGGCGAGGCAGAGGCATGAGTCGACAGTGGGACACCCAGGCCGACAGCCGGCGTCAGCGATTGCAGCGGGCCGCCGCGCTGGCGCCGCAGGGGCGTGTGGTGGCTGCCGACGATGTCGTGGCGTTGCTGGAGGCGGTGATCGAGCCCGGCGACCGCGTGTGCCTGGAAGGCAACAACCAGAAGCAGGCCGATTTCCTGGCGCGTTGCCTCACCGAGGTGGATCCGGCGCGCGTGCATGACCTGCACATGGTGCAATCGGTGTTGTCGCTTGCCGCGCATCTGGATGTATTCGAGCGCGGCATCGCCAAGCGCCTGGATTTTTCGTTCTCCGGCCCGCAGGCCGCGCGCCTGGCCGGGCTGGTGAGCGAAGGCCGCATCGAAATCGGTGCCATCCACACCTATCTGGAATTGTTCGGCCGCTACTTCATCGACCTCACCCCGCGCATCGCACTGGTCACCGCCCAGGCGGCCGATCGCCACGGCAATCTCTATACCGGCCCGAACACCGAAGACACGCCGGTGATCGTGGAAGCCACCGCGTTCAAGGGCGGCATCGTGATTGCGCAGGTCAACGAAATCCTCGACACCCTGCCGCGCGTGGATATTCCCGCCGATTGGGTGGACTTCGTCACCCAGGCGCCCAAGCCCAATTACATCGAACCGCTGTTCACCCGCGACCCGGCGCAGATCTCCGAGATCCAGGTGTTGATGGCGATGATGGCCATCAAGGGCATCTATGCCGAATACGGTGTGGACCGGCTCAATCACGGCATCGGTTTCGACACCGCCGCGATCGAACTGTTGCTGCCCACCTACGCCCAATCGCTGGGGCTGAAGGGCAAGATCTGCCGCCATTGGGCGCTCAATCCGCATCCGGCGCTGATCCCGGCCATCGAATCGGGCTTCGTGCAATCGGTGCATTCGTTCGGCTCCGAGCTGGGCATGGAGAACTACATCGCCGCGCGTCCGGATATCTTCTTTACCGGCGCCGACGGCAGCATGCGCTCCAACCGCGCGCTGTCGCAGACCGCCGGGCTGTATGCCTGCGACATGTTCATCGGCTCCACCTTGCAGATCGATCTGCAGGGCAACAGCTCCACCGCCACGCGTGACCGCATCGCCGGCTTCGGCGGCGCGCCCAACATGGGCTCGGATGCGCGCGGTCGCCGGCATGCCAGTGCTGCCTGGCTCAAGGCCGGGCGCGAAGCGGCAACGCCGGGCGAGATGCCGCGCGGGCGCAAGCTGGTGGTGCAGATGGTGGAGACCTTCCGCGAACACATGGCGCCGGCATTCGTCGATAGACTCGACGCCTGGGAACTGGCCGAGCGCGCCAACATGCCGCTGCCGCCGGTGATGATCTACGGCGACGATGTCAGCCACGTATTGACCGAAGAAGGCATCGCCAACCTGCTGTTGTGTCGCACGCCGGAAGAACGCGAACAGGCAATCCGCGGCGTGTCCGGCTATACCGCGGTGGGCCTGGGCCGCGACAAGCGCATGGTCGAAAACCTGCGCGACCGCGGCGTCATCAAGCGGCCGGACGATTTGGGCATTCGCCCGCGCGATGCCACGCGCGACCTGCTTGCAGCGCGCACGGTCAAGGACCTGGTGCGCTGGTCCGGCGGCCTGTACGACCCGCCGAAACGTTTTCGCAATTGGTAAGGGCACAGCATGGAAACCCTGCGATATCGCTTTGATGGACAGCGCGGTGCACGCGCCGGGCTGGAACACGCGCTGGTCGGTGTCGTGGCCTCCGGCAATCTGGAAGTGCTGGTCGAGCGCGTGCCGCTCGAGGGCGCCATGGAGATCGAGATCCTCACCGCCGCACGCGGCTTTGGCGCAATCTGGCAGGCAGTGCTGGACGATTTCGCTGCACGCCATCCACTGCGCGATGTACGCATCAGCATCAACGATGTCGGCGCCACGCCGGCGGTGGTGAGCCTGCGCCTGGAACAAGCGCTGGAAGTGCTGCAGGGAGCTGACGCATGAGCCGCCCGCTCCACTGCGTAGGAGCGCACCCGGGCGCGACAGGCGTTCCCAATAACGCTGCGGTCGCGTCCAGGTGCGCTCCTCCGCAAGTCATCGGGAGTCGCACATGAGCACCGTTCCCATGGCCCAGCGCAGCTACTACGAAGCCGATGCCCGCGAACGTCTCGAGGGTCTGCTGGATGCCGGCAGCTTTCGCGAATTTGTTGGCCCGCGGCGTCGCTTGATCAGCCCGCACCTGGCACAACTGGACACACCCGGCGCCTTCGACGACGGCATCGTGGTCGGCGAAGGCACCTTGCGCGGCCGCAACGTGTTGATCGCTGCGCAGCAAGGCGCCTTCATGGGCGGCGGCGTGGGCGAAGTGCATGGCGCCAAACTCACCGGCCTGCTGGAGCGCGCCGCAAACACGCAGCCGGCAGCGGTGCTATTGCTGCTGGACACCGGCGGCGTGCGTCTGCACGAAGCCAATGCAGGGCTCATCGCCATTTCCGAAATCATGCGTGCCACCTTGGGCGCGCGTGCCGCCGGTGTGCCGGTGCTGGCCTTGATCGGCAGTGGCAACGGTGCGTTCGGCGGCATGGGCATCGTGGCGCGCTGCTGCAGCGCGGTGATCATGTCCGAAGAAGGCCGCCTGTCGTTGTCCGGCCCGGACGTGATCGAAACCGTGCGCGGGGTGGAAGAGTTCGACGCGCGCGACCGTGCGCTGGTGTGGCGCGTCACCGGCGGCAAACACCGCTACCTGCTTGGCGAAGCCCACACGTTGGTGGCCGATCGCATCGATGCCTTCGCCGATGCAGCGCTGGCCACGTTCGATGCGCTTACCGAAGCGACGGGTGAGGCCGCATTGCAGGCACTGGAGCATGCGCAGCAGCAGTTGACAGCGCGCATCGATGCCTACGGCGATTGCCGCGACGGGCTGGAGATCTGGAAGCGTCAAGGCATCGTCGATGCGCAGCGCCTGCCTCTGCTCGATACCGAGGCCTTTCTTGCCGCGACCGCAGACCGGAGCCTTCCATGGACCTGAGTCACTTGCTCGATCAGCTGTTTCCGCTCGGTCACGCCATCGCGCGCAACGACGATGTGCTGACCGGCAGCGCAACCACCGCCGCCGGCGATGTCACCGTGATCGGTACCGCCAACAAGCTCGAAGTCGGTGTCGATCACGCCTTGGCCCTGGCTGCCACTGTCTTGGCGAGTACCCGCGCATACCCGCAGCGCCCGATCGTGATGCTGGCCGACACCGCCGGGCAGCGGCTGGCACGGCGCGATGAATTACTGGGCATCAACGGGTATTTCGCGCACCTGGCACGTGCGCTGGAGTTGGCACGCACGCGCGGTGCGCGGCTGGTCACACTGGTTTATGGCGAATCGGTCAGCGGTGGATTCCTGTCGTTCGGGCTGATGGCCGACCATATCCATGCATTGCCCGATGCGCAGATCCGGGTCATGGATCTGCGTGCGATGGCGCGCGTGACCAAGCAATCGGTCGACACCTTGCAGGCGTTGAGCAAGAGCTCGCCGGTGTTTGCGCCGGGCGTGGAAAACTACGTGCGCATGGGCGCGGTGGAATCGCTGTGGGAGGGCGATCTGGCGCAGGCGCTGCTCGACGCACTGGCCGCGCCGGTCGACGGCGACCAGCGCCGTGCACGCGGAGCGCAACGCGGCGGGCGCACGCTGGCGCGCGATGTCGCCAGCGCCGTGGCTGCGGGCGAGGCCTGAGCATGGCCGGCCGCCACGCTCTGGTGTGGTTGCGCGAAGATGCGCAGTGGCAGGCCGTCACGCCTGGCGCGCAGCCACGGCTGCGGCAGTGGTTCGCGGCCGGCCTGCCAGCGGTGGTGGCGCGTGGCGATGGCAGTCAGGCACCCGGCAGCGTTCGGCTTGGCGTGCCGCTGCCGCCCAGCGAAGGCAAGCAGCGTCTGGCCCTGCAGGCGCACGTGGCCGATATCGCACGCTGCATTGCCCCACTGACACTGGATGCGGTGACGCCACAGGCGCCTGTCACGGTGCAGCCGGCACTGCAGGTCCTGCTCGCTCAAGCGCACGCGCATGCGTTGCGCCCGCACGTCTTCGGCAGCTTTGCCTGGCAAGCCCTGACCGGCCTGACGTACGTGCACGCGCAATCGGACCTGGATCTGCTGTGGCCCATCGAAACGCCAGAGCAAGCGTGCGCGCTGGTCACGCTGCTGCAGCGCTGGGAGCAGCAGCACGGGCTGCGTGCCGATGGCGAACTGCTGTTGCCCGAAGACAACGCGGTGAACTGGCGCGAGTACGCCGGCACTGCGCAACAGGTGTTGGTGAAATCCAACCAGGACTGCCGGTTATTGCCGCGTGCTGCGCTGTTTCCGATCCGGAATGCGGCATGAGCGCACAGCTGCAGCAAACCTGGGTTGCCGGTGCGCCTGCACTGCCGCGCGATGCTGCCTACCAGCTCGCACGTCTGGCGGTTGGCGCCCTGCATGCAGAGCTGGCCTGCGCGCCCAAGCCGGGCTTGGTGACGCCGTTCGACAGCGGCAGCCACACCGACATGGATGCTGCCACCTTCATGCGTAGCCTGTTCGCCTTGCGTGGCTATTTTGTCGCCATTGCCCAGGCCGGCATCAACCATGCGCCATTCGAGCGGCTCCGCGAGCTGGGTATCGGGGCCGAGTCCGCGATGTTGCGCGCCACCCGTGGCATCAATACGCATCGCGGCGCGGTTTTCAGCCTGGGCCTGCTCACTGCGCAGGCTGCACGCCTGTGGGTTGCGCAGCGGCGGCGACCCACTGCAGAACAGGTCTGCAATGGCGTACGCGCCTGGCGCGATGCATTGCAGGCTGCACCGTTGGATCTGCACAGCCATGGCCAGCGGGTGCGTGCGCAGTACCGCATCAGTGGCGTGCGCGAACACGCCGCGGCAGGGTATCCGGTGCTGCGCGAGATCGCCCTGCCTGCGTTGCGTACTGCGCTTGCGGGGGGCGCCACGCGTGAAGCGGCGCTGGTGCAGACCTTGATGCAGCTCATCGCCCAGGTGGACGATCTCAATCTGTTGCATCGTGGCGGGGCGGAGGGCCTGGCATTCGCCAAGGCGCAGGCGGCAGCCTTCCTTGCCGACGGCGGCGTTGCGCACCCGCAGTGGCGCGCGCAGTTGCATGCCATCGGCCAGCAGTTTGTCGCGCGTCGCCTGAGCCCTGGCGGCAGCGCAGATCTGCTGGCCTGTGCATGGTTCCTGCATCGGCAGGAGCTGGCATGAGCCGCGTTTGCTCGCTGGCTGCAGAACATGTGGTGCATGCGCAGGCGCACTGCCGCGGCGTTCTGCTCGCCGGCGCAACGCCGGCTGGCCTGCCCGCCGTCGCAACACACGTCGCACATTGCTCCTCAGTCGACCTTCGCATCCAGGTGTCTCGCCACATCGCTTGCAATGCGGAACACGGCAGCGTGCGCGCAAGGCATTTCTGCAAACACAGCCAGGCCACCGCATGAGCCTGGCCGTGCTCTGCCCGGGCCAAGGCGGCCAACATGCCGAAATGTTCGCGCGTGTCGGCGATGCGCCTGCGGCAGCCGCCGTCCTCGCCAGCGCACAGCGCGTGCTTGGCGCCGCACCACGAACACTGGCCGCAGATCCGGGCCGCTACGCCAATGCCATCGCACAGCCACTGGTCTGCGCCGGTACGCTGGCGCACTGGCAGGTGCTGCATGCGCAACTTCCCACGCCGCTGCTGGTGCTCGGCTATAGCGTTGGCGAGCTTGCCGCCCACGCGGTGGCCGGCGGCATGTCCATCGACACCTGCCTGCAGCTGGCAGCGACGCGCGCCCGGTTGATGGATGCGGCTAGCCCGCAGCAGGCAGGGCTGATGGCGGTGGTCGGTGTGCCCTTGCGCGCCCTGGAAACGCTGTGCCAGACGCACGGCGCAGCGCTCGCCATCATCAACGGCGACGATCATGCCGTACTCGGCGGCCCGCGCACTGCATTGCAGGCGCTTGGCGAGGCTGCCAGCGCACAAGGTGCGCGCGTCACGCTGCTGCCGGTCAGCGTGCCGGCGCACACGCCGTGGTTGAGCGCGGCTGCCGAAGGCTTTGCCATTGAACTGGCAACCGCAGACCTCGTCGCGCCCAAGTTGCGCGTCTTGGCAGGCATCGATGCGCGTGCGGTCGGTACGCACGCCCTGGTGATCGACACGCTGTCCAGGCAGATCGCGCAGACCGTGCGTTGGTACGACGTGCTGGTGCAAGCCGCCGAGCGCGGCGCACGCGTGTTTCTCGAACTCGGCCCCGGCAGCGCATTGGCGCGGATGGCGCGCGAGGTGCTGCCGGCATGCGAAGCGCGCTCGGTGGACGAATTCCACAGCACTCAGGGTGTTCTCGAATGGGTCACGGCTGCGTGCGAGCGCGCGGCATGACGGTCCGGCAGGTGCTGCACACGGTGTGACCCCAGGGTGGCGGGCGGCCATCCGTGTTGTACGCGTATCAGGTGTCTGGGAGGGCGCATGACCCCGCAAATTGCAACGATTCTTGGCTTGGTGATCATGTTCATCGTCGCCACCGCATTGCCCATCAACATGGGGGCGGTGGCGTTCGCGCTGGCCTTCATCATTGGCGGCGTGTGGGTGGGGCTGGAGGGCAAGGAAGTGCTGGCCGGCTTTCCCGGCGACCTGTTCCTGACCCTGGTGGGCATTACCTATCTGTTCGCCATCGCGCAGAAAAACGGCACCATCGATTTGCTGGTGCACTGGGCAGTGCGCGCGGTGCGGGGGCGCATCGTCGCCATCCCCTGGGTGATGTTCGTCATCACCGGGCTGCTGACCGCATTCGGTGCGCTGGGGCCGGCAGCGGTGGCCATCATCGGGCCGGTGGCGCTGCGCTTCGCCAAGCAGTACCGCATCAACCCGTTGATGATGGGCCTGCTGGTGATCCACGGTGCACAGGGCGGCGGCTTCTCGCCGATCAGCGTGTATGGCGGCATCACCAACAAGGTGGTCGAAAAGGCCGGGCTGGACGTCAGCGAGATGGCGGTGTTCCTCACCAGCCTGGGCTTCAACCTGATGATGGCGATCATCTGCTTCTGCGCCTTCGGTGGGTTGAAGCTGATGCGCCGGCAGGAGCTGTCGCTGGCCGATGCGCAGTACGTGGCGGTTGCCGGCGACCAGGCATCGCACCGCGGCTTCGCGATCGAAGGGCATGGCGCGCTGGTGGCGCCGGGCGGCGGCACCCTGTCCACCGACCCGCTGGCATTGGAGGCGGTGTTCATCACCCGCGACCGCGTGATCACCTTGATCGGCCTGCTGGGCCTGGGCGTTGCTGCGCTGATCTACAACCTCAACGTCGGCCTGGTCTCGATCACGGTGGCGGTGGCCCTGGCGCTGATCTCGCCCAACGCACAGAAGGGCGCGGTGGACGGCATCAGTTGGTCGACGGTGCTGCTGATCAGCGGCGTGGTGACCTATATCGCCGTGCTGGAAAAATCCGGTGCGGTGGACTACATCGGCACCGGCGTGTCGCACATCGGCATGCCACTGCTGGGCGCGCTGCTGGTCTGCTACGTCGGCGGTATCGTCTCTGCATTCGCCTCGTCGGCAGCGGTGCTGGGCGCCACCATTCCGTTGGCGGTGCCCTTCCTGATGCAGGGCCAGTTGGGCGCGGCCGGGGTGATCTGCGCGCTGGCCGTGTCCTCCACCATCGTCGATGTCAGCCCGTTTTCCACCAACGGCGCGCTGGTGGTGGCCTCGGCCGCCAAGGAAGAACGCGACGGCCTGTTTCGCCGCTTCCTGATCTACAGCGGCCTGGTGGTGTTGCTGGGGCCGCTGGCGGCGTGGCTGGTCTTCGTGGTGCCGGGCTGGCTGTGATGCGGTCCGCACGCCACAGCGCAGCGGGGCGCCCACGTAGAATGGGCGCCCCGACCCGATGCCGACAGCCTGCCCGCCATGACCCTCGCTCCTGATTCGCGCGCCTCCAAAAAGCGCGTGCCGCTGTACGAGGAAGTGGCCGAGCGCCTGCGTCAGAAGATCTACGAGTACGCGCTGCCGCCGGGCGAGTGGATCGACGAGCCGGCCCTGGCCGAAGAACTCGGCATCAGCCGCACGCCGCTGCGCGAAAGTCTCAAGCTGCTCGCTGCCGAAGGCCTGGTGCAACTGGATGCCGGCCGCGGTAGCCGGGTCACCCGGCTGACGCTGGAAGACCTCAACCAGTTATTCCCGGTGATGGCGATGCTGGAAGGCCGCTGCGCGCACGATGCGGTCAAGCGCATCGATGCGGCCGGCGTGCAGCGCCTGGAAGAGCTGCATGCGGCAATGGAAGCCGCATCGGCAGCCGGCGATGTGGCCGAGTATTACCGCAACAATTACCTGATCCACGAAACCGTGCAGCAGTACGCCGGCAATCCCTGGTTGATCCGGGTGACGCACGATCTGCACCGCATCTTGAAGATGCATCGCGGCCGTCAGTTGCTCACGCCCGGGCGCATGGCGCAATCGCTGGCGGAGCATCGCCAACTGATGGACTGCGTGCGACGCGGCGATGCCGAAGGCGCCGAGCGCACCATGCACGGGCACCTGCTGAGCCAGGGCCAGGCCCTGGCAGCGTATGTCGCGGCCGGCGGCATGTTGAACGTACCGGCGCCGTTGCCGCGGGTCGGTGGGGTGTAGACGTTGGCGCTGTCCGGGCGCATCACCACGCGCACCGGGATCGCACTTCCTTCTCCCATCGGGAGAAGGTGCCCGAAGGGCGGATGAGGGTACGTCGACACCCATCACCGGCAATGCCCGATTGCCAATCCCCCATCCCCGCCGCCTACTCCGCGCTCAACGCAAGCAAGTCTCCCACGCGTTCGATCAACTGCGTTCCGGCCAACCCGGCGAACACGTCCGGATGCGCATAGCCCCACGCCACTGCGGCAAACGGCAAGCCCACGACCTGTGCGGCTTCCCAGTCGGCGACCTGGTCGCCCACATACACCGCTTGCGACGCAGTGTGCCCGGTGGCACGTAGCACACGACGTAAGGCGCGTTGTTTGCCCAGCAGATGCGCGCCGCCTTCGATGACGGCAAATGTGGCGCTCAGCTCTGCGCCTAGCGCGCGCCGCACGTTCTCCACGGAGTTGGACGACACCACGGCCAGCCGGGTGCCCCGGGCATGCAGCGCGCTCACGGTGTGGGCAATGCCGGGAAACAACGCCACCGGTGGCGCGGCGCGCATGAGCCGGATGAAGTCGGCCGCCACCCATGGCACGCGCCACGTGCTCAGGCCCGATGCCTTGAGCAATTCGCGCGTGCTTAATCGACGGGCATCGTCGACTTCATGCGCTTGCGCCGCGCGAAAGCCATGCCGTTCGGCCAGCAGCCGCTGCGTGCTCAGGAAAAAACCAAACGAATCGGCAAGCGTGCCGTCGAAATCGAAAATGAGCAGTGCGGGCATGGCAACGCGCAGGGCAGGGCGTCATAGCCTAACCAGGGATGATGCCGGCACCCACGCACACAGGTCCCCACATGTGCGCGCAGGCGACGTCACGCGGTAACAGCAACGTGGCGCGCAGTCGTCAGCTCCGGAGGAAGGCCCGCAGCGCCCGCCCGGCGGCGAGCGCCGTCGGTAAGACAGCTGCGCTCAGGCTTCGGCGAAGTGCGGCACGATCGGCGCATCGCTCTGCGCGCTCTGTTCGATCACCTTGCGCTGCATCGCAGCCAGGTACGCGTCCAGCTCTTCGGTGGAGGCGAACACGTCGCTCAACGGCACCGCCTTGACCATGTCGAAGACCTTGCGGATCTGCGGCTGCGGGTTGCTCACCAGCACCTTGCCCTGGCGCGTGGCCAGCGCCTTGCGCGCCTTGAAGATGCAGCGGATGCCGGCGCTGGAGATGTATTCCAGTGCGCTCAGGTCCAGCACCAGCGTGGTGATCAGGGTGCCCAGCAGCGGCGACAGCGCCGCGTCCAGATCCTGGTAGGTGTGGGTGTCCAGGCGCCCGGTCAGGATGACGCGTTGACGGGTGTCCTGCGGCGGGTCGATCTGAATGGCGAGCGTGGTCATGACAGGGCCTCGGGGACAGGGGCGTACGGGTGCAGCAGGGTGACGCGCACGACGTTATATGCACCATCGCGGCGGTAGTCGATGTGATCGGCGAACTGATGGACCAAAAACAACCCCAGCCCGCCGATGGCGCGGTCGTCGAGCTCGTCGGTCACCTCGGGCAGGGGCGCGGCGCAGGGGTCGAAGGCGCTGCCCGCATCGTGCATTTCCAATACCAGCGCCTGGGCGTCCAGCTGCAGCTGCAGGCGCAGCGGCTGTGCGGCGCACTGGCCGTGGGTCAGTGCGTTGCAGCCGAGCTCTTCCACGATCAACCGCACCTGGCCGATGCGCTCGGCGTGCAGGCCCTCGAGCGTGAGCGACTGTTCCAGCGCATCGTTGGCGCCGGCCAGCTGGGCCAGCGATGGCGCGATGGCCAACTCGAGCTTCATGCAGTCGTTGCCTTTCCGGGCGCGTCCCGGCCAGCGTGTGCGACCCGCCCAGCATGCTCCTGGCGCAGCCGGATCGCCAGCAGCGTGATGTCGTCGTACGGATCGGCCGTGCCGGTGAAACGGGCGATATTGGCGATCACCGCCTTGCACTGCGCCGCCGCGCTGCGGCGCGGGTGCAGCGCCGCCAGCAACCGCTCCAACCCGTAGCTGGCGCCGCGCTCGTCCATCGCCTCGGTCACGCCGTCCGTGTAGCCCAGCAAGGTCTGCCCGGCGCTCATGCGGCCCTGCAGCACCGGATAGGACTCCTGCGGCTCGATCCCCAGCGGCGCGCCGGTTTCCAGCGGCAACGGCCGTGCCGTGCCGTCGATATCGATCAACAGCGGCGGCTCGTGCCCGGCGCTGGCCAGCCAGTAGTCGCCGCTCACCACGTTGATCAGGCCGCACAGCACGGTGGCGAACATGCAGGTCTCGTTGTTTTCGGCCAACCGCGTGGAGGCGGCGATCAAAATCGCATCCGGGCGCGTGTACCGCCGCGCGGCAATCTCCAGCACGCTCACCGCGCGCGCCATGAACAAGGCCGCCGGCACGCCCTTGTCGGAGACATCGCCCACCACGAACCACAGCAGGCCCGGTTCGGTTTCCACGAAGTGGTAGAAATCCCCGCCCACCGCCTTGGCCGGCTCCAGCCACGCGCAGGTTTCCAGATGCGAACTGGCGCGGTCGAAGGTGCGCCCGGAAGGCAGCATCGCCTGCTGGATTTCGCGCGCAATCTGCAGCTCGCTGTGCATGCGTTCGCGCGCGGCGGTCATCTCGCCGATCTCGGCGATGTGGTAGCGGATCGCATCGCGTGCGCTGTCGAAGGCGCGTGCCATCACGCCCACCTCGTCGTCGCGTTCGATGTGCGGTAACGGGTACTCGAATTCGCCACGACGAAAATGCTCGGCGGTGTCGGTCAGTTCTTCGATCGGTCGCGTCAACTTGCGCGTGATCCGCCGCATCAACCACCACCACACCATGGCGCCCAGCAGCGCGGCCAGCGCCACCCATGCCGCCAGCCAGTTCAGGCCGGCCAGCACGTAGCCTTCGGAGGCCGACAACACGAAGGTCCAGCCGCTGCGCCCCACCGCTGCGCTATGGGTCAGAAAGCGCTCGCCGTCGGGCGCGGTATGCGAAAACGAAATCGGCTGGCCGGCTGCCACGGCGCGTTGCAATGGCCGCAGATCCGGGCGCGAACGGGCCACATAGGCCGCGAGCGAGTGGCGCAGATTGAGTGCCGGGTCGGGGCTGAAGACCAGCACGCCTTCCGGCGACAGCAGCATCGGCTGGATGCCGATATCGCGCGGCAGCTGATCGATGATCTCGTGCAGGTGCTGCAGCGGCAAATCCACGCTGACCATGCCCACCGGTGCGGCATCGGGCGCATCGCCGGGCCGGCGCAGCGGCAGGTTGTAACTGGTGTAGAGGCCGCCGCCATTGGCGTCCATGTAGGGCTCGGACCACCATGCCCGGCCCTCGCGCTGGGTACGCAGATACCAGGGCATCGCGCGATAGTCGTACCCCAGTTCCAGCGCGGATTTTTCCGCCACGCGTGTGCCGTTGCGATGCACGTACCAGACAAACCCGCTGTCGCCGGCCTTTTGCGTGCGCCGCTCGATGATCAGGCGCGCTGCACCGATATCCGGATCGCCGGTGAGCGTGGCCAGCAGCAATGCACGCAAATTGAACGGCTGCAGGCCGACCCCGCCGCTGCTGGCTGCCAACGTGCGCCCGCTCACCTGCACCGAATCCAGCATCGCCGCCAGGCTGCGCGCAGTCTGTTCGGTCAGGCCATCCACCTCGGTGCGCGCCGCGTCCACCAGCTCGGCGCGCGCGCCCAGGTAGAACACCGTGCCCAGTACCGTCAGCAAGGCCACCAGCACCGCGGTGGCCGCCAGCAGCACACGCATGCGCAAGCTGCGACGCCACGGCATGCGCGCGGCAACCGATGTCCGGGATGGCAGTGATCGCGGGCGATTGCGCATGGCGCACTCTTCGTGGCAGCAGCTGCGCTGGATCATGGCAGCTTTGCTGCCATGCACAACTCTCTAGCAGCCTCATCCTCACGTGGTCGCGATTGACCGGCCGAACGCGAGCGGACTAGATTGGCCGCCCACCTGCCACGGAGGCCGGCCTTGCGCCAGATGTTGACCCCAAGCCTGCTGGCCCTTTTGCTTACGGCCTGTAACTCCCCGGAGACCAGCATGACCCAGACCCATTCCTCCGCCACCGAGGCCACTGCAGCAGCCGACGTTCAGGCCGGCGGCCGCGGTCTTGCCAGGTTGAATCCGAGCCCGCGTAAGGCCTACGAGGTCACGCTCACCTTGGACAAGGCGCCCGGCGCGTTTGGCCTGGTGGAGGCTGCGGCGCAATACGATGTCAGCAACGAGCAGGAATGCGGCAGGATCCAGCCGGAAACCGGCACGGCCGGCCGCATCACCAGTCAGGAAACTGTGGCGCTCAAGAAGGTTTCCGAGACCGAGTACCGCGGCACCGTGTATCTGGATCTGATGCAGGACGAGGACTACTACGGTCGCGGCGTGTGCCACTGGGAATTCAGCGGCGCCAGCGTGCTGCTCAAGGCCACCGGTGCCGAAGAAGAGACGCGGTTCTTGTCGTTTATCGAAGCCAAGACGGTGACCGCGCAGCAGGCGTTGACCAGGTACTACTGGAAAGACGGCTATCCGCGCTCGGAATCCAAGAGTTTCCCGGACACCGGCGAGCTCAGCCCGGAGACGTTCAAGCCTGAGATCCGCGACAATCTCTTCACCATCACGCTGGCTGCCAAGGAAGTTGCGCCATGAGCATCCCGTCACCGCAATACGCCGGTTTATCCGAGGACGCCTACAAGGATCGCGCCGTTGGTCGGCGTGCACCGGGGCACGAAGAGATCGTCACGATCGAGGGGGAGCGTTACGCCGTTCTCGATCACGTCAACAATCAATCCAATGGCTACCAGGGCACGGTTTACCGCCGCGAAAGCAGTGGCGAAATCGTGGTTGCGCATCGGGGCACCGAGGGCGCGGTCAATGACGTGCTCACCGATGCCACCATGGTCACCTCGCGGACCAATCCTCAGGCTGCCGATGCGCTTGCGCTGACCAAGAATGCGATGGACATCGCCAAGGATGTCGGCAAGCGAACCGGCCATCAACCGGAAGTCACCGTCACCGGCCACTCGCTCGGCGGTGCGCTTGCGCAGGTGTCCGCACACCACTACGACCTCAAGGGCGAAACCTTCAACGCGTACGGCGCGGCGAGTCTGAGTTACCGCATTCCGGAGGGTGGCAATAGCGTGATCAATCACGTCATGGCATCGGACCCGGTCAGCGCGGCATCGCCGCACTTCGGGCAGGTACGCATGTATGCCAAGCCCGATGAGATCGCCACCTTGAGCGGTGCCGGCTACAGCAACAGCAAGGCGAACTTCCTGATCCCGGATTACCCGCTGGTTGCTGCCGGCGGCTCGCTCGGGGCCCACAAGCTGGGCAACTTTCTGGGCGAACATTCTGCGCTCAGGGACCCCAACGCGCGCCCGCTTGCCGAGCAGAACAAGCGCATGATCGAGGAGTACCGCAGCGATATCGATGGGCTGCGCACCGGTACCACCATCCTCACGCGTAGCGCGCGCGGACTCGGCCAGGACGCCATCGACGCCATCCGCGGCCCACTCGCGCCGGGCGAGCCGGCCAAACGCGACCCACGCGAGCATGGCAACGGCCACACCTCCTTGCGGATCGATCAACCCGGGCACGTGGGCAATGGCCTGTTCCAGGATGCCCAGCGCGGCGTGCATGCGCAGGACGCACGTGCCGGGCGCACGCCCGACCAGCACAGTGCGCAGTTATCCGGTTCGCTCGCATCGGAAATGCATGCCGCCGGTGGCCGGCGCATCGATGCGGTGATGATGAGCCCGGATGCCGCACGCACCTTCGCCGTGCAGGGCCGCGTCGACGACCCGGCACAGCTGCGCGTGAGCGTGGACACCATGACGGCAATGAATACTCCGCTGGAACAGAGCAGCCAACGCGTTGCCGAGAACGCGGCGCGTCAGTCGGCGGTATTGGAACAGCAACAATCGCAGACCCAGCAACAGCAGCAGGGCGCACGCGCACTGGGCTAAGGGGAGCGGGGCATGGAGCTGCCGCGTTTGCGTGCAGTGACACACCAGGCTGCCGCCCATGCCACACGCCGCCCGGACTGCACATCGCCACCATCGAACGTTGCATCAAGACGCCGGGCCTGCCCGGCGTTTTTGCGTTCGTTCGCGCAGTAACGCGCACCGCCGCTGCTGCATCTGCACAACAACCGGGCCGCACGAGGTGTGCGAACGCAAGCTTTTCCTGCGTCGAGATATGCCACAACTCACCCGTACCTATAGCGGCCTCAACCGGGCTGTACGGCCATGCTTGAATCGCCGCGGATTTGCAGCGATGCACGGCCAGGCACTTGTCACGCTGCGCACGCGCGCACGAGACAAGGCAGCGGGATCAAGCAAGGCGCCACCCGGCGCGACACTCATCGATCAAGGGAGCGTTCCATGACCATTTTTTGCAGGCACTACCACCGTGTATGGCTCATCTTGCTGCTGTCTCTGTGCAGCGCCGGCGTCAGCGCGCAAGGCATCGCCAAAGGCGCGGACGTCAGCTGGCTCAATCAACAGGCCGCCAACAATCCGCCGCAGGTCTTTCGCGATGCAGCCGGCAACACCACCGACTTCATCAAGCTGTTCAAGGATGTCGGCGGCAACGCCATTCGCCTGCGCGTATGGGTCAACCCGTCCGGCGGCTGGAACGATGGCCGCGACACCCTGGACAAGGCCAAGCGCGCCGCCGCGCAAGGCATGCGCATCATGATCGACTTCCATTACAGCGACAGCTGGGCCGACCCGGGTAAACAGACCAAACCTGCGGCATGGGCCGGCCACTCCGTCGCCCAGCTCAATACCGATGTCTACAGCCACACCCAGGGCATCCTCAAATATCTCAAGGACAACGGCATCACCGTCAGCTGGGTGCAGGTCGGCAACGAGATCAATAGCGGCATGCTGTGGAACGAGGGCAAGACGCCCAACTTCGCCACCCTGGGCCAGTTCATCAACAGCGGATACAACGCCACCAAGGCGGTGTATCCCAACGCCAAGGTCGTCGTGCATCTGGCCAATGGCTACGACAACGCCAACTTCCGTTGGTTCTTCGACAATCTGCGCTCGGCTGGCGGCAAGTGGGACGTCATCGGCATGTCGCATTACCCCCCCGTCGGCAGCTGGCCGGATTACAACAGCCGCCTGGACACCAACATGCGCGACATGATTACGCGCTACGGCAGCGATGTGGTGATTTCCGAGGTCGGCATGGACTGGCAGCATGCGGCCACCACCCGCGCCATGCTCAGCAACCTGCTTAGCCGCAGCAGCAGCATCGGCGCGCGCGTCCTCGGCGTGTTTTATTGGGAACCCAATGCCTACCCCGGCTGGCAGGGCTACACCATGGGCGCAGTCAACAACAACGGCCAACTGACCGAAGCGCTGCAAGCGTTCTGACCAGCATGCTCCTACGGGGCGGCGCCCGCCGTGGGGGATGTATTGGCGCGCACCCGCTGACCACGCCATCGCGTAGGAGCGCACCCGGGCGCGACAGGCATTACCGAGAAAGCCGTCGCGCCCAGGTGCGCTCCTACGGGGCATGTACATCGGTCCATTCCCTGCGGCAGCGGCCGTCCATCGCCCGCCGCTGGCCCTCATCCTTTGGTCGTACATCGGCAGCGCCCGCTGTGCCGCACCGTCGTTCCAGCCGGCACCGAGGCCCCACTCGGCGCACGACAGCGTCCCATTCCATACGCCCCCGTAGCGAGGAATGGCAACAGGTGCGTGCGGTACACTTGGGGGTTCACGAATTCACGATGTCGACACACCCGCGGGGTGTGTCCCCCGGGAGCGCTAATGAACTGGTTGAACGAAGTGCTGCACAACGATCCGAACCCGCTCGAGACGCAGGAGTGGCTCGAATCGATCAAGGCCGTCATCGACGTCGAAGGCCCTGAGCGCGCCCATCAGCTGCTGGAAGGCATGGTCGAACAGACCCGCCGCGCGGGCGCCTACCTGCCGTTCTCGCCCACCACCGAGTACGTCAACACCATCTCCCCGGCCAACGAGGCCAAGCACCCCGGCGACTCCGCGCTGGAGTGGAAGATCCGCTCGATCATCCGCTGGAACGCCATGGCCACGGTCGTGTGCGCCAACCGCAAGCCCGGCGACCTGGGCGGCCACATCGCCTCGTTCGCCTCCAGCGCCACGCTCTACGACGTGGGCTTCAACCATTTCTGGCGCGCGCCCTCGGACAACCATCCGGGCGATCTGCTGTTCATCCAGGGCCATAGCGCCCCGGGCATCTACGCCCGCGCCTTCCTCGAAGGCCGCATCAGCCAGTCCCAGCTGGACAACTTCCGCATGGAAGTGGACGGCCAGGGCATCTCCTCCTACCCGCACCCGTGGCTGATGCCCGAGTTCTGGCAGACCCCCACCGTGTCGATGGGCCTGGGCCCGCTGGCCGCCATCTACCAGGCGCAGTTCATGCGCTACCTGGAAAACCGCGGCCTGATCGAGAAGTCCGACCGCAAGGTGTGGTGCTTCATCGGCGACGGCGAGAGCGATGAGCCGGAAACCCTCGGCGCCATCGCGCTGGCCGGCCGCGAAGGCCTGGACAACCTGATCTTCGTGGTCAACTGCAACCTGCAGCGCCTGGACGGCCCGGTGCGCGGCAACGGCAAGATCATCCAGGAACTGGAAGGCGTGTTCCGTGGCGGCGGCTGGAACGTCATCAAGCTGCTCTGGGGCGGCTACTGGGACGCCCTGCTGGCCAAGGACAGCGACGGCGTGCTGCGCAAGCTGATGATGGAAACCGTCGACGGCGAATACCAGAACTGCAAGGCCTTCGGCGGCGCCTACACCCGCGCCAATTTCTTCGGCAAGTACCCGGAGACCGCGGCCATGGTGGCCGGCCTGTCCGACGACGACATCTGGCGCCTGAACCGTGGCGGCCACGACCCGCACAAGGTGTACGCCGCCTACCACCAGGCCGTGAACACCACCGGCATGCCCACCGTGATCCTGGCCAAGACGGTCAAGGGCTACGGCATGGGTTCGGCCGGTGAGGCGCTCAACCCCACCCACCAGACCAAGAAGCTCGACGACGCGGCGGTCAAGCACTTCCGCGACCGCTTCAACATCCCGGTGACCGACGCCCAGCTGGAAGACGGCCAGGTGCCGTTCTACCACCCCGGCGAAGATTCCCCGGAAGTGCAGTACCTGAAAGAACGCCGCAGCGTGCTCGGCGGCTTCCTGCCCTCGCGCCGCCCCAAGGCCAGCAAGTCGTTCGTGGCGCCCACGCTCGACAAGTTCGAGCGCCTGCTCAAGGACAGCGGCGAGCGCAGCTATTCCACCGCCATGTCCTTCGTGCAGAGCCTCAACATCGCCCTGCGCGACAAGGAACTGGGCCCGCGCATCGTGCCGATCGTGGCCGATGAGGCGCGCACCTTCGGTATGGAAGGCATGTTCCGCCAGATCGGCATCTATGCCCCGTTCGGCCAGAAGTACAAGCCGGTCGATGCCGACCAGCTGATGTACTACCGCGAAGACCAGACCGGCCAGGTGCTGCAGCAAGGCATCAGCGAGCCGGGCGCCATCGCTTCGTGGATGGCCGCCGGCACCAGCTACTCGGTCTCCGACGTGCCGATGCTGCCGTTCTACATCTACTACTCCATGTTCGGCTTCCAGCGCGTGGGCGACATCGCCTGGCAGGCAGCGGACATGCGCACGCGTGGCTTCCTGCTCGGCGGCACCGCCGGCCGCACCACGCTCAATGGCGAAGGCCTGCAGCACGAAGACGGCTTCAGCCAGGTCATCGCCGGCTCGATTCCGAACGTGCGTAGCTACGACCCGACCTTCGGCTTCGAAGTCACCGTCATCATGCAGCACGGCATGAAGGCGATGATGGAAGACCAGATCGACGAGTACTACTACATCACCCTGATGAACGAGAACTACGCCCACCCCGGCATGCCGGACGGCGCAGCGGAGGGCATCATCAAGGGCATGTACCTGCTCAAGGATGCCGGCAAGCCCAAGAAGGGCGAGCTGCGCGTGCAGCTGCTGGGTAGCGGCACCATCCTGCGCGAAGCCATTGCCGCCGCCGAGCTGCTGGACAGGGACTTCGGCGTCACCGCCGACATCTGGTCCTGCCCCAGCCTCAACGAAGTGCGCCGCGACGGCTACGCCGTCGAACGCTGGAACCGCCTGCACCCGGAGACCGAACAGCGCAAGCCCTACGTCACCCAGCTGCTGGAAGGCCGCCAGGGCCCGGCCATCGCCGCCACCGACTACGTGCGCGCCTTCGCCGACCAGATCCGCGCCTTCGTCCCGATGACCTACACCGTGCTCGGCACGGACGGGTTCGGTCGTTCGGATACGCGTGCCAACCTGCGCCGCTTCTTTGAGGTCGACCGCTACTACATCGCGCACGCGGCGATTGCCGCGCTGGCGAAGGATGGCAAGATGACGGGCAAGGATGTGGCTAGGGCGATCAAGCAGTACAAGATTGATCCTGAGAAGGCGAATCCTGTTGGGGTTTGATGCGCCGGAGTCGCCCTTGCCTTCACACGGGAAGGGTCACAGGCTCGGTCTCTGTACCACCACCATAGTTATCAATGCTTTAAGACAGAACCGGCCTTGGCCGGTTCTGTCGCAAACTGTAGAGTAATTGCGCATGGTCTCACTGGAATCTCCGGAAGGCAGCGGCGAGCTGCCCAGGCGGGGAACAAGTGACCTTCCGCTGCTATGCTCACGGCTATCGGCAAGGACGCCTTCGGTGAGAAGCTCGTTGCCAAGGCCTATCCCCGGAGTCTTCTGTGAGCATTCAGTTTTTCCCAAGTGAAGTTGCTCTGCGCGCTAATCCTAATGCGCGCCTTCTCTTCGACCATCTCCGCGAGTCTGAGAATGCTCTCGGTCTCACCAGCGCCCTTCTCTTCTTTAACTTTCCTCTTTTCAGAGAGGAGGAGAAGCTTCTTGTATCCGATTTGGTTTTGATCTCTCCCGAGCATGGCGTTCTTTTGATCTCAACTCCGTCAGGTGTGATCAATCGGGCGCAGGAGCAGTTGGATGGCGCGTTCAGTCAGGTGCTATCGCGTCTGGTGCGATATCCCAAACTGCGGCGAAGTCGTGGGTCATTGAAGTTCTCTCTTGACGCGTGCCTCTGGATTCCAGAGGGCGGGCAAGGTGAATCGGTGGTTTCTGGCTTCGCGAGCTTTGACGAAGTTCTTAAGGGGCTTCGTCTCCCAGAAACTATGCCAAACGACGTATTCCAAGAGCTGGTTTCGACCTTGGATGGCTCTAAGGCATTACAGAAACCGAAAGAGAGACCCGTCAGCGAATTTCCGCCAAGTGCTAAGGTGCATACCATAGTAAGTTT
This sequence comes from Xanthomonas cissicola, assembly GCF_008801575.1. Classification (GTDB taxonomy): domain Bacteria; phylum Pseudomonadota; class Gammaproteobacteria; order Xanthomonadales; family Xanthomonadaceae; genus Xanthomonas; species Xanthomonas cissicola. The sequence goes on along the minus strand of NZ_VZPL01000055.1, from coordinate 573 downwards.
GGAGGAGGAGATCCGCCGATTCGATAGGGATTAGCGGATCGCCTACATGAGTGATATCTCTGGGCTCCAGCGAATTCAAGGCCTAGCCGGGTCGGGGAAGACCGTCGTTCTCGCCCTCAAGGCTGCAATGATGGCTATCAGAGATCTCGACGCCAAGATCGTAGTCACCTTTTTCACCAAGAGCCTTTATCAGCATATTAAACAGCTGATCACGCGTTTCTATCGAATGCATGAAGATCGAGACCCTGATTGGACAAAAATCCAGGTTCTGCATGCATGGGGCGGCGCCACCATCGATGGGCTCTATTATCAGACGGCTAAGCGGTTTGGCCATCCTCCACTGAATTTTGCCCAGGCGCAGCGTATATCCCCGAGGCAACCCTTCGGGGCCATCTGCAAAGCACTGCTGGACGATGGAAATGTAATGGCGACTTACGACTATGTATTAGGGCCTGTTAACACATCCGAAGCCCATCAACGACTAGGACGAAGCTGAGGAATCCAAGGAACATGACATCCAGCTTCTCGAAGCGCGAGAAAATCCGGCGGTAGCCTTTCAAGCGACGGAACAGT
>NZ_VZPL01000054.1 GCF_008801575.1 Xanthomonas cissicola | reverse complement strand
AGGCTTTTCATCCTCGTCAACCCCTCGTGAAGAGGACGTTGCCGCCGCTGCACCTCCATCCGCCGTAGCGTCTTTCCGTGTAGCGAGCCGCCCATCATAGCCGGCTTTTTCGTTTCGTCAACACCTTGTGATGTTTTCGATTCGCCTCGTTCGTTGTTGCGATGCCTCGAGAAGCGCCGCCGTCCTGAGCGAGGCCGCGCAGTTTATCGAGACCACGCAGAAGTGCAAGCACTTTTTTGACATTGGCATGACATCGACTCCTATCCACGCGGGTACGGCACGCGCTGCGCACTCTGGCCAGTTCCCGCACGCATGCAGGCTGCAAGTTCACCGATCGACATCCAGAAACGTGACGCTGCGGTATCGATCGCTGGTTGGCTCGATGAAAATGCATGTGTCTAGACAGAGAGCGCCCTCATGCCCGCTTCCCGCAATCTGCTTCGCGATCTATCCCTGCCTGCGATGGCCGCCGGTTTTGTCACCGTGCTGGTGGGATTCGCCAGCTCTGCGGTGATCGTGTTCGAGGCAGCGCGCTATCTGGGCGCCGACCAGGCACAGCTTGCGTCGTGGATGTGGGCGCTGGGCATCGGCATGGGCGCGACGTGTATCGGCTTGTCGCTGCGCTACCGCGCGCCAGTGGTCACGGCCTGGTCCACGCCGGGTGCGGCGATGCTGATCGGCAGTGCGGCCGGGGTGCCATTACGCGAGGCGGTCGGTGCGTTTGTGGTGGCCGCGGTATTGGGGATGGTGGCCGGGTTTTCGGGATTCTTCGAACGGGCGATCCGGCAGGTTCCGATCTCCCTTGCCTCCGGGATGCTGGCCGGCGTGCTGTTGCGCTTCGGCCTGGACATCTTTGTGGCCATGCAGAGCCAGGTGTTGCTGGCGCTGGCGATGTTGGCGACCTATCTGGGCGGGCGGCGCTGGTTTGCGCGCTATGCGGTGATTGCGACCTTGTTGGTAGGTATTGCGATCGCCGCCAGCAGCGGACTGCTGCGGCTGGGGGCCGTACACCTGCAACTGGCCCACCCGGTGCTGGTGGTGCCGTCGCTATCGTGGGCGGCGCTGTTCGGCCTGGCGATTCCGTTGTTTGTGGTGACCATGGCCTCGCAGAACGTGCCGGGCGTGGCGGTGATCCGGGCGTCCGGCTATGCGGTGCCGATCTCACCGACGGTCGGCTGGATCGGTGTGGTCAATGCAGTGCTGGCGCCGTTCGGCGGCTTTGCATTGAATCTGGCGGCGATTACTGCGGCGATCTGCATGGGCCGCGAAGCGCACGAAGATCCGGCTCGGCGCTACACCGCTGCGGTCAGCGCGGGCGTGTTCTACGTGGTAGTGGGTTGTTCGGTGCGACCGTGGCACCGGTGTTTGCGGCCTTCCCACGTGAACTGGTGATGGCGATCGCCGGGATCGCGCTATTAGGCACTATCGGAAATAGCCTGGCGGCGGCATTGCGCGAGGACAGCAAGCGCGAAGCGGCGTTGATCACCTTTCTGGTCACCGCCTCCGGGCTGACGCTGGGCGGGATCGGCGCGGCATTCTGGGGCTTGGTGGCCGGAACGATCACATTGCTGGCATTGCGGACGAAAGCAGCGCCTTAGCACGCGTGCCCGCTGATGGAGCGAGAGGTGCGGCAGGCGCATGCGCTGGCCATGCGGGTTGATCGCAGCGCCCTTAGCCCTTACTCCGGGTCGCGCAACTGCAGCAGCCAGTGCGCGGTGATGCTGCTGGGGCTGGGCAAGGGTTCGAGATGGAACTGGCGATACACCGGTGCGCCATCACGGGTGCGCAGCGGCAAGGTGACATAGGCGGCGCGGCCCAGGCGCAGCGCCTCTTCAAGCAGTTCGACCTTGCCACGGGCGGCATCGTCGTCCAGCAGGGCAAGGATGTCGCAACCGATCAAGTCGGCCACTTCGGTCTGGCTGAGTTCGGCGAACGCCGGGTTGACGAACATCAGCCGGTGCGCGGCGCCCTTGGCACCGCGTTCGATAATGGCCACCCCGTCGCGCAGCCGCGACAGCGAGGCTTCGAGCAGGGTGAAGTCCTGCTGGAAGCGCTTGCGTTCCATCAGTTCGATCAGCACGCGCAGGCTGCGCGCCGATTCCAGATGCAGCGGCGACCAACGCCGTGCGCGGCCGCGCACGGTCTGCTGCCACAGATCGAAACTCTTGCGCGGCGACAGCCGCGAATTGGGGATGTCCTGCAACTTGGCCAGCTGCGGGTTGCCGGCCCATTTGACCTGCTGCACCTGCTCGCGGCGGGTCCACAACAGCGCGCTACGCGATTGCGGCATCAGCGGCACGAAGATGAAACCGGCTGCCAGTGGGGCGAGGTCGGCCAACTCCGGGAACACCTCGCCGATGGCGTCCACATGCAGGGCGCCGACCGCATCCTCGCGCAGGGCGTCGTGGTGTTCGGATTCGAGATGTTCGCGGATGCGGCGCAACGCCTCTGCATCCGGCACGCTGCCATGACGGCTGATTTCATTGCCATGGAAGATCGCCACGCCATCGGCGTCGACCACGTCCATCAGGTCCGGGGCCATGTCGGCGAGCATGTCCACGGTCAGGTGCTCGGCGTCGTTGAAGTCGGTGATCAATTTTTCGCGGATGGTCAGCAGCACCGACTCCAGCCGCGCCCGCCCCACCGCCTGCAGCGCGCCGATGCGCCCGGCCAGCGCGCGGGTCACCGCATCGGTGGCATCGCGCATGGCATGGCTGGTGAAGTGCGGGCTGTAGTGGTGACAGGAAATCAGCCCCCACAGCGCATCGTTGACCACGATCGAGGACACCAGGGTGGCGCTGACGCCCATGTTGGCCAGGTATTCCAGATGCACCGGCGAGACGCTGCGCAGGCTGACATCGCTCAGATCCACCGGCGTGCCCAGGCGCGGATGCAAGGTGGGCTGGATCGGCGACGGCTGGTACCGCACATCGGCGATCTGGCGCACGCGGTTGCGCAGGTATAGCGCGCGTGCCTGCGCCGGGATGTCGCTGGCCGGGTAATGCAGGCCCAGATAGGCCTCCAGTTCGGGCTGGCGCGCTTCGGCGATGACGTCGCCATTCCACTCTTCGTCGAAGCGATACACCATCACGCGGTCGAAGCCGATCATGCTGCGCAGGCCCTTGGCCGCGCGCACCGCCGCTTCGTCGATGCCGGCATCGCGCTCGATGCTGCGCAACAGCGGCAGCGCTTCGCGTAGGGTGACATCCATCAGGCGCGCGTCGCGCGGCTCGATCTCGACCAGCCATTGCTCCGGATACAGATGCCAGGCGGCCACCCAGGGGTGGTCGGTCGGCGCGCTGCGCTGCGGGAAGCGCACATCGGCGTGCAGCAGGTGCTGCGGTTGATCGTCCACTGCGAACGGTTGCGCGTCGGGCAGTTCCAGCATCTGGGTGTACGGCGTGCCCAGCAGGGCATCCATCGGCACGCCGAGCAGGTCGGCGGCGGTGCTGCTGGCCTGCACGATGCGGCCATCGGCCGGTTCGATCACCAGCAACACGCCGTAGGGCTGGATCAGTCCGGGAACATGGATCGGTTCCTGCGCGCAGACATCCATATCCAGAGGTTCGGTGGGCTGATTCACGGCTGCGGCTCCGCTGCGAGGCAGGAATGGAAGTGGGCGAACATGGCCTGCGCGCCGCCGATGGCAGCGTCGCGTGCGGATGGGGTGGCCAGGCGCCGATCCAGCGCTGCCTGGAAGCGGCGCCAGCCGGCCGGGTCGCCGTCGGCCAGCTCGAAATAGCGCAGGGCGCCGGCCAGAGCGGGCTGCTGCTTGCGCAAGTTGCGCGCGATCACCCGTCCACCAAGCTGCGAGCCTTCGATGACGTACAACATGCCCCAGCGCGCGGCATCGTCGGCGCTGGCGGGCAGTGCGGCCGGCAGATCCGGTTGCTGGCCGAGCGCGCGCAGGTCATCGCGCAGTGCCGGCACGCGACGGCGGTAATGCCAGCCGTTGCCGACCAGGGTGGTCAGCCAGTTGCCGAGCTGCGCTTCGAAGCCGGCCAGCAAGGCGTGGTGGCGACGCAGGATCCGCGCATAGGCAGCCGAATCGACCTGCCCCTGCGCCAACGCCTGCATCAGCGGCACCGCTTCGACCAGGCGATGGGCATCCTGGGTGGCATGGCGCAGCGCGAGCGCAGCCGAGGGCGGAACTGCCAGGACGTCGGAAACCATAGGGGCTCAAGGCGGTGCCGCGGCACGAAGGACACCAGACTAGCAGTGCCTGCGCAAATCAGAAAAAGCAGACGCGAGCGCAAGCTGAATAGGTTGGCTTCACGTCTGCGCCGCGGGTGTGGTGCCGGCGCCGCGCGCGGCCCGTTTCCAGGCCATGCCCCAGCCTGCGGCCAGCAGGACAGCAGCCAGCAACCACGGCGCGCCCGGCAGATGCAGCGGCGCACCGCTGCCGATGAACCAAGCGAAGACATTGGCGAACAACAGTGGACCGACGATGCCGGCCAGGCTGACCAGACCGGTAAGCGCGCCCTGCACGCGACCTTGCGCGTCGGCGCCGACCTCACGGGTGATCAGGGCCTGCGCGGACGGTGCGGCAATGGCCCACAACGCACTGATCGGCACACCGATCAGGAAGGCAGTGCCGCTGTCGGCCAGCCCATAGATGATGAAGCCGATCACCCCGCAGCCCAGCCCCAGCAGCAACGCGCGGCGTTCGCCGAGCCGGCGCACCAGGCGGCCGACCAGCAACGCATTGACGATGATGCTGCAGACACCGACCCCGGCCAGTACCCAGCTCACTTCGCGCGGGCCCCAGTGGTATTGGTAACCGGCGAACAGCACGAAAATGCTGGGATAGACGTAATGCGCCAGGTTGGCCAGGAACACCACCGACGCCAGGCCGAACACCTGCGGGTAGCGGCGCAGCAGTTTGAGCGCGCCCAGCGGATTGGCGTGCGACCAGTCCAGCCGCGCGGTGCGGCGTTGGGCGGGCAGCGATTCGGGCAGCACGAACCAGCCATACAGCACGTTCAACAGGGCAAGCCCGGCGGCAAACCAGAACGGCCAGCGCAACCCGATGCTGCCCAGCCAACCGCCAATCAACGGGCCGGCGACAAAGCCGATGCCGAAGGCGGCACCAAGCATGCCGAATGCGCCGGCGCGTTTGTCCGGTGGGGTGACATCGGCGATGTAGGCATTGGCGGTGGAGAAGCTGGCCGAGCACACGCCGGAGATGACCCGCGCCAGCAGCAGCATTGGCAGGCTGTGGGCAATGGCCATCAGGATGAAGTCCAGGCCCAGGCCAAGGCACGAGAGCAGGATCACCGGGCGGCGACCGAAGCGGTCGGAGAGCGCGCCCTGCAACGGCGAGCAGACGAACTGGATGGCAGCGAACAGGAAGCCGAACCAGCCGATCCAGCCGGCGGCCACTACGTAGTCGCCGCCGGTGAAGTGGCGCACCAGATCCGGGAGTACCGGAATGATGACCCCGAAGGACAGCACGTCGATCAGGACGGTGATGAAGATGAAGATCAGCGCGGCGCGGCGGCGCCCCGGGACGGGAGCGGAATCGGGAGAGAGGGACATCGCGCGGCGCAGTTGGGCGAAGCGGCGAGTGTAGCGAGGGATTGGGTGGTTGATGCTGGTGGCGCGTGGTTGCTGGGAAACCTGCTGTCGTTCGGGCTGCATCAGGCTGCACCCAGACCCTCCCCCCCTTCGGGCCACCTTCTCCTCCATGAAGGACGACAATGTCCCGGTGGGAGAAGGATGCGTCGTTCGAGCCCCTCTCTCCCCGGAGCGAGAAGGCACGGCTGGCGCGCCACTGGCGCGCGTGCCCTGGAACGCCCGCACCGTAGGCGCGGCCGGGGCGCGGAGCGGGGGTTGGGGTGAGGGTACGGGGAAAAGCCCCGCAATGATTCCGAGTGCACGAGGCTTCGCACGCACCCTCATCCGCCCTACGGACACCTTCCCCCCCGATGAAGGGGGACAATGTCCCGGTGGGAGAAGGAAGCCTCCGCTGCTTTTATTGGCGTAGAAAGCAGCGCGGGCCTGGGCGGCTACTCGACGCTGATGGTCTGGGTCAGGGTGTGGCTGGCGCCGGGGGCGAGCTCGATGACGTCCGGGCCGGCATTGGCCGCTTCCAGGCAGACGTAGTCGCGCCAGCCCTCGCCCACGTCGGCCATCTTCTTGCCGGCGTCTTCGCCCGGGTTCCAGGCCACCAGCGAGCGGCTGCCTTCGGTGGCGATGACGATGTGGCGACCGAGCACCGGGTCGGTGAGCGTGTAGCGGCCGCCGGCGTTGGTGTAGATGCGGTCGCTACGACCGGGGTCGCGTGGGTCGCGCAGGCTCCAGTCGCCTTGCTGGCGGTGGGCGGTGGCGTAGTTCTCGTATTTATCCAGATAGTCCAGGCCATCCAGGCCCTGCACGCTGACCTTGAGCGCGTCGCCAACACGGAAGTAGTTGTGCAACGCCTGGGTGAAACGCACCGGGGCGACGCTGGTGTTTTCGGTGATCAGGCGTTGCTCCAGCGTGCGGCCGATGCGCAGGGTCATGCGCAGGCGCAGCGCCAGGTCGTCGAAGCGCGGCGGGGTGAGCGTGAGCACCACGGTGCCGTCGTCTTCGCGGTGGCTTTCGGTGAGTTGCCAGGCCACCGTGCGCACGAACCCGTGGGCGGGAACGTCGCCGGCCTGGTCCTGGCGGCCGAAATACGGCCAGCACACCGGCGCACCGCCGCGGATCGGGGTAGGCGGTTGCTGGGCGCTGGGCGAAAGCCACATCACGTCCTGTCCGCCCTTGGGCACAAACGAGAGCAGCTGGCCACCGAACAGGCTGATGGCGGCGGTGGAGAACGGGGTGTCGATCAGCAACGACGGAAACCCATGGAAATCGCCTGTGGTCAGGCCGGTGGTGTCGGACATGGGGGATGCCTTTTGGACGCTGGGGGATTGGGCGAAGGCCGGGTATGCGGCCGGCAGCTTGAACGCGGTGGCGCGCATGGCGGCGGCGCCGGCGACCGGCGGGGCGGCGCGGAACGCGGCGAGGATGCGTTGGCCCGGACGGCCGTCGGCCGGTTGCAGGCCCAGGCGGGTCTGCTCGACCTGGATGGCGCGGCGGGTGGCGCTGCCGACCATGCCGTCGGCCTCGCCGATCTGGTAGCCGCGGGCGAGCAGCAACTGCTGCAGTTCGCGTCGTTCGGGCCGGCCCAGGCCGGGATCGTCGGTAGGCCAGGCCGCGATCAGGCCCGGGCCGCCACGCAGGCGATCGGCGAGCAGGGCGATGGACAGCGCGTAACTTTCGGCGGCGTTGTAGGCGTAGATCGCGTCGTAGTTGCGGAACACCAGGAACGCCGGGCCGGTGGCGCCGGCCGGCAGCAGCAAGGCGGCCGGCGTTTCTGCCGGCAGCCCGGTTGGTGCCAGCGGTTTGCCGTCGGTGCCGAGCAGGCCGGCGCTTTGCCAGGCCTGCAGCGGTTGGCGGCGGGTGCGCCCGGCCTTGCTGGCGTCGAAACCGCGCGGCAGGGTGACTTCCATGCCCCACGGACGGGCGCGTTCCCAGCCGGCCTTGACCAGGTAGTTGGCGGTGGAGGCCAGTGCATCGGGAATGCTGGTCACCAGATCGCGGCGGCCGTCGCCGTCGCCATCCACCGCGATGCGGGCGTAGGTCGAAGGCATGAACTGGGTCTGCCCGAACGCGCCGGCCCAGGAGCCGGTGAGGCCGTCCGCCGACAGATCGCCTTGCTGCAGCAGGCTGAGCAAGGCGAGGAATTCGCCACGAAAGAACGGCTGGCGACGGCCCGCGCACGACAGCGTGGCCAGCGATACCAGCAGCGGGCGCTTACCGGTGACGCGGCCGTAATCGCTCTCCACGCCCCACACCGCCACGATGGTGGCTGGGTCCACGCCGGTTTGATCGGACAGGCGGCTGAGCAGTTCGCGGTGGGTGACCAGCATGGCCTGGCCATCGGTGACGCGCTGGCTGTCGACCAGGCTGGCCAGGTAGTCCCAGATGGGCGTGGTGAATTCGGGCTGCGCATCCAGCAGCGGCAAGACGCTGGAATCGGGCGCCAGCCCGGCGGTGAAGCGCTGAAAGCTGGCAGCGTCCACGCCCTTGGCAGCGGCCTGCGTCTGCAGGCCAGCCAGGCAGCGATCGAAGGCCGGATCGGCGCAGGCCGCCAGCGGCAGCAGTCCCAACACGAACGGCAACGCGCCCCGGGACAGCGTCATGGCGCGATGGCCGGCGGGTGGGCAGACGTCATGCGGTGAAGCGCTCCTGCGCGACAAGTCGGGCCGCCGAGCATAGCCAACCTGGGTGGTGGCAGGCGTGCAGGATGGCGATGCGTGATGCGTTCCTGGGTGAGGCCGGAGGCTCGATGCGAGCGATCGTGCCGCCGGTCCGACTGGCTCAGCTGCCGTCGCCGGCGATCCCGGTCAGCATCGACAGGGCCGGCGCGGTCGGAGCGTTTTCGGTCACTCGGCGGGTGCGGGCATGGCGCGGTGCATCGTGGCGCGGGCCGAAGCGAATCAGCGCGGTGGCCACGCACGCCGGCAGCACGATCGCGAACACGACCGCCGCCAGAAGCACCCATTGCCAGAGAGTGAAGGTTGCCATGATCCAAGTCCCCCGCGGCGGAGTTCGCCTGGGCGGCAAGCTTCGGCGATCGGCTGCGAACGCGGCGTCGACAAATAGGGGAGTGAAGACCGTTCGTCGGGCGAAACAGGCCTGATGGGCCGCGCATTGAGGGGCGCGCGGCGGCTGGCGACGTCTGGTTGGGTGGGGGGCAACTGTCGACGTGGAGGATCAACGTGCGTCGAGGTAGAACCAGTGACCTGCCTCGCGCACGAAACGGCTGTGTTCGGTCATGCGGACTGCGCTGCCGCCACCGATGCGATAGCGCGCCAGGAAGACCACCTCGGCTGTTTCGGGGCCGGTATCGCGGGTGCGCTGCACGGTCAGGCCAAGCCAGGTGGTGCGCCCGCCTTCGTCCAGCGACAGCGCGGCCGGGCGCGTGGACGGATGCCAGCTGGCCAGCAGGTACGCAGCATCGCGGCGCACGTAGGCGCTGTAGCGCGCGCGCATCAACGTCTCGGCGTCGGGCGCGGCGGCACCGGCGTGATATGGGCCGCAACAACGTGCGTAATCGGCCGGGCGGCCGCAGGGACAGGGGTCGGTGGGTGTGGTCGGCATGCGGGGATTGTGCGGGATGGGATTGGGGATTGGGGATTGGGGATTGGGGATTGCGTTGCGAAGCGGGATGCGGGAGCGGCGGCTATGCTGTCGCCCCCGTTGCGCGGAGCGTGGTCTTGCTGGAATTGATTCCCACCGAATTGCCGTGGCTGCTGTGCATTGCGTTCGTGGCCGGGTTGGTGGATGCGGCGGTCGGCGGTGGCGGATTGATCCAGTTGCCGGGGCTGTTTGCGACGCTGCCGCAGCAGGCGCCGTCGCTGATTCTCGGCACCAACAAGTTCAGCGCAATGTTCGGCACCGCTGCGTCGGCGTGGCGATACGCGCGCACGGTGCGCTTTCCGTGGCGGCCGGTGCTGTATGCCACCGCCGCGGCGTTTACGTTCTCGTTCCTGGGCGCGACCGCCGTCAGCCTGATGCCCAGGCAGGCGGTGCGGCCGCTGATTCTGATGCTGCTGATCGCGATGCTGATCTATACGCTGGTCAAGAAAGACTTCGGCGCACTGCATCGGCCACGTCAGGTCGGCCGGCGCGAACTGGCCACCGCGTTGGCGATGGGAGCGGCCATCGGCTTCTACGACGGGTTCTTCGGCCCCGGCACGGGCAGCTTCCTGATCTTTCTGTTCATTCGCTTTTTCGGACTGGATTTCCTGCGCGCCTCAGCGGCGGCGAAGGTGGTCAACCTGGCCACCAACCTTGCGGCGTTGTCGTTCTTCTTGCCCAGCGGGCAGGTGATGCTGGCGATCGGCCTGCCGATGGCGGCGGCGAACGTGGCCGGCGCGGTGGCCGGCACACGAATGGCGTTACGTGGCGGCACGCCATTGATCCGCAAATTGTTCCTGGTACTGGTGATCGTACTGATCGGCAAGATGGGCTGGGATCTGCTGCGCTAATCACTGGAACCCGCTGCCAACGCAACGTAGTCGAAACGGCGACGCCACCTGCAGATGGCATCGCCCCTGAATTGTTTTCAGCGTTTGCGGCGCGCCTGCGGGGCGCCTGTCTTGGCGCCCCGCGTTGTGGCCGGCGACGGTTTAGCCACCGCACGCGTCGAGGTTGTCTTGCCGGCGCCGCGCGCTGGCTGACCAGTCGATGCGGCTGTTGCACGTGGCTTGGCTGCGGCAGTTTTCAATGCCGCAGATGCGGCGGCGACCTTCCTGGATGTGGCGTTGGATGCGCTTGTGGCCGCAATCGGCTTGCCCGGCGTTTTTGAAGACCGAGTGGTCTTGCCCACGTTGGACCTGGATGCGACTCCTGACGACACCGCCGGCACGCCCGCTGGGCGTTTGTTGGATGCCGGCTTGCCAGCCAGAGCAGGAGTGCGCGAAGGCGATTTCTTCGGGCGTTTTGCTTGAGGCTGTGCCGCAGCACGCGTGGAAGATGCGGTCTTGGCGGTCTTGTTCTGCTTGCTCGTCGTCGCGACTGCCGGCTTGCGCTGACCAGTCTGCGTTTCCTGCGCTGCGGGCGGGGTCTCCTCCGTCGCAGGCGATGCCGTGTGCATTGGGACGCCGTTGGTTGCCATGCCATCTGCGCTTGCAGCGCCCTGCACTCCTGCTGACTCGGCCGCAGCCTCGATCGACGGCGCAGCGTCAGTGGCATCGGCAACTGCCGGCTCATCGCCGCGCGAGCGCTCCGGCAGCTTCAATCGCTGTGCCTGCTCGTCGTATTCGATCAGCAACACGCCAGAGTTATGACGGCCGCTGATTTCGACAAAGCACGCACCACCGATGAAGGGCTCCAAGGTCATCACCGACTTCAACGGCGTGGCCACCACCATCTGGAAGCCGAAGTTCTCGAAGATATTCATCGCCAGTGCGGTGAATTCGTTGTCGGCCTTGTCGAAGGCTTCGTCCAGCACTACCGCGCAGTAGCGCGGCAGTTCGCCGTCTTCGCCGCCGAGCTGGTAACGCAGCGCGGCCGCCAGGCACGTGGTTGCCAGTTTCTGGCGCTGACCGCCGGACTTGCCGGCGCCGCTGCGGTAGATCTCCACCTGCGCGCGCGTCTGTGCGTCCAGTTCCACACCGATGAACTCCACATGCAGGCGCACATCCAGCACCTGTTCGCGCCAGCGGCGTGCCTCCGGTTCCTGGGCGCCCAGGCGTGCCACCAGCGCACGCAAGGTGGAAAACTGCGCTTCGGCCAGGGCACGGTCTTCGGTCTGTTGATGCGACAGCACCGCGCGCAACTGCTGCTGGAATTCCTGCACCTCGGCCAGGCGGCGGTCGCCGACCTCGATGGTCAGCACGGTGTCGCGATTGAACGGCACCTGCTCCAGACTGGCGTTGACCTCGTCCATGCGCTGCTTGATGCCCTTGTGGGCTTCGGCGGTGTGGCGCTGCAAGGCCAGCAGGTTGTTCTTGCTCTGGGTCTGCAACAGGTCGAAGAAACGATGCTCGTGACGCGGCAGGCCATCGCTTTCCAGCCGGTCCAGACGCGCTAGGAAATCGTCGGCGCTGGCAAGGCTCACGGTGAAATCGCCGCTGTCTTCGGGCCATTGCTGGCAATACTTGCGGAAGCACTCCAGCAACTGCGCGCTGAGCCGGCTGTCGCGGCCCTGGCTGTCGGCCAGCTGCTCGGCCAGGCCACGTTCGACCACGCGGAAATGCGCTTCCAGATTGTCCAGCGACAGCGGCGTCAATGCGGCAAGCCGTTCCCGCAAGCCCTGCAACTGGGTGGGCGTGAGCGTGGCGGAACCTGCGCGGCCCGCGCAGGCCGCCTGCTGCTGTTCGAGCCGCACGCGCTCGCGCGCCAGTTGCGCGCGCTCCAGCCGCACATCTTCGTAGGTGCGCTTGGCCTGTTCGCGCAGGGTGCGTGCGGTGTCGATGGCCTGGCCGAGCGCACGCAGGCCGCTGTTGCCTTCGCGCAGCTGCACCAACTGTTCGTCGATATCGCTCAGGCGCTGCAGCTTGGGGCCGACGTCGATCTCGTCCCAGTCGCGCTCCACCAGGGTGTGCGCGGCCAGTTGGCGTTCCTGGTCCTGCTCACGCTGCTTGCGCAGCGCTGCCACATCGGCATCGCAGCTGGCGATGCGCTGAGCCAGCGTCTGCGCTTCGCGTTCGAACACCTTGAGCTTGTCGCGGTTGTCGTGACCGAGCAGCCAACGCTTGCGGTCGTTGACCGCATGGCGGTCGTCCTTCTCATAGCGATCGCCAGGATGCTTGACCTGGCCCTCGCGGGTGATTGCGCGGTCGGCGTTGCGCAGCGCTGCGGCGTTGTCCACGCAGGCGTAGTCGAAACGGCGGGTCAGCTCGTTGCGCAGCCATTCGGTAAAGGCGTGCTCGCGCAATTGCAGCTTGCCGGGCAGCGCGCCGGGATCGACCCGCCGCGAATGCAGCTCGTCGTTGCGGCGCACACGGAAGTACACCAGGCGCGTACCGATATGGGTGCGGTTGACCCATTCGCTGACCTGCGCGTAATGCCGCTCGTCCACCAGCAGCGATTGCGCAAAGCCGTGCAACACACGCTCGATCGCGCCGCGCCAGGCCGTCTGGTCCTCGCGTACCTGCACCAGCTCGCCAACGAACGGCAGCGCGGCCTCGGCAATGCCGGTGTCTTCGCACAGCCGCGCGCGCAAGGCCTGCATCGGTGCCGGCATGCTCGATGGCGCGCGTTTCAGGGCCTCCAGTTCGGCACGGATCTCGGCAAAGCGGCGCTCGTCGTCGCGCCGCGCACCCATGCGCTCGGCGATGGCGTCATCCAGCGCGCTGGCGTCGTGCTTGCCGTTATCCAGCACGGTCTGCGCATGCGCAATCTGCGCGGCAAAGCCGCTGGCGCCGGCCGCCAGGGCGGTACCGAGCTGGCGGCAGGCCTGTTCGATCTGTGCACGGCGGCGCAGGCGTTCGTCGCGCTCGCGCTCGACGCGTGCGCGTTCGCGTTCCAGTTCTTCGACCTGCTCGCCACCGGCGGCGCGCTGCTCGCGCTCCAGGCCGACCAGTTTTTGTTCGTGGTTATCCAGCGATTCGCGGCGCTGGCCTTCTTCGCCGGCCAGTCCACGGTCCTGGTTGTCCAGCTCCTGCAGCCGCTCCTCCAGCAAGGCCAGCCGCTGCTGCTCGCGGTAGCTGTCCACGCCCAGCTGCAACTCGCGCAACTCGCCGACGCTGTGGCGCAGCGCCATCAGCGCCGCGTGGTGCTCGCGCGCAGGGGTCAGGGTTTCCACCTGGCGCCGGGCGGTGACCACCGCATGGTGCGCGCCATCGAGCTCGGCAAAATCTTCCACCAGCCGGTCGGCCGCTTCGAAGGTCCGCGGCTCGTCCAGCATGAAACCGCGCAGGAATGCATTGAGATCGCCCAGGTTCTTGGCCGACTGGGTCTTGTGCAACAGCCGCAGCGCCATCTCGTTGCCGATGCCCAGCGCATGCCGGAAGCGTTCGGCATAGCCGGCGAAGCCGTCGAAATGCGCAACTTCATCGCCCAATCGCGCCTTGAGCTTGCGCAGGTCGAGATCGAAGCCATCCAGCTCGGTCGCCACGTCGAAACGGCGTGGCGCGACCATGTAGTGACGCCGCACATCGGCCGCCGCGTTACCGCTGCCGGCGATCCAGAACAACCGGATCAGGCTCACCGTCTGGCCATGCGCGTTCGCGTACTCCAACACCAATGCGGTCCAGGTGGCGCCCTTGCGCAGGTATTGCGTGGCGATTTCGCCGGACGCGCTGTCCTGCTGATCGGCCCACGCACCGCGTACATACGACACCAGACTCCGATCGCGCCCACTGCGTTCGGCTTCGCGCGCGGCAGCGTTGAAGTCGACGATGCTCGGCGGCGTCAACAATGCCGACATCGCATCCAGCAAGGTGGACTTGCCCGAGCCCGAACGCCCAACGAACAGGAAGCCCTTCTGCGCGATTGGCACTTCGGTCAGCCCATTGAAGGTGCCCCAGTTGTGCACCTGCAAGCGCCGCATGCGGAACTGCTGCGCACGTTGCTCGGCGAGCGTCTCGGCAAACAAGGAGGCACCCGGCTGCGCCGGCGACAGATTGGACTGGGAATTCATTGCTCACTCACCAAAAACGAAACGAAAGAGACGCCAAGGACAGACCATCACGAGCGGTGAAGCAGTTCCTTGTGGTGCGGTGTTACGGGAAGAACTTGAGCAGGGTAGCGAATGGAGTGCATGGACGGCCTCGCGACCAGGGTCGCTCCTACACAAACAGGTGCCTTGGACCGGGTTGTGCGAAGGTCGCGCGCATGCGACAGAAAATTGCGGTCCTTGGAGCACCTGCACCACCCACTTTTTCGACATCGGCCGATCGCGACCACCATCACCCCGTCTCCGTTACCGCATCCCAGCCTTACTGCTTTGCTGTTGCTGTTGCTGTTGCTGTTGCTGTTGCTGTTGCTGTTGCTGTTGCTGTTGCAGTTGCTGTTGCTGTTGCAGTTGCAGTTGCAGTTGCAGTTTGCATGTCGGGGCCCCATGCCGCAGCGGCAAGGCCGGCAGAGACAACCCGCAGGGCGGCGCGCATGGATGCGCGACGTTTTTGTAAGGGACATGGATGTTCCTTACAAAAATTTCTGCCGGACTTGCGCAGGCGCGCAGGGCGCGAGGACGGGGTGTGCTTTCTTTTGGTTACTTTTCTTTGCACAAGCAAAGAAAAGTGACTCGCGCCCGCAAGGGCGTAAAAGCTTTGCTCTACCAAATACAACCCGTAACACTTCAAGTACCGCCTGACACCAGCCCCTCATCCGCCCTGCGGGCACCTTCTCCCCCATGAAGGAGGACAATGTCCCGGAGAGAGAAGGGAGATCCAAGAGGCATCAATCCAGCGCAACCTCGCCCTCACGGAGCTCCCGATACGCCACCACCAAGGCCTGCACATCTTCTGCCGAAAACAACAGCTTCAACACCGGCGACACTTCATAGCGCTCCTCGCTGCCGCGCAAGCGCGACAGCAATTGGTTGTCGCGCATCTTGCCGATCGCCGTCATCACCCGCCGCGCGAAGCCCGCCCGATCGGTGGACACGTTCTTTTCGTACACCGACAAGGCTTCCACCAACTGCGCCTCGTCCACCACTGCACGCTCGCCGCGCGTGTCGGCCTCGGCCAGTTGCTGGCGCAGGAACAGCAGCAACACTGACTCGATAAACGTCAGCGGCGCACTGCGCAGCAGCGTGGGCGATTCCAGCTCTGCGGTGTCGGCCTGACGGGTAAAGGCCACCCCGCCCTCGCGGTCGAGCACCAACTCCAGAAACAGCTCGCACAGCACCTGGCGGATCGCCACCTCGTTGCGCAACAACGCCGGCCACAGCGCGCCGTGACGTTGCGCATCGATGCTGGGCCCTGCCAGCAACTGGCACAGCGCACGCCGCGCATCGAACGGCAGCGTGCCGGTGTCGCCCAAAAACAGCTCGCCGCGCGGCTCGGCACTGGATGTTTGCGCCATCGGCATGCGGTCGTCGATGGCCGGCGCCCCGGTTTCCTCGTCGGTGTATAGGCCAGTGTCCTCAGACCAGTTCATTGCGTTTCTCCCGGGTAAACCACACCAAGGGAATGCGTGCGCGCCGCACGGCGCCGTCGCTGCCTTCCCATTGCACCGTTTCCATCTGTCCTTCGATCACCATGCCGTGGCGCGTGCCCAGCGACAGGTATCCGATCACGCTGCCCAGGCCCTGCACGGCCGGGCGTTGTTGCAAGGCGTCGCCGATGGTCAGCCGCGGGCGTTGGCCGAGCAGCTCATGCAGGTCGTTGCGCAGGCTGCGCACATCGATCTCCGATTGCGCCACCAGATCGCCCACGCTGTCCAGCGAGATCTCGGCCGCGTCGGCGGCCTGCACGCGTCCATCGACCTGGGTGAGCCGTGGATCGTGCAGCCGCCATTGCGACAACGAGCGCAGGCGGCTGCTGCTGAGCGGCTGCACATAGCCGGTGGCGGTGGTGGCGTGCAGGCTGTCGCGTAATTGCAAGGCTTCGCCCTGCGCCTGCTTGAGCAATTGATTGAGCCGGCGCTGTTCCAGATACCCACGGCTTTGCACGAAACCGCGCAGGCTGCGCGCGAAATGCTGCATCACCGTGTGCACCTCGCCACCGCGCTCCAGCAGCGTGCCGGTCAGCCCGCGCAAAAAAGCGCGTTCGCGGCGATCGAGCTTGCGGGCAAACCCACGGGCAAGCAGCGCATCCAGCGCCTGGTCGAGCTGACTGCTTTGCTGGGTGTCGTTGAGCAGGCTCCAGAACGCCTCGAAGGTGCGCCCGGCTTCGCTGTCTGCAATCACGTCCACGCCGTCGAACAGTTGTTCGAGCACGTCGCCGCGCGCGCCTTCGTCGTCGATGATGCGCTCGCGGAATTGGCGGTTGAGCTGCTCGAAGTCGTCGCGCACGCGATGGAAATCTTCAGCCAGCTCGTCGGAGAGATGGATCAGGTCGCGTGCACGTTCCAGCGCGCGCTTGCCGTCCAGCGCCGCCACACGGCCGGAGGCCACGCGTTCGATCTCGGCATCGATGCGCGCACGTTCGTCGCGCAGCGCGGCCAGCCGGAGCTCTGGATCGGCTTCGGTCTGTCCGGCCAACTGCACCAGTTGCTGGATCACCAGCGACAGGCGGCTTTCGGTGGCGCTGCTGCTGCTTTCGCGCAGGCCGACGATGAAGCGGATGGCCTGGGTCGCGGCACGCGAGAGTTCGTATTCTTCTTCGACTGCGCCTTCGGGCAGGCGGCGTTCCAGCCAGCCTTGTGCCAACCAATGCGCCAGATACGCCTGTGCGGTGCGCGGCAGTTCACGCGAGAGCTCGTCAGCGCGCAAGGCGTCGAGCTGGCGCTGCAAACGCTCGTGCAACACCGCCGAAGGCAGGCGGCGTTCGCCATCCATCAGCACCGTCTGCAGCAGGCCGATCAGTTCGGGTGCGTGGTCGGCGGCAAGCAGTTTCCATACCGGCTGCTCGCGCAGTTGCCGATAGCCGGCGATACGGGCCTGGTGCTTCATGGGCGCTGCCGCGACTGCCTCAACGCTTGCCGCCCACTTCGATGAACTGCAGGAATTCGGCGCGGGTGCGCGCGTCTTCGCGGAAGCTGCCCAGCATCTTGGAGGTCACCATGCTGACGCCGCGCTTGTGGATGCCGCGGGTGGTCATGCACTCGTGCGCGCCTTCCACCACCACGCCCACGCCAAGCGGCTGCAGCACGTCCTGGATGCATTGGGCGATCTGCGCGGTCATCTTTTCCTGCACCTGGAAGCGGCGCGCATAGCTTTCCACCACGCGCGCCAGCTTGCTGATGCCGACGACCTTGCCACGCGGCAGATAGCCCACGTGCACCTTGCCGATGATCGGCGCCATGTGGTGCTCGCAATGGCTTTCGTAAGAAATGTCGCGCAGCACGATCAACTCGTCGTAGCCGGCCACTTCCTCGAACGTGCGTTCCAGGTATTCGCGCGGTTCGTCCCGATAGCCGCTGAACCAGTCGCCGTAGGCTTCGGCCACCCGGCGCGGTGTGTCCAGCAGTCCCTCACGCGTGGGATCTTCGCCCGCCCAGCGCAACAGGGTGCGCACGGCCTCTTCGGCCTGGGTCTGGGTCACGGGGGAATCGGGCTGGTTGGACTGGCTCATGCGCAGGTGCACCCAAAGGGGGCGAGCATGGTACCTGAGGACTGCCCGGCCGCCCCAGTGGCGGTTGCGCCAGCATGCAGATATTCAGTGACTATTGATTCATTTATGAATTGATAGCATCCTACCTATTATGAAAACCGCTCTTTCTCCACGCGCTCAGCTCAGTTCCGGCCTGCTGGTGGCCGCCCGTCAGTGGCAACGCTTGGCCGACCAGGCGTTCTCCGAGTTCGACCTGTCCAGCGCCTGCACGGGGCCATTGCTGATGGTTGGGCGCTCCGGCGGTGGCATCCGTCAGGTGGCGCTGGCCCAGCAACTGGGCATGGAAGGCCCCTCGCTGGTGCGCTTGCTGGACAAGTTGGCCGCGCAGGGCCTGCTGCGCCGCGAGGCCGACAGCAGCGACCGCCGCGCCAACCAGCTGTGGCTCACCGATGCAGGCCAGGCGCTGGTTGGCCAGATCGAGATCCGCCTGGACGCACTGCGTGCGCAGGTGTTTGGCGCACTCAGCGATGCCGACGTGCAGGTGGTACTGACCTTGTGGGAGCAGATCGCGCAGGCGCATGCGCGGCTGAGCCAGGCCGACTGAGTCGGCTGTTGGCGTCGCGCGCGACGCCCGTTGTGCCCTTTCCGATGCCCGTGCGCGCTGCATCGGGTGTTGTGGTTCTTTACTCCAGGATGTGCCCGATGTACGGCGAATTCAGTCTCTACGGTGTGTTCGTACCCACCTTGCTGGCGTTGATGACGCTGGCCTATCTGCTCAACAGCGGCATCGCCGCGCTGCTGACCCGCGCTGGCGCCTACCGCTACATCTGGCACCCGGCGCTGTTCAACCTGGCGCTGTACATCGCACTGCTGGGCGGCCTGTTCTTCCTTACCCGTTGGATGCAATCGTGAAAAAGCTGATCAAGACCGCGGGGCCGGCACTGCTGACCCTGGCAATGGTGGTGGTGGCCGCGTTGGTGTTGCAGCACCTGTGGCGGTATTACATGCAGGCGCCGTGGACGCGCGATGCGCACGTGGGCGCCGATGTGGTGCAGGTGGCGCCGGATGTCTCCGGGCTGGTGGAGTCGGTGGCCGTGGCCGACAACCAGCCGGTGACGCGCGGCCAATTGCTGTTCGTGGTGGACCGGGCGCGCTACGCGATCGCGCTGGAACAGGCGCGCGCCGCGTTGGCCGAACGCCGGGCCACGCTGACGCAGTTGCGCCGCGAGATCGCGCGCGACCGCAGCCTGCAGGACCTGGTCGCCGCCGAAGATGCCGAAGTGCGCCGCTCCAACGTACAAAAGGCGCAAGCCGCAGTGGCCACCGCGCAATCGGCGGTGGATCTGGCCCAGCTCAACCTGGACCGCACTCAGGTGCGCAGCCCGGCCGACGGTCGCGTCAGCGACCGCACCGTGCGCGTGGGCGACTACGTCAACGCCGGGCGTCCGGTGGTGGCGGTGCTGGACACCGGCTCGTTCCGTGTCGATGGCTACTTCGAAGAAACCCGCCTGCAGGGCGTGCACCCCGGCCAGCGCGTGGACGTACAGCTGATGGGCGAGCCGGTCACGCTGCAGGGGCATGTACAGAGCATCGCCGCCGGGATCGAAGACCGTTACCGCAGCGGCAGCGCAGGCGCATTGCCCAATGTCACGCCGGCGTTCGATTGGGTACGGCTGGCGCAACGCATCCCGGTGCGCATCGTGCTGGATCGCGTACCTGCGCATGTGCAGTTGATCGCAGGGCGCACTGCCACGGTGAGCATTCTGCCCGACACGGCCAATACGGCTCCGGCAACCCCGGCCGTCGCGCCTGCCCGTGTGCAGGCCAAGGCGGCGCCATGAACCGCACGATCTTGCGTCCGCTGGGAGTGGCCGCACTGCTGAGCATGCTCACTGCCTGCAGCACGGTCGGCCCGAACTACGCCGTGCCGGCCGAGTCGGCCTACCGGCGGCCGGCCGCCAATGCCGCCTTTCTGGACACCGGCAACGCGCAGGTGCAACCCGGTGCCGCGCTGCCGGCGCGCTGGTGGGCGCTGTATCAGGACCCGATGCTGGATGGCCTGATCGAGCAGGCGCTGCGCGACAACGTCGAATTGAAGGTGGCCGGTGCCAATCTGCGTCGCGCCGCTGCGGTCTACGAACAGGCCATGGATGCCGGCGGTTTCGATTACGAAGTGGAAGCCGGCGTCAGCCGCGCGCAGGTGTCGGCCGAGGCGTTTTTGCAGGAAGAAAAATTGCCGGTGTTCAACCTGGCCGATGGCAAGTTCGGCGTGTCGTACCAGTTCGATCTGTTCGGCAAGCTGCAGCGCGGTGCCGAAGCCGCGCACGCCGACACCCAGGTGGCGCAGGCGGCGATCGATCTGGCGCGCGTCAGCGTGGCCGCGCAGGTGGCCGGCAGTTATGTGGAGATTTGCCACGCCAACCATGAGTTGCAGGTGGCCGAGCATTCGCTGCAGTTGCAGCAACACAGTCGCCAGATCACCCAACGCCTGATCGCGGCCGGTCGCGGCACGCCGCCCGATCTGGCGCGCGCCACCGCACAGGTGGCGATGCTGGAAGCGTCGCTGCCGCCGCTACGCGCGCGCCGCCAGGCCGCCGGTTACCAATTGGCCGCGCTGCTCGGCAAGACCCCCGGCGAGGTGCCGGCCGGCGTGGACAGCTGCGCGCACGCGCCTGCATTGCAGCAGCCGATCCCGATCGGCGATGGCCGCGCGCTGCTGGCGCGCCGCCCGGATGTGCGCCAGGCCGAGCGCCGGCTCGCGGCCGCCACCGCACGCATCGGCGTGGCCACCGCCGAGTTGTACCCGGACATCCGCCTGGGTGGTTCGATCGGCGCCACCGGCCTGCTGGCGGATTTCGGCGAGCCGGCCACGCACGCGTGGTCGTTCGGCCCGCTGATTTCCTGGACGCTGCCCTCCAGCGGCGCACGTGCGCGGGTGCGCGCCACCGAAGCCGGCGCCGACGCTGCGCTGGCGCAGTTCGACAACACCGTGCTGCAGGCCTTGCGCGAAGTGCAGACCACCTTGTCGCGCTATGCGCAGGATCTGGACCGCCTGCATCTGCTGGAACAGGCGCAACAGCAGGCCGAGCTGGCGTCGGCGCAAAACCGGCGCCTGTATCAGGGTGGGCGCACGCCGTACCTGTCCAGCCTGGACGCCGAGCGCACCCTGGCCACCGCCGACATGACCCTGGCCACTGCACAAGCGCAGGTGTCGCAGGACCAGATCCAGCTGTTTCTGGCGCTGGGCGGCGGTTGGGATGCCGACGCCGGGCGCAACACCACCAAGGCTGCGCGATGATTCCGTTGCTGCGCGATCGCCAGGCCTGGCTGTTTTCGGCCAAGACCTTTGCCGCCTCGATCGCGGCGCTGTATGTCGCGCTGGCCGGCAATCTGTCGCGACCGTACTGGGCAATGGCCACGGTCTACATCGTCTCGCAACCACTGCTCGGCCCCACCCGTGCCAAGGGCGTGTACCGCGTGCTCGGCACCGTGCTGGCCGGCGTGGCCACCTTGGTGATGCTGCCGAATCTGGTGGAAACGCCCTTGCTGCTGAGCGCGGCGATGGCGCTGTGGCTTTCGGCATGCCTGTTCCTGGCGCTGCTCAATCGCGGCCCGCGCGGCTATGCGTTCCTGCTGGCCGGCTACACCACCGCGTTCATCGGGTTTCCTGCGGTCACCTCGCCGGAAAGCATCTTCGACACCGTCGTGGCCCGCAGCGAAGAAATCATCCTGGGCACGGTGATGGCGGTGCTCTTCGCGTCGCTGCTGTTCCCGGCCTCGGTCAAGCCGATGCTCACCGCGCGGATCGGTAACTGGATGCAGGACGCGGCGCAGTGGTGCCGCCAGGTGCTGCAGCGCGGCCCATCGCAGGCACCGCGCAATCGGCTGGCGGCCGATCTGGTGCAGTTCGAGGCCTTGATCGCCTTCGTTCGCCACGACGACCCACGCCATGCAGGCGCCGTGCCTGCGCTGGAACAGCTGCGCGCACGCATGCTGATGCTGTTGCCGGTGCTGTCGTCGATGGCTGATCGGCTGGATGCGTTGCAGCGCGATGGGTCTGCGTTGCCGCTCGCCACCGTCGCGCTGCTGGAGGACGTCGCAGCCTATGTGGACCAGGGCGAGGAAGCATCCAGCGATGCGGACGTCGGCGCCTTGCGCGCACGCATCGCTGCACTACGCCCGGTTGTGGATCAGGACATCGAGCATCTGCTGCTGGCCAGCCTGCTGCTGCTGCTGGAAGAGTTGCTCGACCTGTGGCAGGACTGCCGCGCGCTGCAGCAGGCGGTGGTGCACGGCACGGCGACGCCGATGCTGCGCGCGATGCCGGCTGCGGCGAGACCACCTGCAACGGCCGAATCATCCGAACTGGCTGACACTGCACAAAGCGAACCTGCTGTGCATTCGCGCATGCAGCCTTCAGTGCTGCAGCGCCTTACCCGGTCACCGCGCAACACAACCGACGCGCCGGGAGCTGCCAGCACCACCCGCCATATCGATTTCGGCATGGCCGCGTTTTCCGCGCTGAGCGCCGGCTTCGCGCTGATGGCGTACTGCGTGTTGTGGATCGGCATCGGCTGGGAAGGCGGCGGCAACGGCGCGATGATGGCTGCGGTCACTGCTGCGTTTTTCGCCGCCCAGGACGACCCTGCGCCGAGCATGCTGTCGTTCCTGACCTGGGCGGTGGTGGCCAGCGTGGTTGCCGGCATCTATCAGTTCGGCATCTTCCCGGCCATCCACGATTTCCCGACGCTGGTGTTGGTGCTGGCGGCGGGCTTCCTGCCATTGGGCGCGCTACTGCATCGCCCCAAGAGCATGCTGATCGCCTTGCCGCTGGTGGTGAACCTCACCGCGCTACTGAGCCTGCAGAACACCTACAGCGCCAACCTGCAGAGTTTCGTCAACGCGGCGGTGGCGATGGTGCTGGGGATTGGATTTGCCGTGGTGCTGACGCGCTTGTTCCGCTCGGTGGGTGCCGAATGGAGCGCGCGCCGGCTGGTGCGCCAGGGCTGGCGCACGCTGGCCGATGCCGCCGAGGGCCGCGGCGCGCAGGACCGGCAGCACTTCGCCGCCCGCATGCTGGACCTGCTTGGCCTGCTCGCACCCCGGCTGGCATTGACCCCGGAAGGCAGCGACCTGGCCTCGGTGGATATGCTCAACGAAGTGCGCGTGGGCTTGAACATCCTGCAGCTGCGCCGCGCACGGCATGGTTTGCCGGCGTCCAGTCGCGATGCAGTGGACGCGATTCTGGGCGATGTGGCTGCGCACTACCGGCGGCAGGTTGCGCAGAAGCGTCCGTTGCATGGGCCGGAATCTCTGCGTGATCGTCTGGATGTTTCCCTGGCGCGCGTGGGCAAAGTGCCGGCAGGCGCGCATCGTGATGAAGCGTTGTTGGGGTTGATTGGTTTGCGTTACAGCGTGTTTGCGCAAAAGGCGTTGCATACCCATGGGAACGCCGACACTCGGCCGCCGTCAGCCCCTCTTCCTACGGGAGAGGGGTTGGGGTGAGGGTACGGGGCGAAGCCCTTGTGTCGTTCCAACTACACGAGGCCTCGCTCGTACCCTCATCCGCCCTTCGGGCACCTTCTCCCGCAGGGAGAAGGAAACAGCCAGCCCGCGCGCGCTCATCACCGCTTGCGCTGATGCATCGCCGTTTCGTCGTCCAGCCAGTTGCTGCCCTTGTTGGTCAGGAAGAACATGTAGACCACCAACGACACCGCAATCACCGCCGTCGCATAGATCACGAACTCGGTCACTTGGTTGGTCTTCAGCGAGGCCTGATACAGCAACGGCGCGGTGCCGCCGAACGCCGAATTTGCCAACGCGTAGCCAAGACCGACGCCCAGCGCGCGCACATGCGTAGGGAACAATTCCGCCTTCACCACTGCATTAATCGAGGTGTAGCCGGTCAGGATCACAAAGCCCACAGTGAGAATCACGAACGCGGTCAGCCAGTCGGTCTGCTTGGGCAGTTCCATCACCAGGAACCAGGTGTAGAGCACGCCGCCGATGCCGAAGAACACCAGCAAGGTCTTGCGCCCGACGATGTCCGACAGCCAGCCGCCGACCGGTTGCATCAGCATCAGCACGGTCAGCGCGACCAGGTTGATGATGGTGCCGGCCATCACGTCGCCGCCGGCGAACGCGGTCTGGATCATCTTCGGCCCGGTGACCGAATAGGTGTAGAACGCGATCGTGCCGCCGGCGGTGATCAGGAAGCACAGCAGCAGCGGGCGCCACTGGTTGACGAACAGCTCGCGCATCGAGCCCGACGCCTTGGCCTTGCCGGTGCGCGAATCGGCGATGGATTCGGAGCTCAGCGACTCGTCCATGGTTTGGCGCAGCCAGAACACCACCAACGCACCGATGCCGCCCAGCCCGAACGCCACGCGCCAGCCCCATTCGGAGACCTGCGAGGCATCGAAGAAATGCAGCATCACCAGCAAGGTGGTCTGCGCCAGCACGTGCCCGCCAACCAGCGTGACGTAATGGAACGAGGACAGGAACCCGCGCCGGCCCGGAATCGCCGCTTCGGACATGTACGTGGCGCTGGTGCCGTATTCGCCACCGGTCGCAAAGCCCTGCAGCAGGCGCGCCACCAGCAAGATGATCGGCGCAGCGATGCCGATGGTGGCCACCGTGGGCGTGATCGCAATGACGAACGAGCACAGCGCCATCACCGACACCGAAATGGTCAACGCCAGGCGGCGGCCATAACGGTCGGCGAAACGGCCGAAATACCAGGCGCCGATCGGGCGCATCAGGAACGTCATCGCGAAGATCGCCCACACGAACATGGTGGCGTTCTTGTCTTCCTTGGAGAAGAACTGCGACTCGAAGTAGGTGGCGAACACCGAATAGACGTAGACGTCGTACCACTCGACGAGGTTGCCGGCCGAGCCCTTGAGCGTGTTGGACACCGAGCGGCGAAGGCTACCGGCAGCGGTGCCAGAACCGGCAGCGATCGGAGACGATGGGGGTGCGCTCATGCGGTCAGAACCTCTTCGGTGGGACAGCCCCGGAGTATAGGTGCGCGCTTGTGTGACGCATGTAAGCATTTCGGCGCATATACAGGCCTGGCAACGGCCGGCAGCGGCGCGCGCTTCAGCCCGCTTTCGACGGTCGTCGGTGTGTCGCTTGCGGCTGCGGGCAACAGCACGCACGACCGGGCGACATCGGCAGGCGCCGCAGATTCCGGCAGCGCAGCCTTGAGGCGAACAACAGGCAAAGCGCCGCATCGGTGGGGCAGCGCTACGGCGAGCCGGTGGTGCTGCGGGTCGACGCCGGGCGCATGCATCGCAACGGCCTGCCGTTCTTCAAGGCCGACAACGGCGTATGGCTCACCGCGCAGGTTCCGGCAGCGTTCCTGACCCGCCCGCGCTGAGCTGAGGCGCGCCGCTGGCCTGCCGGCCAGCGGCATCGGTGCGCGGTGCCGGCCAGCACCTGGGCCGGCACGGAGACGCACAGACGCCGGACGCATCCCCCTTCACGGCCCCCATGACGCCCGGCTTGCCAGAATGCCGGCCGCTTGGGGCTGTCGATGGCATGGGAACCGGAGTTGGATGCATGACATGGATCATCGTGGCCGCCGTGGCGGTCACCTTGCTGGTGGGGCTGCTGCTGCTCAACTTCGCCACGCCGGAGAAAAAGCTCGAGCACATCCCCAAACACCTCTACGACGTTGCCGATCCGCAATTCAAGCGCGAGATGTCGGTGTTGCTGGGGCCGGCCATCCTGCCCGGCAACAGGATCGACGTACTCAATAACGGCCGCGAGATCTTTCCGGCCATGCTGGAGGCCATCCGCAGCGCGCAGCACACCATCACGTTCGAAACCTATATCTATTGGTCGGGCGAGATCGGCCGAGAATTCAGCGACGCCTTGTCCGAGCGCGCGCGTGCCGGGGTGGATGTGCGGGTCACCATCGACTGGGGCGGCAGCCTGAAGATGGACCATGCGCTGGTAGACACCATGACCGAGGCCGGCGTGGACGTGCACCGCTACCGCCCGCTGGCCTGGTACAACCTGCACCGCATCAACAACCGCACGCACCGCAAGCTGCTGGTGATCGACGGCCGTATCGGCTTCACCGGCGGCGTGGGCGTGGCCGACCAGTGGATGGGCGACGCGCAGGATCCGGACCATTGGCGCGACACCCACTACCGCATCGAGGGCCCGGTGGTGGCGCAGGTGCAGACCGCCTTCAACGACAACTGGATCAAGACCACCGGCCGCGTGGTCAATGGCGCCCGGTACTACCCGGCGCTGGAGGCGGTCGGCGACAGCGATGCGCAGTTGTTCGTGGCCTCGCCGGCCGGCGGCAGCGAGAGCATGCACCTGATGTATCTGATCGCCATCGCCGCCGCATGCAGCACCATCGACCTGGCCGCGGCGTATTTCGTGCCCGATGCGCTGATCACCCGCGCGCTGCTGGAAGCGCGCAGTCGCGGCGTCAGCATCCGCGTGCTGCTGCCCGGCAAGCACATCGATGCGGTGTCGGTGCGGCTGGCCTCCAAGGCCAGCTGGGAGCCACTGCTGCAGGCCGGCATCGAGATCCACGAATACCAGCCCACCATGCTGCATACCAAACTGCTGATCATCGACGGCCTGCTGGTCTCGGTAGGCTCCACCAATTTCGACATCCGCTCGTTCCGCCTCAACGACGAGGCCAGCCTGAATGTCTACGACCGCACGCTGGCCGCACGCATGACCGAGGTATTCGAACGCGATCTGCAACGCGCCGAGCAGTATTCGCTGGAGCGCTGGCGCGCGCGACCGTTGCGGCAGAAGCTCGGCGAGAAACTGGTGTTCCCGTTCCGCTCGCAGGTGTGAGCGCGCAGGGCCGATAACGGCGGTGTTAGCGTGCCGCCCCCGCTGCGCCTGCCTGCAAGCGCAGCTGGCGAAGGCGCCACCACAGCCCGCCCACGTGCACCAGCGAGTACAGCACCAGTGCCGCGGCGATTCCCAGCGTCAGCGGGCTGGCCTGCGAACCGGCCGCCGCCGCACCGGCAGTGAACGCGCCATCGGCCCAGCGCCAGGCCAGGCGCCCCAGCAGCACCAGCATCAAACCGCCGCCGATCCAGGGATTGGGCGTGTACCAGCCTTGACCATCCACCCATTCGGCATGCGTGTAGCGCAGCGACAGCGCACCCAGGCCGATGCCCACCAGCGTGCCTGCGGCAATACCGAGCCGCACCTGCGGCAAGCCGTACACCGCGAACGCCAGTGCTGCCACCGCGATCAGCAGCACGGCGCTGCGCACCGCCGTGGCCAACGGCTTCCATTGCTGCCGGCCGAAGCTGCGCCGGATGCGCCGGTAGTAGAGGTAGCCGATGGCGGCCATCGAGAGATACGGCGTCAGGGGTGCGATGGCAGCGGCGGGCATGGCGAGTCCTTTGCGGATGAGTGGAGCGACCCGCGCAGAATGAAACCAGCCATGGGCACGAACAAGGTGCCAAGTGTCACTTTCTACAGGCGGCAGCACCGCCGGTCGCTGCCCAGACCGTTGCCGCGCAGGCGCTTGCCGCCTGTCCGGTGAACGCCGCGCGGGGACGCCAGCGCCTGCCACACGCGAACAGGAGCGGCGCGGGTAGACTTGCGCAGTGCTCCCCCTCCGCCGTGCCATGTCCGCCATCAAGCAAGACGCCCATACGCTGATCGACACGCTGCCCGAGACGGCTGGATGGGGCGAGGTGGTCCGCGTCGTGGCCGACGCCAGCTTCCTGGCCGCGGTGCAGGAAGGGATTGCCGCTGCAGATCAGGGCGCGTTGACGGCTCCGGCACAGGTGAGCGCACTGTTCGCCGGATGGGGCGTTGATGTTACGGCGTGACTGGACCGTCCCGGCCGCCACGCAGCTTGCACACGCCCAGGATCACTACCACGCGCTCAACCCGACCGCCGCTGCTGCGATGGCGCGGCAGGTGCTGGAAGCCACCCGCACTCTGGCCGAGCAACCAGGCTGCGGCCGCGTTGGCCGCGTGCCCGGCACCCGCGAATGGGTGGTCAAACAGACCCCGTATGTGTTGGTCTACCGCGTGCGTGACGGCGCCCTGCAGGTGTTGCACGTCCATCTGGATGCCAGCGACTGGCTGCCACGCACCGAACCGCTGATCGAACGCATCGAACCGTGGATTGCCGCGCTGATCAGCGCGCTGCTGCACGTGCTGATGTTGCTGATCCTGCTGTCGGCCTCCACCCCCACCATGACCCCGCCGCAGGGCTCGGCCAGCGGTGGACGCATCAAGGTGGATTTCGTCGGCGACACCTCGCAGCCCGATGAGCCGGTGCCCTCGCCCACCCCGGTGCCACCGACACCCACGCCCGTGCAGCCGCCACCGGCTGCCTCGCCGGTACAGTCCACGCTGGTGCAGCAAGCCAAACATCCGGTGCCGCCGCAGGGCGATACCGCGCAAGGCAACCTGGCCGAACGCCGCCAGCCGCATCGCCAGCAACGGCCCACGCCGCCGCAACCGCCCGCACCGCCGGCGGCATCCGCCCAGCGCCGCCCGGATACCTGGACGGGCCGCCCGCCGGGCATGCTCGACGAACCCGCCGACGGCGCCGAAGACGGCATGGCCAACACCCCCACCATCAGCCAGGGCCGCCGCAACGACCGCAACAACGCCCAGCCCAGCCTGGATATCGGCGGCTTCCAGGTCTATTACGACGTGCGCAGCGAAACCCAGCTGCGCGCCTGGAAAGAACAAGGCATGCAGGAAATCGCCATCATCCTGCCCGGCACCCAGCAACGCATGATCTGCCCGCTGGATGTCGCGCTCAAACGCGGCTCCAGCAAATGCCGCCTGCTGCCACCGGATTCGCCGGAGCTGAAGACCATCGGCGACGCGCGCGAGGTCATCAACATGATGGAGGTCTACCGCCAGGGCGAACCGGTCTGGCGTGGGCCGGGGCCGTATCGGTGAGGGGTGGGGCCAGGTTGGCCCCGGATTCCACTTACCCGCTAATGCGGGAATGACTGCATCCGATACCGGGCGTGCTGACGTTGCCTGAGTGCTTGCACTTCTCTAAAGTGCAAGCACCCTGATGTCACCGGGAGGGCCATATGCCTTCTTTCACCGTCCGCAATATCCCAGACGACGTGCATCGCGCGATCCGCGCGCGGGCTGCACTTCATGGCCGCAGCACCGAAGCGGAGATCCGCGCAATCCTTGAATTGGCGGCCAAACCCGCAGACCGGGTCAAACTCGGCTCACTGCTGGTGAGCATCGGCCGCGACGCCGGCCTGACCGCAAAAGAGGCCAATGCCTTCGACAAGCTGCGCGGCAAGGCGGCGATCAAGCCGATCGGTCTGAAGTGATCCTGCTCGATACCAATGTCATCTCCGAACTTTGGCGGCCTCAGCCTAATCCGCAGGTCGTCGCCTGGATCGATTCACAAGCTGTCGAGACACTGTTCCTGTCGGTCGTGACGGTGGCTGAACTCCGTTTCGGTATTGCCGTGATGCCCAAGGGCCGAAAGCGATCCACCTTGCATGCTCGGTTGGAGGGCGAGGTATTGCCACTGTTCGACGGGCGCCTGCTCGCATTCGATCTGGATGCATCACACGCATTTGCGGCGCTTGCATCGAAAGCCAGAACCGCAGGACTTACACTCGGGCGCGCCGATGCCTACATCGCTGCAACGGCAGCCGCGCAAGGATTGACCGTTGCCACTCGCGACACGGCACCATTCGAGGCGATGGCGTTAGAGGTCATTAACCCTTGGAGTTGATACGGCATTTTCGGTCATAAATCGGCATTCGGCATTCGGCATTCGGCATTCGGCATTCGGCATTCGATTTCATTCTCAGACGTTGCCATTAAATACATGATTTCCTTTAATCCGTTGATAAGGGTGTCTAGCTTGCAACCGAACGTTCGTCATCGAATTTTTAGTGCGCTTTCTTTTAAGT
This sequence comes from Xanthomonas cissicola, assembly GCF_008801575.1. GTDB lineage: Bacteria > Pseudomonadota > Gammaproteobacteria > Xanthomonadales > Xanthomonadaceae > Xanthomonas > Xanthomonas cissicola. The sequence continues at coordinate 802 of NZ_VZPL01000054.1, read as the reverse complement.
GCGCGGACGGAGCAAAGGCGCTTACCGCTTCGCGCACAGCGTCTTTATCTGCGGGTGAGATTTTTGGGCCAAGTATCACCTCCATTTCTTCGAAATCCTCCTCAGAAATCGGAATGTCGATGTAAAGGGATTCTGAGGGATTTGAATGCCCCCCTCCTTTCTCCTGCATCATTTTGAGCAACGCGCTCCTATACTCTGAAGGAGCGCGGGCAAAGCTTAGTTTTGGCCCTTCGAACGCCATTAATACGTAACGGTACTCTTCTTGATCCTCCCATTCTTTGGATTTAATACGCGCAATATCAGAGGCACGTCCAAATAATGTTGTTGATGTTGGGTCGCTGCGAGAAAATTTAGCAACCTCTACTTCCGGATCATCCACATAAGAAACTGCCCCGCCAAATTTCTCTGCATCCGCAGACGGATCTGGAACAAGTATGTGCCCATTGCCGAAAGGTGTTGTTATGCCAAACGGCGCTTCTACACCATGAATCTTGAATCCATAGCTCTGCGGCACAGATCGCATCCTGCCGTTTTGATGCGTGAACGATTTCGTTCCAAACCACTCCGTTATTGTTGACCAAACAAACGGAGACTTTAAGAACCCAATCCGAACACCTCGACTCATATCACCGTAACGGTACCATTTAAGAAAAAGCAGATCGGATGCGCTGACCTCGTAAGCTCCCCCGATCCGCAGACACCGCATAAGTAGATCTTTCTGGCATCGTTCCCAAGTCAGGAGGTTCCATGCGCACATCGAAGTTCACCGAGACACAGATCATCGCCACGCTGAAGCAGGCCG
>NZ_VZPL01000053.1 GCF_008801575.1 Xanthomonas cissicola | reverse complement strand
CGGCCTGGCCAAAAACACCGCACACGTGCTGACCTTGTTTGCGCTCTCCAATCTGTGGATGAAGCGAAAGCAGTTGCTGCCGGCTATGGGGAGCGTGCGCCTGTAAACCAGGAAATTCCCACGGAAAGCGCCAGAAATGGCGAAATTCCAAAGATTCAAACGCCACTCTTCGGAACGACGCGACATCCCGCACTCTCAGGCCTCGTTATTCAGACCTTCCCTAACGCAGGGGTTGCACCGGTATCGCCAATGCCAATGCCAAATCCCAAATTCCTAATCTCCGCCTCAACGGCAAACAAGCACCGCACTTACCCCCCAACTTCGCAGCTAGCAAAAAACTATCGCCGTATTTCCGAATGCAAAGCCCCCCTTGGTAAGGGGGGCGCGCCGAAGGCGTGGGGGATCGGGAGCAACACCGTGAGCCCGCTATCCGCGTTGCGGATAGCGGGTGAGCAGCCCGCAAAGCGGGCTGCTCCACGGTCAACTCAGCTCAGCTGAGTTGACCGTGGCAATGCTTGTACTTCTTGCCGCTGCCGCAGGGGCAAGGATCGTTGCGGCCGACCTTCGGCTCGTCGCGGGTGACCTGCGAGACCGCGACCGGCGCGTTTCCGCCCTGCACCTGGGCAGCTTCCTCGTCGGCGCCGTAACCACCGGCATCCTGATGCTGAAACTGCGAAGTCAGCAGACGTGCCTCGGCCTGACGACGTTCCTGCTCTTCCAGTTGGGCCACTTCTTCTTCGCTGCGGATGCGCACGCGCGCCAGCAAATTGATCACCTCGCGCTTGACGTTCTCCAGCATCTCCGAGAACAGTTCGAAGGCTTCCTTCTTGTATTCCTGCTTGGGCTGCTTCTGCGCATAGCCACGCAGATAGATGCCTTGGCGCAGATAGTCCATCTTGGCCAGATGCTCCTTCCAGCCCTGGTCGAGCACGGTCAGCATCACGTGCTTCTCGAGCGCGCGCATGGTGTCCGCGCCGATGGCGGCTTCCTTTTCGGCGAAGTGCGCATCCACTGCCGACTGCACCTTGGCAGCGATCTGCTCGGCATCGATCTCTTCCTGCGTCCGTACCAGCTCGGTCAGCGACAACGTCATGCCCAGCTCCGACTCCAGCGTCGCCTCCAGGTCCTGCAGGTCCCACTGCTCATCGACGGAGTTCGGCGGCACGAAGCGTGCGACCAGGTCGTGGATCACATCGGCGCGAATGCCTTCCACGTTGTCTTTGACTGACTCAGCGTCCAGCAGCTCGTCGCGCTGAGCATAGATCACCTTGCGTTGGTCGTTGTTGACGTCGTCGAAGTCGAGCAAGTTCTTGCGGATATCGAAGTTATGTGCTTCGACCTTGCGCTGAGAGTTCTCGATCACGCGCGAGATCATCCGATCCTCGATGACATCGTCTTCCTTCATACCCAGCATGCGCATCATCTTCGGCACACGCTCGCCACCAAAGATCCGCATCAGATTGTCTTCCAGCGACAGATAGAAGCGCGACGAACCCGGGTCGCCCTGACGACCGGCACGGCCGCGCAGCTGGTTGTCGATACGCCGCGATTCGTGGCGTTCGGTACCGATGATGTGCAGGCCGCCGGCCGCCTTGACCGCGTCATGACGACGCTGCCAGTCGGTCTTGATCTTGAAGCGCGCGTCTTCGGTGGCGTCTTCGCCGAGAGCGTGATATTCCGATTCCAACGAACCGCCCAGCACGATATCGGTACCGCGACCGGCCATATTGGTGGCGATGGTCACCGCGCCCGGCTGGCCGGCGTTGGCCACGATGGTGGCTTCGCGTTCGTGCTGCTTGGCGTTGAGCACTTCGTGCTTCACCCCGGCCTTGCGCAGATGCTCGGACAGCATCTCCGAGGTCTCGATCGAGGTGGTTCCCACCAGCACCGGCTGGCCGCGCTTGGCGCAGTCTTCGATGTCGGCCAGCACCGCATTGAACTTGCCCTTGCGGTTGAGGAACACCTGGTCCGGATGATCCTTGCGCACGGTCGGGCGGTTGGTCGGAATCACCACAACTTCCAGGCCGTAGATGCTCTGGAATTCGTAGGCTTCGGTATCGGCCGTACCGGTCATGCCGGACAGCTTCTTGTACATGCGGAACAGGTTCTGGAAGGTGATGCTGGCCAGGGTCTGGTTCTCGCGCTGAACCGGCACGCCTTCCTTCGCTTCGACCGCCTGATGCAGGCCGTCCGACCAGCGACGCCCGGACAGCGTGCGGCCGGTGAATTCGTCCACGATCACCACTTCGCCATCGCGCACGATGTAATCCACATCGCGCTGATAGATGGCATGCGCGCGCAGCGCCGCATTGAGGTGATGCACCACGCTCAGGTTCTGCGCGGCATACAGCCCGTCTTCGGCGTTTTCCAGGATGCCGGCCTGCAACAGCAACTCTTCGGCGTGGCCCATGCCTGCCTCGGACAGATGCACCTGCTTGCCCTTTTCGTCGATCCAGAAATCGCCTTCGCCTTCTTCGCTTTCCTGCCGGGTCAGCTGCGGCACGATGCGATTGACGCGGATGTACAGCTCCGGCGATTCGTCGGCCGGGCCGGAGATGATCAGCGGGGTGCGTGCTTCGTCGATCAGGATCGAGTCGACCTCGTCGACGATCGCGTAATGCAGATTGCGCTGGTAACGGTCAGCGCGCGACAGCGCCATGTTGTCGCGCAGGTAATCGAAGCCGAATTCGTTATTGGTGCCGTAGGTGATGTCCGCGCCGTAGGCCTCGCGCTTGTCGCTGTGCGGCATGCCCGGATACACCACGCCCACGCTCAGGCCCAGCCAGTTGTACAGCTTGCCCATCTGCGCAGCGTCGCGGCGCGCCAGGTAGTCGTTGACCGTCACCACGTGCACGCCCTCGCCCTGCAGCGCGTTGAGGTACACCGGCAACGTGGCCACCAGGGTCTTGCCTTCGCCGGTGCGCATCTCGGCGATCTTGCCAAGGTGCAACACCATGCCGCCGATCAGCTGCACATCGTAATGGCGCATACCCAGCACGCGTCGGCTGGCCTCGCGGCATACCGCGAAGGCTTCGGGAAGAATCTTGTCCAGGGACTCGCCGGCGGCAAGCCGCTGCTTGAACTCCGGGGTCTTGGCTTGCAGCTCGGCGTCGGAGAGCTTCTCGATCGTCGGCTCCAGCGCATTGATCTGGGTGACGAGGCGGTTGAGCTGGCGCAGCTGGCGTTCGTTACGACTGCCAAAGACACGGGTAAGCAGACTGTTGATCATTGAAGAAACCGGTTGAAAAGGAACGGTTTGACCGACGCCGGTCCCCACAGACCCGACCGCCGTAAACGAAACAGGGCGCACTGCGCCCTGTCGATGGCAACACCCTATTGTAGCTTGGGGCGGGCCTTCACGAATCAAGCGCGGCCCGCGCCCTCGTCAACCGCGCCCCTGACGTCCCACTGGCGTGGTTTCACCCAGGAATTTGCGCGGATTGACCACGCGCCCGTCCGCCCACACCTCGAAATGCACGTGTGCACCGGTGGAGCGGCCGCTGGAACCGGCACGCGCGACCTGCTGGCCGGCGCGCACCAGATCGCCCACCTTCACCACCAGGCGCGAGTTGTGCGCGTAGCGGGTCACATAACCGTTGCCGTGATCCACTTCGACCACGTTGCCGTAACCGCCGCGTACACCGGCGTAGCTGACCACGCCATCGGCGACCGACAGCACCGGGTCGCCCACGTTGGCATGGAAGTCCACGCCCTTGTGGAAGGCCGAACCGCCGTCGAACGGGTCGGCGCGGCCGCCGAAACCGGAGGTGATGTAGGTGTTGCGGATCGGCATCCGCGAGGGCACCGAATTCTGCTCCAGCTGATGATCGAACATCAGCGAGGCCAGCACGTTCAATTGCTGGCCGGAGGCGGAGAACTGCTGCTCCACTTGCCCCAACGTCTCCTTGAAGTCTTGCACCGGCATATCGCTGACCGGCTCATCGCCGCCACCGACGCCGACCGGCTCGTCGAAGTCGAACTCGCCGTCCTTCAACTTGCCCATTTCGGTCAGGCGCTCGCCCAACGCATTGAGGCGGGTGGCCTGCGCTTGCAGCTCGCCCAGACGGGCGGCCAGCGCATTGACCTGCGCCTGCGAGGCGCGCTGCGCCTGGGCCAGCTCGGCCTGCTGCTGCGCAACCTTGGCCTGCAGCGCCGAATTGGTCACCATGCCGGTGGCGGTGCTTGCACCGACGCCGATCAACATGCCCAGGCCCAATACCGCGCCAAGCACCACCATCGGTCGATCCGCTGCAAAGTCCTGGAACTGTCGGGCCACACGCTGCGCCCGGGTCTGCCGAGATTTGATTACAACTTTGTTCAACGCCATATGAGTGTCATGTCCAAGCCCAAGTCCAACGCACGTAACCCTTCCACTCCACAACCGGCCATCGAGGCCGCGCTGGGGGAAAAGGCTGGCGACCCCTTGCGCCGAGCCTTGTGGCTCGATGCGCTGGACCGGCAGTTGCGCCCCCTGTTACCACCTCATCTGTCCACCCGTTGCCGGTTGGCCAATGTCCGAGGCGAACAGCTCGTTTTTCTGGTGGATTCGCCGGTCTGGCATGCCAAGGTGCGGCTTGCCGAAACCCAAATCCTGGATGCCGCCCGATCCGTCGGACTGAAGGCCACCGCGGTGACCGTCAAGACCGCAACCGTGCCGCTGCATTCCCCAACGCAGCAGAACCGCGACCGTCCCAAACCTGTATCCGAGGCGACGCACAAAGGCTTGCGCGACGCATTGGCTTCTCTGCAGGACGTGTTACCGACCAAACGGTGAAGCCGTGCCGCCCATCCGGAGCGGCCGCCAGTGCGTGAAAGAGTTGCGAAGACCGCACGTGACCCGACGCATCCTAGCGGGCATGTGGCCCGCAGGAGTTAGAGAAGCCTTAAATAAATGTTAAGAACGGGCCAGAAATACGACCGGGTTCACACTTCGAACGTCGACCAGGGCATTCCCTGACATCAAGCGTAGACAGGGCTGGCGTAGGTTACCGGCGGCTGCTCGGTGCCTTCCGGGAAGCTGACCCATTCCCAGGCGGCCTGGTCGGCCAAAAGCGCACGCACCAGTTTGTTGTTGAGGGCGTGGCCGGATTTGAAGCCTTCGTAGGCGCCGAGGATGGCGCCGCCAGCCAGATACAGGTCGCCGATGGCGTCCAGAATCTTGTGCCGCACGAATTCGTTGGTGTAACGCAGGCCGTCCTCGTTGAGCACGCGGAACTCGTCCAGCACGATGGCATTGTCCATCGAGCCGCCCAGGCCCAGATTGCGCTCGCGCATGTACTCGAGGTCGCGCATGAAACCGAAGGTGCGCGCGCGCGAGATTTCCTTGACGTACGCCGAGGTGGAAAACTCGATTTCCTGGCGCGACTGCTTGGCCGGAATCATCGGGTGATTGAATTCGATGGTGAAGCCAAGCTTGTAGCCCTCGTACGGCTCAAAGCGCGCCACCTTGTCGCCATCGCGCACTTCCACCGTCTGCGTGATCCGGATGAAGCGCTTGGGCTTGCTCTGTTCGACGATGCCTGCCGACTGCAGCAGGAATACGAACGGGCCGGACGAGCCATCCATGATCGGCAACTCGGCCGAGGACAGTTCGACGATGACGTTGTCCACACCCAGGCCCGCCAATGCGGACATCAGATGTTCGACGGTCTGGATCTTGGCGCCGTTGCAGGTCAGCCCGGTGCACAGCGTGGTCTCGGTGACCAGTTCGGCATCTGCGGGGACTTCGACGACCGGTTCCAGGTCCACCCGTCGGAACACCACGCCATGATCGACCGGAGCCGGCCGTAACGTCATGTACACCTTGTCGCCGCTGTGCAGGCCGACGCCGGTGGCGCGAATGGTGTTCTTGAGAGTGCGTTGCTGGGTCATATGCGAAGTCTGGATGAACAATGCAGACAGACGCTGAACCGGCTGTCTATTCCGCTGAGATTATCCGAATTTTAACAAGTCGCGCGTGACGGCAACCGTAATCAGTCAGTCACGCGATGGCAAAAGCTGCCGGATCGGCACCGATCCGGCAGAAATGACATGACATGGTGGTGCAACCCGAAGCGGGCTTCGGGGTAGGACGGGCTACGTCACCGTGGCGACGCAGCCGACGCTCCTCAGTCGGCCTGGCGGCGCAGGAACGCCGGGATATCCAGGTAGTCGTTGGGCAGGTCTGCCGCCGGCGTCGAGGAGCCACCGCTGTTGTGGCTGCCGCTGCCGACCGAGTCGCTGCTCGGACGGCGCAGGCCCAGCCCCATGCTGCCGCCGACGGCCTTGGACACCGCATCGCCGCTGGTGGTGTCGAAATCGCCGAATTCCGGCTGGCCGGTGGTGGCATTGCGCACCAACTTGATCGGTGCGCGCTGGTCTGGACGCTGGGTCTGACGGGCAACCGCACGGTTCAGGCCGGTGGCCACCACGGTCACGCGCACTTCGTCCTGCATGTCCGGGTCGAGCACGGTACCGACGACCACAGTGGCGTCTTCCGACGCGAAGGCCTCGATGGTGCGGCCGATCTCGTCGAACTCGGACATGGTGAAGTCCGGGCCGGCGGTGATGTTGACCAGGATGCCATTGGCACCGGCCAAGTTCACATCGTCCAGCAGCGGGTTCTGGATGGCGGCTTCGGCAGCGGCCTGCGCGCGATCGTCGCCGCGGGCCGAACCGGTGCCCATCATGGCCAGACCCATTTCCGACATCACGGTGCGCACGTCGGCGAAGTCGACGTTGATCAGGCCGGGGCGCACGATCAGGTCGGCGATGCCCTGCACGGCGCCCTGCAGCACGTCGTTGGCAGCGCGGAACGCCTGGATCATGGTGGCGTTACGGCCCAGCACGGTGATCAGCTTTTCATTGGGGATGGTGATCAGCGAGTCGCAATGCTGGCTCAGTTCCTCGATGCCCTTCAGCGCCACCTGCATGCGACGACGGCCTTCGAACGGGAATGGCTTGGTGACCACGGCCACGGTCAGGATGCCCATTTCCTTGGCCAGCTGCGCCACCACCGGCGCGGCGCCGGTGCCGGTGCCGCCGCCCATGCCGGCGGTGATGAAGACCATGTCCGCACCCTGCAGCGCGTCCATGATGCGCTCGCGATCTTCCAGCGCGGCCTGACGGCCGACTTCCGGATTCGCGCCTGCGCCCAGGCCCTTGGTGACGTTGGTGCCGAGCTGCAGCTGCAGCTTGGCGCCGCAGTTCTTGATCGCCTGCGAGTCGGTGTTGGCGGTGATGAATTCCACGCCATCGACGTTGGTGTTGACCATGTGCGCGACGGCATTGCCACCGCCGCCGCCGACGCCCACCACCTTGATGACCGCGTTGGGAGCCATTTTTTCAATCAGTTCGAAATGTGCCATGTCAGTGTCCTCTTTAGATGCCGTGAATGGGGAATCGGGAATGGGGAATCGGATTGCTCCGTCGCCAGCCCAACACCCGCATGTCGGCGAATGTTGTTGTTTGAATGCCGGGAATGGGAAGTTGGAAATGGGGAATCGCAACAGCGAATCACCTCCACGCCAACCACTGCTTCCTCGACGGAACCGCAAAAAAAACTACGCCCTGCCCGCTCTCACCGCTCTCCACTCAAATCTGCCGCAACCGCTTTGCCTTTGCTTCAACCAATTCTCGAATCCCGATTCCCGGTTCTTCAGAATTCCCCGCGATACCAATTCTTCAATTTCTTGAACAAGCTGCCTGCGCGCCCGGTCGGAATCGATGGCCGGCGCGGGTGTTCGATCTGGCTGCCCATCAGCAACAGGCCAACGCCGGAGGCGTGCACCGGGTTGCCGACGACTTCGCCCAGGCCGGTGACGTGCTGCGGGATGCCCACGCGCACCGGCATCTGCAGCATTTCTTCGGCCAGTTCCACCACACCTTCCATCTTCGAGGCGCCACCGGTGAGCACCATGCCGGCGCGCACCATTTCCTCGAAACCGGAGCGGCGCAGTTCGGCCTGCACCATCTCGAAGATTTCTTCGTAACGGCCCTGCACTGCCTGCGCGAGCGCATGCCGCGGCATGCGACGCGGCGGGCGGTCGCCCACCGACGGCACCTGGATGCTTTCTTCGGCGGTGGCCAGCTGCGCCAGCGCGCAGGCGTAGCGCACCTTGATCTGCTCGGCTTCCGGGGTGGGCGTGCGCAGCATGTGCGCGATGTCGTTGGTGACGTGGTCGCCGGCGATCGGCAGCGAGGCGGTGTGGCAGATCGCGCCCTGCACGTAGACCGCAAGGTCGGTGGTGCCGGCGCCGATATCCACCAGCACCACGCCCAGCTCGCGTTCGTCGGCGGTCAACACCGCCACCGACGATGCCAGCGACGACAGCACCAGATCGTCGACCTGCAGGCCGCACTTCTGCACGCACTTGGTGATGTTGGCCGCCGCCGACTGCGCGCACACCACCAGGTGCGCATGCACCTCCAGGCGCACGCCGGTCATGCCGACCGGGTTGCGGATGCCTTCCTGCGAATCGTCCAGCACGTACTCGCGCGGAATCGCATGCAGGATGCGCTGATCGGCCGGAATGGCCACGGCCTTGGCGGCATCGAGCACGCGCTCCAGATCGCTCCAGGTCACTTCGCCATCGCGGATCGGCACGATGCCGGGCGAGTTCTTGCACTGCACGTGGTTGCCGGAAATCGAGGCGTACACCGAGCGGATCTCGCAACCGGCCATCAGCTCGGCCTCTTCCACCGCACGCTGGATCGACTGCACGGTGGATTCGATGTCCACCACCACGCCGCGCTTGAGACCGCGCGATTCATGCGAACCGATGCCGATCACTTCGATCGGATTGCCGGGCGAGTACTCGCCGACCAGCGCGACGACCTTGGAAGTGCCGATGTCCAGTCCAACGATGAGGGATTTGTCGCCTTTGCGATTCATGTCTTAAAGCCGGGAATAGCGAATGGGGAATGGGGAATGGTCAACAGCGGTGCACGAATGCGGGGAGAATTGAGAACAAGTGCATGAGCCGTAGCGGGCGATGCCTGCTTGGGCTTCTTCTCCATTCCCGATTCCCCATTCTCCATTCGCCTTTCAACGGTAAATCCGTTGGTGTAACGCAAGTCGGCGCGGGCGATCGGACGCTGTGGGTCGGACAGCTGCGGCAGCACGCGTGCGAAGCGCTGCAGCCGTGCGCGTGCATCGTCGCGGCCGACCACGATCTGCACGCCATTGCTCAGCCCCAGCGACCAGCTGCCGCGCGCGTCCATCTCAAGACGCTCCACATCCAGCCCGGTCGGTGCGAACAGGGCGCGTGATTCGTTGTACAGCGCCACCACATCCTGGGTCTTGCTGTCTGGACCACCCAGCTGCGGCAACTTGAAATCCTTCAAAAGCGGCGGGGTGCGAAACAGCCGGCCCTGCTCGGACAGCATGCGGTCGGTGCCCCAGCGCGCGAACGGCTTGTGCTCGGTCACATGCACTTCCAGTACATCCGGCCAGCGCTTGCGCACCTGCGCACTTTCCACCCACGGCAAACGCGCGATGGCATCCTGCGCCTGCTGCAATTTCACCGCGAAGAAGCCGGCACGCGCATACGGCAACACCACTGCACGCAACTCTTCGGCCGGCACCCGCTTGAAGTCGCCGGACACACGCAACTTCGCCAACGGCCAGCGCTCGGCACCGACCCAGCCATTGAGCACGGCCACCACCGGCAGCGCGACCAACGCCAGCGCGAGCAGCCAGGCCAGGATGCGCAGCGTGGCGTTCATGGGCGCGCTCCGCACACGGGAATTGGGAATCGGGAATAGGGAATCGCAACGGCAACAGCGCATCCGCTGTTACCCATTCCCGATTCACGATTCACGATTCCCGGCTTCACAGCGTCTGCTCCAGCACGCGCCAGACCAGCGTTTCGAAATCGATGCCGAGCTGGCGGGCGGCCTTGGGCACCAGCGAGTGGCTGGTCATGCCGGGAGCGGTGTTGACTTCGAGCAGATACAGCTGGCCACTGCTGCCATCACGCATCACGTCCACGCGGCCCCAGCCACGGCAGCCGGCAGCGCGGAAGGCGTCCAGCGCGAGTTGGCGGATCTGCGCTTCGGCCTCGCCTTCCAGCCCCGGGCACAGGTATTGCGTGTCGTCGGCGATGTACTTGGCGTTGTAGTCGTACCACTGGCCCTTGGGCACGATGCGGATCGACGGCAACGCGGTGTCGCCGAGCACGGCCACGGTGAGTTCGTCGCCTTCGATCAGTTGCTCCATCAGCAGCGCGCCGTCGTAGCGCGCCGCCAGGGTCACCGCTTCTTCGAGCTGTGCCTGGTCGAACACGCGGCTGACGCCGACGCTGGAACCTTCATTGGCCGGCTTGACGATGATCGGCAACCCGATCTGGCGTGCAGCGGCATGAATGTCCTCGGCGCTCGCGCCAGCGGCCAGCCGCGCATAGCGCGGGGTCGACAGGCCCAGCGACAACCACACCTGCTTGGTGCGGATTTTGTCCATGCTCAGCGCCGAACCCAGCACATCCGAGCCGGTATATGGCACGCCGAAGGCTTCCATCAGGCCCTGCACGATGCCGTCTTCGCCGCCGCCGTTATGTCCGTGCAGCACGTTGAACACGCGATCGAACTGCTGCGCGACCAATGCCTTGGCCAAGGCCGGAATGCCATCCACCGGCTGCGCATCCACGCCGCGTGCGCGCAGCGCGTCCAGCACGTTGCTGCCGGAATTCAACGACACCTCGCGCTCGGACGAGGTGCCGCCGAACAGTACGGCGACGCGGCCAAAGGCAGCCGGATCGCTGGTGCGGGCGTTGCCGACCAACGCGCTCATGCCTGTTCTCCGACAAACCCGTTGTTGATGATGTGCTGGGCCACATAACCGATATCGCCGGCGCCCATCATCAACAGCAGATCGCCGTCTTGCAGGACGTCCGGCAACACTTCGGCAAGACCGGCGATCTGGCCGACCACCACCGGTTCGCTGCGGCCGCGCGCACGGATGGCGCGCGCCAGTGCGCGCGAGTCGGCGCCCGGAATCGGCGCTTCGCCGGCGGGGTAGACCTCGCTCAGCACCAACGCGTCGACCGTGCTGAGCACCGCGGCAAAGGCGTCGAACTGATCGCGGGTGCGGCTATAGCGGTGCGGCTGGAAGGCGACGACCAGACGCTTGTCCGGCCAGCCGCCACGTGCTGCAGCGAACACGGCTTCGAGTTCGCGCGGGTGATGGCCGTAATCGTCGACCACGCGCACGCGCGCACCGGTGCTGGTGGTGACTTCGCCCAGATCGTTGAACCGACGGCCGATGCCGGCAAAATTTTCCAGCGCGCGCGCAATGGTGTCCGGCGCCACGCCGAGCTGCCAGCCGATTGCGGCAGCCGCCAGCGCATTGAGCACGTTGTGGCGGCCCGGCAGTGCAAGCGTCACCGGGGTGGTGGTGCCTTCGGGCAGGCGCAGCGTAAAACGCATGCGCGGGCCGTCCTGCACCACATCTTCGGCGCGCACGTCGGCGTTTTCGCTCATGCCGTAGCTCATCACGTGGCGCGGCGTCTTGCCGGCCAGTGCAGCCACTTCCGGGTCGTCGATGCACAGCAATGCCAGGCCGTAGAACGGCAGGCGCTGCAGGAATTCGGCGAATGCGGCCTGCACGCGGGCGAAATCGTTGCCGTAGTTTTCCAGGTGATCCGCATCGATGTTGGTGATGACCGCCATCAATGGATTCAGGCGCAGGAAGCTGCCATCGCTTTCGTCGGCTTCGGCGACCAACCATTGGCCGCCACCGAGCTTGGCGTTGGCGCCTGCGGCCAGCAGCTGCCCGCCGATCACGAACGTCGGGTCCAACCCGCCTTCGCTCAGCACCGCAGCCGCCAGGCTGGTGGTGGTGGTCTTGCCATGCGTGCCGGCCACCGCAATGCCGCGACGGAAACGCATCAGCTCGGCCAGCATCGCCGCGCGCGGCATGATCGGAATGCGCTGGCTGCGCGCTTCCATCAGCTCGGGATTGTCTTCGCGGATGGCGCTGGACACCACCACGCAATCGGTGCCCAGCACGTTGGCCGCCGAATGGCCGCGCATCACGCGCGCACCCAGCTTGGCCAGCCGGCGCGTGGCCGCGTTGTCGGCGTTGTCCGAGCCGGACACTTCATAGCCCAGCGTCAACATCACCTCGGCAATGCCGCTCATGCCGGTACCGCCGATGCCGACGAAATGCACGCGCGGGAACGCCCGCACCAGATCGCCACTGGCTTGCAGACGGCGGATCACCGGGCACCTCCAGTGGAGGTGCGAATCGGGAATCGGGAATCGGGAATGGTGTGGAGCTGAGCGCCAGCGGCGACGGAAACTTGGTCGGTGCGCTTGTCTGCGTGCATCAATGTGCGTTCCTGCGGTTGTTCTGAGCTGTGTCCATTCCCCATTCCCGATGGACCATTCCCTGCCTCTTGAAGAATGATGTCGGCGATGCGCTCGGCGGCGTCCGGTTTGGCCAGGGTGCGGGCAGCGTTGGCCATTGAGAGGCGACGTGCCGGGTCGGCGAGCAGGGTCTGCAGCACCTGCTGCAAGCGCACTGGCAGGCTGTCGTCCTGCTTGAGCAGCACGGCGGCGTTGGCGCCGACCAGGTATTCGGCATTGCGGGTTTGATGGTCGTCGACGGCGGCGGCAAACGGCACCAGCACGCTGCCGACACCGGCGGCGCACAGTTCGGCCAGGGTGGACGCGCCGGCGCGGCACACCACCAGATCTGCCCAGGCATAGGCAGCGGCCATGTCGGCAATGAAGGGTTCGACGCTGGCGTTGACGCCTGCCTGTGCATAGGCCGCTTCGGCTTCGGCGCGCAGCTTTTCGCCGCACTGATGGCGCACCTCGACCTCAGAATGGCCGAGTACGACCAGCGCAGCCGGCAGCGCCTGATTCAACACGCGCGCGCCCTGGCTGCCGCCTAGTACCAGCACGCGTACCGGGCCGGTGCGACCGAACAAACGATCGGCCGGCGCAGGCAGTGCCGCGATTTCCGCGCGCACCGGGTTGCCCACCGCTTCTTCGCCAGTGAAGCTGCCCGGAAAACCGGTCAGCACGCGGCGCGCGAAACGCGACAACACCTTGTTGGTCATGCCGGGTGCGCGATTCTGTTCGTGCACCAGCAATGGCGCACCGAGCAGGCGCGCGGCCAGGCCGCCCGGGCCGGCCGCAAAGCCGCCAAAGCTGATCACCGCACGCGGCTGGCGCTTGCGCAGCACGAAGCCGGCAGCGCGCACCGCGCGCATCACCCGCACCGGCGCACCGAGCAACTTCACCACGCCCTTGCCGCGCAAGCCGCTGATGGCCAGCGTATCGATGGGAATATCGTGCTGCGGCACCAGGCGAGTTTCCATGGCGCCATCGGCGCCCAACCAGGTCACCGGCACGCCGCGCGCGCGCAGCACCTTGGCCACGGCCAAGCCCGGGAAGATGTGCCCGCCGGTGCCGCCGGCCAGAATCATGACCGGCCGCAGCACCGCAGATGGCTGTGCGTGCGCTTGCGCGGCATTGGCAGAAACGCTCACGCAATCCTCCCGAACGTCGGTTCCACACGCGGTTGCATGCGGCTGGTACCGCGCAGGATGGCCGACGCAGGCGCTACGTAGGCGGCGGCAACCGGGGCGGCGGCCGGTGCGGGCGCGGCGGCAGTGTCGCGCTGCGGCTTGTGCGCAGGCGCGTACGCCGGCGGCACCGAATCGACCACCGGCTCGGCCGGCTCAGCTGGCGAGCTGGCCGCGCCCTGCGGAGACAACTTGCTGCGCAGGCGCTCGGCACGATCGGCCTCGTAGGACACACGCAGCAGCACGCCCATCGCAAGGCAGGTCATCAGCACCGACGAGCCACCTGACGAAATCAGTGGCAGGGTCAGCCCCTTGGTCGGCAGGATGCCCAGGTTGACGCCGATCGACACGAAGCTCTGCATCGCGATCCACAGGCCGATGCCGAAAGCGATGTAGCCGGAGAAATGCCGCTTCATTTCCACGCAGCGCATGCCCAGCCAGAAGGCGCGACCGACCAGCAGCGCGTATAGCCCGATCACGCCGCACACGCCCACAAAGCCCAGTTCCTCGGCGATCACCGAGAAGATGAAGTCGGTATGCGATTCGGGCAGGTAGTTGAGCTTCTGTACCGAAGCGCCCAGGCCCACGCCGGTCCACTGGCCGCGGCCGATGGCCATCAGCGCGTTGGACAGCTGGTAACCGGAGCCCAGCTGATCTACCCACGGGTCCATGAAGGAGGTCACGCGCCGCATGCGGTATGGCTCGAAGATCACCAATGCCACCAGGGCCGGCAGCAACAGCAGGATCGGCAGGATGATGCGCCCGATCGGCGCACCGCCCAGCACGAGCATGCAGGCGGTCACGCTCAGCAGCAGCATCGAGGAGCCGAAGTCCGGCTGCAGCAGCAACAGGCCGACCAGGAAGCCGACCACGAATACCGGTTTGAGCATCGCCTGCCAGGTCGCGTTGACCTCGTCGCGGAAACGCACCAGATAGCTCGCCAGCCAGATGATGTAGAACACCTTCACCGATTCGACCACCTGGAACCGCGATACGCCCAGGTTGATCCAGCGCTTGGCGCCATTGACGGTGCTGCCCAGGCCAGGCACGAACACCACCACGAGCAGCACAAAGCAGGCCAGCAACAACATCTGGTTGTGCTGTTCGATGGTCTTGAGCTCGGTGCGCATCGCCCAGAACGCCAGCGCGATGCCGCCCCCCAGGAACAGCAGGTGGCGGGTCAGGTAGTAGAACGGGCTGGCTTCCAGCTCGATCGAGCTGGACGCCACCATCACCACACCCAGCGACGCGAGCGTGACTGCGGCCCCGAGCAGCCACGGGTCGTAGCGGCCGCCGATGGCGTCCAGTCGTGTTGCCTGGCGGGACATGTCGTTCATCAGCGCACCTTCAACGTGGCAAGGCCGATCAGCACCAGCACCACCGAAATGATCCAGAAGCGCACGATCACGCGCGGCTCCGGCCAACCCTTGAGCTCGAAATGGTGGTGGATCGGCGCCATGCGGAATACGCGCTTGCCGGTCAGCTTGAAGCTGGCCACCTGGATCATCACCGACAGCGTTTCGATCACGAACACGCCGCCCATGATCACCAGCACCATCTCCTGACGCACGATCACCGCGATGGTGCCGAGCACTGCGCCCAGCGACAACGCGCCGATGTCGCCCATGAACACCATCGCCGGGTAGGTGTTGAACCACAGGAAGCCCAAGCCTGCCCCCGCAATCGCCGAGCAGATGATGATCAGCTCGCCGGCACCGGGAATCAGCGGAATTTTCAGGTATTCGGCGAACACCACGTTGCCGGACGCATACGCGAACACGCCCAGCGCGCAGGCCACCAGCACGGTCGGCATGATGGCCAAGCCATCCAGGCCATCGGTGAGGTTCACCGCGTTGGAGAAGCCCACGATCCAGAAGTAGGCGATCACCACGAAGCTCACGCCGGCCAGCGGCAGCGCGATCGACTTGAACATCGGGATGTAGAACGTGATCGCCGCCGGCACGTCGGCGGTGTAGTACAGGAACAAGCCAGCGGCCAGTCCGAAGATCGACTGCAGCAGATACTTCCAGCGCGACTTCAAACCATTGGGATCGCGTTTGACGATCTTGATCCAGTCGTCGTACCAGCCGATCGCACCGAAGCAGATCATCACCGCCAGCACCAACCACACGTAGCGGTTGCGCAGGTCGCCCCACAGCAGCACCGACAAGGTGACGGTGAGCAGGATCAGCGAACCGCCCATGGTCGGCGTGCCGGCCTTGGAAAAATGCATTTGCGGACCGTCCTGGCGAATCGGCTGGCCGCCCTTGAACTGGGCGAGCTTGCGGATCACCGCAGGTCCCATCCACAACGACAGGAACAGCGCCGTCAGCGCAGCCAAGATGCCGCGGAAGGTCAGATAGTTGAACAGCCCGAACAGGCTCTCCAGTTGCTGCAGCCAACGGGCCAACTCAAGCAGCATGGGATGCGCCCTCCGCCGATGCGAGCAGCGCGGTGACGACGCGGTCCATCGCGCTACCGCGCGAGCCCTTCACCAGGATCGTGATGGAGGCGGCACCCGAAAGAGCGGCCACAGACGGCGATTGCTGTTCTTGATTCACTGCATGTTCCTGCGTATTTCCTGATGCGTGTTGCTGCATTTGCTGTAGCTGGCTGGCGGCTCCGACCAGATCCGCCTGCAAGGCGTCGATCAACTCGGCATGCGTGGCGAACACGCGGGCACCTTCGCCGAATGCCTGTGCGGCGGCGGCGCTGAGTTCGCCCAGCGCATACAGCCGCTGCAGCTTGGCCGCACGCGCGCGACGTCCCGCCGCGGCATGCAATGCGACGCCTTCGGCACCGAGTTCGCGCATGTCGCCCAGCACCAGCCAGCCTTCGCCCTGTGCCGCGGCCAAGGCGTCGATGGCCGCATCCAGCGAGCCCGGGTTGGCGTTGTAGCTGTCGTCGATCAGTACCGCCCCATTGGGCATGGTCTGTGCGATCTGCCGGCCGGCCACCGCGCGCGCCTGCGCCAGACCGGCCGCGATCACCGGCAAGGCGATGCCGGCACCGAGTGCAAGGCCCGTTGCCGCCAGTGCGTTGAGCACGTTGTGGCGGCCCGGCAACGGCAGCGCAATCTGCGCCTTGCCCTGCGGCGTCACCAGGGTGAACTGCGCACCGCCAGGGTGCAGACGCAGTTGCCGCGCAGTGATCTCGGCACTGGCCTGCACGCCAAAGCGCAACACGCGACGTCCCTGCACCGGTTGGCTCTGCAACTGCTGCTCGAACCACATGCCGAAAGCGTCGTCGGCGTTGATCACCGCCACACCCCCGGCGGGCAATGCGGCGTAGATGGCGCCCTTGGTCTGTGCGACGCCGAGCAAGCTGCCCAGGCGTTCCAGATGCGCGGGCGCGATGTTGTTGACCAGTGCCACATGCGGCTGCGCAATCTCGGTGAGATAGGCGATATCGCCCGGCTTGCCCGCGCCCATTTCGTAGATCGCAACGTCTGCATCGTCGGGCGCGGCAAGCACCGCCAGCGGCAGGCCGATCTCGTTATTGCGGTTGCCCGGCGTGGCGTACACGGTGGTGCCATCCACGCGCCCGGCTTCGGTCAGGATCGACAGCAGCAGCGCCTTGACGCTGGTCTTGCCGTTGGAACCGGTCAGCGCAAGCACACGCGTGGCGCGGTCGCGCTGCATGCCGGCGGCGATGCGCGCCAACGCCAGCTCGGTGTTGTCCACCACCACCTGCGGCACGCTCAGCGCCGGCAGCAGGCGATCGACCAGCACACCGCTGGCACCACGCGCCACCGCCTCGGCGGCGAAGTCGTGCCCATCGAAGCGCTCGCCGCGCAGCGCCACATACAGGCTGCCGTCGGCGAGCGTGCGGGTGTCGTTGCCGACCGCATCGATCATGGCGTCGTCGCCGTGCAGCTCGCCGCCGGCCCAATGGGCAATCAACGACAGGGGCGTGAGCTTCATGGGCGCACTCCCAATACGGTCCGTGGCAGCAGCGCTTGCGCCGCCACGAGGGCGTCGTCGAAGGCATGCCGCACGCCGGCAACTTCCTGATACGGCTCGTGGCCCTTGCCGGCGATCAACACGATGTCCGATGGGCTGGCCATGCCGATGGCCTGATGGATCGCAGCAGCGCGGTCGCGCTGCACGATGGCCGCATCCGGTCGCGCGAAGCCGCGCAGGATATCGGCCACGATCGCATCGCCGTCCTCGCCCCGCGGGTTGTCGTCGGTCACGATCGCCACGTCGGCCTTGAGCTCGGCGATCGCTGCCATCTGCGGGCGCTTGCCGGTGTCGCGCTCGCCACCGCAGCCGAACACGCAGATCAGGCGGTCCTGCGCATGCGAGCGCAGGCTGCTCAATGCCTGCTCCAGCGCATCGGGCGTGTGTGCGTAATCGACCACCACCAACGGTGCGCCATGTGCGCCACCAAGGCGGTTCATGCGGCCATGAATGGGCTGCAACTGGCCAAGCACGCTGGCGATCTGCGCAGGCGCAAACTCCATCGCCCACAACGCGCCGGCCACGGCCAGCAGGTTGTCCACGTTGAAACGGCCCAGCAGCGGCGAATGCACCGGATGCACCTGGCCCCGGATATTGAGCGCGAAATTGATGCCGTTGTGGTCCAGCTGCAGTGCCTGCGCGCTCACGCTGGCGTCGGCATGCGCGCGCGAGCTCACACCGATCGCGCGCAGCGCGGGATCGAGCGCAGCGAACAGTGTGTGGCCGAACGCATCGTCCAGGTTCACCACGGCCGCTTTCAACCCCGCGCGGGCGAACAGCTTGGCCTTCGCCGCGCCGTACTGCGCCATGTCGCCGTGGTAATCGAGATGGTCGCGGGTGAGATTGGTGAACACCGCCACGTCGAAATGCACCGCATCCACGCGGCCCTGATCGAGCGCGTGCGAGCTGACTTCCATTGCCACGGCCTGCGCACCGTCATCGCGCAACTGCGCCAGCAAGGCATGCGTGGGCAGCACCAGCGGCGTGGTGAAACCGGTCGGCACGGCCGCGCCATACAGACCGACGCCCAAGGTGCCAAGCGTGCCGGTGGGCGTACCGAGCAGCGTCAATGCCTGCGCCAGCAACTGCACGGTGGAGGTCTTGCCGTTGGTACCGGTGACGCCGACCATACGCATCGCCTGCGACGGCCGGCCATGGAATTGATCGGCCATCACGCCGAGGCGCGCACGCAAACCGGGCACGGCAATCGCATCGGCCGGGACCGGCAGTCCATCGGGAGCCGGCGGCTCGAACAACACCGCCGCTGCGCCATTGGCGCGCGCCTGTTCGACAAAGCCCAGACCATGCGCGCCGAAACCGGCGATCGCCACGAAGGCATCGCCCGGACGCACGGCACGGCTATCCATCACCAGCCCGGACACCTGCAGGTCGTGCGTCAACGCCACGTCCGGCAGCAACTGCGAGAGCGCCATGGAGCGGCTCACTGGCGGCTCTCCTGCAACGGCGCAGGCTGCGCTGGTGCGGCAGCCGGCGCAGGCGCCAGTGCGGTCGGGATGCCGGCAGAGACTTCATCCACCGGGTCCGGCACCAGCGCCGGGTCCGGATCGACCGACTGCGGCTTGACCACCGGCTGGCCGGTCTTGCCGGCAGCCTGTGCGGCCAGCCACGACTGGATATCGTCCGGCGGCACGTCCATCAAGCGCAGCGCGCCTTCCATCACGCGATGGAACACCGGCGCCGACACCAGGCCGCCGTAATACACCTTGCCTTGCGGATCGTTGATGACGATCACCGTGGCAAAGCGCGGGCGCGTGGCCGGCACCAGCCCGGCGAACAGGGCGTTGTAATGCCCGCGCTCGTAGCCGTTGGCGCCATTCTTGCGCGCCGTGCCGGTCTTGCCGGCCACGTGGTACCCCAGAATTGCCGCGCCCTTGGCGCCGCCCTGGGTGACCACGGTCTCCATCATGTCGATGACCTGGCGCGCCACTTCCGGCGTGATCACCTGACGGGTTTCGTTGTGCTGGCCGCGCACGAAGGTCGGCGGGGTGAGCTTGCCGCCGTTGCCCAGCGTAGCGTACGCCTGCGCAATCTGCAGCGGCGTCACCGACAGGCCGTAGCCGTAGGACATCGTGGTCTTGGACGGGCCGCTCCAGCGCGCCGGCTGCAGCACCACGCCGGCCGATTCGCCGGGGAACCCGCTGTGCGGCGCACTGCCGTAACCGAAGTTGCGGATCGACTGGTAGAAAGTCTGGTCCGGCACCTTGGCCGCGATCTTGGCCGCACCGATGTTCGAGCTGCGGGTGATCACGCCGGTGACGTTGAGCACGCCGTTGTTGCGCGGCACATCGCGAATGGTGAAGCGCCCCACCGACATGTAGCCGGGGTTGGTATCGATGACGGTGTCCTTGGTCACCACGCCGGCGGTCAGCGCGGTGGCCACGGTCAGCGGCTTCATCGTCGAACCCGGCTCGACCAGATCGGTGACCGCACGGTTGCGGCGGGCCGACGGATTGATGCCGGTGACCGAATTGGGGTTGTAGGTAGGCAGGTTGACCATCGCCAGCACTTCGCCGGTGGCCACGTCCATCACCACCATCGAACCGCCGGCCGCGTTGTTCTCGACCAAGGCATTGCGCAGTTCCTTGTAGGCAAGGAACTGGATGCGGCGGTCGATGCTCAGCGTCAGGTCCTTGCCCGGCTGCGCCGGACGCACCAGGTCCACGCTTTCCACGATGGCGCCGCGCGCATCGCGCACCACCTTCTTGGAACCGGGCTTGCCGCGCAGCCATTCGTCGAATGCCAGCTCCAGGCCTTCCTGGCCGCGGTCGTCGATATTGGTGAAGCCCAGCACGTGGGCCATCGCCTCGCCTTGCGGATAGAAGCGACGGAACTCGCGCTGCGAGAACACGCCCGGAATCTTCAGATCGACGATCGCATGCGCCTTGTCCGGATTGATCCGGCGCTGCAGGTACATGAATTCCTTGCCGGCCTTCTGTGCCAGCTTGGCGTTCAAATCGTCCAGCGGCTGCCCCAGCGCTTTTGCCAGCTCGGGAATGCGGTCCGGGTTACGCAGCAGTTCTTGCGGATTGACCCAGATCGACTCCACCGGCGTGGACACCGCCAGCGGCTCGCCGTTGCGGTCGGTGATCATGCCGCGCGAGGTGGCGATGGGCAGTTCGCGCAGGTAACGCGCTTCGCCCTGACGCTGGTAAAAATCGCGGTTGACCAGCTGCACGTAGGCCGCGCGCCCAATCAGCGTCACCGAGCACAGGCCCAGCGCGATACCGACCAGGGTCAGGCGACCACGGAGATTGAAATTGCTGCGGGGGCGGTTGCGGCCAGCCTTCATCGCACACCTCCCGGTGCGCAGCTGCGCCGTGCAAAGCGGCTGTGCTGCTTTGTCATGGGCGCACCACCACGATGTCGTTGGTCTCCGGGAACTTCATCCCGATGCGCGCACGCGCGACTTGGTCGACCCGGTTGCTTTCCGCCCACGTGGCCTGCTCCAGCTGCAGCCGGCCGAATTCGATATTCAATTCGTCGCGTGTGTGTTCGAGCTTGGACAACTGCACGAACAGCTTGCGATGCATATGGCGCATATACACCACACCGATCGCCGAGGCGATGCTGCAGGCAAGCAGCACGACGAGCAGCAAGCGGCTCATGCGGCGTCACCGTTCGCTGACGCCGGGAATTGGGAATCGGCAGTCGGGAATCGGGAAGCAGCGGCGCTGTTGCCTTTGCCCATTCCCGATTCCCCATTCCCCAATCCCAGCTTCTCGGCCACCCGCAACACCGCGCTGCGTGCGCGCGGGTTGACGTGCAATTCGGCGTCGTCGGCCTTGATCGCGCCGCTCACCAGTTGCAGCGTGGCCACGAACGGCTGTGCTTCGGGCAAGCGGCGGTTGCTCGGCGGCGCCTTGGCGTAGCGGGCCATGAATTGTTTGACGATGCGATCTTCCAGCGAATGGAAGCTGATCACCGCCAGCCGGCCGCCCGGCTTGAGCGCGCCCAGGGCGGCATCCAGCCCGGCTTCCAGATCGGCCAGCTCGCGGTTGATGTGGATGCGGATGGCCTGGAAGCTGCGTGTGGCCGGGTGGGTCTTGCTGTCGCCGCGCGGCATCACCGACGCGATCAGGTCGGCCAGTTGCGCGGTGCGCAGCAGCGGCTGTTCGGCGCGCCGCGCCACGATGGCGCGCGCGATACGGCGGCTCTGGCGTTCTTCGCCATAGGTCCACAGCACATCGGCGATCTCGCGGTCGCTGGCCTGCGCCAGCCACTCGGCTGCGCTCTGGCCGCTGTCCGGGTCCATGCGCATGTCCAGCGGGCCGTCCTTGCCGAAACTGAAACCGCGCCCGGCCACGTCCAGCTGCGGCGAAGACACGCCCAGATCCAGCAGGATGCCGTCGACGGTGGCGGCGGCAACCACCTGGCCGAGTCCGGCAAAACTGCCGCGATGGATAGACACACGCGCATCGCCACCGAAGCTGTGTTCGGCCACCGCGATCGCTTCGGGGTCCTTGTCCATCACCAGCAGTCGACCTCCCGGGCCAAGGTGTTCCAGCACGCCGCGCGCGTGCCCGCCACGCCCGAACGTGCCATCCAGATACGTTCCGTTTTCGGTCACTTGCAGGCCATCCAGCACCTGCGTGTACAGCACCGGCACATGGGCCGCCGGGGACTGCGACACCGGGTGACCGGGCTGCGCTTCACCGCGCATCCGGGCACCCCGGCTCACAACCTGAGATCGAGCAATTCATCGCCCAGATCCCCGTCAGACAATGTCTGCTGGATCAGTGCGCGATGTGCCTGCTCGCTCCAGAGTTCGAACTTGTCGCCCATGCCCAGCAGCACGGCTTTTTTCTCGATGCCCACTGCATTGCGATGGCTGGCCGGAATGCTCAGACGGCCGTTGGCGTCCAGCTCGAGCACCGCCGAAGAACCCACCAGTTTCTGCTGCAGCGTGCGGACCACGCGCTGGGTATTGGGCTTGGACATCACGTCGTCGCGCACCCGCTCCCACTCCTTTTCCGCGTATAGCCACAGGCATCCGGCTTCGAACGGGTTGTAGGTGAGGACCAGACGGTTACCGCTGACACGCGCAACGAGGTCGCGGTATGCGGTTGGCACCGCCATACGCCCCTTGTCGTCCACCGTGATGGCAGTCTCGCCCTGAAACACCGAATGCAACCTCGAATACCCGCTGGGGGATCATTGAACCACGAAAAACCACAAAACACCTGGCTTTCCCTCCGTTGCCCACCTTAGCAGCGCGTCAAAGGTTGTCAACAACTTTGAGGACCACAAATCGCCAGTCGCATCAATGAGTTGCGGCACTCTTTAGAGACTTGTTCAAAGGTTATCCACAAGTTGCTGTTTCATCTCATATTTTGAGATTGAACGGAAATTCAGGGCGGTGAAGGCCATGTAAACCCGACTGCCATCTCACTTCACATTGCGCCAGCGACGTATCTCAACTGCGCAAACAAGGTGACAATCGGCGACATGTGTCTGGTCGCTCTTGCCTGGAAAGTCCACCCGCGCTGGCGTTTGCTGCTGGCGGGCAACCGCGACGAATTCCACGAACGTCCCACTGCGGCACTGGCACGCTGGGCGGCGCCGGCCGACAACCTGCTGGCTGGCCGCGACCTGCGCTCCGGTGGCAGTTGGGTTGGCCTGGATCGGGACGGACGCGCTGCGGTGGTCACCAATGTGCGTGACCCGCTCGCCACTTCTTCGGGGCGCTCGCGCGGGCATTTGATTGCCGACTACCTGTCCGGCAGCCTGGGCGCTACCGTGTACGCCGACGCACTGGCCGGCGCCGCCCACGCGTTCCCACCTTTCAACCTGTTGCTGTGCGACGCCGACCGGTGTGAGCACCTGAGCAACCACCCGCCACTGGCGCGGCAACTGGCGGCGGGCATCCATGGCATGTCCAACGGGCCGCTGGATGCGCCGTGGCCCAAGACCGCTGCGCTGACCAAGGTGCTGCACCGCTGGTGCGCCGACGGCGACGAAGACCTGCAGCCGCTGTGGGCCGCCCTGGGCAACCCGGCCATCGCCCCCGACGCTGCGCTACCGCAGACCGGCGTGGACCTGGCGACCGAACGCCTGCTCTCGGCCGCCTTCATCAGCGGCCCCAGCTATGGCACCCGCGCCAGCACCATCGTTGCGGTGGACCATCACGGCCATGGCTTCATCCACGAACGACGCTTCGGGCCGAATGGGATTTTCCAGGGCGAGGCACGCCTGGAGATCCCTGGCTCGCGTTGACAAGCCACGCTCGTGCGCATATCCGAGGAGTCGACGCATGAACCGCTATTACGATGTTTCTGCGCAAAAAAACCATCGAATCTGACCGCCATGCCGACCTGGCGGCGCAAGCCCGCGCGATGACCGGCAAGCTCTCGGCAAAGGTGGAAGAGTTGCTGGCCGAGTACATCGCCAAGGAACGCCACAGCCACAGCGCAGGAGCGCTTGAGCTGCAACGCGCGACAAGCGAGTGGAAAGCCTTCACCGAGGCGCACGGCTCCTTCGCCGACGAGTTTCCACGCTGTGACCGACCAGTTCGATGTTCACGCCAATGTCGTCCAGAACACGAACATCCCGTACGTGCTCGTCGTTCAGTCGAACATTTTCGACACCTCGCCACGCCGCGGCGGCGGCCCCTGATCCGAAAGTCCAGGCTCTTCGCCGACCCCATCCCGCTTCACCCCGGAACTCACCATCGCCGGCCACAGCGTGATCCTGCCACCCCTGGAAATGACCTCGATGCCGCTGTCCGTGCTCAACACACCTGCCGGCACATTGAAGGACCAGGGCCAGATCATCATCGACGCTCTGGACGAGCTGTTCACCCGCTCGTTCGGCTAGCGCCAAACACGGCTGCAGGCGTGGCGAATTGCGTACCCCCATCCGCCCTTCGGGCACCTTCCCCCGCAGGCGGTGGAAGGGAGTCGATCGCATAGCAAGAGCCTCGATCCACTGGCTACCTGCGAGCCCCCTTGAGTCAAGGGGGCGCGGCGACAGCCGCGGGGGATGTGGCATGCCCGGAGCGGGACCCGCGTTTTGTACCGCCTGCGGCGGTACGAAGCGTGGGCGCCTTCTTCGGGCAAACGCCCAAAGAAGGCGGCGGAGCGTAGAGAGAGCCTCGACCCACTGGCTACCTGCAAGCCCCCTTGAGTCAAGGGGGCGCGGCGACAGCCGCGGGGATGTGGCATGCCCGGAGCGGGACCCGCGTTTGTATCGCCTGCGGCGGTACGAAGCGTGGGCGCCTTCGAAGGGCAAATGCCCAAAGAAGGCGGCGGAGCGTAGCGAGAGCCTCGACCCACTGGCTACCTGCCAGCCCCCTTGAGTCAAGGGGGCGCGGCGACAGCCGCGGGGATGTGGCATGCCCGGAGCGGGACCCGCGTTTTGTACCGCCTGCGGCGGTACGAAGCGTGGGCGCCTTCGAAGGGCGAACGCCCAAAGAAGGCGGCGGAGCCGGCCGATAAGCCGGGTTCTGTCGTGGACAGTCATTCGTCTAGGCGCTACGTCACCGCAGCGCTCAAGCAACCTACCCGGATCCAGCGCGGGCCACGCCAATGGATCCCTATTTGGTCTTGCTCCAGGTGGGGTTTGCCGTGCCGGTCCGTTACCGGACTCGCGGTGCGCTCTTACCGCACCATTTCACCCTTACCGGCCCCTCGCCACCCCTTTGCGGCCTCCGAGCGCGCTTGGCGATGCGAGGCATCGCTGGCACGTTTCAGTGGCGGCAAAGGGGTGACGAGGGACGTAGGCGGTATCTTTCTGTTGCACTTTCCGTCGGCTTGCGCCGCCCAGGCGTTACCTGGCACCTTGCCCTATGGAGCCCGGACTTTCCTCGGCACTCTTGCGAGTGACGCGACTGTCTGGCCGACTCCGCCGGGGCGCATTCTACGCTATCGCTGCCGTGCAGAACGGCGCGGCGATTTCAAGCTTGCCATTGCCCTGTAGGAGCGCACCCGGGCGCGAGAGGCGGTACCGATCAACCACCGTCGCTTCCAGCCGCGTTCCTGCGATGACCGCATTAGCCGCCATACAAGGCCTTGCGCGGCGCGCCAGTGAGCTCGGCAGCAAGCTTGGCGGCGGTGGAAGGGGGCAGGTGCTCGGCGAGCTTGGCGTAGACGCGGCGGCCTTCGGCGAGCTGGCCTTCGGCGGCGTCGGCGGCGCCCTGCACCATCACCACGAATTCGCCCTTACGCTGGTTGTCGTCGGCTTCGACCTGGGCCTGCAGCTGCGCCAGGCTGCCGTCGAGCACGGTTTCGAAGAGTTTGGTCAATTCGCGGGCGATCACTGCCGGGCGCTCGTCACCGAAGGCAAGGCGCAGGTCGGCCAGCGATTCGACGATGCGGTGCGCCGATTCGTAGAACACCAGGGTGCGGGTCTCCCCTGCCAACCGCGCCAGGCGCTCGCGGCGGGCGGCGCTCTTGGCCGGCAGAAACCCCTCGAAGCCGAAGCGGTCGCTGGGCAGGCCAGCCACGCTGAGCGCAGCGATTGCCGCGCAGGCCCCCGGGACCGGGCTGACCTTGATGCCGGCGGCACGCGCGGCGCGCACCAGTTTGAACCCCGGGTCGCTGACCAGCGGGGTGCCGGCGTCGCTGACGATGGCCAGCGACTCGCCGTCGCGCAGGCGCGCCACGATGCGTTCGGACATGGCCTCTTCGTTATGGTCGTGCAGGGCCAGCAGCGGGCGGTCGATGCCGAAATGGCTCAGCAGCTGGCGGGTATGGCGGGTGTCTTCGGCGCAGATCGCGGCCACGCCACGCAGCACCTCCTGCGCGCGCGGCGACAGGTCGGCCAGGTTGCCGATCGGCGTGGCGACCACGTGCAGGGTTCCAGGGGACGTCATCAGCGGTTTTCCGGGGGCAAAGGGTAGAATCGTAGCGTTTTTAACGGTCCGCCCCGGCGGCCCCTGTCCAATGGATCTGAAATGAACAAGCGTGTTGCAAGGATCTCCGCCCTCTCGCTGATGGTGATGCTGGCCGCCGGTTGCGCCACCAGCAGCGTCACGCCGACCGCCTCGCCGACGCAGAGCGCGGCGCTGGCACTGCTGGACCAGGGCAAGCCGCGCGAAGCCGCGCAGCAGCTGGAAGCCGAAGCCGCCAGTGCCAGCGGTGCGCAGCGCAGCCGGTTGCTGGCCGCAGCCGCGTTCGGCTGGCACGACGCCGGCGACGATGCGCGTGCCCGCACGCTGCTGGCGCAGGTCAACGTGCGCCATCTGAGCGGCGAGGAGCGTGCCCGCTTCGGGTTGCTCACCGGCGAGCTGGCGGTGATCGACAAGCAGGGTGCGCAGGCATTGCAGGCCCTGGGCGACAGCCCGCAGGGGCTGACCCAGCCGCTGCAGACGCGCTGGCTGGTGGCGCGCGCTGCGGCGCTGGAAGCCACCGGCGACCTGTTCGGTGCCGCCGCCGACCGCGCGCGCGCCGATGCCAGCCTGACCGGCACCGCGCGCAGCGACAACCAGCGCGCCATCGTGCGCCTGCTTGCCGCGCTCGACGACGCCACCCTCAAGGGCCGCACCGCCGCACTGCCGGCCGGCGACCCGTTATACAACTTCGCCGGGCGCGCGTTGATCAGCCGCGGCCTGGCGCTGCCGCGCGCCTTCGAGCGCGATGCACAATGGGGTTTCGATACGAGCAAGCGCCCGCCCGCCGAGCGCGATGGCTACCGCCCACCGGTCAAGCTGGGCGTGCTGCTGCCGATCACCGGCAACCTGGCCACCGCCGCCGCGCCGGTACGCGATGGCCTGCTGGCCGGCTACTACGCGGAAACCCGCCGCCGCCCGGAGGTGCAATTCTTCGACACCGCCGGCACCGCCGCCGGTGCCAATGCCGCCTACGACAAGGCTGTGAGCGCCGGGGTGGATTACGTGGTCGGCCCGCTGGGGCGCGACGAAGTCAGCGCGTTGTTCGCGCGCGGCCAGCTCGCGGTGCCGGTGCTGGCACTGAACCGTCCCAGCGACAACAAGGCCCCGCCCACCGGCAGCGCAGGCTTCTCGCTGGCGCCGGAAGACGACGGCATCATGGCCGCCGAATACCTGCTCTCGCGCGAACGCCGCAATGTGCTGATCGTCGGCACCAGCGACGACAACGGCAAGCGTACCATCAAGGCCTTCCGCGACCGCTTCAGCGAACGCGGCGGCACGGTGGCCGGCAGCATCAGCGTGGCCGACGCGCCGGGCGACATCGGCGCGCAGCTGCGCAATTACGGCACCGCCGACGCGGTGTTCCTGGCGGTGCGCGGCAACACCGCGCGTGCTTTGGCGCCGCAGCTGGCGCTGGCCGGATTCGCCGGCAAGTCGCGCGTGGGCACCTCGCAACTGGTGGCCGGCACCGGCAAGGTCGAAGACGATCTGGCGCTGGATGGCATCGTCTACCCGAGCGAAACCTGGACCGCCCTGGGCGTGTCCGGCCTGCCGGCGGTCAGCCAGGTGGCCAGCACCCTGCCCAGCGCACGCGGCCCGGCCGCCCGGCTGTTCGCGTTCGGCTACGACGCCTGGAAGATCACTGCGTACCTGGAAAAACTCGCCACCGGCACCGATGGCGGCCTGCGCGGCGCCACCGGCACCCTGCACCTGGACGGCTTCGGCAATGTGCTGCGCACGCCGGCCTGGTCCACCTTCAGCGGTGGCCGCCCGACGCCGATCGCCGACGGCCGCTGAGCCATGCCGGCGGCGCGTCAGCAGCGTGGTGCGGCGGTCGAGGCGGCCGCACGCGCGTTGCTGGAGCAGGCCGGGCTACGGCTGGTGGTCGGCAACGCCAACTACCGCGGCGGCGAACTGGATCTGGTGATGCACGATGGGCCATCGCTGGTGTTTGTGGAAGTGCGCTATCGGCGCGACGACCGCTTCGGCGGCGGTGCGGCATCGGTGGACTGGCGCAAGCGTCGCAAGTTGGTGCTGGCCGCGCAGTTGTTTCTTGGCGCTCACCCGGCCCTGGCGGCGCTGCCGTGCCGCTTCGATGTAGTCGATGCCAGCGGCGAACCGCCGGTATTGCACTGGATCCGCGACGCATTCCGCGCCGACGATTGCTGACCACCACCGAACGCTCACGCCAACGTTTTTTCATGCCAACCATCATGACCCACGCTGCCGTGCCATTGGCGCTGTGGTGCGCCAGCGAACGCGGCCGCATCTCGCCACGCCTGCTCGCGGCCGGCTTGGTGGCGGCGATGCTGCCCGATGCCGATGTGCTGGCGTTCGCGCTGCGCATTCCCTACGCCGATGCGTTCGGCCATCGCGGCGCCAGCCACTCGCTGTTGTTCGCCAGCGTCATCGCACTGCTCGGCATCGCGGCGCATCGCAGCCTGCGTGCGGATGCCGTGCAGGCGTCTGTATTTTTGTTCGTCTGCGCCGCATCGCACCCGCTGCTGGATGCGATGACCTCCGGCGGCCTGGGCGTTGCGCTGGGCTGGCCGTGGAGCCAGACGCGTTGGTTCGCACCATGGCGGCCGATTCGGGTGTCGCCATTCGCGACCGGCTTCTTCAACGCGCGCGGCCTGAGCACGTTGCTCTCCGAGCTGCGCTGGGTCTGGTTGCCGCTCACCGTCGCCGTGCTGGGGTGGAAATGCATCCAGCGCGCGGCACCACAGGATCGCATGTCATGACCGATGTACTTCCCACCGCACTTGCCGAGTTGTTGGCCGCGCGCCTGGGTACCGATGGATGGTTGACCGGCGACGATGCGCGCCGCCGCTATGGCGAAGACGATTCGCGCCGCTGGGCATTGCCGGCCGCGGTGGCGTTGCCGCGCGACACCGATGAGGTGGTGGCGATCGTGCAGGCGTGCCGTGCGCACGGCGTGCCGATCGTGGCGCGCGGCGCCGGTACCGGCACCACCGGCGCGGCGGTGCCGTTTTCCGGCGGGGTGGTGGTGTCGATGGCGCGCATGAACCAGATCCTGGCACTACGTCCGGAAGACCGCTGCGCGGTGGTGCAACCGGGCCTGCTCAATGGCGACCTGCAACAGGCGCTGCAGCCGCATGGCTTGTTCTGGCCGCCGGATCCGTCCAGCGCGGACATCTGCAGCGTCGGCGGCAATCTATCCACCAACGCCGGCGGCCCGCGCGCGGTGAAATACGGCGCCACCCGCGACAACGTGCTCGGCCTGGTGGCGGTGACCGGCACCGGCGACGTGATCCGCTGCGGCGGCGCGTACACCAAGAATTCCACCGGTTACGACCTCACCCACTTGCTGGTCGGCAGCGAGGGCACCCTGGCGATCATCGTCGAGGCGACCTTGAAGCTGACCCCGCGCGCCATTGCGCAAGCCGGCCTGCGCGCGCTGTACCGCGATGCGTCCAGCGCCGCAGCCGCGGTGTCGCGGCTGATGGCGCAACCGACCACGCCGACCATGCTGGAATTCATGGATGCCAGTGCGATTGCGCTGCTACGCCGCAATGGCAGCGATGTGCCCGACGCTGGCGCCATGCTGTTGATCGAAGCCGACGGCGATCACGACACCTTGCCCTACGCGCTACAAGCCCTGCACGACGCGGCCGATGGCGAAGGCGTACTGAGCCTGGACGTGGCCGCCGATGGCAGCGCGCGCGACAAGTTGTGGGCCGCACGCCGCGCCCTGTCGCCGGCCTTGCGCACCATCAAGCCGGGCAAGATCAATGAGGACGT
Organism: Xanthomonas cissicola; assembly: GCF_008801575.1. Classification (GTDB taxonomy): domain Bacteria; phylum Pseudomonadota; class Gammaproteobacteria; order Xanthomonadales; family Xanthomonadaceae; genus Xanthomonas; species Xanthomonas cissicola. The sequence goes on along the minus strand of NZ_VZPL01000053.1, from coordinate 945 downwards.
GGTGGTGCCGGTGTCGCGCATTCCCGAACTCGTCGCCGGCGTTGAAGCGCTCGCTGCGGAATTCGCACTGCCCATCGTCGCCTTCGGCCATGCCGGCAACGGCAACCTGCACGTCAACATCATGTACGACCCGGCCGATACCGACGAAAACGCCCGCGCGCATGCCGCCTTGCCACGACTGTTTACGCTGGTGCTGGCGCTGGAAGGCACGCTCTCCGGCGAGCACGGCATCGGCGTGGCCAAGCGCGATTTCATGAGCCAGGCCTTCAGCGCAGCAACGCTGGCCACCATGCGCGCAATCAAGGCCGCACTGGATCCGGACGGGATTCTCAACCCGGGCAAGGTATTACCGCCTGCATGAGTAAATGATGAGCACTCTTCGTTGCATAACCTCAACGTCATACCACAGCAACCACTTGATTAAATCAGACTTACATGGATAGCCTGATCATCCGAATAAGGCGCTTAGGGCGGATCTCGAATGATCAGGGCAACAAAGGAACCAGAGAGATTTTCCGCGACCTATAGAAAAATCACACCCCTATGGGTGGCAATATTATTGCTATCGGCACTCACTGGCTGCTCATCGCCAGATGTTAACGCCGCCGCCCAAGACAAGTCAGTGAAGCCATCAAAGGTCAAGACGGATTGCTCACGCGTTGCTGCAGCCAAAGATAGAGAAGCCTGTTTTTTGGCATTACCAGCAAAGGAGTGCGAAGCGTTAGGGAAGGTCTGAATAACGAGGCCTGAGAGTGCGGGATGTCGCGTCGTTCCGAAGAGTGGCGTTTGAATCTTTGGAATTTCGCCATTTCTGGCGCTTTCCGTGGGAATTTCCTGGTTTACAGGCGCACGCTCCCCATAGCCGGCAGCAACTGCTTTCGCTTCATCCACAGATTGGAGAGCGCAAACAAGGTCAGCACGTGTGCGGTGTTTTTGGCCAGGCCG
>NZ_VZPL01000052.1 GCF_008801575.1 Xanthomonas cissicola | reverse complement strand
ATCTCGCGCCGGGTCTGCTTGCGCTTGCCCAGGCCCTCAGCGTCACCGAACGTCAGCTGCATAGATGATCCTCTACATGATGAGGCGGGTAGTGTCGCGTATCTGTGGTGCGTTGTTCAGAGCTTCCCTAAACGAAATGGGGGGCTGGACGCCGGATGCCATTGAGTCCGCGTTAACCCATAAAATGCCAGGAGTTCGCGGCATTTATAATCAAGCGCAGTATCTAGACGAGCGCCGAAAGATGATGCAAGCATGGGGTGATTACACACAGACACTCAGATTGGGAAGTGCGCTACCCTTAGTTAAGGAAGTCGCTTAAGGAGTTGCGAAGATGCAGAATCCGATAAACTTGAATCAATCGCTCTATATGCGCTGGTATGAGGAATATAGGGAGCGCCGCTACCTTCAGGGGCAAAGTGATGAGGCAGTAGCCCAGCGTGCCCGCGACCTCATATCGAACATAATGACTCTGGAACCTAACGGGAAAATAGGCTGCGTCCAAGGCAACGTGCAATCAGGCAATTTCCTGTGGCGTCTCTTCTCTCACCTTCTTGAAGAATCACGCCTTAGAACAGGATCGCATCAAGGCTTATTCATTAAATGCGGAATCAAAGAGACCTTAGCCCCGAAGCCGACCGCACCCAATAGCCCGGCATCAGAAGCAATCCTGTCTCTTTTTAGCGAAAAGCAAAAGCATCACTATCTCTTTAAGTTTGGCGACAGGAGATGGATGCAGGAGTTGGTAGACGAAGGAAAACTCAGGGTATCTCCCGCCTCTTTTTACAATGATGATTCTTTAGGTCCAGCGATTGCAGATGACGAGCTTTCTTACGATCTGGCTGGAGATGCCTTTGATGAGGAAATACTCTCTATTGACCCCTTCAAGACTAGGCTCATTGACTCTTTTGGCCCTGCAACACCGAGGCCCCAAAAAGTCGTCATGCAGACGAATTACTATGCGTGGTGCGCAAGCTTTGGCATGAACTTACGTCTATTCGACGACTTCAACGCTGATTCGTTAGTGGTAATCCGAGATGTAGGCGAGTTCTCACGGAGGCTCATACAAGCACTTCGGCCCCATCTTGGCGGCTGGCGCTTCGTTCCATGCGCAGTTCATTACTTCGATCCTTTTCGCCCCTCAAAAAAGACGAAAAGCGTTTTTGCTTGCAAGCATTTCAAGTATCTCTATCAAGAGGAATTTCGCTATGTATTTATCCCTACAAGCCCAGTAAAGACCCTGTCTCCAATTTACTTGAACCTTGGCCCACTGACGGATATTGCCGAACTTATTGACAGGAGCTAGCGCCCCTAGGCGCACTCGCCGCATCCGTCATCTGTATCGTTTTTAAATTTCAATGCGTCGAGGAAATTCTCACGATTGCAAAGGCTATAAGTGCTGCCACGAGAAGACCCATAACCAACTGCACCACAACCAAGTGCCAAGGCCTTTTGCCCAACTTCAATGTCAGCCTTTTTGAAAGGATGCTAATTGCACCAAGTGCCAGCATGATAAGTGGGAGTGCAAGCAGTGTTCCCATGATTGACCTCGAGAAATCTGGCGGCCCGTGAAAGTTCCGGCGTAGCAAGATCAATTGCTTGGATTGCCGATGCACTGAAATTCAATCGTCACGCGCCTTGATCCGCAGTTTCCGAAGCCTCGGCGTGATAAACATTCGGCACTCTGCGATCCGAACGGCTCCGCTCCCTTATAGCCCCAGTTTTTGCACTTCTGCTCGGCAAGCTGCACGGCCTGCTGCTCGCTCATGTCGGGGCGCTGGAACTCATTGCGCTCGTAGGAAAGCGCAATCACACCATCTGCACGACTGGCTTTGGTTACTAGCCAGTCGGCATGAGTTGCACATGCACTGACGAGCAACAAGACGGCTACTGCCCCGTAAGACTTCAGTTTCATAATGTATTCCTCCCTGACTTTCGGAGCTTAGTTGTACAAGCAGTCGAAGACCTGTACTAGCGTTCCACCAAGGAATGATAAGAGAACCGCGAGCCAATGTCACTCATAGAGGGTGTCCTCATAGGGCGTGGCCCGATAGAGGTTGCAACTGCATCGTTCTCTCATGCCAGAGAAATCGATGCCCACCGATCCCCGCGCCGTGTTTGGGCTGCGACTTGCCGAAGTCCGTAAGGCCAAGGGACTCTCCCAGGAGCGTCTCGCCTTGGAGAGCGGGTTGGCGCGCAGCTACCTAGGCGGCGTCGAACGTGGGCAGCGCAACATCGCACTGTTGAACATCTACCGCCTCGCCGAGGCGCTGGGCGTGCATCCAACCTCGTTGCTAGAACCCCCATCTGCCTCTAGCCCTGGGTAGCCCTAGCCATATCCGCTGCGATAGTCGGTATAGCAAGTCATTGATCTTGAAGGCCGTATCATTTTGGTACCCATACAGCAGAGGAAGGCATCTTCTGTCGGCGCGTACCTTCAGCACTAAGAAGTAGCAGTCTTCCATTAGATGGCAGTAAGCCCAGGAAGCTGAGCGCGTCTCCGATAAGCACTTACAAGGAGACAGCAATGAAATATGACGCGGTGATGCAGACGTTCAGACATGCTCCCCCTCGCCTGATCCCGATGGGCGACATACGAACCCACGACGCCCTGCAACCACGCGTTGCCCGCTTGGTGCCGTTTAAGGACAAAGGGCGAGCCGAGGAAAGCAGCGAGCAACACGTCGCAACGCTTCGCTTAGTACTGGAAGCGACGGAGGATAAGCAGCTTGATCCAGTTTGGCTCGCCGACATCGGTAGCGCCGAGCCGGTAGAAACTGGTTTGTATCTGGTGGATGGTCACCACCGCCTGATGTCTTACCAGCAAGCAGGCAGACAGCAAGTTCCGGCATGTGTTCTGGCGTTAGATTGGCGGACTGCCCTGGTTGTTTCCAAACTGGTCAACTGCACCGGCAGATCGCTCGCCCTTCACAACGAGCAGCGCCGGGACGCGGCTTGGCAATACCTTGCAGATCTAACACATAGAGGAGCTATCGAGCTTCCTAGCGGGGAGTCTTTACGCTCTATCGCCGCTCGATTTGGCATTAGCAAGAGCACGGTAAGCAGCATGCTCACCAATATGCCGCACGTCATCGCTGCAGAGTTCCACGCGCTGGCGATAGACCCCGGCACGGGTTGGCCGAGGTGGCGACATGTACGCGAAGCAAAGAACCCCTGGCAAACAAGCCTGCCTAGCTCCGACCAGCAGCAGCTAGACCGGGATGCGGAGAGGGTTGCCCGTCACATAGTTAAGCTCGTGGATGGCTCATCCCCAGCCGTGCGCGCCAGAGCGCTTGAAATGCTGGCGAACGACGAGGTCAATGCCACAGATCAACTCGCATCGGTGGAGCTTCTTGCTCACTTCAGCCCACCACCATGCCGCCCTGTCCCAATTAGGACACCCGCTGTCCCAGCGCAACCGGCACATCTGGACAACTGACAGCCCCGGCCTGATTTGACCGCTCTGCCGGCGGGAGAGGAAACAAGATTTTCGTCGCGAAATTACGCGGCAGTCACTTCAATCATGCAAGGCCCAGCCGCCCCCATGCCGCCCCCTCCGGGGAAAGCTGCCAACGGCAGGCACCACACTAACCAAAAGGCTCGCTGCAACCTTATGCAGCGGGCCTTTCTCATTTCAAGGAAGCCATGACGATTCAACCACAGACGACATTGCCGTATCACTTCATGCGCTTGCCCGAGGTCCTCGCGACCGTCGGCGTCAGCAAGTCAACGCTCTATGCATGGGCCGCTGCGGGCAAGTTCCCGAAGCCAGTACAATTCCCCGGTGGCAACATTGCCGCTTGGGTCTCCACCGAAGTGGCCGCATGGATGAGTGCAGCGGTAGACGCACGCAATGGTACGCAGGGCCTAGCCGCATGAGCTTGGCGGTAGCTATGGCGGTAACAGCGCTCACCGCATCGGAAATACCTATTGCATTACAGTCACTTGCAGGTATTATTCGGGAGCCTTCCGCCCACCATCGAGTCAAACGCACGCGCCCTGGCAACGTCATGTTTCCGGGGCTTGCGCGTTTTGAGCGGGGCCTTGGGGCGACCTGCGGTGCAGGCGGGCCGGTCGCCGTGGCGTGGGGATCACATCGTGCGCGCTAACGTCCGGCTTCACTCCACAGCGGACCCACACCATGAGCAAGAAAGACCAACAGCCCGACGAGGTCGCCGACGATGCGCACGGCGTGACCGAGAGCCAGCAAGACCGCCGGCACGACGATGCCGCCAAGCAGCGCCCGGGCCAGGAAGATCTGAAGGTGCACGACGAGCAGAGCCGTCGCCCATCTGGCAAGGCTGGTCAGGGAAAGTGAGTTGGCCAAACCTGCAGCCTGGCACCGGGCAGCGCCGCGGCAACGCTGATGCGGGGAACCCCCGTGCTGCATCGCCGGCGGCGCGTTGCACCCTATTGCGCAGCTGAGAATGCTGCGTCTGCGGAACTGGAAGCAGGCGCCGGCCAGCCACGCCGCTCCTGTGGCAAGATCCTGACAGGCGCTCGCCGGTATGCCGCTGCCCTGGGAAGCAGTGCATTGCCAAGGTGGCGATCGCATCGGCCAGTGCCTTGTCGCATTAACCCTCATCGCCTTGATGGCGCCTTGTTCCCGGTGGTGTTTTGCATGCAGATACCCGAAGCACCCGCGTTGAACCTGATCCACGCAACGTTGCTGCCAGGCGGCGTCAACGCCACGATCGGGGCGCGCCTGCCGGCCAACGAAGATGAGCGCGTGGAGGCACTGCATGCTTACCGCCTGCTGGACACCTCACCGGAGCCGAGCTACGACGCGTTCACTTCGATCGCGGCCGCGGTCTGCCGGATGCCGATGGCGCTGATCTCGCTGGTCGATACGCATTGCCAGTGGTTCAAGTCCAGAATCGGCATGCAGCAGAACGAGACGCCGCGTGAGCTGTCGTTTTGCGCGCACGCCATTCTCGAACCCGATCAGGTGATGGAAGTCGGCGACACCCATCTGGACGAGCGGTTTGTGGGCAACGCGCTGGTGACAGGCGAGCCGCAGATCCGCTTCTATGCAGGCGCGCCGTTGTTGACCCCGGACGGCATCGCGCTGGGCACCCTGTGTGTGCTGGATCGCGTTCCGCGGCGACTGTCGGTGGCCGAGCGCGACGCGCTGCAAGCATTGGCCAGGCAAGTCGTCAGCACCCTCGAACTGCAACAGGCCGCGCGACTGGTGGAGCTGGATGCACTGCGCGATGCGCTCACCGGGCGATGGAATCGCGCCGGGCTGGAGCACGCCTTGCACGCGCTTGCCAATGCGCCCAGCTCCGCCGCGGATGCGCCACTGGGTTTCATGCTGCTCGAACTGGATGGCTTCAAGCGGCAAAAATTGCAGGCCGGCGCGCCAGCGGCCGATGCCACCTTGCTGCAGGTCGCTACATTGCTGGAGGCGCAGCTTCCGCCTGCCGCAATCGTGGCGCGCCTGGCCTGCGATCAATTCTGCGTGGCGCTGCCGGCGACCGCAGCATCTGCAGCCCTTGCTGCTGCCGAAGACTTGCGCAAGGCGGTGGAAGACGCGCACTGGCCGACCGGCCCGCTGACGCTCAGCGCAGGTCTGGTGGATGTCGCCACGCCAACCTCGCTCGACAGCGCTACCTTGCTGGCCCGTGCGCGGCACGCGTTGCAGCGGGCGCGTGACGATGGCCGCAACCGCGTGCATTGCTTCGACGGGTGGCAGCTGCGGGCCTGATCGACGCAGCCCGCGCCGATCGCCCTGCGGCACGGCTGTCGCTCAGGCCGCCAGTGCGTCGGTGTTTCCGGCGATCTCGTCCACCTGCAGCACCTGCTCCATCTCCAGCAGTACCACAAAGCGCTCGCCGACCTTGCCCATGCCGCGCAGCAGATCGCGGCGGATATGCGTGCCGAACGAAGGCGCCGCTTCGATGTCCTGGTCGGCCAGTTCGATCACTGCATTGACCGCATCCACCAGCACCCCAATCACCTGCGTGCCCTGCGCCTGCTCGGTGGCCAGAATCACGATGCAGCTGCGTTTGCCGATCGCGCTGTCCGCGCGCCCCAGCCGCGATTGCAGGTCCACCACCGGCACCACCGCGCCGCGTAGATTGATCACCCCGCGCACGCAATCCGGCATCGACGGCACCGGTGTGGGAGCGCGGTACTGAATGATCTCGCGAATGCCGAGAATGCTGGTGGCGAAGGTTTCGCCATCCAGTTGAAAGGTCAGATATTGCGCGGCGACATCGGCGTCGCCGGGCATCACATCAAGCGTCGGTGCGGTCATTGGTCGCTCTCTCAGAAACGCGCGAACTGGCCTTCGTCAGGGCCCTCGGACATCGCATACGCCGGCGCTGCGTTGCTGCGCCAGCCACGCGTGCCCGCCGCACGCGCCGGTCGCGCGGCGACCTGCTTGCCGCGCTTGGGCGGCGCAGTCGGCGCGCCCTGCCCGCCCAGCCGGAAGAACGCCATGCTCTGCTGCAGCTGCTCGGCCTGCGCGCTCATTTCCTCGGCAGTGGCGGCCAGTTCTTCGGATGCGCTGGCGTTCTGCTGGGTGGTCTGGCTCAACTGCACGACCGCCGAATTGATCTGGCTGACGCCGGAAGATTGCTCCTCGGAGGCAGCGGATATTTCCTGCACCAGGTCGGAGGTGCGCTTGATGCTGGGCACGATCGAATCCAGCAAACGGCCGGCGCGGTCGGCCAATTCCACGCTGGAACTGGCCACCTCGCCAATTTCCTGCGCGGCCACCTGGCTGCGTTCGGCCAGCTTGCGCACCTCCGCGGCGACCACGGCAAACCCCTTGCCATGTTCGCCGGCGCGCGCGGCTTCGATCGCGGCATTGAGCGCGAGCAGATTGGTCTGGTACGCGATGTCGTCGATGATGCCGATCTTCTGCGCGATCTGCTTCATCGCCTGGGTGGTGGCAACCACCGCTTCGCCTCCCTCCACGGTCTCCTTGGCGGCCTGGGTGGCCATGCCGTCGGTGATGCGCGCGTTCTCGGTGTTCTGGCTGATCGATGCGGTCATCTGCTCCAGCGAAGCACTGGTCTCTTCCACACCGGCGGCCTGTTCGCTTGCCGCCTGCGACAGCGACTGCGCGGTGGCGCTGACTTCTTCCGACGCGCTGGCAAGGGTTTCGGCGCTGGTGTTGACCTCGCCGACCACCTGCGACAGCTTCCCGACCATGGTGCGCATCGCTTCGAGCAATTGCGCGGTTTCGTCGCGGCCGTGCACATCGATGCGCATGGTGAGATCGCCTTCCGACAAGCCGTTGGCCACCGCCACCGCGCGGCGGATCGGCCCGGTGACGCTGCGGCTGATTACCACACCGAGAATGGCGCCGAGCAACACGCCGCTGCAGATGCTGGCGACCAGCAGCCTGGAACTGCGCGCGTGGATCGCACCGGCTTCCGCGTTGGCCGCCGCGGCGCTGCGCTCGCGCAGGCCGCTCAGGTCGGTCATCAGGTTATCCACTTCGTCCGAGCTGGCACGGACCGCGCGCGATAGCGCGGCCAGTTCCGGATTGGCCTCGCGCAGCGCTTCGCGGTTGGCGACCTCGATGAAGCGGCCGCGCTCGTCCAGATACTTCTGCCAGGCGCGATCGAATTGCGCCAGCTTGTTCTTGCCTTCCTCGCTCTGGAAGCTTTCCCGCGCACGGGCCATGTGATCGACCACCTTGGCGGTGTATTTGTCGATGTTCTGCACATGCGACTGGCGCTCTTCTGCACTGCTGGCCAACAACAGGTTGGCGCGCGCGCGGCCGGCATAGATGAGGTTGATGTTGGCTTCCTTGACGTGAGACATGCCGAGCAACTCGCGCTCGTACAACGAGCTCGACAGCGCGCTGATGCGGCCGGAGTTGGAATAGCCCACCCACCCGATGCATGCGCCGATGGCCGAGACGATCAGGAATGCCACGATCAGTCTGGTTCCGATTCTGAAGTTGCCTAACATTGGGGAGTTCTCTCAAAAAGGGTGCGTGGGCGACATGCGCTGCAGGATGGCGATGGCGCTGCGCGTATCGCATGGCGCTACGGCTGGTCTAACCCATCGCTAATGGCTATCGGCGACGACAAAACCCGCTTGAGATGCATCCAGGGCCGGAATGCCTATTCATCCAATCGAATCTGCGCTTTTGTGACACATCACGCGCTCGTCACAGCCCATATTCGGAAAAACCCTACCCCGCCCGTGCGCTGTCCAGGCCAATCCGCTGGGACATCACGTCCGCGCAGCTATGCTTTGGCCATGCCTGCAAAGCCCTTGCCCCGCACGTTCTATGCCCACGACGCCCGCCAGGTCGCGCCGCGATTGCTCAACAAGGTGCTGGTCAGTGCTGACGGACGCTGCGGGCGCATCACCGAAGTGGAAGCCTACTGCGGTAGCGACGACCCGGCCGCGCACTCGTTCCGCGGCATGACCCCGCGCACGCGGGTGATGTTCGGTGCGCCCGGGCACCTGTATGTGTATTTCATCTATGGCATGCATTGGGCAATCAACGTGGTCTGCGGCGGTGCCCCCGGGCATGCGGTGCTGATCCGTGCATTGGAACCGCTGGACGGTATCGACCGCATGCAGGCCGCGCGCGGCGCCGCCCCGTTCACTGCGTTGACCACCGGCCCAGGCCGCCTGGCGCAGGCGTTCGGCGTGACCGCTGCGGACAATGGGCTGGATCTCAGCACCGCGGCCGCGCGGCTCTGGATCGAAGACGACGGCGCGCCGCCTCCGTCCAATCCAGTGGCCACGCCGCGCATCGGCATCCGCAAGGCCGTGGATGCGCCATGGCGCTGGGTGGTTGCAGATAGCCGCTATTTATCGCGTCCGCTTCCGCGCGTGACCGGGAAAGGCACGGCGCTTGCCGGCGATTGAGCCAACCAGCACTCCATCGGCGATTGCTCGGCCGCGCCCGGTCCGCGCTGCAGCAGACGCAGCGCCTGCTCGGCCTGCGCGGTGGTGAGCTCCTGCAAGGCCTGGAAGCGGTCTGCCGCCCAGACCGCCATGGGCAGCCCATCCAGCGAAACGACACGATTGCCCGGCACGCGCGCGACCCGCTCGCCCGGCAGCAGACTGCCGAGCAGATTGCTTGGGTCGCTGGCACTGACGCAGATCCACTGCTGCGGCAATGGCTGCGCGCGCACACGGCGCAAGGCCGCAATCGCGTCCGGCAACGCAAACTGCTCGCCGGACAGCCCGGCGATGAACCGCCCGCCGCGGATTTCGCCGCGCGCTTCCAGCCGTTGATACATGCGCAGCAATTCCCGCCACGGCGGCAGCCATGCGGCCTCGCGTTCGAGCAGCCGCCAGCACACCACGCCGTAGCGCCGCAACAGCGTGCGCGCGAGGTGTTCGAGCGTGTCCTGATGGCGCTGCGCGGCTTCGGCAAGCGGCAAGTCGGGCAGCGCCCGCGCCGGCGCCCAGCGGCCCGCATCGCGGATGCCCAGCGCGCTGGCGCGGCGACGTTGCCGCGACAGTGCCGACGGCCGCTTGGACGCCGGCACCAGCAGCGCTCGCAGACCGGCATAGCTGTCGCAATGCGCGCGGCCGCGCATCACCAGCTCGCTTAATGCATCTTCCAGCTCGGTGTTCATCAGATGCGCCGCGTCGGCGATTTCATCGAAGAACAGCGCGCCTTGCTGCTGCAGCACCTGCATGACGCGTTGCGCGCGGGAGCCCAATGGCGCGTCGTCGGCATCGCGCGCCAATGCGCTCCAACGCTGCGCTTCGCACCGTGGCAGCAGCACGATCGGCGTGCTGCGCAGTGCGCCGCCGCCGCGGCCGCTGCCGGGCCGCAAGCGTGCCCACAGCGTGCGCCCGGCGGTGCACAACTCGTCCAGCCAGGCCGGTTGATAGTCGCGGATGCGCGCCGGCAATAGCTCGCTCTCCCACAGCACTGCAGGCGCCTCGAAGCCTTCGAGCTGCCCCACCACGCCGGCCAGCGCATCCGGCCCAGCCACCCGGCTGCTGCTGTCCACGTGCTGCCACTCGAACAGAAAACGCGCGTAATCGCGCTGCGATACCGGTTCGATCTCGCGGCGCAGACGCCCCAACGTGTAGCGGTGGATGCGTGCCAACAGATGGCGCTCGCACCACTCTTCGGCCTGCACGTGCGCACTGAACTGCCCGGCCATGACGTAGCCCTCGCGTTGCAAGGCCGCCAACGCCAGCACGATCTCTGGCTCGGGCACCTGCAACGCGTTGGACAAGGCCGGCACCTGTGCCGGGCCAACGGCGGACAAGCGCCCGCGCAGCAGTTCGCGCACCGCCCAGTCGCGCTGCCAGTCGGCAACGCGGCACTCGGCCGGCGCCTGCAGCGGCGGCTGCGCAGTTGCTTGCCGATACAACGGCAAGAACCAGTCGATGCGCTCGGCGCTGATCCACAGCGCCGGGATGCCATGCATGGCAATGCAGCTGGCACGACCAGCTGCGGCCAGCGCGGCCAACCATGCCTGCCACTGCGCATCGGTGGCCTCTGCGACCGGCAACACGCCCAGCCCCACCAGTGCCTCGTGCATTTCTTCGGCATCGCGCGGCTGTGGCCAGGCTTCTTCGCACACTGCGGCAATCGCTTGCGGATCGAGCTGTCCCAGGTCGTCGCTGGTCTGCGGCGTGTAGCGCCGACTTTGCACGGCCTGAGTACGGCGTTCTTCCAGGGGCGCATCGTCGAGAAATGCATAGGGACGCGCGTTCAAGGCTTCGGCGGCCAGCGGCGACGGCGCCGCCAGGTCGCGCGCGACCAGCGTTACCGCGCCCGATTCCAGGCCGCGCAACACCTGCAGCCAGCCTTCGCTATCCATGGCGTGGTGCAGGCAATCTTCCAGGGTCTGTGCCACCAACGGGTGGTCGGGCACCTCGCGTTCGCCGACCAGATTTTCCACACAGGCCACCTGGTCCGGGAATACCGTGGCGAGCAAATCTTCGGACTTCATTCGTTGCAACTGCGGCGCCACCTTGTTGCCGCCACTGAAGCGCGGCAGCGCCATGGCGTTGGTGGCGTTCCAGCGCCAGCGCACGCCGAACAGCGGCGCATCCAGCAATGCCTGGATCAACACATGCTCGGCCGACGACGAATGCAGGTAACGGCCAACTTCTTCCAGCGCAAAGCTATGACTGGTCGACAGCGACAGCACAATCGCATCTTCGGTGGCTGCAGCCTGCAATTCGAAATTGAAGGTGCGGCAGAAGCGCTTGCGCAGCGCCAGCCCCCACGCACGATTGATGCGGCTGCCGTACGGCGAATGGATGACCAGCTGGGTACCGCCGCTGGCATCGAAGAAGCGCTCCATGACCAGGCACTGCTGGGTCGGCATCGCGCCCAATCCGGTGCAAGCGTTTGCCAGATAATCCACCAGTTGTCGCGCCGCTTCGGCGGACATCTCCAGCTCGCGCTGCAGCCAGTCGCGAGCCGCCTGGTGCGGCGCGGTGTCCAGCCGCGCGGCAATCTCGCCACGCAGGCGCGACACCGCCGCAGACAGCTCATCGCTACGACCCGGCGCTTCGCCCAGCCAGAACGGAATGTTCGGCGGCGCGCCCTTGGCATCTTCCACGCGCACGCGCCCGGCCTCCACGCGCAGGATGCGGTAACTCGCATTGCCGAGCTGGAACACATCGCCGGTAAGGCTTTCGACGGCGAAATCCTCGTTCACCGTGCCGATCTTTTCGGCCTGCGGTTCCAGCACCACGCTGTAGTCGCCGGTTTCGGGAATAGTGCCGCCGGAGGTGAGCGCCGTCATGCGCGCACCGCGCCGTGCGTGCAAGCGCCGATGCACCGCATCGCGATGTAGATACCCGGCGCGCGGACCGAGCCGAGTGCTGAAGCCATCGCATAACATGCGCACCACGCTGTCGAAGGAGGCACGGCTCAGCCCGGCGAACGGCCACGCGCGCCGCACCAGCGCGAACAGCGCATCTTCGTCCCAGTCTTCGCATGCGGCTTCGGCAACGATCTGCTGCGCCAGCACGTCCAGCGGCGCCGGCACAATGCGCAAGGCATCCAGTTCGCCGCGGCGGATGCTGTCCAGCAGCGCGGCGCATTCGACCAGTTCGTCGCGGGTCTGCGGAAACAGGCGCGCCTTGGGCGTACCGCCGACCTTGTGTCCGGAACGCCCGGCACGTTGCAGGAAGGTGGCGATCGAGCGCGGCGAACCGAGCTGGCAGACCAGATCGACATCGCCGATATCCAGCCCCAGTTCCAGCGAAGCGGTCGCCACCAACACGGTGAGATCGCCGGCCTTGAGCCGTTGCTCGGCCAGCAGGCGCGTCTCGCGCGACAGGCTGCCGTGATGCGCCGACACGCGCTGTTTGCCGAGCAGATCGCCCAGATGCCGCGCCGCGCGTTCGGCCATGCGCCGCGTGTTGACGAACACCAGCGTGGTGCGATGTTGCTGCGCCAGTGCGGCCACATCGGCATACACCTGCAGCCACTGGTCGTTGGACATCACCACGCTCAGCGGCGTGGGCGGCAACGCCAGGGCCAGATCACGCCTGCGGGTGTAGCCGATATCGACGATCTCGCACGGCGGCGGCACGCCGTCTGCGTCGACACCGACCAGGAATTGCGCCACCGTTTCGATGGGCTTCTGCGTCGCCGACAGCCCCACCCGCGTGATCGGCTGCGCGACCAGCCGCTGCAAGCGCTCCAGCGTCAGGCTCAGGTGGCTGCCGCGCTTGTCCGACGCCACCGCGTGGATTTCATCGACGATCACGGTGCGCACCTGCCGCAGCGACGTGCGCCCGGATGCCGACCCCAACAGCACGTACAGCGACTCCGGGGTGGTCACCAGAATATGCGGCGGCGTGCGACGCGCCTGCGCGCGCTCGCGCTGCGGGGTGTCGCCGGTACGCACCGCGGTACGAATCGGCACATCCGGCAAGCCGCCGGCGACCAGCGCCGCACGGATGCCCTGCAAGGGCGCGTCCAGGTTGAGGTGGATGTCATTGGACAAGGCCTTTAACGGCGAGACGTAGACCACACGGGTTTCGTCGGGCAACGCACCGCCATTGGCCAGCCCGTCGCGGATCAACGCATCGATGGCGGCGAAGAACGCCGTCAGCGTCTTGCCCGAGCCGGTGGGCGCGGCCACCAGCGTGTGGCGTCCGGCCCGGATCGCCGGCCACGCAGCGATCTGCGCCGGTGTCGGCGCAGCGAAGGTCTGCGCGAACCACGCAGCGACCACAGGATGGAAGTATTGCAGGACAGGATGCATTGGCAATGCCCGACACCATTGCTCATCATGACGGCAAGGGCTCATCATGACGGCAAGGCGCGCGGATGTAACTCGGTGGGAACCACCATCAATGGGGCTACGCAGCGGTCCAGACAAGCCACGGGCCAGGCCGGTAGTGAACGATTTAGAGCGGCTAACAAAACGACTGCGCAGCCGCGAGGCGGGCGCGGCCGGTGCTCGGAATCGGCATGTACCGCGCGTACACTCCGGTTCTGAGCGCGCCGTCCGCGCCCAACTGACAGCTGCTCGCTACGTTTTGTTAGCCGCTCTTGGCGCAATGGTGACGGCCTCTGCCGTCGACAAGACGACGCCTTCGCAACGCTGCGGCGCCGGCCCGGCGATTGTCCGTCGGCCACGTGCCGTGGCACATTGACGGCATGCCCAGCCTGATTCTTTTCATGATCGCCGGCGCCGCGCTGTTCGCGTTCTGGAACTCCTCGCGCGCGGCTGCCGAACGCGCCGACATTCTTGGCCGCAATGCCTGCCGCGCGGCAGACGTGCAATGGCTGGACCAGAGCGTGCATTCCACCAATATCCGCGTATGCAGGATGCCCAGCGGCTGGCTGGGCTTCGAGCGCACCTTCCGCTTCGACTATTCCTACGACGGCGTGGATCGCCATAGCGGCAAGCTGGTGCTGCGCGGCGATCAACTGATTGCCTTCACCGGGCCGCAGGTCGCTACCGTCAGGGCATTGCACCCGGAGCATGAACGTCTGGAGTGAGGCGCGCAGTTGCAGGTCACGTGCGCGCTGACACCTGACATACCTGCAGCTTCACATGTCCGGGTTACAGCGATTGGCTCGCCAGTTTCCCTATGGATTCCAGCAATCGTCGAGCTGTCGCTGCGCGCTGTCGCCGTCTGTGTACGCGGCTGGCCGTTGCATCAGTCGGCGGCACTCCACACAGCCGGCCACTTATTCCAAAGACGTCGAATCCGCGGGAACGGGCTCGTAGCCATTGTCCCTGCCGCTCAGCCAGCACAACTGCAGCTTGCCCTCTCGACGCAGCTGCGCCCGGGCGAACAGCCACAACGGATCCGGCAGATCGGCATCCTTCAATAGACGCGACTTGCCGGCAATTTCGATGCTGAGAAAATGCGCCTCACTCGGCGTGTCGATGTAGCTGCGCGCAATCAGACAACGCTCGCCGTCCACGAAGCGATAGATGTCGTACTCGTACGCGTCCTCGAGTGCGCCGGACGCATCCGGCGCGCTGCAATCGACATGAAGGGTGCGCTCCACGTGCAATCGAACCCTCCACTTGGCGAGGCTGCAGGTCATACGCTGGCCGCTTTCACCGCAGCCAGCAGAACCTGGGGCGCCGTCACCGTTGACCGTGGACGGCACGCGGGAATCGTCAGTTTACTGGGGCACCTGCCGATTCCGAACACCGGCCTGCACTCGCCTTGCGGCGGCGCAGGGGGCGGTGCGCTGTCCTTACTTCACCACGCGAAGATGCGGGCGCTTGCCACCGCTGGGCGGCTCGTCCGGCGTCGGCGCGCTCGGCGGTGGCGAGCCCGGATCCGGTGGCTCGCTGCTGGTGCCGGGGATGTCGTCCGGCAGCGCCATGCCCTGCCCGGTTTCGCGCGCATAGACCGCCAGCACGGCAGCCATCGGCACCATCACCGGATGGCTCACGCCACCGAAGCGTGCAGTGAAGCTCACGCTTTCGTTGTCCACCTGCAGGCCGACCACGGCACGCTCGGCGATATTCAAGACGACGCGACCGTCCTTGACGGCACTGGCAGGCACCTGCACACCGGGCAGGCCGGCATCCACCAAAACGTGCGGCGTCATGCCGTTGTCGTTGATCCATTCGACCAAGGCCCGCAACAGGTACGGGCGATGGCTGGTCATGCGGGGGAAATCTTCGCTCATTGCGTCATTTTACCCGTACATGGCCCGTCGCGGCGGCCATGCGATCGGAAGTCGGTCTGTTGGCATACAGCCGTCGCATCAGCCCGGCAGATCGCGCAGCTTCTTTTCCTGATCGGTCAGACTGCGGATAAAGCCCGGGTTGCGGAAGATCCGGTTGCCGTAATCCTCGATCGCCTTGCCGTCCTTGGGCAGGCTGATTTCCAACGCGTCCAGTCGCCAGATGATCGGCGCCATCGCACAATCGGCCAGACTCATTTCCGGATTGAGGAAGAATTTGCTGGCCTTGAACAACGGCACCGATGCGGTGAGCAGTTCTTTCAGACGCTTGCGGCCGGCCTCGGCCTGCGTCTTGTTGCCGAGCTGGATCGCCTGGACTTGCGGCACCCAGTCATGCTCGATGCGCAACATCGCCAGGCGCAGACGCGCACGCGAGAGCGGGTCGACCGGCATCAGCGGCGGATGCGGATAGCGCTCGTCCAGGTATTCGCTGACCACCGACGCGGCGTACAGCACCAGGTCGCGTTCGACCAGCGTCGGCACTGAATGATAGGGATTGAGATCGATCAGATCTTCGGGAGGATTTTGCGGGTCGACCGGCACCAGGTCGTAGGTCACCCCTTTCGCCGCCAGGACCAGACGAACCCGGTGGCACAACACGTCGTCGTTGGACGAAAACAAAGTCAAGGTATTCCGCATACGCACACTCGTCGCCATTCAAGGCTCTCCGACGACCGGAATCCGCCGGCCGCATCGGCGCGGCCGGCCCAACGCCGACAGTCACCACGGTCTATCGAGTGTGCAATCACGTCACGCAAAAGCCAAGAGTGATAGGGCTTATTAATGTTCCGATAAGCCGGCTGACGTGTGGGCGCTGCAACACCGTCGCAGGGATCTACCCGGCCCGGGTAGACGGGCCGTTCGCCCTGCCAACCATCGCCCTGCCCCCTCTCTCCGCACGGGAGAGGAGGCAAGCGCTTTCCCGTTGGGAGCGGCGCAAGGCTCGGCGATCAGCGAGGTCTCCAAGCACCTGGCGATGCCCGCCCTGCACTGCAATTGTTCGCTCCCGCAGCCGATGACGGCCTACGCAGCGCTCAATGCACGTCCTTCCAGTATTCCTTCTTCAGCAAATAAGCGATGAAGGTGAGCAGCGCCAGGAATAGGACCACCCACACGCCCATGCTCTGGCGCTTCAATGCAGCTGGCTCGCCGGCGTACTCGAGGAAGTTGGCGATATCGCGCACGGTCTGGTCGAATTCCATCGGCGTTTGACGCCCCGGCTGCCCAAGCTTCAATGCCTCTACCGGCTTGTCGCCGGTGGCCTTGTCGGCCGGGCCGAACTGCGCCTGCTGCAGGCCTTGCAACTCCCATAGCGGGTTGGGCATGGAGGCGTTCGGAAACAGCTTGTTGTTCCAGCCCAGCGGGCGGGTCTGATCCAGATAAAACGACTTGAGATAGGTGTAGACCCAGTCCGTACCGCGCACGCGTGCGATCAAGGTCAGATCCGGCGGCGCCTTGCCGAACCATTTGGTCGCCGCATCGTGCGGCATGGTGCCTTCGATGTGTTCGCCGACTTTGGCGCCGGTGAAGTTGAGGTTGGTCATGACCTCCTCTTCGCTCAAGCCCAGATCGCTGGCCATGCGCGAATAGCGCAGGTACTTCAACGAATGGCAGCCGGAGCAGTAGTTCATGAACAACTGCGCACCGCGTTGCAGCGACGCGCGATCGCTCAGGTCGTTACCTGCCTGCTGCACCGCCCCGCCTTCGGCCGCCACCGCACCGCCAGCGACCATCAGGCCGCAGAGCAAGGCGACCACGCGCGACTTCCAAGACGTCACGTTGGGATTAGTCATGGGTCGTCACCCGCTCCGGCACCGGCTTGGTTTTGTCCAGCCGCGTCCACACCGGCATGGTGATGAAGAAGGCGAAGTACAGGAAGGTCAACACCCGCCCGACATAGGTTTCGTGCGCATCGGTGCCGGGGCCGGAACCGATCACGCCCAGCCAGACGAAGCACACCACCAGCACGCCCAACGCCAGCTTGGAAATCCAGCCGCGGTAGCGCACCGAGCGTACCTTGGCGCGATCCAGCCAGGGCACCAGGAACAGGATCGCGATGGCCGAGAACATCACCAGCACGCCACCAAGCTTGTTGGGCACCACGCGCAACATGGCGTAGTACGGCGTGTAGTACCACACCGGCTTGATGTGCTCCGGCGTCACCAGCCGGTTAGCTTCGGTGAAGTTGTCGTGCTCCAGGAACAGGCCGCCGAACGCCGGCGCGAAGAAGATGATGAAGGCAGCGATCAACAGCAGGAATCCGACGCCGACCAGGTCCTTGACCGTGTAATAGGGGTGGAACGGAATGCCGTCGGCCGGCTTGTGCGCATCCCAGCGATTGCCCTTCGGACCTTTCTTGATGTCCACGCCGTCCGGGTTGTTGGAGCCTACTTCGTGCAGCGCGCCGATGTGCAGCACGATCAACAGCAGCAGCACCAACGGCAGTGCGATTACGTGCAAGGCGAAGAAGCGATTGAGCGTGGCATCCCCGGGCAGGTAGTCGCCCATGATCCACTCGGTCAGCCCATTGCCGATCACCGGAATGGCGCCGAACAGCGAGATGATCACCTTCGCGCCCCAGAACGACATCTGTCCCCACGGCAGGACATAGCCCATGAAGGCTTCGGCCATCAGCACCAGGTAGATCAACATGCCGAGAATCCACACCAGTTCGCGCGGCTTCTGGTAGCTGCCGTACATCAAGCCGCGGAACATGTGCAGGTACACCACGATGAAAAACAGCGAGGCGCCGGTGCTGTGCATGTAGCGGATCAGCCAACCCCACTCCACGTCGCGCATGATGTATTCGATCGACGCGAATGCATCGGCGGCGCTGGTCTTGTAGTGCATCGTCAGGAAGATGCCGGTGACGATCTGGTTGACCAGCACCACGATGGCCAGCGAACCGAAGTAGTACCAGAGATTGAAGTTCTTCGGCGCGTAGTACTCGCTGACGTGCTTGCGATACATGGGCATCAGCCCGGGCGCGCGCTCGTTGACCCAATCGAACACGCCGTTTGCGGTACGGACCAGAACATTGCTCATCAGGCAGCCCCCGTGGTTTTGGTCGACGCACCGGCATCGTCAGGATCGACGCCGATCACCAAGGTGTTGTCGTCCACGTAGTGGTGTGGGGGCACCAGCAGATTGATCGGTGCCGGCACGCCGTCGAAGACGCGGCCAGACATGTCGAAGCGCGACTTGTGGCAAGGGCAGAAATAACCGCCCTTCCACTGCGGGTCGTAAGGCTCGGGGCGGATTTCGGCGACCATCTCCGGCGAGCAGCCCAGATGCGTACATAGCCCGACCAGCACCGAAATGTCGGACTTGATCGAGCGATACTCCGGGTTTTTCAGCACGTACTCCGGCTGCTGATCCTTGTTCTCGGACTTGGGGTCCTTGAGCCGGTCGTCCAGCGACGGAAGTGCGTCGAGCATGGCCTTGGAGCGCTTGACGATCCAGATGGGCTGACCGCGCCATTCAAGGACCATGCGCTGGCCTTCCTGCAAGGCGCTGATGTCGGCGGTGACCGGTGCGCCGGCCAACTTGGCGCGCGCACTGGGATTCCACGACTTCACGAATGGAACTGCAACGAATCCTGCTCCGACCGCACCGACCACGGCCGTTGTCGCGGTTAAAAACCGACGACGCCCGATATCAGCAGGTGCGTTAACCCCATCGTTGGCCATCCGGCTCTCCGATCTTGATTAGGTAGCGTGAGGCTGCCAACGGCTGGCGGGGGGTCCAGCCGCGATGAATCGACCGCAGTGTAGCGGAACGCTTAATGCACAGACAACGCAATGTACGCAGTCGGCCCTATGCGATGCAACGGCCGATGCAGACGGCAGCCGATCAGATGGAGTTCAAGGAGCGTGGGAGACGGATGGCTGTGACGTAGTGCCCTTGCATGGGCTGCAACGGCACTGCACGCGTGCAGTGGATGCGTGGGCATGGTGCAAGCGCAGCAATCACGATGGTCCACGACCGGCTGTGGGCGCTGCAACCGATGTCGCCGATACGGAAGCACTCGCCCAGTCGCACGCTGCGCAGCGCCGTGGCGAATATTCGCAAGAGCGGCTACCCATACGTCAGCAGTGGTCCGGGGAGTGGATCGCGTCGACGCCGCGGCGCTTGCGCCATGTCCGGAGTACCGGCCGCGCCCGCCGGCCGGCTGCACGGTCATCCATCAGCCGCTCTAGTTGGCTGCAGTCGCCTGGCCACGATAGCGGCCGGCCAATACGCCCACGCGTTGCACGTACCGCTGGGTCTCGCTATATGGCGGTACGCCGCCATAACGGTCCACCGCGCCCTCGCCGGCGTTGTAGCCGGCAGCGGCCAGGGTGAGGTCGCCATTGAAGCGTTTCAGCAGCCAGGACAGATACTGCACCCCGCCGCGAATATTTTGCGCTGCATCATAGGCATCGCTAACGCCGAACCTGCGTGCCGTGCCCGGCATCAACTGCATCAGGCCTTGCGCACCGGCGCGACTGAGCGCGAGCGGGTTGTAGGCCGATTCGGCGTGGATGATCGCGCGCACGATCGATTCTTCCACTCCGAACTCGCGCGCCGCCGCTGCGATTTCCTGCTGGTAGGCGTTGGTGTTGAGCCGGATCGCACCGAAATTAACCCCGGGCTTGGCACCGCAGGCGTAGCAGGTTTCGATAAAGCTGTAATGGATGGTGCGCAGGCCTTCGATGCTGGCGACCTGGCGCGGACGGGCGCTGGTATAATGGCGCACGCCGTCCTTCATATAGGAGTACACCTGCCCGCTGACGACCCGGCGCGGATTGGCTGCTGCTGGCGCTGGCGGCGTGACGACCGAGACGGACGACTCCGTCAACGCACGCGGAGCCGGCGCCGAAGCGACCTCGGCGGCATGCCGCGGCGGCTGGCTGACTGGCTGGCTGATCATGGTGGCCGGCGCGCCGCTGTCGATATTGGCCATGCTGGGCGCGGGGCTGACGGCCAGACGCCCGGCCGAGGGAGATGAAGGAGGGCGGCGGGCCGAACGGTCGGGGGTATAGCTGCTGATGACGCTGCAGGTGGCGCCGCTCTGGCGCTTGCTCAGGTAGCTGGTGATACCGTCAGCGCCGACGCACTTGTACAGCGTGCCGGCGCTGACCGGCGCAGCCGACAACGTGACGAGCATCAGCCCCAGCAATCTTGACATCCCCTTCATGCGCGGAGTGTCCCAGCTTGCCCAGGGCTTGCCAAGTGTCGGCCAGCGCTGGAGCAACCACCAAAGCGCCAGCGCAGCCACCAGGCTGGCGAAACCGGCGCTCACATCCTTGAGTGCCGATCGCGCACTCCGATTCCGATGACTAGCGCGCCGCCGCCGACCCGACCACCGCTCGCTGCGGCTTGTTGGCCGCCCTCACTGTGGCAGGCGGTCCAGCTGCGTGCGCAACGTGTCCAGCGCCTGCGTCAAGGTGGGGCGGACTTCGGCCGGCGCAATCGCGTCGAACGGCAGGTCCAGCAACAACAGGTTGGCTGCCAGCGCGGGCAAGCTCGGCGCGCCAAGACCCAGCCAGCAATGTGCGGGACCATCGGCCTGCAATGCACCCAGCCAGGGCGGGATGCGCGCTGCCAATGCCTCGACCGTGCCGGCCAAACGCACCCGCGCCCGGCACGGGAACGGTGCTTCGCCGATCGCCTTGCGCAACAGCTGTAGCGGCTCTTCGGGCAATGCGCGGGGAGCGAACCGCGCGCCGGTGGCGAGCGCCTGATCGATCCGGTCCGCGCGCAGGCTGCGCCAGTCCTGGCGTTCGCAGTCCCAG
This sequence comes from Xanthomonas cissicola, assembly GCF_008801575.1. Classification (GTDB taxonomy): domain Bacteria; phylum Pseudomonadota; class Gammaproteobacteria; order Xanthomonadales; family Xanthomonadaceae; genus Xanthomonas; species Xanthomonas cissicola. The sequence goes on along the minus strand of NZ_VZPL01000052.1, from coordinate 11,757 downwards.
ACCAGCAGGTACCAGCGCCGCCCGTAGTTCACCAGCAGCGCCGGCTCGACGTTACGGGTGATGGCCGTACCCGAATGGCGCCGATAGTCCAGCCGCAGCGTGGCCCGGTCGCGGCAGGCGGCCGCCAACTGGCCGAGCAGGTCCGCATCGACCAGCGATTCCGTTTCGGCAGCCGGCATGCTGGCCATGGCGGCATGCGCGGCACTGGCGCGCTGGCCGCTGCGGCGCGGCAGCAGGGGATCCAGTTTGGCCATCACGCGTGCCGCGGCGGCGTCCATCCCGCGCACCGCTGGCGCGGCGGCGCGCAAGGCGACCGCCACGGTCAGCGCCACCGCCCTGCCCCAGCCGGTAGCCGCCGCCGCTGCCGGGCGCTGCATGCACCGGATAACCCGCTTCGCGCAGGCGTTCGATATCGCGTCGCAGGCTGCGCGGATGGATGTCCAAACGTTCTGCCAGCGCCACACCTGACCAGCTCCGGCCACCTTGCAGCAGGGAAAGCAGACGCAACAGGCGGGCAGCAGTGGAAGCCATCGCGCCACCGTATTGCGGACAGAAACTGTCCGCAAGTGGCCCGTACAGTCGTGATACCAGCCATCACACCACCCGCTCGCCACCGCAGCCACCTGGAGACCGCAATGTCCGACGACCGCCACGTCACCCTCTTCCACAACCCCCGCTCCCGCTCGCGCGGAGTGCTGGTCTTGCTGGAAGAACTGGGCGCACGCTACCGCCTGCAGCCCATCGATCTGGAAAAGGAGCAGCAGCGCACGCCGGAATTCCTTGCGATCAACCCGATGGGCAAGATTCCAACCATTGTTCATGGCACCAGCGTGGTCACCGAACAGGGCGCCATCTATCAGTACCTGGCCGAGCTGTATCCGGAAGCCGGTCTGTCGCCGGCGCCGGGCGATACCGACCGTGGCGCCTACCTGCGCTGGCTTGCGTTCTACGGCTCTGCCTTCGAACCGGCGATCATCGATCTTGCGCTCAAGCGCAGCGCCCCGCCGCGCTCGCTCTCGCCTTATGCCGATGCCGACACCGTGCTGCAGGTGGTGGATGCGCAGCTGGCCAAGGGCGATTACCTGCTGGGCGAGCGCTGCAGTGCGGCCGATGTGCTGTGGGGCGGCGCCTTGGCGTGGATGGTGGAGTTTGGCCTGATCGATCCGCCCGCCCCGACCCGCGCCTATATCGCCCGGATGGTCGCGCGCCCGGCGGTGGCGCGCGCCGAAGCCGTCGACGCCGGGCGCGCGCCCGCGGACGGCGCCAGCGCAAGCGGGTAAACTGCGCGGCTCTCTTCTACCCGCCTGGAATAAGCGCCATGCCCGGGACACCCGTTTCCGACCTGTCCGCGGCCGCTGCCGTGGACGCACCCGCCCTGTTGCCCTTGCCCGTCGCGCGCCCATCGGCGCCTGCCGTGGTGCGCGGCAAGCTCTATATCAAGACCCACGGATGCCAGATGAACGAGTACGACTCGGCCAAGATGGCCGACGTGCTTGCCGCCTCCGAAGGGCTGGAGCTGACCGACAATCCGGAAGAAGCGGATGTAGTGCTGGTCAACACCTGCTCCATTCGCGAAAAGGCGCAGGAAAAGGTCTTCAGCCAGCTGGGTCGCTGGAAGGCGCTGAAGGCCGGCGGCAAGCCGGTGATCATCGGCGTCGGCGGCTGCGTGGCATCGCAGGAAGGCGAAGCCATCGTCAAGCGCGCGCCCTACGTGGACCTGGTGTTCGGTCCGCAAACGCTGCATCGGCTGCCGGAGCTGATCCGCGCGCGGCGCGAATCGGGCAAGTCGCAGGTGGACATCAGCTTCCCGGAGATCGAGAAGTTCGACCGCCTGCCCGAGCCGCGTGCCGAGGGCCCCTCGGCGTTCGTGTCGATCATGGAAGGCTGCTCCAAATACTGCTCGTTCTGCGTGGTGCCCTACACCCGTGGCGAAGAAGTCAGCCGGCCGTTCGAAGACGTGCTGGTGGAAGTGGCGCAATTGGCAGCGCAAGGCGTGCGCGAGATCAACCTGCTCGGCCAGAACGTCAATGCGTATCGCGGTGCGTATGGCGCCGATGCCGGCGACGCCGCGCAGTACGCCGATCTGGGCCTGCTGATCCGCACCATCGCGCAGATCGAGGGCATCGGCCGCATCCGCTTCACCACCTCGCATCCGCTGGAGTTTTCCGATTCGCTGGTGGATGCCTACCGCGATGTGTCGCAGCTGGCCAACTACCTGCACCTGCCGGTGCAGGCCGGCAGCGACCGCATTCTGTCGGCGATGAAGCGTGGCTACACCGCGCTGGAATTCAAGTCGAAGATCCGCAAGCTGCGCGCAGTGCGCCCGGACATCTCGATCAGTTCGGACTTCATCGTCGGCTTTCCTGGCGAGACCGAAGCCGACTTCGAAAAGACCATGAAGCTAATCGAAGACGTAGGCTTCGACCAGAGCTTTTCGTTCGTGTATTCGCGTCGCCCCGGCACCCCGGCATCGGACCTGCAGGACGACACGCCGGAGGCAGTGAAGCAGGCGCGTCTTGCGCGTCTGCAGGCGCATATCAATGCGCACGCGGCGAGCATTTCGCAATCGATGGTGGGCAGCGTGCAGCGCGTGCTGGTGGAAGGCCCCTCGCGGCGCGATCCGAACGAATTGACCGGCAAGAGCGAAAACATGCGCCCGGTGAATTTCCCGGGCAACCCACGTTTGATCGGACAGTTCGTCGATGTGTTGATCACCGAGGCAATGAGCAATTCGCTGCGTGGTCGGATTCAATTGGACGACAGCGCACATTGATGGCGCGTGGGCGCTGCGCAATGCGGCGCTCCTCCAAGCAAGGCAACCACGCGCCGAAGCGTGTCGCGCGAAATGGTCAAAATTTCACCACACAGCTGTCGCGCCTTGCGGCGCAAGGCCTCGTCATACTTACCCACAGGCTTTGCGGAATTCGATCCACATCGCGTGTGGACAACCCTGGCGACACTGGCGATTTTTTCATCACCGCCCCGGCAAACCTTGCGCGAGTAAGCGCGACGCGTTTTATCCACAGGTTAGTGATGCGTGACTCCACAGCGCTTGTGGAAAACCTGCACGCGACTGCGGACGGTTGCATGGCCGGGTGCCGCGCCGTCCGCTGTGTTGGTGGGATCACATGCCGCGCGCTACCCTTTCTCTCCCGCCCTACCGACGCGCACCCAGGTGCGCTTTCCGATCCAACCATGAACGCACCCGCACATCGCGATTTCACCCTGGAACCCGAGGACATCGAGCGGCTGGCCAATCTGGCCGGTCCGTTCGATGCGCATCTGCGCCAGATCGAACTCAAGCTTGGCGTCGAGATCGCCAACCGTGGCAACGTCTTCCGGGTGACCGGACCGGAGCCGGCCATCGCCGCCGCCCAGTCGCTGTTGACCGCGTTGTACGAGGAGGCCGCAACCACCACCTTCGACACGCACGCAATCCACCTGCGGCTCAACGAGGCCAACCTCGAACATGTGGCCGAGCGCGCGTACCAGGCCCAGGATGTGGCGATCAAGGTCAAGCGCGGCACCGTGCGCGGCCGTGGCGCCAACCAGGCCAAATACCTGCACGCGATCGCCACCCACGACATCAATTTCGGCATCGGTCCGGCCGGGACCGGCAAGACCTTCCTGGCGGTAGCAAGCGCGGTTGAAGCGCTCAACGAGTCGCGTGTGCAGCGGCTGATTCTGGTGCGCCCGGCAGTGGAAGCCGGCGAAAAACTCGGCTTTCTGCCTGGCGATCTCAGCCAGAAGGTCGACCCGTACCTGCGCCCGCTCTACGATGCGCTGTACGAGATGCTCGGCGTGGAAAAAGTGGTCAAGTTGCTGGAGCGCAACGTCATCGAAATCGCGCCGCTGGCCTATATGCGCGGCCGCACGCTCAACGATGCCTACGTGATTCTGGACGAAGCGCAGAACACCACCATCGAACAGATGAAGATGTTCCTGACCCGCCTGGGCTTCGGCTCCACGGCGGTGGTCACCGGCGATCTCACCCAGATCGATCTGCCCAAGCATGTCAAATCCGGCCTGCGCGATGCGATCGAAGTGCTGCGCGATGTGGAAGGCACCAGTTTCACCTTCTTCGAAGCGCGCGACGTGGTGCGTCACCCATTGGTGCAGCGCATCGTCACTGCCTACGACAAGCGTGATAGCGCCGTGCTGCCTCCTGCGGCTGACTGACGTGCAAGGCCGCGCCCTCCTGCTTGGGGTGTGGTTGGTACTGGCTTGCCACCAACCTGCGCATGCGCAGGCACGCCAACAGACCGACACGACCACGCGCGTCATGCTGCGGCAGCAGCTGGCCCCGTCCTGTGTCTCGCTGGCCGGTGCGCAAGCGACCATCCTGTTGGACCGGGCCGAACTGGAACGCCTGGCGTCGGCGACACCTGCAGCCGGTGCGGCGGCGGCCGACGAGGATGCGCGGCGACAGGCGCTGCTAGCCGCAACGCGAGCGCAGGCGCTCCTTGCCGCTACCGGCAAAGCGCACGACCGCTTCGGCTGCGCAGTGGCTCACGATGACAAGGAAAGTGCCGACACGCGCTATCTGGTTGGTCGCTTGCTGGAGCACGCCCAAGCCGCAATCTGGACCCAATCGCCACCGGGTTTCGCGCCGGCCCTGGAGGTCAGACGGGTCGACCCGCACTGCCAGAACGGGCCGATGGGCAGTGCGTTTTATCGTGTTGCCAACGGCGGCGCGCTTGTCATGGTGCTGGTCGAGTGCGTTCGCTGATCCCGGACCGGGCGGCCAGGACGCACACGCAGGCGTCGCAGCAGGACGCCACTCGCGCGATACTGTCACCTCTGTCTGATCTGAATGCCGGTGTTCCATGACCAAAGGCCCTGTCCGCCTCGACGTTGCCGTCAGCTATGCGCTGCCGCGCGCCGGCCTGCCGTCGGCGGTGAGTTTTCGCAAGTGGGTGGCCGCAGCGTTGAAGGGGCGCATCCGCGAGGCCGATCTGGCAGTGCGCGTGGTCGACGAGAAGGAAGGCTGCTCGCTCAATCACCATTACCGCGGCAAGGATTACGCCACCAACGTGCTGAGCTTCCCCGCCGAACTGCCGGAAGGCCTGCCCAAGGGCATCAAGATGCCGCTGCTGGGCGATCTGGTGATCTGCGCGCCGGTGGTGGCGCGCGAGGCCACCGAGCAAGGCAAATCGCTGGCTGCGCACTACGCGCACCTGACCGTGCATGGCACCTTGCACTTGCTTGGCTGGGATCACGAAGACGACAAGGAGGCCGAGGCGATGGAGCAACTGGAGCGCGAGATCCTGGCCGACCTCGGCATCGACGACCCTTACGCAGGAGAACACTGATGCGTTTTTGCATTGCCGGCGCCCTGCTGCTGTTGAGCGCGCCCGGCGCCTGGGCACAGACCGCGCCGGTGCGCCCGGACCTTGCCGCCTTGATCGAATGCCGCCAGCGTATCGGCGATTTCAGCGCGTTGGCCCCGGTACTGGCCGACCCGCTCAAGGCGGTGGCGCTGGGCTGGACGCCACTGGATCAATCCAACCTGTTCATGACCGAGTACACGCTCAATACGCCCATTCGCGTGTTCGGCCACAGTACCGATCACATCGCGTTTTCCGGCGCCAGCATCATGGCGATCCTGGACCTGCCCGACCCGCGCCCGCTCGCCAAGCAGTTGGATCTGGAACTGGGCGTGGACAACGCCGAGAAGGTCATGTACGGGCGCGAGCTGGTCAGCGAAGACACCACCAACCCCAAGACCGGCGAGGCGATGATCGAATCGGTCGTACTGAGCGTGACCAACGTCAAATCGCATCCGGGCAAGACCGTGGTCGGCTGCGGCTACAGCCTGGATCTGCCCTGAGCCGGGCCAGGCGACGGCGCATCCACAGCGCCGTGCCGGCTTCCTGCTAGACTGATGGCTAACGCCTGGTTTGCCGGGTGCCCTTCCCCGTCACGATGTCCGAAGACGACAGTAGCCAATCCCTAGAAACACCGGAAAAACGCCGTAGCTGGCTCGAGCGCCTCAGCGCTGCCTTCTCCGGCGAACCCCATACCCGCGACGAACTCGTCGCCTTGCTGCGGACCGCCGAACAGGACGGTCTCATCGCCGCAGACACCTTGCGCATGATGGAAGGCGCGATCTCCGTGTCCGAGCTGACCGTGGGCGATGTGATGATCTCGCGCTCGCAGATGGTCTCGCTGCCGGTGGAAGCGCGCTTCATCGACCTGATGAAGCAGGTGGTCGAATCCGGCCATTCGCGCTTCCCGGTCCACGGCGAGAACAAGGACGAAGTGCTCGGCATCCTGCTGGCCAAGGACCTGTTGCGCGGCGTGGTGGCCGACAACGGCCCTGGCAACGTGCGCGAACTGCTGCGCCCGGCGGTGCTGATCCCCGAGTCCAAGAAGCTCAACGTTCTGCTCAAGGAATTTCGCCTCTCGCGCAACCACATGGCGATCGTGGTGGACGAATACGGCGGTGTTGCCGGGCTGGTCACCATCGAGGACGTGCTGGAACAGATCGTCGGCGAGATCGACGACGAGCACGACGATGCCGAAGAAGAGAATTCGCTCATCGCGATCCAGGCCGATGGACGCTATGTGGTCGATGCGCTGACGCCGATCGAAGACTTCAACGAGCGCTTTGGCGCCGAGTTCCCCGACGACGAGTACGACACCGTCGGTGGGCTGGTCACCGATGCGATCGGGCACCTGCCCGAAACCGGCGAAGAGCTGACGCTGGGGCGCTTCGCATTCCGCGTGGCCAAGGCCGATGCGCGACGCGTGCACGCCTTCCACGTCACCATTCTGCCGCCCGATCCGCAGGACGACGCTTGAACCAGCTGAGCCGCAGTGCCTGCACGGCGCCGCAGCGCGGTGGCGCCTGGCAGTGGATTGCCTGCTGGGCACTGCTCCTGTTCACGCTGCTAGTCGCCCCGCTCGCAGCGGCCCAGGCTGTCCAAGGCAATGCTTCGCAGGAAGCTGCGCTGACCGTTGCACCGGCGCCACGCGTCGGCATAGTCACCATGCAGCCGGGCGAAGTGTTTTTCGAACGTTTCGGCCACGATGCCATCGTGGTGGTCGACCCGCGCACGCAGCAGGCCACCTCGTACAACTTCGGCTTCTTCGACCCGAGCGAGCCGGACTTCGTACCGCGTTTTGCGCGCGGCGACATGATGTACTACCTGGTCGAGCTGCCGCTGGAAGAAGACCTGTCGCAATATCGCGATGCCGGGCGCGGTGTCAGCGTCCAGTGGCTGGATCTGCCGCCAGACCAGGCGCGCGCGCTGGCCGAGGGTCTGGCGGTACGTAGCCAACCGGAAAACGCGCGCTACCACTACGACTACTTCATGGCCAACTGCGCCACCATGGTGCGCGACACGCTGGACCGTGCGATGGGCGGCGCGCTGAAATCGCAGCTGGCCGGTCGTTCGCGTGGCAATACCTTCCGCAGCGAAGCGGTGCGCCTGGCCTCCCCTGCCCCCTGGATGTGGCTGGGCTTCGACCTGGGCCTGGGGCCGTACGCAGATCGTCCGCTGTCGCGTTGGGAAGAGGCCTTCGTGCCGATGCGGCTGGCAGACAGCCTGACCCAGGTGCACAACAGTGCCGGTCGCCCGTTGGTGCAATCCACGCAGGTGCTGCTACCGCATCGCATCGCGCCGGAGCCCGCCGAACAACAGCGACACTGGTGGCCGTGGCTGTTGACCGGCCTCATCGTTGCAGCCGGCGTACTGGCCCTGGGCCGCAGGCAGCGCTTGTTGGCTGGACTGGCGTTGCCGTTCTGGCTGTTATGCGCCATCGGCGGCGGCCTGCTGGTGTATCTGTGGGGATTCACTGCCCACGCGTCGGCGTGGGGCAACCGCAACCTGCTGCTGGTCAACCCGCTATGCATGCTGCTGTGGTTCGGCGGCATACGGCTGCAGCTGGGCCATCGGCCGGGCCGCTGGTTCAACGTGCTTTCCTGGGTTGTGGCGGCGTGCGCGCTGGCGGCCCTGGTGATCCACTGGCTGTCCTTCCAGGCGCAGGACAACCTGCAATGGGTGATGCTGCTGCTGCCGATCCACACCGCACTTGCCATTGCCCTGCGACCGCGTGACCTGCCCGTCCGTACGCGCTGATTGAAGGATGCGCTCATGAACAGCCAAGGCCATCATCCCGATAATCCGTCCTGCGTCATCACGTGCGCTTACTACGACGGCGAAGGCAAGCGCCACGACATCAGCCTGGAGCACATCAGCGACGTGCTGCAGCAGTCGGATGGCTTCGTCTGGGTGGGGCTGTACGAGCCGCAGGAATCGGTGCTGCGCAAGTTGCAGGACGAATTCGGCCTGCACGATCTGGCGATCGAAGACGCGCTCAAGGCGCATCAACGCCCCAAGGCCGAGAGTTACGGCAACTCGCTGTTCGTGGTGGTCAACACGGCGCAGCTGGTCAACGAACGCATCCGCTATGGCGAAACGCATGCCTTCCTGGGAAGGCGCTTCCTGTTGACGGTGCGGCATGGCGCGTCGCTGTCGTACGCGCCGGTGCGGCATCGGGTCGAGCGCGAGCCGGCGATGCTGCACATGGGCGCGTCGTTCTGCCTGTATGGCGTGCTCGATTTCGTGGTCGACAATTACCTGCCGATCATGGACGAGTTCCGCGACACGCTGGAACGCCTGGAAAAAGACATCTTCGCCGACGACTACAAGCGCGAGACGGTGGTGCGCCTGTATGAGCTCAAGCGCGAACTCAACAAGATGCGGTTGGTGGTGGCGCCACTGCAGGACGTGCTCTCGCATCTCAAGCGCAACCCCGGCTCATTGATCCACGAAGAAGTCGGCATCTATCTGCGCGACGTGCTCGATCACGCGGTGCGCACCAGCGATGCCATCGACACCCTGCGCGAAATGCTGGGCACGGCGCTCAGCGTCAACCTGTCGATGGTGACGCTGGCCCAGGGCGAAACCGTCAAGCGCCTCGGCGCCTGGGCCGCCCTGCTGGCCGCCCCTACCTTGATCACCAGCTGGTACGGCATGAACTTCGCCCACATGCCCGAACTCGATGCCCGCTACGCCTACCCATTGCTGGTCGCCGGCGTCGTGGGCTCGTGCCTGGTGCTGTATCGCCTGTTCAAGCGCGCCAAGTGGCTGTAGGGCCGCGTTGCGGCCCGGGATTGGGGAATCGGGAATCGGGAATCGTAAGAGCGGTTTCCTTGATCTCCCAAATGTAGGCGGAATGGAGAAAGTGCGGTTGTGCATTCACGCCAACGCCCTAGCGAGCCGCTCTACCGATTCCCGATTCCCGATTCACTATTCCCAACTCTCAAGCGACATAGATCGTCTTGACGTTCATGAACTCATGGATGCCGTGCTCGGCCAGCTCGCGGCCGAAGCCGGAGCGTTTGATGCCGCCGAACGGCAAGCGCACATCGCTCTTGACCACTGAGTTGACGAACGCCGCGCCGCACTGCAGCTGCTGCGCCACGCGCTCGCCGCGCTTGGCGTCGGCCGTCCATACGCTACCGCCGAGACCGAAGGTGGTGTCATTGGCCACGCGCACCGCTTCGGCTTCGTCGGCAACCCGGATGATCGAGGCGACCGGGCCGAAGAATTCTTCGTCGTATGCCGGCATGCCGGGAGCGACAGTGTCGAGAATGGTCGCCGGATAGCCGGCATGCGAGCCGGCGACCGGTTCGCCGCCCAACAAGACCTTGGCGCCCTTCGCCACGCTGGCCTGCACCTGCTTGTGCAATTCGTCGCGCAGGTCGGCACGCGCCATCGGCGCCAGCGTGGTGCTGTCCTGCTGCGGGTCGCCCACGACGCGCTGGGCTGCCGCCGCGACGAAGCGCTCGATGAACCGGTCGGCGATCGCATCCACCACGATGAAACGCTTGGCGGCGATGCAGGTCTGCCCGCTATTGTCGAAGCGCGACTGCACGGCCGATGGCACGGTGTGCGCCAGATCGGCGTCTTCGAGCACCACGAACGCATCGCTGCCGCCGAGCTCCATCACGCACTTCTTGAGCTGGTCGCCTGCATTGGCGGCCAGCGAGCGACCGGCGCGTTCGCTGCCGGTCAGCGTTACTGCAGCAATGCGGTCATCGCGCAGTACATCGGCAGCCTGATCGTTATCGATATGCAGCACATCGAACACGCCCGGCGGAATGCCGGCGGCGTCCAACACCTCTTTCATGGCGTCAGCGCAGCGCGGCACATTGCTGGCGTGCTTGAGCAGCGACACGTTGCCGGCCATCAGGCTTGGCGCCAGAAACCGGAACGCCTGCCACAACGGAAAATTCCACGGCATGACCGCGAACACGCAGCCCAGCGGTTCGTAGCGCACATAGCTGGATTGCGCTTCGGTAGGAATGTCGCGCGGCGCCAGATAGTCGGCAGCGTGTTCGGCGTAATAGGCGCAGGCCTGCGCGCACTTGTCGATCTCGGCCAACGCCTCGCGGCGCAGCTTGCCCATCTCGGCGGTCATGATGCGTTGCAGGTCCTCGCGGCGCCTGGTCAGCTCCTCGCCAATGCGGCGCAGCAAGGCGCCACGCTCGGCCAGCGGCAACGCGGCCCAGGCCGGAAATGCCTTGGCGGAAGCAGCCAGACGCGCTTCGATGGCAGCGGCGTCCAGGGTCTGCTGGGTATGCTCGACCTGGCCGTTGGCGGGGTTGACGGTGTCGTAGGACATGACGGTCTCCTGTTGCGAGGCGGTCATGCTAGACGCCGGCAAGTTCGGGGCGCGTCACAATCGCCTGAAACTGCTGCAACACTGTGTTCGCAAGCACCGGCCGCCGGCGCCACCTGGTGCATGCAGTCGCACTGGTTTCGGAAGCTGCCCTGTCCAACGGTCACCCGCCGCTGCACGCATCTACGCCTCGCGCCTTCCTGTCGCGATCAACCTTCGCGTTGCAGTGCCAACTGCGCATCGCGCAGGCGACGTTTTTCGCTGCGCGCCAGCAGCCACCAGCCGATCAGCGCGGCTACCGACACCGCCAGCACCATAAGCGTGGCCAGCGCATTGATCTTCGGACTGATGCCCAGACGCACCGACGAAAATACCTTGATCGGCAAGGTGGTGGAACTGGGCCCGGCCAGGAAACTGGCGATCACCACATCGTCCAGCGACAGCGTAAATGCCAGCAGCCAGCCCGATGCCAGGGCCGGCGCGATGATTGGCAAGGTGATCTGGAAAAACACTTTCAGCGGCGTGGCACCGAGATCCATCGCGGCTTCTTCAAGCGAGCGGTCCAGTTCCTGCAGCCGCGAAGAAATCACCACGGTCACGAACGATACGGTGAAGGTGACATGCGCTACCCAGATCGCTACCGCGCCGCGCGGCGCGATGCCGAGCACGCCACCCATCGACACCAACAACAGCAGGATCGACAGACCGATGATGACTTCGGGCATCACCAACGGCGCGGTGATCAGTGCGCCGAACAGGGTTTTGCCGGGAAAACGCCGCATGCGCACCATCGCCATGGCGGCCATCGTGCCCAGCACCGTCGATGCGCAGGCCGTCCAGAACGCCACCTCCAGGCTGACCCAGGCTGCGTCGAGCAATTGCCGGTCGCGCACTAGGGCCTGTTAACACTAATGGCCCGAGCGATTAAACTATTGGGCATGGAGATCACGCCAGCACAATTTTCTCTGATCGAACACTGCCTGCCGGCGCAGCGCGGCAATGTCAGCATGACCAACCTGCAAGTGGTCAACGCCATCCTTTACGTTGCCGAGCATGGCTGCAAATGGCGCGGCCTACCCAAGCGCTTTGGCAACTGGCATACGGTCTACACACGCATGAACCGTT
>NZ_VZPL01000051.1 GCF_008801575.1 Xanthomonas cissicola | reverse complement strand
CGGCCTGGCCAAAAACACCGCACACGTGCTGACCTTGTTTGCGCTCTCCAATCTGTGGATGAAGCGAAAGCAGTTGCTGCCGGCTATGGGGAGCGTGCGCCTGTAAACCAGGAAATTCCCACGGAAAGCGCCAGAAATGGCGAAATTCCAAAGATTCAAACGCCACTCTTCGGAACGACGCGACATCCCGCACTCTCAGGCCTCGTTATTCAGACCTTCCCTAACGCTGGTGCAGGAAAAGCGCGACGTCTCGGTCAAGTTCAACAACCAGATCCTCGACTACGGCATACGCGACCAGAATCAGCAAGCGCAAGCCTTGTTGCAAGGTGCTGCCGCTGCGGCGATGGACGAGCAACAAGCCGCGATTGCTGCAAATGCTGCCTTAGAACGCCGCCTCAGCAAAGATGCTTACGCGGCAGCCGTTGCATCGATGCATAACGGCAAGATCATCCTGGCCAGCGGCGGCATTGCTGCGCTGGCGATCAGTGCGTTGCTCACATGGTTGATTACGCGCAGCCTGACCAGGCCGTTGAGCCAGGCCACGCGCACTGCCGAAGCCATTGCCGCAGGCGATCTGCGCAACGATGTGCACACCACTGCAACGGATGAAACAGGTCGCCTGTTGCAGGCCATGGACAAGATGCAACTGCAGCTGCGCAACCTCATCGCGGCGCAGACCGACATGGCCAAGCATCATGACAACGGCCAGATCAGCTTCCGCATCGACGCAACCGTCTTCCCGGGCGACTACGGCCGCATGGCCAACGACACCAATGCGTTGGTGGCCTCGCACGTGGCCGTGCAAAACGATCTGGCGCGCATCATGGGGCGCTATGCCATCGGCGAACTCTCCGAAGACATGCAGCCCTTGCCGGGCGAAAAGGCCGCCTTCAGCAACACCATGTCGCAGGTCAAGCTCAACCTGTCGGCGATGAATCACCAGATCAAGCACCTTGCACAGGCCGCCGCCAATGGCGACTTCAGTGCCCGCGGCGATGTCGAGCGCTTCCAGTTCGACTTCCGCGTCATGGTGGAGAGCCTGAACCAGTTGATGTCCACCGCGGACGGCAATCTGCAATCGCTGTCGGCACTGCTGCAGTCGATCGCAGCCGGCGACCTCACCGCACGCATGAGCGGCGACTTCCGCGGCGTGTTCGCACAGATGCGCGATGACGCCAATGCGACAGCGAGCCAGCTGGCACAGATCGTCGGCAACATCCAGCAGTCGGCAGTGTCGATCAACGCGGCTGCCACCGAGATCGCCGCGGGCAATCAGGATCTGTCGCAGCGGACCGAGCAGCAGGCGGCCAACCTGGAAGAGACCGCCGCCTCGATGGAAGAGCTGACCTCCACCGTCAAGCAGAATGCCGAGAGTGCGCGCCAGGCCAATCAACTGGCGATCGGCGCCGCACGCGTGGCCTCGGAAGGTGGCGATGTGGTTGGTAAGGTCGTAGACACGATGAGCGGTATCGAAGCCTCGTCCAAGAAGATCGCCGACATCATCTCCGTCATCGGCGGCATTGCCTTCCAGACCAACATCCTAGCGCTGAACGCCGCGGTGGAAGCTGCCCGTGCAGGCGAACAAGGTCGTGGCTTTGCGGTTGTCGCCTCGGAAGTACGCACGCTGGCGCAGCGTTCCTCCGGCGCAGCGAAAGAGATCAAGGACCTGATCGACGATTCCGTTCAACGCGTGGCCGAAGGCTCGGCACTGGTGCACAGCGCCGGCAAGACCATGGGCGAGGTCGTGGCCAGCGTCCAGCGCGTCACCGATATCATGGGCGAAATTTCGGCGGCCTCGCAGGAGCAATCTGCCGGCATCGAACAGGTCAATCAAACCATCACGCACATGGACGAAACCACGCAACAGAATGCGGCGCTGGTGGAAGAAGCCACTGCCGCCGCCCGCTCCATGGAAGAACAAGCCGTGCAGCTCACCGACGCGGTCGCCATCTTCAAGATCGATGCACGGCAGGTACGCCGGGCAGACACGCGCGCCACCGCACCGGTCGCGCATCTGTTGAGCAAGGTTCGCCACGCCTGAGCAGTGGCGTGGCCCGCTGGCTGCCCTCCAAAGGCGCAGCTGGCGTGAGCGGACCGAAGCGCTTACCGGCGGCAATCGCAACAAGCCGCTCACGTCGTCCCAAGCGCGCCCTGAGAGGCGCGCTTGGCTGTTGCAACGGCGCAGCCACATTCCAGGGACACCATCTACCCCAACGCCGCCTGTTCGCTGTCAAAGAAACTGCCAAACATATCGAATTGTTGAGCAATCCCTGCACCGGCGGCGATCCGATGGCCCTGGCCTGGCGGATGGACTGCAATAGATCACGATTGGAACAGCAGGATGTCCGGCTCCGATATGTCGGTAGTTCCTGCGCAATGACTGCATAACGCTCCGGACAGAGCGATCAGCGCAGCGCCGCGTGCTCGGGGAGCAGCAACAGCACGCACAGCAGCAGCATGAAGACCGCGATCAGTCCATCCAGTATCCGCCACGCACGCGGATGCCGGAACACTGGCTGCACCAGGCGGGCCCCATAGCCCAGGCCAGAGAACCAGCTCACGCTGGCCACACACGCACCCAGTGCAAATGCCCAGCGCAACGCGCCGGGGTAATGCGTCGCCAGACTGCCGAGCAAGAGCATCGTATCGAGATAGACGTGCGGGTTGAGAAAGGTAAACGCCAGGCAGGTGAGCATGGCGCGTTGCCAGCGATCTTCGCCCTGTTCCGCTGGCGACATTGCGCCATCTCCGCGCCAGGCACGGCGTGCCGCCATCCATCCATACACCGCCAGAAACGCGGCGCCCGCATAGCGCAACACCTGCAGCAGGCCCGACCATTGCTGCGCCAACACGCCGATTCCAGCGACGCCGAGCAGGATCAGCGCAATATCTCCAAGTGCACAGATCGTCACCACCAGTCCCACGTGCTGGCGCTTGAGCCCCTGCCGCAGCACGAACGCATTCTGCGCGCCGATTGCGACGATGAGACCGGCACCGGCAAGGAAACCGGCCACTGTTGCTTGAACGATCATGGTGTTGTCTCCGAGGCTGGCGTGCATCGTGCGTCCTCGCGTCGGATTAGGAAAACTAAATAATCTGTATGCTCATTAGAACTTCTAATGTCGGCAAAAGCATGGATCTTCTGCACCCGCAATTGGCCGCCTTCGCAGCCGTTCTGGATGAGGGCAGCTTCGACGCGGCCGCGCAGCGTCTTGCACTGACGCCCTCGGCAATCTCGCAACGCATCAAGGCGCTCGAAGACCGACTCGGGCAGGTACTGGTCATGCGCACGGCGCCCTGCCGGCCCACGCCGGCCGGCGAACGGCTGCTGCGCCGGCTCAAACCCATGCAGGTCCTCGAGGCCGAAGCGGTCGCCGACCTCCTGCCTGGCGATGGCATCGCCGGTCATCCACGCACCCTCGCCATCGCGGTCAATGACGACTCGTTACAGACCTGGTTCCTGCAGGCGCTGTCTTCGCTGCACCGGGCGCACGGCTTTTTGTTCGATGTACAGATGGACGACCAGGACCACACCCTGGAATTGCTGCGCGCTGGCAGCGTGCTGGGCGCGGTCACCTCAGAGCGCGCGCCACTGCAGGGTTGCAATGTCCAGGCGTTGGGCGTGATGCGCTACCACGCGATCGCATCGGCAGCGTTCGTCGCCGCACATTTCCAGGACGGCTTTACCGCCGACGCGCTGGGGAAGGCGCCGATGCTGGTGTTCAATCGCAAAGACACCTTGCAGGCGCGTTTCGTCAGGCGGATCACGCGTGCCCGGCTGACCCCGCCCACGCATTACCTGCCCACCTCCACCGGCTTTGTCGAAGCCGCTGCACGCGAGCTGGGCTGGTGCCTGGCGCCCGAAGCGATGGTGCTGCCTGCGGTGCGCAACAGGCAGGTCGTCATCATCGACCCCACCCGCTGGCTCGATGTTCCGCTGTACTGGCAATACACCGCTGTGCGCTCGAACGCCTTGCAGCAACTCAGCCAGGCACTGCGCAAGGCGGCTGCCACCAGCTTGCGTGGCAGCAGATAGACGCCACGCCCACCGATCTCACCGCCGGCCAATCGCCGGACTGCCATGCATCTGCGGCGCTCCGAGTTTACCGGCCCTAATCGCCGCGTTGGCTGCACCTGCCACGCTAGCCAGGTAACCAGTGGGCAGGCACGCCCAAGCGGTGATTCAAGGCATTATCCGCGCCGATTGAATGCCGACCGTGCCATGCGCGCCCTGGCACTGTGGCGGTCGGCGATATCGAACTCCTCGCCCGCAACTAATGTCGTTCAACTGCAGTAAACCCGCGCTGGATCACTCGGCGCTGCGGTGCTGCAAAAGCGATAGCGCATGCTTCAGATCACGAAAATGGAAGGGTTTCTGCAGGCCGTGCCGGTGCCGGTACCTTTCGGGAATCCCGCCCTGGGCATAGCCGGTCACGAAGATATACGGAACACCGCGCGCGTCCAGTTCTTCTGCAATCGGAAACGACAAGGTGCCGCCAAGATTGATGTCCAGCAGTGCCAGGTCGAGGTTGCCTGCCTGCACCGCTTGCAGCGCGGCGTCCACGTCGGCCACGGTTGCCGCCACCTCGTAACCCAGTTCTGCCAGGCAATCCTCCAGGAGCATCGCCACCAACGATTCGTCTTCGACCAGGAGCACGCGCATGGTCATGGCCGTGACTCGATATGCTCGCGCGGCAACGGGATGGACACACGGAAACACACGCCAGCCGGATCGAAGGACAGCTCAACTTCGCCCTTGAGGTCGTGCTTCAAGCCACGCTCCAGAAGACGCGTGCCGAACCCCTTGCGCGTGGGTGGCTGCACCGGCGGCCCCCCGGCTTCCCGCCAGATCAATTCAAGCAGTTCCTGCTCGCCGCGTGTGCTGCGCTCCCACGAAACCAGTACATTCCCAGCTGGCAAGGATAATGCGCCGTGCTTGAGCGCGTTGGTACACAGCTCATGCAGCGCCATCGACAGCGCCAATGCGCGCCGCGGATCAAGGCGACAAGAATCACCCTGCAACGTGAACCGCTGGCCGTCGTGCGACTCATAGAGCGCGGCAGCGTCGCGGGTCAGTTCCAGGATGTCGGCGCTGACCCAATTTTCGCGCGTCAGCGTGTCGTGTGCCCGCGACAGCGCCAGTAAGCGCGCATCAAGCTTTTCCTGTGCGTCGCCCAGGCTGCCGGCATTGGTGAACGATTGGCGCGCCAGCGATTGCACCATCACCAACGAATTCTTGACCCGGTGGTTGAGCTCGTTGATCAACAGCTGCAGATGCTGCTCATGCTGCTTGTGTTCGGTGATGTCGCGCGTGGCGCCGGCGATCGCCTCGACCTTGCCGTCGGGTCCGAACACGGGGGTAAAAATGTAGTCGTAGATGCGCAGGCCCTTGGTCGTATGCGGGAATGGCACCTCGCCGCGCACCGGCTGGCCTGTTGCGATCACCTGTTCGATCTCTTCATCGTGCATGGCCGCATGCCAGGGCTCGTAGCCCAGTTCCAGGCAGGTTTTGCCGCAGGCGTCTTCCCAGCGCATTCCCCACATCGTCAACAACGCCTGATTGGCGTAGACGAAGCGATGCTGGATATCGAACACATACAAAAGATCCGGTGTTGCCTGTAGCAGGGCCTCGTAAATGCGCGATTTCGCTGCGTCTTCCTGATGCTCGGCCATTGCGTCATGGTCCTAAAATTGAAGCGAACGATAAATGGACTTACGTGAACGCCTGATCACGCGTATTTGACGTCGGATCAGCTCAAGAAGACGCGCGCCGCCGCCGCCGGGAGAAACCACTTGCGATCGGCCAATACCGCAAGCGCATTCCACTGTTTCCTGCCTGTGCCGGCCAACCCGCGGCAGCCAAACCTGGATCGATGACCGACTCCTGGTCGCCCTGCACCATCGTCCCTGATAGCCTTCGGGCTTATTCCGCAGTGATCGCCGATTCGCCATGAAAAAAGCCGTTGTTCTATTGTCCGGTGGCATGGATTCCGCCGCCGTCATCGCGCTCGCGCAGGAGCAGGGCTTTGCCGTCTACGCGCTGAGCGTTCGTTATGGCCAACGCCATACGTCGGAACTGGACGCTGCAGCGCGCGTTGCTGCCGCGCAGGGCGCCATTGCGCACAAGGTGGTCGACGTGGACCTGCGCAGCATCGGCGGCTCGGCATTGACCGACGACATGGAGGTCCCCGACGCTGGCGGCGACGGTATCCCCGTTACGTATGTGCCCGCGCGCAACACCATCATGCTGTCGCTGGCGCTCGGTTGGGGCGAGGTCATCGGCGCCAACGATCTGTTCTGTGGCGTCAATGCGGTGGACTACTCTGGCTACCCCGATTGCCGTCCCGAGTTCGTGCGGGCTTTCGAGGTGCTGGCCAACCTGGCCACCAAGGCAGGTGTGGAAGGCGCGGGGCTGCGCGTGCACGCACCACTGCAGTTCCTCAGCAAGGCCGACATCGTCCGTGAAGGCGTGCGCCTGGGCGTGGACTTCGGCCTCACCGTCTCCTGCTACCGCGCAGATGCGGATGGGCGCGCCTGCGGCCACTGCGACGCCTGCCGCCTGCGCGCGGCCGGCTTCGCCGATGCGGGCATTCCCGACCCCACACACTACGCCATTTTGTCTTGACGCTCGCGTAGGGTAGAATGCGCACCCCGACGCAATGTCGGGTCAGTGGGCCGTTAGCTCAGTCGGTAGAGCAGAAGACTTTTAATCTTTTGGTCGATGGTTCGAATCCATCACGGCCCACCATCTCCAGCAAGGCTTTCAGCGAACCTCATCGCTCCGCAAGAAGGCATCCGCTCCGAAATTCCGCAGTATTCGGTTGCCCTGCAAACGCGCAGGCACCGATGCGCCGCGACGTCATCGCGTAGCGTCTATCGGGTCTTTGCCACTGGTGGGATTGCCCGCCGCCTGAGCAGACCAAGACACCGTCCAGATCTTTTTGTCGGCGCAAGTCAGTCGCACGATGCGCTGCGCTACGTGCCTGACCCTCAACGCCCAGGCTCGTCGTTCCACAGCAGCTTGTGCAGCTGCATCTGGAAACGCACCGGCAAGCGGTCGGCTACGATCCAGTCGGCCAGCTGGCGCGGGCTCACCTCGCTTTTGCTGGGCGAAAACCACACCGTGCAGCGGCGATCCAGCGCATGCGCGGCCACGATCTCGCGCGACCATTCGTAGTCGGCGCGGCTGCAGATCACGAACTTGATCTGGTCGCGCGCGGTCAGCAGCGGGAGGTTTTCCCAGCGATTGCGTGCCTCCTCGCCGGATGCGGGCGTCTTGATGTCGACCACGCGCGAGACGCGCGAATCGACGGCAGACACGTCCAGCGCACCGGATGTCTCCAGCGAAACATCGAAGCCGGCATCGCACAGCTTCTGCAGCAGCACCAGGCAGCGCTTCTGCGCCAACGGCTCGCCGCCAGTCACGCAGACATGGCGCACGCCGTGGCTGGCAACTTCGGCAACGATCGCGTCGATGTCATGCCACTGCCCGCCATGGAACGCGTAGGCGGTGTCGCAATAGTGGCAACGCAGCGGGCAGCCGGTCAGCCGCACGAATACCGTCGGCCAGCCGGCCGCTTCGGCTTCGCCTTGCAGGGACAAAAAGATTTCGGTGATCTTCAATCGCGGCAATGGCGATTGGACGATCTCGCTGGGGACGGCGGCGGCGTTCATGGGCAAAGTATGCGCCGTGCCCACAGGCACAGACGCGCAGGCTCAGCGCAGTTGCTGGCCGAGACGGATGGACTGCAGGCGCTCCTGCGCAACGCGTGCCGCGTCGGAGCCAGGGTACTGCGAAGCGACCTGCTGCAAGGTCTGCTGGGCCTCGTTGTTCTTGCCTTCGCCATGCTGCGACAGGCCAAGCTTCAACAAGCCGCCGGCGGCCTTGTCATGCGTGGGATAACGGCTGACGAGATCGCGGAACTGCGCCTCGGCAAGCTGGAAATTACGGGTGGCGTAATAACTCTCGCCCAGCCAATACAAGGCATTGGGGGTATAGACGCCGTTGGGATAGAGCTCCAGAAAGCTCAGGAACAGCTGCGACGCATCGTCGTATTTGCCGTTCTTCAACGCATCGAACGCTACGTTGTACGCAGTACGTTCGTCGTTGCTGACGGCCAGGGTGCCTGGGTCGCCGTGGACGGTGGGCGGCTTCTCGGAAGTTGCCGCCGCTGCGGGCCGCGCGGCGGGTGCCGGGGCCGGGGTCACGTTGCCGGTCGCTGGGGGCAATGGCGGAGTTGCGCCACCTGCGCCTTCCAACCGGTTCAAGCGTCCATCCAGGTCCAGATACTGGTCCTTGGACTGCTGCTTGAATTGCTCATTGTCGTGCTGCAGCTGTTCGACGGTCGACCGCAACGCCTGCAGGTCCGAACGCGCCTGCTGCAGCTGATTGAGGAGATCGTTATTGGCCTGACTATTGGCCTGCTGCTGCTCGAGCACGGCCACACGATCAGCGAGACTGGCTCGCTGGGCGTATGCCGGCGCGGCGACCACAAGGGCCGCCGCGACGAACAGGGATGTCACCCGAAAGCGCATCGCTTCTTACTGAGCCGTGTACACGATTTCGACGCGGCGGTTCTGCGACCAGCAGGACTCGTTCGACTCGGTGCAGACCGGACGCTCTTCGCCGTAGCTGACCACGGTCAGCTGGCTGGCCGAGCCGCCGGCAGCCTGCAGCGAGGACGACACGGCATTGCCGCGACGCTCGCCCAGACCCATGTTGTATTCACGCGAACCGCGCTCGTCAGCATTGCCCTGCAGGGTGATGCGCGAGGAAGGACGGTCACGCAGGTACTTGGCGTGGCAAGCCATGATGGCCTGGAATTCCGGCTTCAGGGAGTCCTGATCCAGATCGAAGTAAACAACGCGCTGACGCAGGCAGGCATCGGTATCCAGGTCGCCCGGACCGTACAGGCCAGAGGTGGACGGGCCGGTGGGAACCGAGGAACCAGCGGTGGTATCGGTCGCAGGAGGCGGAGTTTCCTTCACCTTCTTCGAGCAACCAGCCAGCACAGCAACGGACAGCAGGGAGACAAGCAAGACGCGGGTGGACTTGTTCATGGGGTACCTATGGAGGCTCTGGGCCAATGAGTGGTTTAACGCAGCGAAATATTAACATTAATGCGCGGTTCGGTAAGGCCCCCATGCGGGTTCTCTCACATCGCCGTCGGCCAGTACCAGGCGCTGGCGGACCCGAGCGTCGGAAGAGACCGCGTACAGCACGCCACGGCCACCTTCGCGTGCGGCGTACAACACCATGCTGGCGTTAGGCGCAAAGCTCGGCGATTCGTCCAGAGAACCCGGCGACAGCGTGCTCCAGCTCGGCGAACCCAGGCTGCGGTCCATCATCGCGATGCGGTAGGTATTGCCGCTGCCCTGTGCCACGGCAATCTTCTTGCCGTCGAACGACACGCTGGCGGTGGCGTTGTAGTTGCCCTGGAAGGTCACGCGGTTGGCGCTGCCGCCGCTGGCTGCCACCTGATAGATCTGCGGACGACCGCCGCGATCGGAGGTGAAGTAGATGCTGCCGCCATCCGGCGCCCAGGTCGGCTCGGTGTCGATGCCGAAGTGGTTGGTGAGCTGGGTCAGCTGCTTGCTTCCCAGGTCCATCACATAAATTTCCGGGTTGCCGCTACGCGACAACGCCAGCGCCAGGCGACGTCCGTCCGGCGAAAACGACGGCGCGCCGTTGATGCCGCGGAAGCTGGAGACCAGTTCGCGTGCGCCGGTGGCGATGTCCTGCAGATAGATCGACGAGTTGCCGCGCTCGAAGCTCACGTAGGCCAGCTTTTTGCCGTCCGGGCTCCAGTTCGGCGACAGCAGCGGCTCGGCCGAACGCACGATGGTCTGCGGATTGTAGCCATCCGAGTCGGCCACCATCAGCGCATAACGCATGGCGCCGCCCTTGCCGCTGGCGGTCACGTAGGCAATGCGGGTCCAGAAGGCGCCGCGTACGCCAGTGATCTTTTCGTAGATGGCATCGGCCATCTGGTGCGAAACATCGCGCATTGCGTTGGCACGCGCCGTCATCGCCAGGCCAAGCATGCGCTCGCCCTTGGCCACGTCGAACAATTCGTATTCGACCCGGTATGCGCCTTCGCCGGCATCCATGACGCGGCCGACCACGATGTAGTTCTGCTTGAGGGTGCGCCAAGTCTGGAACTGCACCTCGGTGCCACGGGTCGGTTTTTCGACGATCTGCGCGGCCGGCAGCGTGCGGAACTGGCCGGAACGATCCAGGTCGGCGCCGACCACGGCGGACACGTCGGTCTGCGGCGCGGTGCCCGAGCCCTGATACGGCATCGGAATGACGGCGATCGGCGTGGCAGACGCGCTACCGCCGACGATATCGATGGTGAGACCTTGCTGCTGCGCGAGCGCGCTCAGCGGCAACAACAGGGCGGTCAAGGCAGCTAGCCAACGCAGCGGTTTTTTCATGGACGGCTCGGATCGGGCAGGAAAAGTGTGCAAGGGATAGCAATCAACGAGTGAACATACTCGCAATCGTGAATGAGGTGACGTGAAAACGGAGCGAGCGATCGTGTAGCGACATGCACAGCCCCAAGGGCATCACCTGGGGGCATCAGGCTGCGGCGCCAGTGGCAGCCGCAGCCCGACGACGGTTACTGATCCTGCGCAGTGAACACAAAGGTCAGGTTGCGCTGAAACACCGATTCGAATCCGCGGTAAGGCAATGGCTGGGCGCTCAGTACGGCGGCTTCGATCGAACGCTGGCCAGCCTCGTCGTAGGGGCAGCCCGGCGCCACCTTGGCCTCCATCACGCTGCCGCCCGGCAACTGGCGGATGTTGATGGTGCATTTCTGGCCTGGCGGCACCGACGGCGGACGCACCCACTGCGCCAACACTTTCTGTTGAATCGCCGCGGCGTACTTGGCCGACAGGTCGGTGCTGGTACCGCCCTGCCCTGCGGTCGGCTGCGCGCTGGTCGCGGCGGCCGCGGAGGCCTGCTGCGCACGTGCGGCGGCGACCTGGCGCAGCTTCTGCTCGGCGAGCGCCATTTCCTTATCGGCTTGCGCGCGCTGACGACGGATGTCGGCGATCTTCTTCTGGCGTTCGGCTTCTTCCGCCGCCTGCCGTGCAGCCGCCTGCTTCTTCTTGGCGTCGGCTTCTTCCTGCTGCTTGGCGAGGCGCAATTTCTGCTCGGCCTCTTCCTGGCGTTTGCGCTCGGTCAGGTCGATCTGCTCCTGGCGCCGCTTGGCTTCCTGTTCCTGCTTGGCCTTTTCGGCGGAAATGGCCAGTGCATCCACGCGCTCCTGGTCGACCTTGTCGGGCTGGGCGACGCGCTCCTGTGCCTGCGCCTGCTGCGGCGTGGGCGCATCCTGCGGGCGCGGCTCGGGGATCGGCTGCGGCGGTGGCACGCTGTCTTCCGGCGCGGGTTCGGGCAACGGCGCGGGCGGGGGCGGCGTTTCGACCGGCGTGGCTTTCAGTGCCTGGCGCGCAACCCGCGCCTCGGCAGCTGACACGTCCAGCGAAGCTTCCATGCTGGGATCGCCTGCGGCCGGTTCCACCGAGCGTTCGGGCGACCACAGCCAGCCGGCGATAAACACCAGCGCGACCAGGACGTGCACGACCAACGCCAGGACGACCGGTCGAAACCAGCCGTCATCGCGCGCCGCTTGCGTGGGGAGTGCGTCAGCGTGCATCGCTGCCTGCGGTGCCGCCGGAGTCGGAAATCAGGCCCACTTTCTCGACCTTGGCCTGCTTGAGCACGTCGATGGCATCCATGATCTTCTGGTACGGCGCGGCGCGATCGCCCGCCACCACCACACGTGCGTCCTTGTCCTGCGCCACGATGGCAGCCAGCTGCGCCTGCAGCGCGGCCACGTCCATCGCCTGCGGCTTGCCCTTGGGCAGTTGCAGGGCCAATTTGCCATCGGCAGCGACCACCACCACCACCGGGTCCTGCTTGCTCTCCAGCGCCTTGGCGCGCGAACTGGGCAGGCTGACGTCGGTGCTCAGGGTCAGCAATGGTGCGGTGACCATAAAGATGATCAGCAGCACGAGCATCACGTCGATATACGGCACGACGTTGATGTCGGATTTGAGCTTGCGCTTCTTACGACGGGAAATACCGGAAATCATCGCGAAACGTTCCTAATTAGTCCTCGGCGCCGGCTGGCAGTGCGCTTGCACGGTGCCCCGAAAAGGGACACCTGCACGCGGCACTGTGCACCGACGCGACTGGCCGTGCCGGACACTTCCCGCGTCACGCCGTGCGGGGACATGCCGGGAGCGCGCATCACTCGTCCGCGCCGGCCTGGCGCTGCAGGATGGAGCTGAACTCATCGGCGAAGGTCTCATAGCGCACCGACAGCCGTTCCACGCGGGTGGTAAAGCGGTTGTAGGCCCACACGGCCGGAATCGCCACGAACAGACCGATGGCGGTGGCGAACAACGCTTCGGAGATACCCGGCGCCACGGCCGCGATACCGGCCTGCTCGCCGCTGCTGACCATGTCGTGCATGGTCACCATGATGCCGAACACGGTACCGACCAGGCCGACGTACGGCGCAGTGGAGCCGATGTTGGCCAACAGTTCGAGATTGCGTTCGAGCTGATCGACTTCACGGGTGAACGCGGTGCGCATGGCGCGCTGTGCGCCTTCCAACTGCACGCGCGCATCCAGACGGCGGCGGTCGCGCAGACGCGAGAACTCGCGAAAGCCACTTTCGAACATCGACTCCAGACCGCCGACGGTCCGGTTGCGGTCGGTTGCCGAGGCGTACAGCTTGGCCAGATCCGCACCGGACCAGAAGCGGTTTTCGAACTCGTCCGCCTCGCGGTTGGCCTGCTTGAACGCACGCGCCTTGCGGAAAATGATCACCCAGCTGATGAACGAGCCGATCAGCAGCAGCAGCACGATGATCTTGACCGGGATACTGGCGCGCAGGATCAGGTCTACATAGTTGATGCTGCTGTTGTGCGCCACGCTGGCGGTCTGCGCCGCGGCAGCGGCGACGTCCTGCGGCAGTGCTTCCACTACCGTGTCCTGCAGGGCCAGGAGCAATGCAATCGACATCCGTTCGTTCCTCAGTAATCGGATTCTGGGGTTTCTAGAGCTTTCAACACGTCATACAGCGCATCGTCCATGCCACGCGGGCGGAAGTCGCTGGTACCGAGCGCGGCAATGCGCACCTCGGCGGTCAGCAGCACTTCGCCTTCGCGACGGACCGATTGCGCGAACAGCAGGCTGGCCCGTCTGCATCGCAGCAACACCGCCGACACTGAGAGCGCGTCGTCGAGCCGGGCCGGCTTGAGGAAATCCAGTTGCATCGAGCGAACCGCAAACACCAGGTCGTGCTCCTGGCGCATACGCTCCTGCCCGTAACCGAGCGCGCGCATCCACTCCGTGCGCGCGCGTTCCATGAAGGCAACGTAGCGCGCGTGGTAGACCACCCCGCCGGCGTCGGTATCTTCCCAGTAGACGCGTGTCGGCCAACTGAATACCGGCGGGGATTGGGGATTGGGGAATGGGGATTCGATGGTCATGGGCAGGGAGCTTCGGTCGCGACGGCCCAGGTTGGCGACCAGCAGAGCGTCGTCAAAACAGGTCTCCCGGTTCGCCGATGCCCGGGGCGCGCTCGCGCGGCGGTTTCAGGCCCAGGTGCAGATAGGCCTTGGGCGTGACCATGCGGCCGCGCGCGGTGCGGATCAGGAAGCCCTGCTGGATCAGGTACGGCTCGATCACATCTTCCAGCGTGCCGCGCTCTTCCGACAGCGAGGCGGCCAGCGATTCCACGCCGACCGGGCCGCCGTCGAAGTGTTCGACGATGGTGCGCAACATGCGGCGGTCGAGCTCGTCAAAGCCTTCCGGGTCGACCTTGAGCATCTGCATGGCCGCCTGCGCCACCGGCAGATCGATATGCCCGGCCGCCTTGACCTGGGCGTAGTCGCGCACGCGACGCAGCAAGCGGTTGGCGATACGCGGGGTGCCGCGCGCACGGCGTGCGATTTCCGCCGCACCTTCGGCCGTGCAGTCGATGCCGAGAATCGCCGCCGAGCGGATCACGATGCGGGTCAGTTCCTGCGGGGAATAGAACTCCAGCCGCTGCACGATGCCGAAGCGGTCGCGCAGCGGTGCGGTCAGCAATCCGGCACGCGTGGTGGCACCGATCAAGGTGAACGGCGGCAGGTCGATCTTGATCGAACGCGCGGCCGGGCCGTCGCCGATCATGATGTCGATCTGGAAATCTTCCATTGCCGGATACAGCACTTCCTCCACCACCGGCGAGAGGCGATGGATTTCGTCGATGAACAACACATCGTGCGGCTGCAGGTTGGTCAACAACGCCGCGAGATCGCCGGCCTTTTCGATCACCGGGCCGGAGGTCACGCGTAGGCTCACGCCCAGCTCGTTGGCGATGACGTGACTGAGCGTGGTCTTGCCGAGACCCGGCGGGCCGAAGATCAGCACATGATCCATCGCCTCGCCACGCGCCTTGGCCGCCTGGATGTAGATCTCCATCTGCTCGCGCACCGGCTGCTGACCGAGATAATCGGCCAGGCGCTTGGGACGAATGCTCGCATCGGCGGCGTCGTCTTCGCGGGTGGAGCTGCTGGCGATGATGCGCTGCTCAGTCATCCGGCCATCTTCTCATGCCGCGCGCGGATGGCCCAACATTTAGACATCAAGCTCGGCCTGACGCAGCACTGCGAAGAAGGCTTCGAAGCTCGCGGCGCGCCAGGTCGGCACCAGACCTTCCCAGCGATCGAAATAGACGACCTCCGGTTCGTGCTGCGGCCCACGTGCGCGGTAGTCGGTGGCCGGCACGCGCCCAAGGTTGAGTGCGTCATCCCAGAAGGTATCCAGGCTCGGTGAGCGCCCGTAGACCATCCACTTGAGCGCGGCCACGCTCAGATCTCCACTTGCGCGCCCAACTCGACCAGGCGGTTACCGGGGATGCGGAAGAATCCGGTGGCCGGGGCGGCATTGCGGTGCATCAGGGCGAACAGCTTGTCGCGCCAGATCGGCATGCCGCGGTTGGCGCTGGCCACGATGGTTTCGCGGCTGGCGAAATAGGTGGTGTCCATCGGATCGAAATAGATCCCGCCCTGATCGCAGGAGCGCATCAGCGCCAACGGCACGTCCGGGGTCTCCATGAAACCGAAGCGCACATGCACGCGGTAGAACTCGTCGCCGATCGCGTCGATCTTCAGCCGTTTCCCGGCGGCCGCGTACGGCACCTGCAGGGTTTCCACGGTCAGGAACACATTGCGCTCGTGCAGCACCTTGTTGTGCTTGAGGTTATGCATCAGCGCGTGCGGCACCACCATCGGGTCGGCGGTCAGGAACACGGCCGTCCCGGGCACGCGCACCGGCGGCGCCAGCATCAACCCGGGCAGGAAGGTGTCCAGCTTGATACCGTCCTTGCGGATCTCGTCGTGCAGCAGCTTGCGGCCGCGGCGCCAGGTACGCATCAGGGTGAACAGGATCAGGCCCAGCAACAACGGGAACCAGGCGCCGTCCAGGAACTTGATGATGTTGGCGTAGAAGAACGCGCAGTCCACCGCCAGGAACACCAGCGCGAACAACCACAGCAGCGGCGCCGGCACGCGCGGATTGGCACGTGCGTAGATGATCATCAACACGGTGGTGATCAGCATGGTGCCGGTCACCGAGACGCCGTACGCGGTGGCCAACGAGGCCGAGTCGCCGAAACCGATCACCGCCACCGCCACCAGCGCCAGCAGGCACCAGTTCACCGCCGGCACGTAGATCTGGCCGATGGTGGAGTGCGAGGTATGGCGAATGTGCATGCGCGGGATGTAGCCGAGCTGCATGGCCTGGCTGGCCACCGAATAGGCGCCGGTGATCAGTGCCTGCGAGGCGATCACCGTGGCCGCGGTGGCCAGCACGATCATCGGGTACAGCGCCCACTCCGGCACCGCCTCGTAGAACGGGTTGCTGACCGCGGCTGGATTGCGCAGCACCAGGGCGCCCTGCCCCAGGTAGGTCAAGGTCAGCATCGGCAAGACCACGAACTGCCACGAGCGGCGGATCGCCTTGGCGCCGAAATGGCCCATGTCCGCGTACAGCGCTTCGCCGCCGGTCACCGCCAGCACCACCGCGCCGAGCACGAACACCGCATGCCAGTTGTGTTGCGCGAAGAAGCGCACGCCCCACCACGGATTCAGCGCATGCAGCACTTCCGGTGCACGGGCCATGTTGTAGACGCCGATCGCGCCCAACGCGAAGAACCAGAGCAGGGTGATCGGCCCGAATGCCTTGCCGACGCGTTCGGTGCCGAAGCGCTGCGCCAGGAACAGCATGCTCAGCACCACCAACGTGATCGGCACCACGAACGGCTCCAGCTTGGGCGCGGCCACCTCCAGGCCCTCCACCGCCGACAGCACCGAAATCGCCGGGGTGATGACGCCGTCGCCAAAGAACAGCGAGGCACCGAAGATGCCGAGGATGCCGACCACATACATCGAGCGCGAACCGCCGGGCAACGTGCGTTGCGCCAGCGCAGTCAGCGCCATGATGCCGCCCTCGCCGTCGTTGTCGGCACGCATGATCACGGTGACGTATTTGAGCGTGACCACCAGCATCAGCGCCCAGAACACCAGCGACAGGATGCCCAGCACGGTGTCGTGGTCCGGGGTCAGCCCGTAGTGCGGCGAAAACGCCTCTTTGAGCGTATACAGCGGGCTGGTACCGATATCGCCGAAGACGACGCCGATCGCGCCGATGACCAAGGCGGTCTGGCTATTGACGGGCGCGTGGCTGGAGCCGGCTGATTTGGGGGTGTGAGACATGAGGTGGGCAGTTTTCGCCAGACAGCGTGAAGAAGATAGGGAGACAGCACCTGTCGAAGGTGCCTGCACTGACGTCACAGGCACCCAAGGTACGGGCTGGCCGCGGGCAAGGATGCGCAGTGTACGGGCCGCCCCTGTCGATGCCGAGTGCCGGCCGCGCCCGCTTTGCGGGCCAGGCGATGGTTCGTGGCCGCGCTTAGCGCAGCGCGGCTTGCAGCGCCTTGCGAATGACCGTCGCGACCTCGTCGCCTTCTGCACCGGCGTCGCGCGCCATGCGGGCGGCCTCGGCCGGCTTGTAGCCCAGCTGTTGCAAGGCCACGGTGGCTTCGGAAACGGCGTCGGGCCCCAACTGGCCGGTAATCGGTGCGCCGCTGCTGAAATCGGCGGCGCGGTCGCGCAGTTCCACCACCATGCGCTCGGCGGTCTTCTTGCCGATGCCGGGAATGCGCGTCAGCGCGGTGATGTCGCCGCTGGTGATCAGGCGGGCGAACTCGTCCACGCTGACCCCGGACAACACCGCCAGCGCGATCTTGGCGCCGATGCCGGTGACCTTCTGCACGTCGCGGAACAGCCGCCGCTCGCCTTCGCGCAGGAAGCCATACAGCGACACGCTGTCTTCCTTTTGCGCGTAATGGGTAAACAGGATCACGTCGCGACCGACATCGGGCAGGTCGTAGAAGGTGCTCATCGGCGCCTCTAGTTCATACCCCACCCCACCTACGTCGATCACCAGCCACGGCGGCTGCTTGTAGGCCAGGATCCCGCGCAGACGGCCGATCACTGGGCACCGCCTTGGCGGTGCCGGGAATGGGGAATCGGGAATGGCCAATCGCAACAGCGCGCGCTGTCGTGGACCCTGCGTTTGGGATTCCCGATTCCCGATTGCCGATTCCCGATTCTCATTTCTTGCGGCTCCAGGCCTGTTGGGTATTGACGCCCAGGCGTTGCGCGGTGGCGCGCACGTGGGCGTGAGTGATGGCGACCGCCAATGCGTCGGCAGCGTCGGGCTGCAGCTTGCCATTCAAGTTGAGCATGATGCCGACCATGTGCTGCACCTGCACCTTGTCGGCGCCGCCCTTGCCGACCAGCGCCAGTTTGATTTCTTTGGCCGCGTACTCGTGCACCGGCAGATCGCGCATGACCACCGCGCAGATCGCCGCGCCGCGCGCGTGGCCGAGCTTGAGCGCCGAAGCGGCACTCTTGCCCATGAACACCTTTTCGATCGCGACTTCATCCGGCCGATAGATCTCGATCAACTCGCCCAAGCCCTGCAGCAGGCGCTTGAGCCGCTGGGAGAAATCCCCCTCGCCCAGCAGCATCAGCGGCGCGTGGTGCACATGCCGGCTGCGACCGCCCTCGTCGATGTCGATGATGCCGATACCGGTGCGCTGCGAACCCGGATCGATGCCCAGGATGCGGGTCATCGAGCGGCCGGGAATGGGAAGTTGGGAATCGGGAATGGGTAGAGCAGCCTACCGGCATGCTCGATGCTGCCGAGCGATGCAGGATGCGGCGATTTCGATTCCCGATTCTCCATTCCCGATTCCCGGCGCTTAGGCGCCAAGCGCCGCTTGATCGACGTTCGAATACACGTCCTGCACGTCGTCCAGGTCTTCGAGCATGTCCAGTAGCTTGCGGACCTGCACGGCGGTATCGCCGTCCACGGCGATGTCGTTGTCGGCGCGGAAGGTGATTTCGGCGTGCGCCGGTTCGAGCCCGGCGGCGACCAGGGCGTCCCTGACCTGGGCGAAGGCGTCCGGGGCGGTCAGCACATCGATGGCGCCGTCTTCCGGGTACACCACCACATCGTCGGCGCCGGCGTCGATGGCGGCATCGGTGAGGGTGTCTTCATCGATGCCGGCAGCGAAGCTCAGCACTCCCAGGCGCTTGAACATGAAGGCCACCGAGCCCTCGGTGCCCATGTTGCCGCCGCATTTGCTGAAGGCATGGCGCACGTCGGCCACAGTACGCACGCGATTGTCGGTCAGGCAGTCCACGATCACCGCCACGCCGCCAGGCGCGTAGCCCTCGTAGCGCACTTCTTCGTATTCCACCCCTTCCAGCTCGCCGGTGGACTTCTTGATGGCGCGCTCCATCACGTCCTTGGACATGTTCGACGACAGGCCCTTGTCCATGGCGGTCCGCAGACGCGGATTGTTGGACGGGTCGCCGCCGCCGGCGCGGGCGGCCACGCTGATCTCACGGATGATCTTGGTAAACATCTTGCCGCGTTTGGCGTCGGAGGCGTTCTTGCGGCCTTCGATCGAGGGACCTCTACCCATGGGTGGTTCCGGACTGGCTTCAATGACAGGGCGCGGATTTTACCTGATTGCCCGCCCTCACCGGGGCCACGACATCCGCCGGCGCATGTTCACGCCTGGAAGCGGCCGGTGCGCAGAAAGGCCAGCGCCTGTGCGGCGGCCTCGGGCGAGCGCAACAGGCCGCTGTGGCTCGCCCGCACCACGCAATGGTCGCGCAGCCCGGGCAGGCGGGTCTCGGCCAGCGCCACGGTGCCGTCCGAGCCGCCGTCGAGCGGGGCGAGCCAGCGGCCGATCCCACGCGCCACGTTGCCGGCCACCTGACCGATCTCGGCCTGGCCGTCCCAGCGCGCAAAACCCTGTTGCAAGATCGCAGCGCTGCGGCCCATTGCCCATCGCCCGCCACGCTGCGCCAACCCGCGCGCGGCGGCGCTGCCGCACAACGGCGAGCCCAGGCAGACCACGCGACGCACCGGCAGGTCGGGCGCATCCTGCAATGCCTGCAGGGTCATCAGCCCACCCAGGCTGTGACAGATCACCAACTGCACGCGGCTGGCGCGCAGGCGTTCGATCAGATGCGGCACCGCCTGCGCGGGGCCGCCGAGCACGCTGGCGTAACCGAACAGCGCAGGTGCCAGTCCGTTGGCACGCATCCGCCGCGCCAATCGCAGCAGCCAGTGCGCGGTGTTCCAGATGCCATGCACCAGCAGCACGTCGGCGGACGCGGCGCTCGCCTCCTCGCGCGGACTGCGCCGCGGCGGCGCCGGGCTGATGGGTAATGCGCTGGACACTGAGATGGTTACCGGCAGAGGGCGTCAGCTGCGTGTACGGTGCGCGCTGGACGCCACGGCCAACGCGCAATGGCAACCGGCGGCAGCACTGGTGCGATTAGTCCGCTGCCAGCACCGGCCTGCGCCGCAGGATGTATTCGCGGTCGACGATCTTGCCAACCGGAAAATCGTATTCGCCCACCTTCTCGAAACCGTAGCGGGCGTAGAAGCGTTGCGCGCCGAAATTCTCCGACCATACGCCGATCCACAAGGTGCGTGGACCGTCGCGCTCCAACCATTGCAGTGCGGTTTCGAACAACCGGCTGCCCCAGCCGCTGTTCTGATAGTCCTTCAGCAGATACAACCGCTTCAGCTCCCCATCGCCGGGACGCACTTGGTCATGCGGCAGCCCGCAGGGACCGGCGGCGGCATGGCCGACCAGCAGGTTGTCCATCTCCAGCAGCCAGATCGCGTAATCCGGGTGCGCCAGCACGGTACGCGCCCGCTCCACGGCATAGGTCTCTTCCAGAAAACCGCGCAGGTCCTCTTCCGGATACAGGTGCCCGAAGGTTTCGGTAAAGGTCTGCGCGGCCAGAAGCGACAGCGCTTCGGCATCGTCCGGCGTGGCGCGGCGAATGCGGGTCATGCGGGCCCCTCTGGCAAGTCGACGCGGCAGCTTCTCGCATGCTGCGGCGTTGCTGCAAGTGGGGAATGGGGAATGGGGAATGGGGAATTGTCGAGCGCCCTGCGCGTCGGACACTAGATGCGTCTGCTCGGCTGGTGGTGTGAGCACCCCGAGGTCTTATTGCCATGTGCGCTTGAGTGGTACAAAAAAACGCTGCGTCGCCTGCTTGAGCCTGCGCGCAGTTCCTATGCAAGCACTGAGGTTTTAGGAAAGTCGCAGTGCAAGATTGGTGGGGAGCTACCTACGCACGCGAGCTGCGCGTGCAGCTGTTCGATACGCGCATTGAGTGCAGCGCGGATCGGTCGGCAAAGCCTCGCGCAAGCTGCTCGCTGCGCATGAACGCACGGCCACGCAATGGACGTGGCCGTGCGTTCGATGGCCGGTCAGACCTGCTTCGGACGCACCTGCACGTGCACTTCGGCGAGCTGGTCGGCAGCGATCGGCGACGGGGCGTCGGTCATCAGATCCTGCGCGCCGGTGGTCTTGGGGAACGGGATGACGTCGCGAATCGACTCGGTACCGGCCATCAGCGCGGCGATGCGGTCGATACCGAAGGCGATGCCGCCGTGCGGCGGTGCGCCATAGTTCAAGGCATCCAGCAGGAAGCCGAACTTGGCGCGCGCCTCTTCGGCGCCGATGCCGAGCAGTTCGAACACGGCGCTCTGCATGTCCGGGCGATGGATACGGATCGAGCCGCCGCCGATTTCATTGCCGTTGAGCACCATGTCGTAGCCGCGCGAGACCGCGGTGCGGGCGTTGGCGCGCAGGTCGGCAATATCGTCCACCGCCGGTGCGGTGAAGGGGTGATGCAAGGCGACGTAACGCTGCGCCTCTTCGTCCCATTCGAACATCGGAAAGTCGGTGACCCACAGCGGCGCCCAGCCGTCGGCGATCAGGTCGAATTCCTTGCCGGCCTTCAGGCGCAGCGCGCCCATGAAGTCGGACACCTTGGTGTAGCCGCCGGCACCGAAGAACACGATGTCGCCATTGCCGGCGCCTACATGCTTGAGCAGCGCGGCGAAGGATTCTTCGCTGAAGAACTTGGCGATCGGCGAACTGACCTCGCCGGTCTCCGACAGCTTGATGTAGGCCAGGCCCTTGGCACCGTATTTGGCGGCGTGCGCTGCGTATTCGTCGATCTGCTTGCGCGACAGGCTGGCGCCGCCGGGAATGCGCAGCGCGGCGACGCGGCCATCGGCATCGTTGGCGGCAGCGGTGAACACCGGGAATTGGCTGGCCTTGACCAACTCGGCCACGTCGACCAGTTCCAGCGCGATGCGCAGGTCCGGCTTGTCCGATCCAAAGCGACGCATCGCCTCGGCCCAGGTCATGCGCGGGAACTGCGCAGCCAGGTCCACGTCCACCACTTCCTTGAAGATGGCGCGGATCATGTCTTCGACGAAATCCTGCACGTCGCGCTCGCGCACGAAGGCGAATTCCATGTCGAGCTGGGTGAATTCCAGCTGGCGGTCGGCGCGTAGCGCTTCATCGCGGAAGCAGCGCGCGATCTGGTAGTAGCGGTCGAAGCCGGCCACCATCAGGATCTGCTTGAACAGCTGCGGGCTCTGCGGCAGCGCGTAGAACTCGCCCGGATGCATGCGCGCCGGCACCAGGAAGTCGCGCGCGCCTTCCGGGGTGGCCTTGGTCAGGATCGGGGTTTCGATGTCCTGGAAGTCGCGCGCATCCAGATGCCGACGCAGCGCCTGCACCAGCTTGATGCGGGTGCGCTGCATGCGCTGCATCTCCGGCCGGCGCAGATCCAGGTAGCGGTATTTCAGGCGCGTCTCTTCACCCGGATTTTCGTGCGCGTGGAACGGAAGCGGCGCGGCCTTGTTGAGGATGCTGATGCGCGTGGCGATCACTTCCACCTTGCCGCTGCGCAGCTTGTCGTTGACCGCATGACGCGCGCGCACCACACCCTCCACCTGCAACACGTCCTCGTAGCCCAGGCTGGCGGCCACCTTGAACAGCTCTGCGCTGGCGTCGTCGCCGGCCACCGGTTCCACCGTCACCTGCACGATGCCTTCGTGGTCGCGCAGGTCGATGAAGCACACCCCGCCCAGGTTGCGGGCCACGTCGGTCCAGCCGGCGAGAGTGACGGTTTGGCCGATCAAGGTCTCGTCGACCAGGCCGCAGAAGTGGGTACGCATCGAAAGCTCCGCTGAAAACCCGGCGCAGGACAGCGCCGGAAAGCCGGATATTCTGGGGCCGGCGGGCGACAGGAGCAAATGCGCGGGCGCTCATGGGCGCTTAAGTCAGCGCCCGGCTGAATAGGCGCCACGCCCCCTCCTGCACCAAGGACGACACGATGCTGCGCACTGCCCTGCTGCTCTCCGGCTTCGGCCTGATCACCTTGACCGGCGCCTTTGCCAGCCTCACTGCCAGCGCCCAGGAGCGCGGCTGGAACGGCCCCAGCATCACCTGTTCCAGCAACGACAACCGCCGTCGCGAGTGCGATACGCCGTTCCGCGGCCGCGCGGTACTGGTGGAAAACATCTCTGGCACGCGCTGCATCGAAGGCCGCGACTGGGGCAGCGAGCGCGGCCGGATCTGGGTGGACAATGGCTGTCGCGGCCGTTTCGTCGAAGCCCGCAACGGTGGCGGCTGGGGCGGCGGCAATGGCCGCGGCGACTTTGGCGGAGTCGCTGGAACGGTGCGCTGCGAGAGCAACGACCAGCGCCAGAAAATCTGCGATACCGGCTGGCGCCGCGCCATGTTGGTGCGCCAACTCTCCAACACGCCCTGCGTGGAAGGCCGCAACTGGCGCCAGGAAGGCGGCCGGATCTGGGTGGACGACGGCTGCCGGGGCGAATTCGCGCAGGCCCGCGGTGGCGGTGGCTGGGACGGCGGTTATGGCGGCCGCGATGACCGCCCCGGCAACGGCTACGCCATCACCTGCGCCAGCGACGACCGGCGCCTGCGTACCTGCGCCTGGGATGGCCGTTACGGCCGCCCGGTGCTGACCCGCCAGTTATCGGACACACGCTGTGAGGAAGGCCGCACCTGGGGGTACGACGATCGTCGCGCCACGGTGTGGGTCAACGATGGCTGCCGGGCGCGTTTCGAGGCGCGTTGAGGCAGCGAATGGGCGCGCCGCGCGCGGCTGGGCCAGGGGTCGGGACTTCCGCCCTGCTAGCGGCTGCGGCGCGCTGGTCCGGCTCAGGCGGGGTCGGACGCTGGCTTGGCAGCAGGCTTGCTCTCGGCGGCGGCGGCCGGCTTGGCATCGCCACCGGCGCTGCTGCTTTCGGTGAGGTTTTTCTTCTTCTCGCCCGCCGACTTGAAGTCGGTCTCGTACCAGCCGCTGCCGGACAGGCGGAACGACGGCGCGGTGATTTGGCGCTTGATCGTGGCCGCCGCGCAGGCCGGACAGGTCTGCGGATCGGGGTCGGCCATCTTCTGCAGGCGGTCGAAGGCGTGACCGCAGGTGGTGCACTGGAAACCGTAGATGGGCATGGCAGGATCAGCTGAAGACGATGCGGGGCGCAGATTCTAGACGGATGCGTGCAGGCAGGTGCAGTGGTCCGTCTGCGATGTTGAATACGCGCGAGTGTGTTGCGGGCAAGAGACATCGATCGATGTGGTTGCGTCGCACTTGCACGCCAGGTGCGCTCGCTAACCACCGCAGCCCTCATCGGCAGATAGCAAGACGGTTAAGCGTGTTCGCGTGTATGCCGAAGAACGCGAATCTACGTAATGAGTGATCATCAGATCGGTGCGACTGCCTGAACTGCGCAGGTAGATGAGGTAATCATCCCGCACGCCAGAAACCCACGCTTCGCATCGGGCTGACGCCACAACAGCGGGTATCGAGCGCTATAGAGGCAGGTCGTTTCGATCAAGCCATACGATCCGGGCTGTTACACTCGAACTCGTGATCGACGCGCCTTTCCGCCCACGAGGGCCGCATCCATGTTGCGGTTGACTGCCTTATTGCTTGGCGTTGCCCTGCTGCTCACCGGTAGCGGGTTGCTCGGCACCCTGCTCGCCGTGCGCGGCGATCAGGCCGGCTTCGATGCGCGGGCGTTGGGGTTGATCATGTCCGGCTACTTCGCCGGCTTCTTTCTCGGCACCTTCTTTGCACCACCGCTGATTCGCCGCATCGGCCATATCCGCGCATTTGCGTTTTATGCGGCGCTGGCAGCCATTGCGGTGTTGCTGCATCCGATCTGGTTGAACGCCTGGGGCTGGGGCCTGCTGCGCCTGGTGACCGGCGCGGCGCTGGTCGGCCTGTATACGGTGATCGAAAGCTGGCTCAACGCCGAGCCGGACGCGCGCCGGCGCAGCCGGGTGTTTTCGGTCTACATGGCGATCAATCTGTCGGCGCTCGCACTGGGCCAGGTCCTGCTCACCATCGGCGATGCGGGCGCACCGGCGATGTTCACGCTGACGGCGATCCTGATCTGTGCGGCAGTGATGCCGGTGATGACCACGCGCCTGATTCCGCCCGAAGTGCCGCATGTCTCGCGCCTGCGACTGAAAACGCTGTACGCATTGGCGCCGGTGGCAACCATCGGCGCGGGACTGTCGGGCCTGGCGATGGGTGCGTTCTGGGGCTTGTTGCCGGTCTACGCCAACCGCATCGGACTGGATGCCGACGGCGTGGCGATGTTCATGCTCACCGCCATCGTGGGCGGTGCGGTGCTGCAGTGGCCGATCGGGCGCATCAGCGATGGGCATGACCGCCGCATCGGCCTGGTGACCGTGAGCACGCTGGCCGCCGCCATCGCGATCGCTGCCGCATTGCCGATGGTGCAGACGCAGACCACCGTGCTGTTCGTGCTGTTCTTCGTCTATGGCGGGTTGGCGTTTTCGCTGTACCCGTTCGCGGTGGCGCACATGCTCGATTACCTGCCGCGCGAAGACCTGCTTTCCGGCAGCAGCAGCTTGTTGCTGGTGCATGGCGTAGGTGCGGCGATTGGCCCTGCACTGGCCGGCGGCGCAATGCAGAAATTCGGCCCGGCCGCGTTGCCGGTGTACTTCGCGGTGATGTTGTTGGCACTGGCGGGCTTCACGTTGTCGCGGCTGCTGCGCTTCACCCGCCGCCGCACCCATCCGATCGCCTTCCGCCCGATGCTGCGCACCACCCCGTCAGCACTGGAGTTGATGCCGGAAACACAGCAGGCCGAAGCACCGCCGCACGCCAAGGGCGGCTGATACAGCTATGTCGCTGTCGTTAGTCGCTGCGCTGCTGGTCATGTGATCTGCGGCGTTGCTGCAATGGGGCCCCTTGCCCGCCCACCATTGCGGGGGGGGGGGGCACCGCAAGGCGGAGCAACTGGTGGACGACTTTTTTGGATGGATCAGCCATGGAGCGGTCGATCTGGTACTTGGCTGCAAGGCCCTTGCCCGCCCACCGTCGCGGAACACGCCGCAAGTACGTCCTTGTAGGCTCTTACGCGGCTTCCCGACGTTAGGACTTCCTAAGTCCATCTGGTGACACCTGTAGCGCGGTCATCATCACGCAACGCAAGCGCGGCAGTCTTCCCAGACCCCCTCCGCCGCTGTGGATTTCAATGGATTCGATGTCCTCCTTGCGCGTGCGCCATCCTGCCACTCTCGCGTTATTGCTGGTTCCGCTCACCCTGCCCGCATACGCACAGCAGGTTCCCGACGGCGCAACCCCCGACCCGGCCGCAACCGTACCGGCCAGCGCTGACGAGCAAGTATCGACGCTGGATCAGGTGCAGGTGGTCGGCCAAGCGATGACCTATTCCAAGACCAACGTCAGCAAGGACATGCTGGACCGCCAGTTCGTGCTCGGCAGCGTCAACGATGCGCTCAACGAACTGCCCGGCGTGGTGGTCACCGAAGCCGATGCCTTCGGCTCGTCGGATTGGGGCACGCAGATCAGCATGCGCGGCTTCGTCAGCAATCGCGATACGCAGCAGATCGGCACCACCATCGACGGCGTGCCCAATGGTGGCTCGGCGTACGGCGGTGGCTCCAAGGCCAACCGCTTCATCGACATGCCGGATCTGGAAACGGTGGAAGTGAGCCAGGGCACCGCCGACATCGCCTCGCGCTCCAACGAAGCCCTGGGCGGCACCTTGAATTACCTCACCAGCGAACCGCTGGAAACGCAGCGTGTGCGCATGATCGGCGGCATTGGCGATAACCAGGCGCGCAAATACTACGCGCGCTACGACACCGGCCTGATCGGCGGCAGCACACGCGCCTGGGTCAGCGGCTCGTCGGCACGCAACGACGACTGGATCGACGGCAGCGGCCACACCAGCCGCGATCACCTGGCCGGCAAGTTCGTCAGCGTGTTGAATCAGTGGACGCTCAGCGGCTACGCCTCTTACGACGATGCCGACGAATCCGAATACGCCAGCGTGACCCCGGAGCAATTCGCGCGCGACCCCGAGCACGATCTGTTGACCGGCACGCTCACCGGCATTCCGTACCTGGACCAGAACTACCGCTCCGGCTCGCGTGCGCTGCGCAAGAACACCTTTGGCTACCTGCGCGGCGCCTTCGATGGCGGCAACGGCTTCAAGACCACGCTGACCGGCTATGCCCACCGCATGCAGGGGCGCGGCGACTGGATTCCGCCGTATCTGGTGGATGTCAGCAACGATGGCGCCGGCATGGCGGAATCCGAGGCGCGTGGCGGCAATACCGTGTATGGCGGCAGCGATCTAGGCAAGCTGTATTACCTCACCCCCGGCGGCGCAGCTGCCACCATGCTGGCCGGTTGTGCCGGCAGCGATGCGGTACCGGCCGAATCCAATCCGGCCTGCTATCCGGCCGGTTCGGTGCCGGTGCAGTCGTATCGACATAGCCACTACGACAATCACCGCGCCGGCGCGATGGCCGATGTGGAATGGCGGACCGATCTTGGCGCCATCGACAACACCGCGCGTGCCGGTGCCTGGCTGGAGCGCGTTGAGCGCAGCGTCACCCGCGACTGGCACCGCCTGCTCAACGTCGGCACCAACATCAGCTTCGATCATCAGCCGTATTGGGTGCAGTTCAAGGACAACTACCAGACCGACGAGCAGATGTATTACATGGAAGACGTGATGCGCTATGGCGCATTCGCCTGGCGCGTGGGCGTCAAGCAATTCTTCGTCGACCAGACCCGCGACCGCCGCATCGGCGATGCGCAGCACGTGCAATCGGATTCGCATTCGGACCCGTTGCTGTCGGCCGGCCTGACCTGGACGACACCGGTGCAGGGCCTGGAAGCCTTTGCCGGCTACTCGCAAAACTTCGCCGCGATTCCGTCCGGCGTGCTGGGCGAAACCGACCCGGTCGCGCTGAGCCGGGTGAAACCGGAAACCGCCGACAACATCGAACTCGGCCTGCGTGTCAGCCTCTCGCCGTTGACCGGCAGCGTCACGCTGTACGACATCCGCTTCGACAACCGCATCGTGTATGTGCCGGCCAACTTCGTCACCGGTATCGATTACCTGGGCGAAACCGATGGCGTGTACGAGAACTTCGGCGGCGTGCATGCGCGCGGCGTGGAAGCAGCGCTGGGCTACGGCTGGGACAACGGCTGGCGCATCAATGGCGCCTACACATACAACAAGGCCAATTACCTGGGCAGCGGCGACGCCGCACGCGATACCGCGCTGGAAATCACCCCCGGCGCGCAGGTGATCGGCCAACCGCGCAACATCCTGGTGATGTCGGCGGACTGGCGCGGCCAGGCGTGGCGCTTCGGTATGTCCGGACGCTATCTGGGCAAGCGCTACCTGGATGCCTCCAACCGCGCCGCACTCGATGGCGTGACCACCTTCGATGCCAACCTCGGGGTGGAACTATCGCAGCTGTCGTCGCAGCTCAAGGGCCTGCAGCTGGCGCTCAACGTCAGCAACCTCACCGACAAACGCTATCTGGAGGGCGTGGACGGCAGCGACAGCGCCTTTATCGCCGCGCCGCGCACGGTCGGGCTGACGTTGACGCTGGATCTCTAGCGTCGGCGGCGCATTGCCGACCTGCGGGATGGCCATTGCGACGTGCGTGCGAGCGGATCGGGCTGAAGACACACCACCCGATCCGCTCCCTGCATCGCCTGCCACGCAGGTGCAAACGGACAGGGTCGGCGGTGTTGCAAGCACGCAAGAGAACACACGCGCTGACGCGTCGGGTACGCTCGACGCGCTCAGCGCTGACCGGATGGGGAGCGCCAACCAGGTGACACGATGATCGACCTTCCCCGCCGCCGCGTTCTGCAGACCGGGCTTGCCGGTGCCGCCGCCGCGTTGCTGCCCTCCAGCATCGCGCGGGCCGCCGCCATCGCGCCGGACCGCCGCAGCGGCACGCTGGAGGATCTTCAGCATGTGGTGATTCTGATGCAGGAAAACCGCGCGTTCGATCATTACTTCGGCGCGCTGCCCGGGGTGCGCGGGTTCGGCGA
Organism: Xanthomonas cissicola; assembly: GCF_008801575.1. Lineage (GTDB taxonomy): Bacteria > Pseudomonadota > Gammaproteobacteria > Xanthomonadales > Xanthomonadaceae > Xanthomonas > Xanthomonas cissicola. Next base: position 3,905 of record NZ_VZPL01000051.1, on the reverse strand, counting down.
CCGTTTCCCGATTCCTGCGCCGCCGTTACCGGGCGCACCGGCGCGCACGGTGTGGCTGCAACCCAGCGAGGACGGCCGCCAGTGGCTGACGCCGTTTGCGCTGGATACGGCAGCGCAATTCGGCTTCATGCGCGTGCAAGGCACGCCGCATAGTTGGGTGGATGCGCAACGCGCCTGGGATCACGGCCGGCTCGGCCACTGGGCCGCCGCCAAGCACAACCATGCGCTGGGCTATTACCGGCGCGCGGATATCCCGTTCCAGTACGCGCTCGCCGACGCCTTCACCATCTGCGATGCGTACCACGCCGCGATCCAGACCGGCACCAATTCCAATCGCGTGTTCCTTTGGACCGGCGGCAACGATCCGCAGGCGCGCGCAGGCGGCCCGGTGATCGGCAATTCGCACGACAACTTTGCGGAACTGGGCGGTTTTGCCGAGCCGTATCACTGGGGCACCTACGTCCAAGCGCTGCAGCACGCCGGTGTTTCCTGGCAGATCTATCAGGACATGGCAGACAACTTCACCGACAACCCATTGGCCGGCTTTGCGGCATTTCGACAGGCGTACAGCGCCGCGCCCGGACATGATCCGCAACTTCGCGCGCGTGGCGTGAGCACGCGCGGTCTTGCGCTGCTGCGCGAGGACGTGCTGGGCGGGCGCCTGCCTGCGGTGAGCTACATCATTGCCGATGCGGCCGGCAGCGAGCATCCGGATCCGTCCAGCCCCGCCCAGGGCGCGGCCTACACCGCACGCGTGCTGGATGCGCTCACAGCCGATCCGGCGGTGTGGAGTCGCACCGCCTTGCTGGTGATGTTCGACGAGAACGACGGCTTCTTCGACCATATGCCGCCGCCCGCACCGCCGTCGCCGGATGCACGCGCAACTGGCGGATTTGCCGGCGCATCGACGGTTGCCACCGACGACGACTATCACCGCCACCCGGCCCCGGGCGAACAGAAAGTGGATCTTCCCGAACTGCGCGGGCGGCCCTATGGGCTTGGCCCGCGCGTGCCGATGTATGTGGTCTCGCCATGGAGCCGCGGCGGCTGGGTGGATTCGCAGGTGTACGACCACACCTCGGTACTGCGCCTGCTCGAACGCCGCTTCGGCGTGCCTGCGCCGGAGATCACGCCCTGGCGGCGTGCAGTGTGCGGCGACTTGACCAACGCCTTCGATTTCCGCCAGACCGATGCGCGCCCCTTCGCCGCGGCGCTGCCCGATGTCGGCGCAACCGCAGCGCGCGCAGCAGCCTTGCGCGAGCATGCACTGCCGCCGTTGCCGGCCACGTTGCAGCCGCCCGAGCAACCGTTCGGCGTGCGCCGCTCGCGCGGGCTGCCGTATCGTCCCAGCGTGGAGCTGACCTACCTGCCCGAGCGCGGCGAAGTGAACCTCCGCATGGCCAACGCGGGCGCAGCGGCGGTGCTGCATGTCTACGACCGCTTCGATCTGGCCGCAATTCCGCGCCGCTATACGGTGGGAAATGACGCCACCGTGGACGGCACGTGGACCACCTACGACGGCCGCTACGATCTGTGGCTGCTCGGTCCCAACGGCTTCCATCGTCACTATCGGGGCGATGTGGGTGCACCGCTGCTGGTGGCCGAGATCGCGCGGGATCCGAACGATTGCACCTGCATGCTGCTATCGCTACGTCACGGCGGCAGCACTGCCGTGCAGCTTGAGCTGCAGCCAGGTACATATGCAGCCGCACAGCCGCGCGAGCGCCTGCGCCTTGCACCCGGCATCACCGAGCAGCGGCGCTGGAAGGCGGCAGCAACCGGCGGCTGGTACGACCTATGGGTGCACCACGACGGCGCGGCCCAGCGTCTGGCCGGGCGCATCGAAACCGGCGCTGACAGCGTCAGCGACCCGGCCATGGGTGGGCCGGCGCGATTGCAGCAAGAGTTGCCTATCTTGATAGGCGCACTCGATTAAGAGCGGCTTACACAACGACTGCGCTCTCCGCCACGCGTGCGCGGTCGACGCCAGGTGCCGCATGTCCCACGCGTACACGGCGGTTCCGAGCGCAACGTTCACATCCGCCGGACGACTACTCGCTACGTTTTTGGCAGCCGCTCCAAGCCTTTGCGGCTCTGCATGCGCTGAGCGTGCAGATGGCTGCGCGATCGGCGGTCTTGCGCACGGTTGCACTCAGCGCGCGCCAGGCGCGTCCGGCAGGGCAACCATCGCTGACCAGGTTTCCACCAGCGGCGGCCCATGTGCGATCGGCAGTGTGGCCGCGCGCAGGCCGAACGCAGCAGATCTCCGTCCCTTCCAGAACCATGGTCAGGACTTGATCGCCACCGCCGGGGAACACCTGCACCGCCGCACCGGTGTTACGACCCTTGGGCGCATAGACCGTCATCGTCGGGCGACTGACATCGCTTACCTTGGTCAATGGGAAGCGCCCCTCGCCGATGCCCACCGATTCGGGCTTCGGATGGCGCACCCTTCAGGCACCGCTTGCGACCAGAGCGGCATTTCTCACTGACCAGAGGCTGGTGGCCAGGCACGCGCTGGTGCGAGTCCATGCACAAGCAGCGCAACCGCCGCACACCGATGACATAGCCTGTGAACTTCGAAAAAGCTGAGAGGAAACAGCAAGCACGTCGTGGATTCACACGCGAATGAAACGTGGAAAACAGTTGGCGGTTGCACTCAACCCAGGATGCTCTTGCGGACCGCCACTGCCACCGCCTTCAACGCCGCATCGCGTGCAGCGTCGTCGACCTTGGCGCCGTTCAAGTACGTGGTCAGCAGCATTGGCGCCCTGCCCTTGGGCGGCCAGAGGATGGCGATGTCGTTACGGGTGTCGGTGCCGTTGCTGCCGGTCTTGTCGCCGATCTTCCAGCCGGCCGTGAGCCCCGCACGCAGGCAATCGTCGCCGGTGCGGTTGTCGATCATCCAGTCGGTCAGCTGCTTGCGCGAGGCTGGCTGCAGCGCGTCGCCAAGCAGCAGCGTGCGCAGCGTGGCGGCCATTGCCGCAGGCGTGGTGGTGTCGCGGGGGTCGCCGGCGACAAACCGGTTCATCTGCGGCTCGTAGCGGTCGGTGCGGGTCTGGGCATCGCCGATGCCGCGCAGGAATGCAGTCACGCCGGCCGGGTCACCGACCAACGGGAACAACAGATTGGCGGCCGGGTTGTCGCTGTAAATCATCGTGGCCCGGCACAGTTCGCCGACACTCAGCGAACCGCCGACATGGCGTTCGGTCACCGGGGCATGCTCGAGCATGTCGGAAGCGTGGATCTTGACCTGCTGTGCCAGCGTCAGCTTGCCCTGGTCCACCTGCTGCAGCACCGCGGCAGCCAATACAAATTTGAAGGTGCTGCACATCGGAAAGCGCTCGTGCTCGCGCTGCCCGAGGCGCTTGCCGGTGGCGCTGTCGAGCAGGCAGATGCCCAGGCGGCCGCCGGTGCCACGTTCGATCTGCGCCCACTGTGCCCGCAGCATGTCGTCCACGTTCACCGCAGGGGTGAGCGCCCATGCGGGTCTGGACGCTGCAAGCAGCACGCCCGCGCCGGTTGCGTGCAGGAACTGTCGCCGATTCAACATGCGGTTGCCTCCTTGAGAGAGCCCGCAGTATCGATGCGCACGTCGCAGCCGACCATCGCGATGTTTCGATCTCAGCCATGAATTGAACTAGGGCCTGTTAACACATCCGAAGCCCATCAACGACTAGGACGAAGCTGAGGAATCCAAGGAACATTACATCCAGCTTCTCGAAGCGCGAGAAAATCCGGCGGTAGCCTTTCAAGCGACGGAACAGTCTCTCCACTTCGTTGCGCCGCTTGTACATCTCCCGGTTGTATTCCCAAGGCTCGACCCGATTGGATTTCGGCGGGACCACCGGCACGAAGCCAAGATCGAGCGCCAACTGGCGGGTTTCGTTGCCTTCGTAAGCACG
>NZ_VZPL01000050.1 GCF_008801575.1 Xanthomonas cissicola | reverse complement strand
CGGCCTGGCCAAAAACACCGCACACGTGCTGACCTTGTTTGCGCTCTCCAATCTGTGGATGAAGCGAAAGCAGTTGCTGCCGGCTATGGGGAGCGTGCGCCTGTAAACCAGGAAATTCCCACGGAAAGCGCCAGAAATGGCGAAATTCCAAAGATTCAAACGCCACTCTTCGGAACGACGCGACATCCCGCACTCTCAGGCCTCGTTATTCAGACCTTCCCTAGGCGAGAGCGACGACGGCCTTGCCGAAGTTCTTGCCGCGTAGCACGTCGATCAGGCCCTGCGGTGCGCTGTCCAGGCCGTGCAGCACGTGCTCGCGGTACTGAATTTTGTCTTCGCGCAGCCACTGGCCCATTTCGCGCAGGAAGGCAGGCATCAGGCGGATGAAATCGTGCTGGATGAAGCCGCGCACCGTCAGGCGTTTACGCAGCACCTGGCCCATGAAGTCGGGCAGGCGATCCGGGCCGGGGTGGGCTTGCCCGCGGCTGTTGTAGGTCGCGATCACGCCGCAGACCGGGATGCGTGCGAAGTCGTTGAGCTGCGGCAGCACCGCATCGAACACCTTGCCACCCACGTTTTCGAAATAGATGTCGATGCCGTTCGGGGTTGCGGCGCGCAACTGCTCTGCAAAGTCGTCGGCGCGGTGGTCCAGCGCCACATCCACATGTAGCGTGTCACGCAGATAACGTACTTTTTCCGCGCCACCGGCAATGGCGACCACGCGCAGGCCCTGCAGACGTGCCAGCTGCGCCACCGTGGCGCCGACCGGGCCGCTGGCGGCAGCGACCACCAGCGTTTCGCCTGGCTGTGGCTTACCGATTTCATGCAGGCCCGCATACGCGGTAAAGCCAGGCATGCCATACACGCCGAGCGCGGTGCTCAGTGGCAGGCTGTCGTCCTTGGGCAGCTTGCGCAAGGGTGTTGTCGGGGTCAGCAGGCTATGCGTCTGCCAGCCGCCGGGCAGCACCAGCAGATCGCCAGGATGATAGTCGGCGTGATTGGACGCGATGACTTCGCCAACGGTGCCGCCTTCCATTACGGCATCGATGGCCACTGGCGCGGCGTAGGAGGGGCCTTCGTCCATGCGGCCACGCATATACGGGTCCAGCGACAGGAAGCGATTGCGGACCAGAATCTGATCGTGGCCAGTCGGTGCGACGGGGACCTCTTCGATGCGAAAGTTGTCCGCGCTGGGTTCTCCGTGCGGGCGCGATGCCAGTACGATGCGGCGGTTGATGATGGACGTCATGGGAAATGGCTCGCAAACGGTCCGCGCATGCGCGGTCGGGTGAGCACGGCCGCTGATGCGGCTGCGCGGGGGAGCGCCGTCACGGGCGCAGTGCGTGTACGGCAACGACGCGACATGCCCACTGATGTACTAGCGGGGTGCTGATGACTCCGGCGCGCTGGCGCTGTCGAGTTGCGCAATCTGATCGGCACTGAGCGCCACGCGTGCGGCTGCCAGCACATCGTGCAATTGGGTCACGCTGGTGGCGCTGACGATCGGCGCGGTCAGGCCGGGGCGCGCGATCAGCCAGGCCAGCGCGATCTGTGCAGGCGTGGCGTTGTGCGTCACGGCCAGATCGTCCAGCGCCTGCAGGATGCGCAGGCCACGCGGGTTGACGTACTGCTTGACTACCGATGCACCGCGTGCGCTGCTCTTTCCGGCATCGTCTGCGCTGCGATATTTGCCGGTGAGAAAGCCGCTTGCCAGCGAGTAGTAGCTGATCACGCCCAGCTCGCGCTCGCGCACCAGGGGCTCCAGTTCGGCTTCGTAACTGGCGCGATCGTACAGGTTGTATTCCGGCTGCAGGCTTTCGTAGCGCGGCAGTTTGTACTGCTCGGAAATATCCAACGCATCGCGCAGGCGCGCGGCGCTGTAGTTGGACGCGCCGATCGCACGCACCTTGCCCTGTTCGATCAAACGGCCGAACGCGGCCAGCGTGGCTTCCAGCGGAATCGATTCGTCGTCTTCGTGCGCCTGGTATAGATCGATCACATCGGTCTGCAGACGCGTCAGCGAATCTTCCACTGCTGCTGCGATGTTGTCCGGCGATAGACCGGGATGCTCGCTCCATTTGGCCACCTTGGTGGCGATCAGCACCTTGTCGCGTTTCCCGCTGCGCGCAAGCCAGCGGCCGATGATGGTTTCCGATTCGCCGCCGCGATTGCCGGGCACCCACCCGGAGTAAGCATCGGCCGTATCGATGAGATTGAAGCCGGCATCCACGAATGCATCGAGCAAGGCGAACGAGGTCGCCTCATCGGCGCTCCAGCCGAACACATTGCCGCCGAAGACGATTGGTTGAACCTGTAGGCCGGAGCGGCCGAGTGCGCGGGGTTGGGTCATCGTGGATGCTCCTGATTCGAACTGGCGACAGGATAGTCACGCACACCGATGTTGCGTGTGACATCTGCGTGGATTCAGCGTTCCGCCGATCGTCCTCAGCAGCTCACAGGATCTGAACATATGGGCGCCGGGACGCCGTAACCGGCCTTGCGCGAATGCACGACGGGCAGATGGCAGGCAGGCCCTGGAGCGCATGCTAGGCTCGCGCTACTTTTTCCCGGATGAGGGTGCTGCGATGATCCGCAACAAGCTGGCCTGTGCATGTGTGATGGGTGTGGTGGTGGCGATGAGCGCGCCGCTGGCGATGGCGGTAAAGCCAGCCGATAGCGCGACCTTGCCGGCGCCCGACGCCGCATTGCAGGCGGCCATCGATGGCAACTGGCGCGACCGCGTGTACGTGCAGCGCGACCAATATCGCCACCCTGGCCAGACGCTGGCGTTCTTTGGCATCAAGCCGACCCAGACCGTCATCGAAATTACGCCGGGCGGCGGCTGGTATTCGGAAATCCTGGCACCGTACCTGCGCGAACAGGGCAAGTACGTGGCCGCCGTGGTCGACCCGGCGTCGGCACCGAAAGGTCGCAGCCGCGAGTACGCGCAGCGTGCGCGCGACGAGCTGGAGAAGAAGTTCCATGCCAAGCCGGAGGTGTATGGCAAGCCGTCGCTCGTATCCTATGTTCCCAAGTCTCCGTCCTTCGGCGTGGACAACTCCGCCGACCTGGTGCTGACCTTCCGCAACGTGCACAACTGGCGCATGGCCGGCACTGCCGAGGCGATGTTCGCCGGCTTCTACAAGGTGCTCAAGCCCGGTGGCGTGCTCGGCGTGGTCGAACATCGCGCCAAGGCCGATGTGCCGGCCGACGACAAGAGCGGCTACGTTGGCCAGGCACAGGTGATTGCAATGGCCGAAGCCGCCGGTTTCACCCTGGTTGGCAAGAGCGAGGTCAACGCCAACCCGCGCGACACCAAGGATTACCCAGGCGGTGTGTGGACGCTGCCGCCCAGCAACAGCCATGACAAGGCCGACGACGCCAAGTACCAGGCCATCGGCGAGAGCGACCGCATGACCTTGAAGTTCGTCAAGCGCTGACGCAGACCTGCATGCCGGCGCGTTGCGCGTGTCGGCATGCAGATGTTTGACGGCATCGGGTTCGTGCAGCGCGCCGCGCAACAGGATTGGCAATGTTGGTGTTGTTGAACAAACCTTACGGTGTGCTCTCGCAATTCAGCGACCGCTCGCAGCCGCCCAAGCGCACGCTGGCCGAATTCGGCTTGCCGCCCGATGTCTATGCCGCAGGCCGTCTGGACCATGACAGCGAAGGCTTGCTGGTGCTGACCGACGACGGTGCATTGGCGCATCGGCTGACCGACCCGCGCCATAAACAGCCCAAGACGTACTGGGTACAAGTCGAAGGCGCGCCACAAGCCGAACACCTGCAGGCATTGCGCGACGGGGTGGTGCTCAACGATGGCCCCACCCGGCCGGCACAGGTGCGCATGCTCGACCCGGCACCGCAGCTGTGGCCGCGCGATCCACCGGTGCGCGTGCGCAAGACGGTGCCCGATGCCTGGCTGGAGCTGCAGATCACCGAAGGCCGCAACCGGCAGGTGCGGCGCATGACCGCAGCGGTGGGCTTGCCGACCTTGCGCCTGGTGCGCGTGGCCATCGGCGATTGGCGGCTGGACGCGCTTGCGCCCGGGCAGTGGCGCGCTGAAGCAACAACCAACGCACGGCCGAGTTGGAGCCGGCGCTGAACCGACGCGCACGCGGTGTGCGAACCGACGGCATCAGCACCGGCCGCGCGTGCCTGGCGGCTGCATAGCGCTGTATGAGCTGATCTCAAGCGCAGAGTGGCAAAACGTCGCCTGCACCCAGACTCAATAATCGAAGCTCACGCTGACCCGAAGCGAGCGCGGCGCCTGCCGCACATTTGCCGCACCATACAGCGGATCCGGCTGTCCTGGATCCAGTTCCGAATATGGATAGCGCCACAACGCAGTTTGCGTATTGAACACGTTGAATACATCCAGATTGAAACCGAGCTTGCCATCGGCAATGTCGGGACGGTAGGCAAGGCCCAGGTCCAGTTGCGTCATCGTCGGCAGGCGACCCTGGCTGCCAGGAGGTGCGGGTTGGCCCTGGTAGTAGTGATAGGCGATGCCGTAACCAGCCGGATCTTCAAAATTGGGACCGTACGAGCCGAGCGGGCTGAACGGCGCGCCGGTGACCACGGCCAGGTTCGCCGACACCAGCCACTGCGGCGAGAGCTGGTAATAGCCGTACACCTTGAGCTGATGGGTGTGGTCGTTGCTCTGCGGGCCGTTGGTATGCTCCATCAGCTGCGCGTAATCCCAGGCCTGAGATGTCGCCACCGCAGTCTGCCCGATGTTGGAGAGCAGCTGACCTTCGGTGGTGCCATAGCTGCGTGAGAAAGTGTAATCGACCTTTGCGTACCAACGGCTGTCGAAGGGATGCTCCAGCGACAGATTGAGCGCGTAGTAGTTGCGCTTGAAGGCGGGCATGCCGAGCTCGGCATTGTTCAGCGGCACGCTGACGTAGTTGCCGCCGGTGTCGACCAGGGTGAAGGTGTTGGCCTTGCCCGGATTGATCAACCAGCAGCTGACCGGATTGCTCTGCTTGGTGACGTTGTAGCCCAGCGCATCGGACTTGGCCAGGACCGCATCGATGTCGCAGTAGTCGTCCACGCCGCTCCGCAATAGGCGGTAGGTGGCTTTGGCGCCGTACACCCAACTCTCGCCCAGCGTTTTGGAAAAGCCCAGAATGAATTCGTCCTGGAACGAGGGCTTGATGCCGGAGGTGGCGACGGTCTTCGGGTCGGGCAGCACGCCGTAATTGTTGTTGGACGACACCGCTTGCGTGAACTGGGTCAGATCGGTGGGGTAACCGTTGGCATCGATGCCGCCGTAGGTGTAGTACGTGGATGTTGCCAAGGTGGCGCCGGCCGCGTTGAAGGCCGGACTCAGCGGCAGCGCCAGGTAGTAGCGCCCGGCATTGCCGAACACCTTGAAATGCCCGTCGCCATCGACGTCCCAGCTGAAGCCAAGGCGCGGTGCCCATTGCCCGCTGGATTGCTTGATGTAGGCATCGCCATCGCGGTTGTAGTTGGTGAATTGGTCCAGTCGCAGGCCCAGATTGAGCAACAGCCGGTCGCTGACCTGCCAGTTGTCTTCGATGTATTGCGCGCGTTGCGCCGAGCGCACCGAGGCCAACGCGCTGGAGATGTATCGGCGCACGTAATAGCCGTCTTCGCCGTTGACGATGCCGCCGGTGGCCGGCACGCCCAGGCCGGTATTGATCGGCACGTTGGGGTTGGATTGCCCATAGATCCAGTAATAGCCGTCGCCGGAGGTCACCGAGCCGCGATTGAGCGCGCGTGCGTTCTGGTTGTCGATTCCGGCAGTGATCGAGTGCTGGCCGATGACGTAATTCAGATCCAGTCGCAGGTTGTCGGTACGGTTGCCGCGATCCGGGTCGACCAGCAGCGAGGTCGTCTGCGCGTTGGTGATCGGGTTGCCGCCGTTGAGTGCGGGATTCTGCAGCGAGGTGTTGGACAGATAGGTCAGCGAGCCGTCGTAGGCGGGGTTGCCGACGTAGTCATCGGTTTTCATCTTGCCGTACAGCGCACTCACGGTGAGGCGGTCGGTGAGATAACCGGTGTATTTGGCGCTCCACAGATTGCCGCCGGTCTTGGTGGTGTCGTCCTGGCCGCGCAGGCTGCCGCGGGTCAGCGCAGCGTAATCGTAGTTGTAGATGCTGCCGCGATACACATTGCGGCTGGATGCGCCGGTGAGTTCCAGCAAGTGATTGTCGGTGATGTTCCAATCCAGTTTGCCGTACCAGCGCGGGCGGTCGTATTGATAGCCGGTGTCGGCGTTGGTGTCTTCCACGCTGTCCAGTTCGCGGCCCTGGCGACGCTCCAGTTCATAGGAGCCGAACACGAACAGCTTGTCCTGGATCAACGGGCCGCCGGCATACACGCTCTGGGTGGACACCCATTGCCGGTCCTGGCTGTCGGGGCGGTACAAGGCGCCGTTGGCCGGGTAGCGCACGTCGTCCTTGTCGGCGCGCGTGGATGCAGGCTCCCAGAGCGCCTGACCACCGAAATGCCATTCGTTGGTGCCGCGTTTGCCCACGGCATTGATCACGCCGCCATCGGAGCGGCCGTACTTTGCGCTGTAGCCGCCGGTGTAGATTTCCTGCTGATCGATACTGCCGTAAGGCAAGGTCAGGCCACCCAGGCCTCGGAGTGGGTCGGTGGTGTTGAAGCCATTGATGTAATACGCGTTCTCCGCAGCAGAAGAGCCGCCGAAGCTCACCAGTTGCTCGCCACTCGGGCCGCTGTAGGTCCCGCTGCCGCTATTGCCGACCACACCTGGTGCCAGCTGCGCAATCGCTTCGGCCGAACGGCCCAAGGGCAACCGCCGCAGTTGTTCGGCCGTGATGACGGTGCGCGAATCCACTGTGGTGACGTCGATCGCCGCTGCTGCGCGATCTGCAGTGACGCTGACGCCATCCAGTTGGGTCACCGCGCCGAACGACACGTCGGTCGTGGTGCCCACCGTCAGCGTCACCGCCTGGCGCGAGGTCAGCACATTGCCAGCGGCATCTTTGGCCACGACCGAATAGGTACCCAACGGCAATTGGCCCAACGCGTAGCGGCCGCGTGCGTCCACCTCGACCTCGCGGGTCAGCCCGGTATCGCTGCGTACCGCAATGCGTGTGGCCGATGTCGGCGCCTGGCCGGCAATGCTGCCGGTGGTGGATTGTGCAAACGCCAACGGCGATGCACTGGCAAACAACAACGCCAGCGCGAGCGCGCTAGGCCGTAACGTGGGAGAGAGAGCCGTCATGAACCATCACTTCTGGAGATCGGGGAAGTGGGAGCACATCGGCCACAGACACACTGTGATGTTCACACTGCGATGTATGGCGCTGGTTGCGATGTGATCCCCGCGGCTATTAATTACCGCGCAACCCGCTATTCAGAAATGGAGTGTTGTCATGTCGCTAGATCTAATCGCTATGGCAGTTCCTGCGGTTTGTCAGACGCTGACATCAATGCATGGATTGCATGCATGCCATAAACGACAACGCCACGGCGCAGGGCCGTGGCGTTGGGGGTCCGCTTCGGATGTCGGCTTATTCGATGCCGTCGCTCGGGGTCACTGCACCGCGGCGCTGGTAGGCGGCACGCCGTGCATTGGCATTGCTGGCGTGCTCGCGATCCAGGCGATGCACGTTACCGCCGAGCACCTGCTGATCGCGCTGACGCTTGCGGTACACCGCATAGCCGATCAGGCCGAGCCCTGCGACCGCGGCAGCAACCGTGACGGCCGGGTTGCGCTTGACCAGTTTGCTGGCAGCCTTGCCACCGGTGCGCACCGCACCGAGCGCGGCACCGGTCTTGAGCCATTCGCTTGCGCTCGGTCCGAAATGACGCAGGCTGCTGCCGGCGTTGCGTGCCTGATCGCCCGCGTTGGACGCGGCGTGACGCAACTGGTCGCCTGCAGTGCCGGCCAGTTCCAGGGCACGCTCCAGGGCGCGTTCGGTGATCACAGTCAGCTTGCTCATCGGAGGCGTTTCCTTTCTGAGTACGTGATCTGCAGTCTGTGCGCTGATGCGTATAGGCGGCGTTAGCGGAGCTGGGTGCCGTTTGGCTTACGGTTAGGTAGCGCGCCGCGGGAGATTTCGAGCTCCCGTCTGTTTCACCGCCGCTGCGGGTCCATGTGTTTCAGGTGCCACGTGGTTTTGCTCTGTGGGTGGCTGCAGCGGTCCAAGGGTCGTCTGGCCACGGATGCCTCGGATACCGCCCCTTCATCTCTTTTTTTACGTCCGGATACGTAGTCGCCCAGAAACTCTTTAAGTCCTGGGTCACCTGCAGCGGCCGCCCGCCGGGGGACAGCAGGTGCAAGGTCAACGGGATACGGCCGTCGGCGATGCGTGGGGTTTCGGCTAGGCCGAACAGTTCCTGCAGCTTGACCGCCAGCACCGGCGGTAGCGGTTGGCCGGCGTGGTCGAGGGCATAGCTGATCGGTCGCTCCATGCCGGAGGGCACGCTGATGCGGGTGGGCGCATGGCGGTCGATCGACTGGCGGCGCTCCCAGGGCAGCGCGCTCTTCAGCGCTTCGCCCAGGCTGGCTTCATCCAGCGCGTCCAGTCGGGTCTTGCCGGCGAAGGCCGGGCGTAGCCAGGTGTCCAGCGTCTCCAGTAGCGCTGCATCGGAGAGATCGGGCAGCGCCAGCTCGGGCATCCATCTCCGCAACGACTGCACGCGTGCGCGCCACTGCTGCAGGTTCTCTGTCCACGGCAGGGCGTCCAGGCCGAGTTGACGCACTGCGTCGGTGAGCGCGCCTGCGGCATGCGCCGGATCGACGCGGCCGGCCGGGCGGCTGTCGAGCACGATACGGTCGAAGCTGGATTGGCGGCGGGCGACCAGCGCGCGCTTGTCGGCGTCCCACTGCACCACGTCCTGCTGCACGAAGCGCTCGGGCAGGCTGCGACGCAGGTAGGCTTCGTCCACCGGCGCGGCGCGCAGCAACAGCGCATCCTTGGCTTCGTAGCGCAGCTCGCTGGCCACCAGCCACGGTTCGCCGCGCAGATCGCTATGGTCGAACAGGCGCGCGCTGCGGCCGTTGGCGAGCAGGTAGCGCAGCGGGTCGGCGGGGTGGCGTGCGGCGATGCGATCGGGGAACGCATGCGATAGCAGGTCGCCGAGTGCGTGCGCTTCGACGCTGGACGGCGGGACGCTGTCGCAGCGCAGCCGGCGGCGCCATTGTCTGGCGGCGCTGTCGATGGCAGCCAGGCCACCGCGATTGGCGTCGGCCGCGCTGCGGCCCTGACGAAATGCCGCCAGCGCCCGCCAACGCGCGGCCAGCCCATCGCCACCCTGGCGCAGGGGATCGCGTGCTTCCAGCATCGCGGCCAGGTCGCAGGCCAGCGCGACACGCGTCGCCTCGCCGGCCTGCGCCAGCATCGCCGCCAGGCGTGGATGCGTGCCCAGCGCGAGCATGCGCCGGCCGAGTGCGGTGATGCCGCCGCTTGCGGTGAGCGCGCCCAGCCGCTGCAGCAGCTCGTGCGCGGCGGCCAGCGCGCCACTGGGCGGCGCATCGACAAAGCGCAGCGCGCTGCTGCCCCAGGCGGCCAGTTCCAGTGCCAGGCCTGTCAGTTCCACTTGCGTGATTTCGGCGCGGCGCTGCGGCTCCAGCCGTTGCGATTGCGGCCACAGCCGGTAGGCCCAGCCGCTGGCGACGCGCCCGGCGCGGCCGGCGCGCTGGTCGGCCGAGGCCTGGGCAATGGCCGCTACGTCCAGCCGCGAAAATCCGCTGTTGGGGTCGTAATGCGGCTCGCGCGCCAGACCGCTGTCGATCACCACGCGTACGCCAGGCAAGGTGACCGACGACTCGGCTACGTTGGTGGCCAACACCACACGGCGGCGGCCTTGCGGGTCGGGCTGCAGTACCTGGCTTTGCGCCTCCACCGACAGCTCGCCATGCAGCGCCAGCACTTGCACCGCCGGATCCAGTACATCTTGCAGTGCGCCATGCACCCGCGCGATCTCGCGTTGGCCGGGCAAAAACACCAACACATCGCCGGGATGTGTAGACAACGCGTGCTCCACCGCGCGGCGCGTCTGCGGCTCCAGCGCTTCGTCGCGGCGCGCCGGAAAGTGCGCGATCTCCACCGGGAAACTGCGACCGGCGCTGCTCAGCCGCGGCGCTTCCAGAAAGCCGGCCAGGCGTTCGCCATCCAGCGTGGCCGACATCGCCACGATGCGCAGGTCATCGCGCACTTGCGCCTGCACATCCAGCGCCAGCGCCAGACCCAGGTCGCCGGCCAGATGACGTTCGTGGAATTCGTCGAACAGCAGCACGCCGACGCTTTCCAGCATCGGGTCGTCCTGGATCAGCCGGGTCAGGATGCCTTCGGTGACGACTTCGATGCGGGTGCGCGCGGAGGTCTTGTTCTCGAAGCGGATGCGATATCCCACCGTCTCGCCAACCGGCTCGCCCAGCTGGCGCGCCATGAACTGCGCCGCGCTGCGGGCCGCCACGCGGCGCGGCTCCAGCATCACGATCTTGCGGCCGGCCAGCCACGGCGCGTCCAGCAGCGCCAACGGCACCTGGGTGGTCTTGCCGGCGCCGGGCGGCGCTTCCAGCACCAGCTGCGGATGCGCGGCGAGACTGTCGCGAATCTGCGGCAATAACGGGGAGATCGGAAAAGCGGGGTCGGTCATGCGCGGGAAGGATACGGGCTGTGGCACGCTGCGGCGACGAGCTAGAGCGTGTTATGTACGTTGAGGTGAGTGCGAAGCGTCCTGTGGTGCGTCGAGACAAGGCGTGCGCTGCGGCCCAGGCTTGGCCGCCAGCGGCGCCGAGTGCGCGCCGCGCGGCTTGGTTTGGCGCCAGCCAAGCCGGCGTCGCGCAGCATCCGCTCCACACCGCTGACGGCCAACGCATCTCATCTCAACGTACATAACACGCTCTAAGGTGCGGCTGGGTGGCAACACGCACCGTGTGGGGTGCACGTTGCCGCCATCAGTGGATGGATGCACCTGGGTCAGGCGGATGCAGTGCAGGCTGTGCGTGCAGTGTCATCCATTCCCTGGAAGCGTCGGCGGCGACACATCGCCCTGGGGTACTGTTGCCGACGCATGTCTGCAAGCGCTGGTCGCGCTCGCGTTGCGTGCAGGGCGTTCCAGTGCACCGGTCATTAGGATCGTTGCGCCGGCCAGCCTGGAGCGGAAGCGCTGGGAATCGAAGCACCTCATGCATTGGCGGGTTCGCAGGTCCTGTCGCACGCTCGCTGCGTCGAGGGCGTGGTGCCCTCACCGCGCGCGGGACACGCCGTTAACCCATCCGTGGGGGCTCGATGGCGGCATCCATGCCGCCAACGGTCCCGCAATCGATGAGGGCACCGCGCCGGACAGTTGGCTGAGGGTTTGTCCGAAAACGAAGGGCGCAGCGCAAGACGAGTGCTGGTTGCTTATTCAACACACTGCGTACCGACCAACGCGACTGTTCCTTGCCCGCGTGCCGTCGCGGGACCTTACGCGCACGTACTTGCAGCGTGCCCGCGATGGTGGGCGGGCAATGGCCTGCAGCCAAGCTTCAGAGCATCCGCTCTATGCGTGATCCAAACCGCGCAGGCCAATGTCCTCGGTGAACACGACAGCCGTACGTCGCATGGCATCGTCGTCAGACCGGCCGAGTCGGCCAAGCGCACCACTCAGACGTCAACCGGCTTCGCGCATCCGGGCGGTCAGGCCCTTGAGGAAGGCGCGCAGCAGCTGGTCGCCGCAGGGGCGGAAATTCTTGTGGCCGGGTTGGCGAAACAGTGCGGAGAGTTCCGGCTTGGACAGCGGGAAACCGGCGCTGGCGAAGATGGCGTGCATGTCGACGTCCTTCAGTTCGAAGGCCACGCGCAGCTTCTTCAACACCAGGTTGTTGCCGACGCGGGTTTCCAGCGGGCGTGGCGGCTGGCTCTCGTCGCGGCCGCGGAAGCGCAGCACCAGACCGTCGAGAAAACGCGCCAGCATCGCATCGGTGCAGGGCTCGAAGCCCGGCTCGTCTTCCTTCTTCAGCCAGGCCTGTACCTGCGGCTTGTCGAGCGCGAACTCGGGGTCGGCCAAGTGGGTGATGTCCACCACCTTGTCGTCGCTGAGGTCGAGCATGTAGCGGATGCTGCGCAGTACATCGTTGTGGATCATGACCGTTCCGGTGCCCCGGCCTGTCGCCGGAAAGCGGCCATTCTACGGGGCTTGAGTGAAACCGGTCTGACACTGTGCGCAGGGGGCTCCGGCGCCGGCAGTGCGAGGGAAGCGCAGACCGTGCAGAAGGGTCCGAACCGTTTGCGCTGCGGCAATATGCAGCGCTCAGCTGCCGCGATAGGTGGAGTACCCGTACGGGGAGAGCAACAGCGGCACGTGGTAGTGGCCGTCGTCGGCGATGCCGAAGGCGATCGGGATGCGGTCCAGAAACGGCGGATCGGTCAGCGCCACGCCGGCAACCTGCCAGTAGCGGGCAAGGTCGAATTCCAGCCGGTAGCGGCCGGGCTGCAGCGCGAGCGCGGCCAGGTCCGGGCAGCGGCCGTCATGGTTAGTGACGCCCTCGAAGTGCAGCGTGTCGCCGGCGAACAACCGCAGCGGCACGCCTGCGGCGGGGCGGCCGCTGGCGGTGTCCAGCACGTGCGTGGACAGCGTGCTCATGCCACCGCCTGAGCTGGCTGCGGCCATTGGCCGACGAATTCGGGTTGGTCGTATGCCAAGTATTGGTCGACGATGGCCTGGCGGTCGTCCAGGAACAACTGGTCGGCCACCGCGCGCGCCAGCCGCGGCAGTGCGACCTTGAGCCCGGACAAGGCCGCGGCCGAAGGTCCGTGGTTGATCAGCGCCGAATAGTTGAATGCGAACAGGCCGTGCAGCAGCGCGGCATCGTCGGGCGTGCTGGGCAGCAGTTCGAAGCCAGGTCCCAGATAGGGATGTGCGTCCAGCACCGGGTTGGCCTGGCCCGGCGGCGGCTGGTAGCGGTCGCCCCAACAGGCGATGCGCCCGGACAGCGCGGCCAGTTCCGGCCGCAGCTGCGGATCGGTGACCAGGCCGGTGGCGATGGCGAGAAAATCGAAGCGGCGTTCGCGCTGCGGCGTGCGCACGACGATCTCGCCATCGCGTTCGGCCACGTCCAGCCATGGCGCACCCAGATGCAGTGCGAAGCCGGCATGCGCACAGGCGCGCTGGAAGGTGTCGTTGGTCGGCGGTTGGTTGTGCGCGAAGAAGCTGGCCATCATCCGATACTTGTCTGCATCCGGCAGCGCCAGAAAACGCGGAATGATGCCGGCCTGTTCCATGTGCCGGAACGGATTGATGCGTGGCAATTCGGTGCGGCGCACGAACACCTCGGCACTGGCGACGCCTTGTTCCAGCGCAAAGCAGGCATTGTCGAAGGCAGAGGCGCCGCCGCCCAGAATGCCCACACGCTTGCCGGCCAGTGCGGCGAAATCGATGTGGCCGGACGTGTGCGCGTAGCGATGCGCGGGCAGGGCGCGGCTGATCCACTCGGGCACGACCCACTGGCCCCCGCCCTGAATGCCGGTGGCCAGAATCAGCTTGCGTGCGAGCAGGGGGGCGCCCATCGCCAGATGCAGGCGATGGATACCCGGTGCGAGGTGCGGCTCCACGCGGACCACGCGGGTGGCATTGCGCACCGGCAAGCGCAGCGTTGTGCGATACCAGCGCAGATAATCCATCCAGCGCGCGCGCGGAATCTTGTCCAGCGCGTCCCAAGCGGCGCTGCCGTACTGCGCCTCCCACCACGCGCGAAACGTGAGCGATGGCACGCCCAGATCGATCGAGGTGATGTGCTTGGGCGTGCGCAAGGTCTGCATGCGCGCGTAGGTGACCCACGGGCCTTCCTGGCCAGCCGGGTTCTCGTCGATCACCAGCACGTTGTGCACACGCTCGCGTTGCAGCGCGAACGCCGCGCCCAGGCCGCTCTGGCCGGCGCCGACGATGATCACGTCGTAGACGTGCCCGCTCGGATGCACGCGCGGTTGCACCCAGGCATCGCCGCCGTGGGCCAGGCATTGCAGGTCGTGGGCGAGGGTACGTTCGAGGTGGGCCAGGCTCATGACAGTGCCTCCAGGCGCAGGTGAACGATCTTGCCGATTTCGGCGATGGCGGTGGCGATCTCTGCATTGCGCGATGCATCCAGACGCTGTTCCAGCGCGGTGAGAATGCCGGCCTTGTCGTGCAGCCGCACGCAGATCACGAACGGAAATCCGAAACGGTGGCGATAGGCCTGATTGAGCGCGTGGAAGCGCTTGAATTCGTCTTCGTCGAGCCGGTCCAGCCCTGCCGAAGCCTGCTCTGCGGCCGATGCGGCAGTGAGCGTGCGGTCGATCGCGGCCTTGCCGGCCAGCTCGGGGTGGGCGCGGATCAGTGCGACCTGATCTTGCGGCGATGCGTCGTAGACAACCTGCATCAGGCCGCGATGCACATCGACGAACGGCCGCCGACGCAGCGCACGTTCCACCACCCACGGCGAGTGCTCGAACAAGTCGCGGTAGCGCGCCATGAAGGCGGCATCGTCCAGCCCGGGGTCGTCGACCACGCTCATGCGTGCGTGCCTTGCAGCGAGACATGCGCGGCCACCACCTTCCAGCCGTCGGCAAAGCGCACCCAGCTCTGGCTCTGCCGACCGCGCGCACTGCTGCCCTCGCGAATGAACTCGGCATGCGTGGTGGCGAAATCGTGGCCGAAGCCATGCACCTGTACATGCGCCAACTGGCGCTGCGGCGAACCACCGCGGCCGATGCGAAATGCGCGGATCGCATCGATGCCGTACAGCACTTCGCCCACGCCATAACGCACCGTGCTGGGCGCTGCATGAAACAGCGTATCCATCGCGGCGATGTCGTCGCGCATCAACGCTGCTTCGTAGGCATGGAAGGCGGCAGTCACCTGCGCGATCACCTCAGGCAGATCGATCTCGGAGGCTGCAATGCTCATGCCGGGTGCACCTGCAGCCAATGGCGCGCGATATCGATGCGGCGCGCAATCCAGGCATCGCCGCTGGCCAGCACATGGTCCACAAAGCGCGCCAGCGCCGCCGCGCGTGCCGGCTTGCCCACGATGCGCCCGTGCAGGCCGATCGACAGCATGCGCCCGCCTTCGCCGCGCAACTGCTCGAAGCTGTCGCGCAAATAGCGAAAGAACGGCTCGCCATCGGCAAAGCCGTTGTAGGCGACGAACTTCATGTCGTTGGCATCCAGCGTGTACGGCACGATCAACTGCGCGCGGCCATGGCGGTGGTCGTAATACGGCATATCGTCGGCGTAGCTGTCGGCGTCGTAGACAAAGCCGCCTTCTTCGGCAATCAGGCGCGCGGTGTTGGGGCTGGTGCGGCCCTGATACCAGCCCAGCGGCCGGCTGCCGGTGACGCGCGTATGCACGGCGATGGCCTCGGAAATATGCTCGCGTTCGGTGGCCTCATCCAGGTGTTGGTAGTCGATCCAGCGCAGGCC
This sequence comes from Xanthomonas cissicola, assembly GCF_008801575.1. Classification (GTDB taxonomy): domain Bacteria; phylum Pseudomonadota; class Gammaproteobacteria; order Xanthomonadales; family Xanthomonadaceae; genus Xanthomonas; species Xanthomonas cissicola. The sequence goes on along the minus strand of NZ_VZPL01000050.1, from coordinate 18,404 downwards.
ATGGCTGGCGATTTCCCACTGGGCCGCCTGCATCGCGGCCACCGCATCCGGATTGAACGCCAATGCCTGCGCCACACCGAAGACGGTCACCGGTACGTTGCGTGCGGTGAACAGCCGATGCAGCCGCCAGAAACCGGCGCGGCTGCCGTATTCGTACAGGCTTTCCATTGCCATGGCGCGCGCACCGGCGTGCGCTTGCGCACCGACCATTTCGGACAGGAACGCCTCAGACCCCGCATCGCCATTGAGCACGCAGTTCTCCGCGCCTTCTTCGTAATTGATCACGAACTGCACTGCGATGCGCGCGCTGCCGGGCCATTGCGCCGCAGGCGGCGTGGCGCCATAGCCGACCAGGTCGCGCGCAGCGTTCATGCCTGCACTTCCGCGTGCCAGGCGGCCAGTGCCGCTTCCACCGCCAGGCCGTGCGTGCAGGCATAGCCTTCGGCGCGCAGTACCGCCTCCAGCGCGGCCAGAGTGATCAGCACCTTGTGCTTCATGGCGTTGTAGCCCATCGCGCCAATGCGCCAGATCCTGCCCTGCAGCGGGCCGAACGCCGTACCGATCTCGATCTCGAAATCTTCGCGCATGCGGCGGCGTACCGCCTCGCTGTCGATGCCGGGCGGAATCACCACGCCGGTGACGTTGGTCATGCGATGCGCATCGTCGCCGAACACCTCCAGCCCCAACGCGCGAATGCCGGCGCTGACCGCGCGCCCGGCGGCCGCGTGGCGCGCGAAGCGTGCATCCAGGCCTTCCTGCAGCGCTACGCGTGCGCATTCGCGTGCGCCGTACAGCATGGTGGTGGCTTCGGTGTGGTGGTTGAGGCGCTTGTCCGACCAGTAATCCATGATCATCGCCAGGTCGAAATAGTTCGATGCGATGCGCGGGCCGCTGCCGTTGGCGATGTCGGCGCGCACGATGCCGCGTTCGACATGTCGGCGCGCGAAGATCGCTTCTGCGGCGCGCTCGGAGACGGTGATCGGTGCCGAGCCGGATGGCCCGCCCAGGCATTTCTGCAGGCCGCCGGTGACCACGTCGACGTCCCAGCGATCGCTGGCGATGGGCATGCCGCCGATGGTGGCGGTGGCGTCCACATAACTCAGTGCACCGGCTGCGCGGCATAGTGCGCCGACGCCATCGAGCGGCTGCGCCATGGTGGTGGAGGTGTCGCCGTGTACGGTGGCCACCAATTTGGGCGCGACGCGCTCGATCGCCTCGGCAATCGCGCTTAGCGGCAACACCTGTCCCCACGGCGCATCCACACTGTGCACGTCGGCGCCGAGGCGGCCCAGGATTTCGGTGAGCAACAAGCCGAAGCGACCGAAGTTGAGCACCAGCACGCGCTCGCCCGGGCTGACCAGCGACACCAGCGCCGCCTCGATACCGGCGCGCGCGGTGCCATCGACCAGGAACGTCCAGCGGTTCTCGGTGCCGAACAACGGCCGATAAAGCGCCATCACCTCGTTCATGTAGGTGGTCATTTCCGGGTCGAACTGCCCCAGCAGATCGGCTGCCATCGCGCGCAGCACGCGCGGATGCGCATTGACCGGGCCCGGACCCATCAACAGGCGCTGCGGGGGATCGAGTTCGCCGAAGGTATGCAGCTGACGCAGATCAGGTGACAAGGGGATCTCCCAGATGGTCGATGAAGTGGCGCATGGCTGCCAGCGCGATCTCGACATCGGCCGGATCGACATGTTCGTCCGGATGATGGCTGATCCCGCCGGCGCAGCGCACGAACAGCATCGCAGTCGGACACAGCGCGGCCATCACCATGGCATCGTGGCCCGCACCGGAGACCAGTTGCCGCGGTGCGATGCCTTGCGCGGCAACCGCCTGTTCCAGCCGCGTGATCAGTGCCGGGGCGCAGGGGCTGGCGGCCAGCGTCTGCAGTGGCTCGATCGCGATGGTGATGCCGCGGTGGATGGCGATCTGCGCCAGTGCCTGTTCGATCTGCTGCACGGCCGCATCGCGGCCTGCATCGCTGCCGGCGCGCACGTCCAGCGAGCAGTCCACACGCCCGGGCACCACGTTGGTGGCGCCGGGCGCCACCTGCAGCTTGCCGACCGTGGCGACCAGGTCGCTGCTGCCTGCGCGGGCGATACGTTCGATGGCCAGCAGCGCGTCGGCTGCGGCGCTCAATGCGTCGCGGCGCAGCGCCATGCTGGTGGTGCCGGCGTGCCCGGCGCGGCCCTCGAAGCGCAGCGCGAAGCGTCGCTGCGCGGCGATGGCGCTGACGATGCCGAGCGGCAATCCTTCCGCTTCCAATACCGGGCCTTGTTCGATATGCGTTTCCAGATACGCCAGCACGCTGCCCGGCGCGCGGGCCGCGTGCTGCACGTGGGCGATGTCCAGGTTCCACTCGGCCAAGGCACTGGCCACCGTGATGCCGGCGGTATCGGTGACCGCCAGCGTGGTGGGGTCGAGCGTGCCGGCCACCGCGCGGCTGCAGAACATGGACGCGGGAAAACGCGAGCCTTCTTCGTCGCCGAAGGCGATGACCTCGATGGCGAACGGCAGCCGGCGCCCATGCGCATGCAGCGCCGCGACGCATTCGATGCCGAGCAGGATGCCGAGCGGGCCGTCGTAGCGCCCGGCATCGCGCACGCTGTCCAGGTGGCTGCCGATCAGTAGCGCCGGCGCGTCGGCACGCGCGCCTTCGTAGCGCCCGACCAGGTTGGCCGCTGCGTCCAGTCGCACCTGCATGCCGGCCTGGCGCATCCATTCGCTCACCTGTGCCACGGCGGCGCGATGCGCCGGGGTGAGCCAGGCGCGGAACAGCCCGCCGGGCGTGTCGCTGTAGGGCGGCAGGCCCAATGCGTCGCAGCGGGCGACCGCGCGTGCGCCCGAGCTGTGGACGGGTGAGCTGCGTTGTGCGCTCAGCATGGGGTGCCGTGCGGGTGTGTGGTTGCAAAGGAGCTGCCAGGACCGCGATGCGATAAGTGCTGATGCATGGAGCCTCCGCAGGCGGTGTGGAAAGGGGCGGATATCGCCAACGTTGGTCGCCTCGCAATCGCATCAGGTGCTTGCGCGGCAGGGGCGGCGGCCGTCGAATCGACTATACGAACCGGCCCCCGTTACCCCAAAGCGGTTTTTTTAGGGCCGGGAGTTGCAAAAAATGCGACGGCCGGCTTAAGGCCGGCGTTTTCCTTCTTCCGTCAGGGGAAGGGCCCCGAAGGGGCTGAGGAGGGGCGGCAGCATCGAGAATGCTGGCCGGCCGTACCCTCACACCCCAACCCGTCTCCCGCACAAGAGGGCTTTGGGATCCCTTTTTCACCGGCTGCTACAGTCATGTGGATTCCATGAAAGAGATTCACCAATGGCGCGCGACAACTTCAAGGACCTGCTGGCGCTGATCGCCATCGTTCGCGAGGGCAGCTTTACCCGCGCTGCCGCCAAGCTGGGCGTTTCGCAGTCGGCGCTGAGTCACACCATTCGCGGGCTGGAAGCGACGCTGGGTCTGCGCCTGCTGACCCGTACCACACGCAGCGTGGCGCCCACCGAAGCCGGCGAGCGGCTGATCCAGACGGTGGCACCGCGCTTTGCCGAAATTGAAGAGGCGCTGTCTGCGCTCGGCGAAATGCGCAACACGCCCGCAGGCACCGTGCGCATCACCGCCACCGACTACGCCGCGCGCGCGATCCTGTGGCCCAAGCTGTCCAGGTTGCTGCGCGACTACCCCGAGATCAAGGTCGAGATCGTGGTCGACAACGGCCTGACCGACATCGTTGCCGACCGCTACGACCTGGGCGTTCGGCTGGGCGACCAGGTCGAAAAGGACATGATCGCCGCGCGCATCGCACCGGACATGCGCATGGCCATCGTCGCCGCGCCGTCCTATCTCGAACGTCGGCCCATCCCCAAGACGCCGCAGGACCTCACCGCGCACAGCTGCATCAACCTGCGCATGAAAACCGCCGGTGGCATCTACGCCTGGGAGCTGGAAAAGAACGGCCGCGAAGTCATCGTGCGCGTGGATGGCCAACTGACCTTCAACGGCATCTACGAAGCGCTGGACGCGGCGGTGGATGGCTTCGGTATCGCGTTCGTGCAGGAGGATCTGGCGCGCCCGCATATCAAGGCCGGGCGGCTGCGCTGGGTAATGAAGGACTGGTCGCCGACCTGGCCGGGCTTGCATGCGTTCTATCCCAGCCGCCGCCATTCCTCGTCCGCCTTCAACCTCGTCGTGGATGCGCTGCGCTACAAGGGTTGAGGGATCCGCGCCAGGCAGAGGCGCTCGACGCAGGCACATCGTTGATGAGTGGGCCTCATAAGCCCGTGCGGATCGGCCATCTTTATCGCTGCCCACGGCCTGCGTAAGCTGCAACACACCCAGCACGCACACGCCCGAGCCGCAGCACCCGTTGCTGCATTGCGCCCGTGGTGCGTGGCTGCGCTGGCAGGTCGATGCAGTGCATCGCTGCCACCTGCGGCGCATCCCTTCCGGACACCAGGTGTGCTATCGAGCGCGGCGTCAGCGCGCTTGCGGCGTGGCGTTCGTCTCGCATTCCACTTCGCACAAAGGCTCCACATGCAAGGCAGTTCGCTCGCTACCGATTCAACCTCGCGCACCGCACCCGTCGCAACCCGCCAGACCTGGAGCGCGGTCGGCTCGATGTCGCTCTGCGTTGCGCTGCTGATCGCTTCCGAATTCATGCCGGTCAGCCTGCTCACGCCGATCGCCGCCGATCTGCACGCCAGTGCCGGCATGGCCGGCCAGGCGATCTCGATCTCCGGCCTGTTCGCTGTGGTCGCCAGCCTGCTGATCGCACCGCTGTCGTCGCGCTTCAACCGGCGCCATGTGTTGATCGCGCTGACCGGGGTGATGCTGTTGTCGTTGCTGTTGATCGCCAATGCGCACAGCTTCGGAATGTTGATGGTGGCGCGTGCGCTGCTCGGCATCACCATCGGCGGCTTCTGGGCATTGTCCACCGCCACGGTAATGCGCCTCATGCCCGAGCATGCGGTGCCCAAGGCGCTGGGCATCGTGTTTATCGGTAACGCAGTCGCTGCTGCATTCGCCGCGCCGTTGGGCAGCTATCTGGGCGCCAGCATCGGCTGGCGCGGGGTGTTCTGGGGCATGTTGCCGTTGGTGGCGCTGACCATCGTCTGGCAATGGCGCAGCCTGCCGTCGATGCCCGCGCAGGGCGCCACCTCGCTGGGCAGCATCGTCACCTTGTTGAAGCGTCGCTATGTTGCGCGCGCCATGCTCGCGGTAATGCTCGGATTTGCCGGTGCGTTTTCTGCGTTCACCTACTTCCGCCCGTTTCTGGAAACCGTTGTGCAGGTCGATGTATCGCAACTGTCGTTGCTGCTGCTCGGCCTGGGCCTGGCTGGATTCGTCGGTACCTCTGCCGCCACCGCGTTAGTGCCGAAGCGCTTGTTTACCCTGCTCAGCGTGCTGCCGGTCGCGCTGGGCGTGGTGACCATCAGCATGCTGCTGGCCGGTCACCTGGTGTGGGCCGTGGCAGTGGCGATGATTGCCTGGGGCACGCTCAACTCGGCGATGCCGGTGGCTTGGTCCACCTGGTTGAGCCGCTGCGTCAAGGACGCACCAGAAAGCGGCGGCGGCCTGATGGTTGCCGCAATCCAGCTCTCCATCATGCTGGGCGGGGCCGCAGGCGGCGTGCTGCTGGATCATGTGTCGATCGGCGCCACCTTTGTCGGTGCCAGCGTATTGCTGCTGGCCTCGTCACTGGTTGCAGGCCGGGGCGATCGTTTGCAGCCGTGAGTGATGGCGATCGCACGATGCGGCGCGCATTGCGTGGACGGCGGCACGTGCCACGTAACGCCGCCAGAGGCAGTGCTTGGCTACCTCTGGCGGCGCACACCCAAGGTGTCTACGTCGATATTGCCGCATGGCCGGTGCTGCTGCCATCGAGCAGCGCCGGTCTGATGCCGAGAGGTAACGGAAGACGCTGGCGAGCGCACCGTTCAGCAAACGCAAGCGCGTGTGGCTGTTGTGCCGTCGTGGCGTACTTCTGGCGCTATCTCCAACAGTCCGATCTGAGGTGACGAGCACCTCGCACCAATGGGACTTGTCAGGCTCAATCCGCCGACAGCGAGCCAAGGGTGAAGCCGGAGACGGCATTGACCTTGCCGCGCCAGAGCACCCCACGGTTGCTGGGCAGGGGCTGGCCGCCGGGCGAGAAGCAACGCGATTCGATCAGGTGGATGAACTGCGGCGGCGTGCTGCTCTGCTGCGTGTCGTCTTCGGAGTCGTAGATGCTGGCGTGGCTGGCAAACGCGCGACGAATATCCTCTTTTTCGTCGGCACCGCCCGGATAGGCAGCAGAGAACTCCTGCGCGAACGCCTCGAAATAGCGCTTCCCGCTGACCAATTGGCCGGAAATGACGATGCCTTCGACAAACAGCGTGACGCCGAACTGCACGTCCGAGGTGTTGGCAATGCCGACCAGCTTCTGCAGATACCAATCCACGCTCTGGCCATCGAACGCCAGCTTGACGTCTTCCAGCGAGGGTTGATATTGATCTTGCTCTGTCATGTTGCTCTCCTTTAAGTGGATTCAACGACGCGTTAGCCGTCACGCAGATGTGGATGGCTCGCCCCTGGCGTGCTTAAGCATGGCACACGGACCGCCAAAGTTGCCGTGGTTGGGTTCGCTACGAAGGCTCCCGCACGACGGTCTTGCGACACATGGACGCTTTCATCCGGTGCGCGCCCATGCGCGCGTGGGGCGAGTGGCCGTAGCGGAACGACCGCTGCGGTCACCATGCCGCCACCGCCCCATCCGAGCGCGGATCGCTGGCACCACTCAGGACGCCATCTCGCTCGCGCACCAAGGCACCTGCATGCCCCATCACCGAGCTATACGCCGGCAGCAGTTCCACCGCATGCCCGGCGTTGCGCAGGGCCTGCACGACTGCCGGGTCGAAGCGGTTTTCCAGCTTCAACGACGTGCTGTCTTCGCCCCAGGTGCGGCCGAGCAGCCAGCGCGGTGCGCTGACCGCCTGCTGCAGCGGCATGCCGAAGCGGGCGTAGCGAGAGAACACGGCGGCCTGCGTTTGCGGCTGGCCTTCGCCGCCCATGGTGCCGTAGGCCATGACGCGGCCGTCGTCGAAGGTGGCCAGCGCCGGGTTGAGGGTGTGGAAGGGCTTGCGCCCGGGGGCGAGCGCGTTCCAGCCATCGGGGGCGAGGCGGAAGCTGCAGCCGCGGTTCTGCCAGGTGATGCCGGTGCGCGGCAATACCAGGCCCGAGCCGAATTCGAAGTAGGTGGACTGGATGCAGCTGACCGCGCGGCCGTGCGCGTCGATGGCGCCGAACCAGACGGTGTCGCCGGCCTGCGAGGGCTGTGGCCACGGCAATGCGGCGCTCATGTCGATGCGTGCGGCGAGCGCATCGAGTGCGGCGCTGTCGTCGAGCAGGGCTTGCGCGTCGAGCGTCATCCAGTCCGGGTCGCCCAGGTGTGCGTCGCGGATCAGGAACGCCTGCTTGCTGGCTTCGATCAGCCCGTGCAGGTGTGCGTGGCCGTCTGCGCTTTCTACCTTCAGGCGATCGAATAGCGCCAGGATCAACAGCGAGGCGAGCCCCTGCGTGGGTGGCGCGTGGTTGTAGAGACGCGCGCCCTGGATGACAACCGATAACGGCACGCTGGCGTCGGCGCGATGGGCGGCAAGATCGTGTGCGCTGAGCGGGCTGCCGAGTGCGTGCAGATCTGCAGCGATGTCGTGGGCGAGCGAACCGCGATAGAAACCCTCCAGCCCTTCGTCGGCGAGCCGCTGCAAGCTGCGCGCGAGTTGCGGCTGCTGCAGTAGTGCGCCTTCCTGCAATAGAACTCCGTGCGGCTCGAAAATCTCGCGATAGGCGCCGGGTTGTGGGCGCAGTTCTGCGCCCTTGCTGGCGGCAATCTGCGCGCCGCCCAGCGTGACCGGCACGCCGGCGCTGGCGTGATGGATCGCATCGCTCAACAGGCGTTGCAGCGACAAGTTGCCGTTTGCCTGTTGCAGGGCCAGCGCCCAGCCGGAGACGGTGCCGGCCACGGTATTGGCCGCGCCTGGCCCGCGCCACGGAATGTGGGCGTGGCCGCGATAGAAATCCAGTGTTGCCGCCTGCGCCGCGCGGCCGCAGGCATCGATGGCATGCACGCGGCCATCGGGTTCGTGGATGAGCCAGAAGCCATCGCCGCCGATGCCGGTCATGTGCGGGTAGACCACCGCCAGGCAGGCGGCGGTGGCGACGGCCGCTTCGATGGCAGTGCCACCGTCGCGCAAGACATCGCGTCCAGCCTGTGCGGCAAGATGATGCGGTGCGACCACCATGCCGCGGCGCGCGCGCAGGGTCTGCAGCATCAGCGTGGCTCCGGCGGCGGGCTGAAGGCGAGCAGGCCGTCGCGTTCGAGCTGCGCGGCCAGCGCAAACAGGCGGTCTTCACGGCCGGGCGCGGCGATCAGTTGCACGCCCAGTGGCAGGCGCCCGGGACGCGGCAACGGTGCGGCCAGCACCGGGCAGGCGGCCAGGCCGAGTGGCTGGGTGAAAATGCCCAGATTCGCGCGTGCGGAGACGGGCAAACCGTCGATCTGGATGGTGTCCTGGTCGATGCGTGGCGCCACGCAGGGCGTGGCCGGCGCGATGAGCACCTCCACCTGGTCCCACAGCGCGTGCATGGCATCGGCAAACCATTGCGCGAAGCGGTGCGCGTCGGCCACTGCGCTGGCAGGCAGCTGCAAGCCGGCGAGCAGGCGGTCGCGGGTGGCCGGGTCGAACTGCGCGCCGTGCGCGGTGAGTGCGCTGCGGTGCCGATGCCCGCCTTCGGCAGCGGTCAGGACGAAGGCAGCGGCGCGGGCGCGTTCGGCCTCCGGCAGGTCGATCGTGGTGGTGCTATTGCAGGCCGTGAGCAATGCCTCCAGCCCGGCATCGAGATCCGGATCGAGATTGCGTTGAAACCAGCCGCCCAGCCGCGCGATGCGCAGGTTGCCCGTCGTGCGCGAAGGCAGCACACGCCCGCACATTACTTCATACACGCGGCGCAGGTCGGCTACCGAGGTGGCGAATGGGCCGACCACGTCCAGTGCATCGACAAACGGGAACACGCCATCCAGGGGCACGGCGCCGTGCGTGGGCCGCAGGCCGTAGATGCCGCACAGCGCGGCCGGCACGCGGATGGAGCCATTGGTGTCCGAGCCAAGCGCGAACGGCACCAGCCCGGCCGCCACCGCAGCCGCCGATCCGCCCGACGAGCCACCGGCCAGATGCTGGTAGTCGTGCGGATTGGCGGTCGTGCCGTAATGCGCGTTGACCGTGGCGAAGCCGTAGGCGAACTCGTCCATGTTGGCGGTACCCACCAACACTGCGCCGGCTTCGCCGAGCCGTTGCACCACCGCTGCATCGCGGCTGGCAGGCGGGCAATGCGCACGCACTGCGGCGCCGGCGGTGGTGACCTGCCCGGCAACATCGAACAGGTCCTTGACCACGAATGGCACGCCGGCCAACGCGCCACCGTCGCTGCCACCGGCAAGCGCAGCCTGCACGCGCGCGGCATCGGCCGCGGCACGCGCAGGCAGCAGGCGGGTAATGGCGCACAGGCGGTCGTTGGCCTGGTTGATGCGTGTCAGCGTCTGGGTGGCCAGTCGCGCGGCCAGTGTGGGCTGGCTGCGCGTAGTGCTGACGATGGAGGCGATCTGGCCGCGTGGGCCGCCGCCCTCATGCGCCGTTGCAGGCGGCCCATGGAAGGTGGCCAGCAGCTGCGCATGCCCGCGCAGCACTTCGGTATTGCGATCGACGCCGGCCTGCCACTGCGCTGGGAGTTGCATGGATCACCTGTTGGGGAGCGGGGATTTGGGGATTGGGGATTTGTGATTCGAGCGTTTGCTTGGTTGCTGGGAGTACGGGGTCTGCACACAGGGCCTGCTGATACGTTGGGTGATGACGCAACGCTGAAGGGGAATGCGTGAAATGTTGAGACATGCGCCTGCATTGCAAAGACAGCGGATGTGCAGCTTCTATCGCTCGATCTAAGCGCGTAGCGGCGACATGGCGCGTCGTCCTGCCTCATGCCCGGATCGAGCCGCTCTCTCGCAGGGCGAGAAGGCAGGGTTCGCGCGCCACCGCCGCGCGTGCATTGGAGCGCCTGCGTCGCAAACACGGGCTGGGGGCGCTGGCGGCGTTGGGCGAGGGTGTCACGGCAGTTGGAGATGGTCACGCATTTGCTTCCACGTAAAGTGCCGCCTACTCAACCGGCGTCGCAGGGCGACCGGCTATCGCACCCTGATCCGCCCTGCGGGCCCCCTCTCCCCATCAAGGGGACCGAGGTCCCGATGGGCGAAGGGGGAGGGGCGATCCCACTGCCGGCGGCTGTGGCGCGGTGAGGCGGTCGACCAGCAGCTGCTCCAATGCCGGCACATCCACCGCATGCACCACCGTCTGCGCCTGCTCGCCCAGCCCGGGCTGATACCCCAGCGCCCACGACAAGATATCGCCGTACCCGGCATCGAAGGCAGTGTTGGTGTCGACGTACAGCGTTTCCGTATGCCTCGCCAATTCCGGGCGCAGCCACACGGCCGTGGCCAGTTCGTCCCACATCGGAAAGCCCGGCTCGCGGCGGCGCAGTGCGTGGCCAATCGTGGTGTCGGCCGTACTCATGCGCGCCAGCAACTCGGCGGTGAGTTCGGTGGCGGTGGACGGGTCGACCGGCACCATGGTGATCTGGCGCCACGGCGCGCGCATGACGATGCTGGCCGCTTCGGGGTCCCAGCGGATATTGAACTCGCGTCGCGGCGAATTGACGAATTCGCGTGCGAATTGCTGCGCACTCACGCTGTTGCGTTGCTGCCGCGGATTGAGGCTGCCACCCATATAGACCAGCTCGCGCGCCAGCGTGGCAAAGGCCGGGTCCAGCGATTGCGCCAGTGCCAGATTGGTCAACGGGCCAGTGGCAATGATGCTGACCTCGCCCGGGTACTGACGCACCATGCGCAGCATGAACAACGCGGCCGGCTCGTCTGAGGGGCGCACCACACTGGGATTGCCCAAGGCCAGATCGGGCACCACATCGTGGGCGTGATAGCGCGGCGCGCTTTGCACGGTGTCGCCGTCCACCCAGTGCTTGGTCCATGCGCCTTTCCACACGAGTTTGCCGTACAGCGCTTCCCAGCGTTCGGTGGCCAACTCGCTGTTGATCAGCGGATGCACCGGGCCGGGAAGCACCGGAATCTGCGGATGGCCAGCCAGTTCCAGCAGGCGGCAGGTATGCGCCAGCACCTCATCGCGCCAGATATTGCCGCTGACGGCACTGATACCCAGCACCTCGACGTCGGGCGACTGCAACAGCAGCAGCTGTGCGGGGGGGAAGCCATCGATGTCGTCTTCGAGAATGACGCGGCGTCTGGATGAGGGGAGGTGCGGGTCGGTCATTGCGTTTTTGTCGTGGAAGGTTGAAGGCATTGCACCGGCGATGGAGTGAGGCATTTGTAGGAGCGTGCCTGCGCGCGACGGGGCGTTACCGGTAAAGTCCGTTCGCGCTCGGGCGCGCTCCTACGTGGAATATGTCGTGTCGTTGTCGGCGCTATCTGTGTTGCAGCAACAGCGTGCGCTCGTACTGGGCCAGGTCGGTTTCCAGCTGCCATTGCAGCCGAGCCTTCTCGCTGCCCTGGCGGAATGCTCGACAGGCAGCATCATCTGTTTCGCGCTGCAACGCAGTGGCGCAGGCCTGCGCAGCTTTACCGTCGGCATCCCACAGGCTCGCACCCGGCAGGAAGCTGTAGCGCAGGCCATTGCGGGCCAGCTGTTTGAGGGTGGGGTAGTCGATACCCTGTTCCTCCATCGCGCGTTGGTACTCGTGGGTCATGTCCGCACGCGAGACGCCGGCATCGTCGGTGGACAGCACGACCGGCACGCCGGCACGCAGATACAGCGCCAGCGGATGCGCGGCGCCTTTGATGCCCAGGATCACATCGTTGCTGGTGAGGTTGATCTCCACCGCAACCTGTTCGCGTCGCATGCGTTGCAGCAGTACCTCCGCATCGTCTTCGTAGGGTAGATCCACCCCATGACCGATGCGGCGCGCACCTGCATCCACCGCCTGCCGGATATGCGAGCGCAGCTGCGCCGGCGGCACCAGCCCCAACGCCAGCTCGCCGGCATGCAGCGACAGCGGCACACCGGGGTAGCGCGTTGCGAAGAAGCGGAACATCGCCATATGCCGCGCGTAATCGGCCAACGCCACTGGATTGTCTTCCGGCGCGACGATGTTCAGCGCCACCGCGCGGCTGCCGCCGGCCGCGATCAGCGCATGCGCCAGCGCCATCTGCCCAAACACCATCGGCTGCGGCAGCACGCGCAACACATACGGAACATAGCGGTACTCGACCGTGCAGCCGGGGCGTGCATCGGCCTGGTCGCAACGCAGTACGCGCCGGACCTGCGCGTCGATGTCGGCAAGATCGCGTTGCGCGGCCTGCACCAGCGGCGCCAGGTCGGGCTGCAACGCACGCAGATTGGCGGCGTCGTCCTCGCCCTTCCACGGCAGCGACTGCATGCGCTTGGCAGCCTGATCCATCTGCGGCGGGTTGGCGATGATTTCCACATACGGCACGCGGTCGCGTGCGGCCTGCTCCAGCACTGCGGCGACGGTGTCGGCGACACGGGTGCGGACCACCGCATCGAACTTGCCGAAGGTGCTGAAGAACTGATCGTGACCGCTGGGTTGCGCCGGGCCGGGCAGGAAGTTGCGCATCGACAGCGAATTCACCATCCGCCCGTACAGCGCGGCGTTGCGTGGCGCCATGCCGCGCGCGGACTCCTGACCGGCCCCGCACGGCGGCGCGCGCAGGCTCAGGTCGTCCACTTGCACGCAGGCGCCGTCGTCGCTGGCCCATTGCAGATACGTCTCGGCATACACCGAACCGGACAGGTGGTTATGCAGGTCGCCACCTTTCGGCATGGCCTGTAGCCAGGTGCGTAGCTGCGCCGGCTGCGCGGCCGCCTCACGGAACAACTGCGCCACCTGCTGTTGGCGTTGTTGCGCAGGCGCTGGTGCTGGTGCTGGCCGTGCATGCACGACGATGGGCAAGCACGCCCATACGCTCAGGACCAGACAGCGACGAAGAAATAACATGCAGGAGACCCGTTTGGAGAGACGGTGGCGTGCGACGGCCGGCGACCACATAGCTTGCCTGCCAGCGCGACCCGAGGCCACCCACGTGCGCGCCGGTAAGCAGGCCTGGAACAGGTGAGGCACGCATCATTCCAGCGCATAACGCAGCACGAACAGGCCCGCGATGGTCCAGGTGGCCGGGTGCACACCCCGCCAGCGGCCGCTGCCGAGTCTGAGCGCGGCATAGGTGATGAAGCCGAACGCAAGCCCCGTCGCAATGGAATAGGTCAGCGGCATGGCGAGCATGCAGATGGCGGCCGGCAACGCGTCGCCCACATCGTCCCACTGGATCTGCGTGCATTCGCGCAGCATCACCGAGGCCAGATAGATCAGGGCTGGCGCGGTGGCGTAGGCCGGCACCATCGCGGCCAGCGGGGAGAACAGCAGGGCGAGCAGAAATAGGGCGGCAACCACCAGCGCGGTGAGGCCGGTACGCCCGCCCACCTGCACGCCGGCGGCGCTTTCCACATAGGCGGTGGTACTGGAAGTGCCGAGCAGCGCGCCGGCCAGGATGGCGGTACTGTCGGCAAGCAGCGCGCGGTCGAACTGGCGGCGCTGCGCGGGCGTGTGCAGCAGGCCGGCGCGTTGCGCCACACCCATCAGCGTGCCGGTGGCGTCGAACATTTCCACCAGCACGAACACCAGCACCACATGCAGTACCGCAGCGAGCGCACCACCGCCGCCATGGCCGCGCAAGGCGCCGACGATATCCAGCTGCAGCACGGTGGGCGCCAGGCTGGGCGGCAGCGCCAGGACGCCTTCGTAGCCGACCAGTCCCAACGCAAGCGCTGCCCCGGTCACCGCAAGGATGCCGAGCAACATGGCACCCCGCACGCGGCGCACTTCAAGCACGCCGATCAGCAGCAACCCGGCCAGCGCAAGCAGCGGCTCGGGCCGGTGCAAGTCGCCCAACGTCAGCAAGGTCTGCGGATGCGCCACCACCAATCCGGCCTTCTGCAGCCCGATCAAGGCCAGGAACAAGCCGATGCCCGCCGCAATGGCGCTGCGCAAGGTGGTCGGAATGCCATCCACCAACCAGCGCCGCGCGCCGGTGATGGTGAGCAGCAAAAAGAGGCAGCCGGAAACGAACACCAGCCCCAGGGTCTGCTGCCAGCTGTAGCCCAATGTGCCGACCACGCCGAAGGCGAAGAACGCGTTCAAGCCCATGCCGGGCGCCATGCCGATGGGATAGTTGGCCAGCACTCCTATCAACAGCGAACCCAGTGCTGCAGCCAGGCAGGTAGCCACGAACACCGCGCCGTGATCCATGCCGGTGGTGGCCAGGATGTCGGGGTTGACGAAGACGATGTACGCCATGGTCAGGAAGGTGGTGGCACCGGCCAGCATTTCGGTGCGCACGGTGCTGCCGTTGGCGGCAAGCGCAAAACCGGGCCAGCGCATCAGCATGCGCTCGCGATGCAGGGCAGGTTGACGGCAGGGCAAAGGAACATCGGCAGACATCTCATCGATACGGGGCGGCGTGCGTGGCAGCGCACGCATGCGGGCGGCCCATCTTGCCCTGTTGCGTTGCGCTTGCCACGGACCTCGGGCACGGATCGCGCTGCAGGAGCGCTCACACACGGTAGCGCGGACGCGTCACGCGGCATCGCGCATCGTTGCGGCGCAGGTCCCGCCGCTGATGCACGCATGAGAGCGCACGTGCCGTGCGCGATGGCGCGCTCTATTGCCCGCCATCGTGAAAGGCAAGCGAGGCGTCAGGCTGCGCAAGGTGACTGAACAGTTGCAGTGGCACCGCGGAAACAGCGTTCAAAGATCCAGCACCAACCGCGGCGAGCGGCTGCGCGAACAGCACACGGTGATCTGCCGATTGGTGGCGCGTTCGGCGTCGCTGAGCACGCTGTCGCGGTGATCTGGCGTGCCAGCCAGCACGCCGGTCAGACAGGCGCCACACATGCCTTGTTCGCACGACACCGGCACCTCGATACCGGCATCGAGCAGGGCACTGGCGATGCTGCAATCGGCCGGCACCTGCACCACGCGGCCGCTGGCGGCCAGTTCCACCTCGAACGCGCTGTCGGCATCGTGGGCAAGGCTGGGCGCGGGGGCGGCGAAGTGTTCGCGATGCAGTTGCGCCGCCGTCCAGCCATGCGCCTTCGCCAGCACGGTGAAGTGGTCCATGAACGCCGCCGGCCCGCACAGATACAGCTGATCGCATGCACGCGCCTGGCCCAGTTCCTCGGGTACATGCACGCGTGGGCTCTGCCCGCTATCGCTCAGATGCAGGGACACCTGCCCATGCGTAAAGCCTTGTTGCAGCCGCTGCGAAAACGCCACATCGGCATGCCGGCGTGCGTAGTAATGCAGCACGAAGGGCTCGCCGCGCGCTTCCAGTGCTTCGGCCATCGACAGCAGCGGGGTGATCCCGATGCCAGCGGCCAGCAGCACGTGGCGCTCGCCCGGGTGCAGCGGGAACAGATTGCGCGGTGTGGAGATGCGCAGGCGGTCGCCGGGCGCAAGCTGCTCGCACAGATGCCGCGACCCACCGCGCGAGGCGTCGGCCAGCTTGACGCACAGCAGATAGTGGTCGCGCACATGCGGCGCGCTGGCGATCGAGTACTGGCGAATCAAGCCATCCGGCAGATGCAGGTCGACATGCGCGCCGGCCTCGAATGCCGGCAATTGCGCGCCCACCGGTTCCAGCCGAATCGCGCGCTGGCGGTGACCCTGATCGACGACGTCGGCAACGCGCACTTCATGCAGGCTCATGCGGGTGTTCTCGGCCGTCAGCGCAGGAAGAAGTCGCTATAGCCCTGGCTGCGCAGCCCGCGGCGATACGCGATGGAACTGCGATCGGCGGGAATATGCACTTCCAGCAGCGGGTCCAGTGGCAGATATTCTGGCCGCTGCGCTTCCACCATGGCGCGGTCTTCTTCGAACACGCGCAGGTTGAACGCATGCACGTCTTCCACCGGCAGATGGGTGTCGAAATTGCGCGCGATCGGCACCAGCAGGCGGGTCTTATGCTTGGACACCGGGCTGGCGGCATTCATGATCACCAGCCGCTTGCCCGGCACCGGGAAGTGGATGGTCAGCGTGGCGGTGAAAGGCAGATGCACCTCGAAATGACGCAGCCACTGGAAGTTCGGGTCCACGTCCGGCAGCGGCATGTCCACCGAATAATTTGCCACGGTGCTCAGGTAGTCGGCATTGAAGCCGGTCGGCGTTTCGGTGGTGGTGTAGGCCGGCACTTCGCGCTTGTCCGGCTGGGCGAAGGTGGCGGTGTGCACGAAGGCGAAATGCGCCACGTCGATGAAGCCTTCCAGCTGGCGCGCGGCGCTGCCGCCGATGTCGAAGGCCGGGCACACGATCTGCTGGAAGCCGTCTTCGTCCCAGCCCGGCATCGGCGGGATCTGGATGTCCGCATCGCTCACCCCGGCCGGCTTGGCCAGGCACACCCAGATCAGCCCGTAGCGCTCGGCCACCGCATAGGTGTGCAGGCGCATCTTGGCCGGGATGTTCTGGCTGGGGCTGGCGGGGATATGGTTGCAGCGCCCGCCCGCGCCGAAGCGCAGCCCATGGTAGGCGCACACCACGCCGCCACCATCGGCCGTGCCCATGCTGAGCGGCACCCCGCGGTGCGGGCAGACGTCGCGCGCGGCCACCAGCTCGCTGCCCAGCCGGTACAGCACCAGCGGCTCGTCCAGCAGGGTGGCCTTGAATGGCGCCTCGCTCACCTCGCTGCTCAGCGCCACCGCATGCCAGTGCTGGGCCAGGCGCTGCCAGTCGGCAGCGTCGAAGGTGCAGTGCAGCGGCAGTGTGGGGACGGCGACATCCATGGGCGGTCTCTGGCGTGAGGCGGGAGCGGTGCCGATTGACTCTAGGAAGCCGGGGGTGTGTGATCAAACATCGATTTTCAGCCAAGCCATTGCAAAAAATGCAACGTCAACCGAGCCCCGCCGCATGCTGACCTTCTCGCGCTTCACCCGGTATTTCATCGAAGTGGCACGCTGCGGCAGCATCCGCAAGGCCTCCGAGGTACTACACGTCTCGGCGTCGGCGATCGACCGGCAGATCCTCAAGGCCGAAGAAGAGCTCGGGGCGCAGCTGTTCGAACGCCTGCCTGGCCGGTTGCGGCTCACCGCTGCGGGCGAGCTGTTGCTGGTGGACGTGCGCGGCTGGGAGAAGGCCTACGCGCGCACGCTGGAGCGCTTCGACGAGCTCAAGGGCCTGCGCCGCGGTCATGTGGAGATCGCCATGATCGACGCGCTCAGCGAGGGCGTGGTGCCGGCGGCGGTGGCGGCGCTGGTGCAGGAGTACCCGGGCATCACCTTCAACCTCTCCACCGCGCGCAACCAGCGGGTGATGGAAATGGTGACCTCGGCCGATGTGGATATCGGCCTGCTGCTGGACCCGGTCAGCAGCGTGGACCTAGAGGTGCGCGCGTTTGCGGACATTCCGCTAGGCATTGCGATGCCGTTGGGGCATCCGTTGAGCACCCGCACCGAGCTGCAGCTGAGCGAGACGCTGGAGCATCGTCTGTTGCTGCCCGCCGCCCCGTTGATCGTCGGCGAGCACGCCAAGGTGCTGTACCAGCGCCAGCACATCGACGTGAAACGGCTCACCCACTGCAACGACGTGCGTACGCTGCGCGGGTTGGTGCGTGCCGGCGCCGGCGTTGGGTTGATGTCGTGGCTGGATGCCGCCCCGGACGTGGCCGACGGACGTCTGGCCTTCGTGCCGTTTCGCCAGCACCTGACCAAGCCGATGACGCTGGCGCTGTGCGTGGCGCCGCAGCGCCAACTGTCGCGTTCGGCGCAACTGGCGATCCAGGCGCTGGCAGCGAAGATCGATGCGATGGCGGTGCCGGCGGTGGAGTAGCCCTCATCCGGCGCTGAGCGCCACCTTCTCCCGCCAGCGGGAGAAGGGAGATCGCCAACTCCGCCTGCCTTCCCCCGCCTGCGGGGGAAGGTGCCCGAAGGGCGGATGGGGGGCAGTCGGCCGGCACGCTCGGCTAGCTGATTTTATAGGTGCGGCTTTCCTGGGCGCGGGCGTTCAAGCCCCACTGGCGGCCCGCCCTCATGCAGCGCTGAGCCTCCCTTCTCCCGCCAGCGGGAGAAGGGAGATCGTCAATGCCGCCTGCCTTCCCCCGCCTGCGGGGGAAGGTGCCCGAAGGGCGGATGGGGGCAGTCGGTCGGCACAATCAACTAGGGCCTGTTAACACATCCGAAGCCCATCAACGACTAGGACGAAGCTGAGGAATCCAAGGAACATGACATCCAGCTTCTCGAAGCGCGAGAAAATCCGGCGGTAGCCTTTCAAGCGACGGAACAGT
>NZ_VZPL01000049.1 GCF_008801575.1 Xanthomonas cissicola | reverse complement strand
TGGCGTCGCACTACAGTACATCCAGCCGGGAAAGCCAAATCAGAATGCCTTCATTGAGCGCTTCAATCGTACGTTCCGCGAGGAAGTGCTCGACCTGAATCTCTTCGCCTGCCTCGACGAGGTGCGCGAAGCCGCCCACTGGTGGATGATCGACTACAACCAAGCAAGATCCCATGATTCGCTCGGCGGAATGACCCCGGTCGAGTACCGCAACAAGTACGCCGAAAGCTCTACTTTTAAAGTGCCTGCTTGACGGGGGAGCTTACGCGTTGCCGACGTCGTAGGTCCATTTGGTGCCGTCGATGGCAGGCCCGTTGAAGTTGTCTTCCCATACCAGCGTCTGCGCACTCGCGCTCGTTGTAAGCGCGACGCCAAGCAGAACAGCGAACTGCACAGTCACAGCGCGTAGTGTGTTCATTGCGAGCCTCTCCTGGTACGGAATCAAATCCGTGGAGGGGCGACGCTGCGTAGCGGCTGCCTGGGTGTCAAAGAAAATGTCGTGCGTGCTTCAGATTCGTTGTGTTCATTCCGGAATAATCAATCATTGGCATGATGCCGGTCGCAAACCCTGTCGGCGACATGTTGCGCGGCAGCAGCCAGTGGCGCGGCGCATCGATGATGTGTGCTTTCCCCAATGCCGATTGCACGTCCGGATACGCGACGCCGCGACCGCCTCAGCCGAACTCGCTTGCAAGCGGTTGCAAGACCGTGGCCTGTGGTGCGCGTGCCCAGTGCGCATCGACGTGGTCTGTGCACGATAGATGCCGCGTACTGCCGATGCGCCGGCACACGTCTTGGCGAGCGATTGCAGTCCAGTGTTTTCAACTCCGAAACCCGGGCCTCAACAACAGCGCCATCTGCCTTTAGAAACGGCGCATCGCCTGCAACGCGATACGCCTCCGGTACGCGCCTTGAACCTGTGGTCGCGACGGCATGGCGACGTGATCACCAGGCACATGCGAAATGCAACGATCGCGCTCCCTTGCAAGGCGCGTCCGAACGAGGCAGCACGGCACACATACTGCTGGCCGTGCCCGGCACGTAGGCCCTGTGCATTGCATCCGATCGCTCATTGCAGCTTGAGCATCACGATGGAATGCGCCGGCAGCGCCACGTTCACTGTCTTGCCTTGGACACGTGCGCCCTTGAATGCCACTGGCGCAACGGCCTGTGGCTGCGCATAGGTGTTGTACGTGGCGATCGCCGGTGCCGTCAGGATCTGTCCCTCCACCGCACGCAGCGGCAACCCTTCCACCTGCACGCTCACAGTCGCCGACGCGCTCGCGTCCAGATTGGTCAGTGCGACATACACATGGCCATCCTTCGCCTTGACCGCCGAGCCGTGCACTGCCGGCACCTGCGTGTCGCCATGACGGTATTGCGGTGTCTGCAATTGCAGCGGCAGGTGGGTGGCGTCCTGGTAGGGCTTGTAAAGCGCAAACACGTGGTAAGTGGGCGTCAGCACCATCTTGTCGCCATCGGTGAGGATCATCGCCTGCAGCACATTGACCATCTGCGCGATGTTGGCCATGCGCACGCGCTCGGCATGCTGGCTGAAGATGTCGAAGTTGAGGGACGCCACCAGCGCGTCGCGCAGGCTGTTTTGCTGCTGCAGGAAACCGGGGTTGGTGCCTGGCAATGGCGCATACCAGGTGCCCCATTCGTCCACGACCAGAGCCACTTTCTTGGCTGGGTCGTACTTGTCCATGATCGCGCTGTGCTTGGTGATCAGCTCGTCCATCACCAAGGTGCGCGACAAGGTCTGGATCCACGCGGCTTCGTCGAACGTGGTCGACGACGCGCGCGGCGGCCAGCCACCGGGAATGGTGTAGTAGTGCATGCTCAGCCCGTCCATGAACTTGGAGGCCTCGCGCATCATCACTTCGGTCCAGTGGTAGTCGTCGTCGCTTGGGCCAGGCGCGATCTTGAGGATCTTCTGGCTGGCCGGCGACTTGACGAAGGTCTGGTAGCGGCGAAATACATCGGCTGCGTACTCCACGCGCATATTGCCGCCGCAGCCCCACAACTCGTTACCCACACCGAAGTAGGGAACCTGCCAGGGCGCATCGCGGCCATTGGCGCGGCGCTCGTTGGCCAGGCTCGAGCGTGTGGGCGCGGTCATGTATTCGGCCCACTGCGCGATCTCCTCCGGCGCAGCATCGCCCACGTTCCCGGCGATATAGGCCTGGGTGCCGAGCAGTTCGGTAAAGTCCATGAACTCGTGCGTGCCGAAACGGTTGGACTCTTCCACACCGCCCCAGTGCGTGTTGACCCGGATCGGGCGCTTGGCCGGCGTGCCGACGCCATCGCGCCAGTGGTATTCGTCGGCGAAGCAACCTCCGGGCCAGCGGATGTTGGGGACGGCAATGGCTTTCAGTGCGGCGACCACGTCGTTGCGATAGCCGTGCGTGTTGGGAATCGGCGACTCCTCGCCCACCCACACGCCACCATAGATGCCGGTACCCAGATGCTCGGCGAATTGGCCGAACAGTTGCCGCGACACCTGCGCGCCGGGCTGGTCCACGCGCAACGTGCCGTTGATCTTGACCTCGGCAGCGAAGCTGGCCGGCACGCTGGCAATCGAGGCGGCGACGAAAACGGCGTTCAACAGCTGCCTGCGCGATGCCTGCAATGCGGGGGAAATCCACTGCATCGGGTCGGTGCTCCTGTGCTGGTCGATGGTCGGGTGGGTGCTGCTGCGATGGGAAACGCGCTGCTAGCGTAGTGCCCGTGGCCGCCCTTTGTATTGCTGCAGCGCGGCCGTTGCAGGCAGGCGCGGCAGTCGCTTCGCCGCCGCAATCGCCTCGCCGGCCAGGATGTGCGCAGCAGCATGGTCGGCAGCCACCGCATGCGGCTATGCTCGCGGGCTACCTCATCGGCAGGACGATCCATGCAGCGAGTGTTCGGGCAGTTGCCAGACGGTGTCGAGATCCACGCGCTCACGCTACGCAGCGAGGCTGGTCTGGAAGCGCAGGTGCTTACCTACGGCGGCATCCTACATACGCTGCAGTTGATCACCGCACAGGGTGTGGTGCCGCTGGTGCTGAACCTGCTGGATCTACCCGCCTATGCTGCCGACGGCGACAGCCTCAACATTCTGGTGGGCCGCTTCGGCAACCGCATCGCCGGTGCGCGTTACACCCTGGAGGGCGTCACCCACGTGCTGGCCGCCAATGAAGGGCGCAACCAGTTGCACGGCGGGCTGCGCGGCTTCGGACGACGGGTGTGGAGCGTGCTGGAGCAGGCGCCGGACCAGGTGCTGCTGGGCTACGACTCACCCGATGGCGAAGAGGGCTACCCCGGCAATCTGCACGTGCGTGCGCGCCTGCAGCTTCACGGGTTGAGCCTGCAGCTGGAGTTCGAAGCGCACTGCGATGCCGCGACTGCGTTGAATCTTACCCATCACCCGTATTTCAATCTGTCCGGCGACCCGCAGCTGCGGGCCGCAGCGCAGGTGCTGCGCGTGCCAGCCGATCGCTACCTGCCGGTGGATGCCGAGTCGATCCCCACGGGCGAGATCGCATCGGTGACCGGTACGCCATTCGATTTCCGCCAACCTGCCGCGCTGGCAGACAACACCGACACGGCGCATCCCCAGATCATCCTCGGCAAGGGCTATGACCAGTGTCTGGTGCTGGCCGCCGACGCGGACTGCGTTGCCGAGCTGTACTCCCCGCACAGTGGCGTGGCGCTGCGTATCAGCAGCGATGCCCCGGCGGTGCAGGTGTACGAGGGCCAACATCTGGACGCCCACCATCCCGGACTGGGCCGTGGCGTATGCCTGGAGCCGCAGGATTATCCGGACGCCCCCAATCACCCCAACTTTCCTTCGACCATCCTGCGGCCGGGCGAGACCTATCGCCGCCGTATCAGCTATCGCTTTGCCAACGCGGGGCCGGGCCAGCCCTGGGACGCCGTGTGCGCCGCGCTGGATGCGTGAGAGATTTCAGAGCTAGTTAGCTGGGCTGCGTCGTGCGGGCGCGACCCAGTGCAGCTGATCGCAGTGTCAGTCTGGCGCGGGTCTATGCCCGTCGCAGGCTGCACAAGATCGATCCATGCGCGCCCGCCCAGCGCACGCGTACGCCCAAGGCGCTCAACGCGGCCCCAGCACCAGCTCGATGACGAACTTGCTGCCGAAGAACGATAGCACCAGCAGCGCCATCGCGGTCAGCGTCCAGTGCACCGCCTTGGTGCCGCGCCAGCCATTGCGCCAGCGGCCGATCAGCAGCGCACCGAACACGATCCACGACAGGATGCTGAGCACGGTCTTTTGCAATAGCCGCTGCGCCAGGAAGTCCTGCACGAACAACAGGCCGGTCAGCAGGGTCAGGCTCAACAGCACAAAGCCCACCGTGATCGTGCGGAACAGCAGCGTTTCCAGCTCGGTCAGCGGTGGCAGTGCGCGCAGCCAGCTATGGAAATCGCGCCGCCGCAGCGCGCGTTCCTGCAGCCATAGCATGATTGCCAGCAGCGCTGCGATGCCCAGGGTGGCGTAGGCCAGCAAGGCCAGCCACGCGTGCAATTCGAGTCGCCAGCCCAGATCCGAGCTGGGCTCGTGGCCGTAGGCGTGGTAGCTGGCCAACAGGATCGCCGAAAGCGGGAACACCACCACACCCACTGCCGCCATCCGCCCGCGGCCACCGAACACCGCCGTCAGCGCAGCCATGCCCAGCCCGCATAACGACAGTGCCGCGAAGAAGTGCATGTCCGGCCCGCCCGCGGTGCGCACCGCCACCAGCACGTGGTAACCGGCGTGCAACGCCACTGCAGCCAATGCGGGCGCCAGCCAGCGCGCAGGCGACTGGTTGCCATCGCGCAACACCGCCCAGGTGAGCAGCGCCGTGGCCAGCAGATACAGGGCGAACGCGATGAGAACGATTGTCATCGTGGAAGTTTCGCATGGTGGGGCGGGGATTGGGGATTGGCGAGTCGGGAATCGGGAATCGGGAATCGGGAATCGGGAATCGGGAATCGGGAATCGGGAATCGGGAATCGGGAATCGGGAATCGGAGAAGCCTGGGCCGCGGGTCGCTTGGGTTTTTGCTGGCAGGCAGGGGGGGGCGGTACCTCGCAGCGAGGGAGCGCCTGATCAAGCGGGGTGCGCCGGGCGCCGGGGCAGGCCGCCAGCCGGTGCCGCTATAATCGGCACCCGTTTCCCCTCCGCGGTCCTTTGCGCATGTTCGAGTCTCTTACCCAACGTCTCTCCGGCACCATGGAGCGCCTGCGCGGCCGCGGCCGCCTGACCGAGGAGAACATCCGCGAAGCCACCCGCGAAGTACGCATCGCCCTGCTCGAGGCCGACGTGGCGCTGCCGGTGGTGCAGGCGCTGATCGAGCGCATCAAGGTGCGCGCAGTCGGTCAGGAAGTGCTCAAGTCGCTGACCCCGGGCCAGGCGCTGATCAAGGTGGTACGCGACGAGCTCACCGCCGTCATGGGCGCGGCCGCCACCGACCTCAACCTCAACGTGCCGGCGCCGGCCATCGTCCTGATGGCGGGCCTGCAGGGTGCAGGCAAGACCACCACGGTCGGCAAGCTCGCCAAGCACCTGAAAGAAAAGCGCAAGAAGAAGGTCATGGTGGTCTCGGCCGACGTCTACCGCCCGGCCGCGATCGAGCAGCTCAAGACCTTGGCCGAACAGGTCGGGGTGCTGTTCTTCGCCTCAGATGCGTCGCAGAAGCCGGTCGACATCGTGCGTGCCGCCATCAGCGATGCGCGCAAGTCCTTCGTCGACGTACTGCTGGTCGATACCGCCGGCCGCCTGGCGATCGATGCGGCGATGATGGACGAGATCAAGGCGCTGCACGCCGCGGTCAACCCCACCGAAACCCTGTTCGTGGTCGATGCCATGACCGGTCAGGACGCGGCCAACACCGCCAAGGCCTTCGGCGAGGCGCTGCCGCTGACCGGCGTGGTGCTGACCAAGACCGACGGCGACGCCCGCGGCGGTGCCGCACTGAGCGTGCGCTACATCACCGGCAAGCCGATCAAGTTCGTCGGTACCGGCGAAAAGACCGACGGCCTGGATGTTTTCCATCCCGACCGCGTCGCCAGCCGCATCCTGGACATGGGCGATGTGCTGTCGCTGGTGGAGCAGGTCGAGCACAGCGTCGACCAGGAAAAGGCCGCCAAGCTTGCGGCCAAGGTCGCCAAGGGCAAGAAGTTCGACCTCAACGACATGAAGGAACAGCTCGAGCAGATGCAGAACATGGGCGGTATCCATGGGCTGATGGACAAGCTGCCTGGCATGGGCCAGATCCCGGACAACGTCAAACAGCAGGTCACCGGCAAGGAAGTGCCGCGCATGATCGCCATCATCAATTCGATGACCAAGAAAGAGCGGCGCAACCCGGCGCTGCTCAACGGCTCGCGCCGTGCCCGCATCGCACGCGGCTCGGGCATGCAGCCGGCCGACGTCAACAAGCTGATGAAGCAGTACCAGCAGATGGAAAAGATGATGGGCAAGCTGGCCGGCGGCGGCATGAAGGGCCTGATGCGCAACATGAAGGGCATGATGGGCGCCATGGGCGGCCGCGGCGGCATGCCGTTCCGCTGAGCAACCTGCGCACGCCGCGCTGCGAAGCCATTCGCAGGCGCCCAGTGCGTGCATCTTGCGCTGGCCTGGTGCTTGCGTGGCAGGCCACATCAAGGTGGGCGGCCGTTACGTCAGGTCTCGTCCTCTGGCGGTGCAACGTACGGGTTGTCGCGGATATCACCGCCTGTTTGCGTGGCGCCTGCGGACGTGCGGACGTGCGGACTTCACTGTTCACTGCTGAAGACGCGGGCGACGCCAGCGGTGCCGCGCAGGCGATCGCTCGTCTGGCACAGCTCGACGCAACAGCTCCATCATCCGTTGCCATTGCCCGGTCAATGCGCCGGTCGCATGCGAGGCGAGGGACGTCTGCTCAAGCTGTTCCGTGGGCCGGCGCTGGGCCATGTGTGGGTGAGCGCAATGCCGGCTAGTTGCACGCAGCGTGTCTGTCCTTTCGATGGCGATTAGTGCCTGGACTTGCGGCTATTCGGGCCACCGGCACGTCGCACCCAACCGGCTTCGGCGTTTATCGATTTAGCGCTTCTGAGGCGCTTATCTACAGCGTCGCAGCGCCGGCGTGCTCCGCGTTGGAGAATGTCTGGGTCGAAGAGTGGTGCCGGCAACGCATGCCGATGCCGGCGTATCAAGCGCAGCGACCATCTGCTGCGCAGCCGCCAGACCGGCGCGGCAGGTGCGCGTGTCCGTGCCGGCATCAGCGTCTGCCCATCGCGGTTACCATGCGCCATCTCATGGTGTGCGAAGTGATTGATGACCAGATTTTCCAACGTCGATGCCTTCCAGCAGCGCTTTGGGCTGCGCTTGCCGATCCTGCTCAGTCCCATGGCCGGCGCCTGCCCGGTGCCGTTGTCGGCGGCGGTTGCCAATGCCGGTGGCATGGGCGCGATGGGGGCCGTGTTATCGCAGCCGCACGACATCGTGGCGTGGATGGCAGCATTCCGTGAGGCCAGCGCAGGGCCTGCGCAGATCAATCTGTGGATTCCCGACCCGGCACCTGCGCGCGATGCGGCCGCCGAAGCGCGCCTGCGCGCGTTTCTTGCGCAGTGGGGGCCACCGGTGCCGGAGACAGCGGGCGATGCGACACCTGCCGATTTCGACGCGCAATTGGATGCCTTGCTCGCAGCGCGGCCAGCAGTCGCTTCATCGATCATGGGCATCTTCCGGCCCGATCAGGTGGCACGTCTCACGAATGCCGGGATCGCCTGGTTCGCCTGCGCCACCACATTGGACGAAGCGCTTGTGGCGCAGGCAGCAGGCGCCGATGCAGTGGTTGCGCAAGGGGCCGAAGCCGGGGGCCATCGCGGTGCGTTCGAGGCCGGTCGCGCCGCGCAGCAGATGACCGGGCTATTGGCGTTGTTGCCGCGTCTGGTCGATCGTCTCGATATCCCGGTGATCGCGGCCGGCGGCATCGCCGATGCGCGCGGCATTGCGGCAGCGCTGACGTTGGGCGCAAGCGCCGTGCAGATCGGCACCGGCTTGCTACGCACGCCCGAAGCTGCATTGCCGAGCGCCTGGGCCGACGCGTTATCTCAGGCAGAGCCGGAGCACACCCAGCCAACCCGTGCGTTCTCGGGCCGGTTGGGGCGCGCGCTGACCACACCATATGTCGGTGCAGCAAACGCTGCAGACGCACCGCCACCCGCGCCATACCCGGTGCAGCGCGGGCTCACCGCACCGATGCGCCAGGCCGCTGCGCGCGACAACCGTCTGGATGCGATGCAGGCCTGGGCCGGCCAATCCGCCTGGATGGCGCCCGCACAACCGGCTGCGCAGGTCGTGACGCAATGGTGGGAACAGGCGCAGGCGTTGTTGTGCCGTTGATCTTCTGTAATGGCATCGCCGCTACCGCGCAGCAGCTCGGTGCTGCGGCGTTGAACAATTACGGTCACTTCACCACGCTGCAGGTGCGCGATAACGCTGTACTTGGTCTGGACCTGCATCTGCAACGTCTGCAGCACGACAGCGCAGCCCTGTTTGGTGCTGCTGCCGATTCCGACGCCATTCGCGCGCAGTTGCGCGTTGCGTTGTCGGCTGCCGGCAGCACCGATGCGAGCGTGCGCATCACGGTGTTTTCGCAGGATTTCGACCTGCGCGATCCATCGCGCGCCGTCGCACTGGATGTGTTGATCTCGCTCTCGCCCGCCGCGCAGATGCCAGCGACCGCTGTGCGCGTGCAGCCGGCCAATTACGTGCGCGAACAGCCGCTGTGCAAGCACGTCGGCACCTTCGCGCTGCTGCAGCTGCGCCGTCAGGCAATGCTTGCCGGGTTCGACGATGCGCTGCTGATCGATCCGCAAGGCCGGCTCGTGGAGGGTGCGTTCTGGAATCTGGGCCTGTGGCAGCAGGGCAGGGTCGTGTGGCCGCAGGGGCCGGCCTTGCCCGGCACCCGGCAGCGTCTGCTGCAGGCCGGGCTGCAAGCGCTTGGCATCGAGCAGGAGGCGCGCCCGGTCACGCTGGGCGAACTCCAGGCATTCGATGGCGGCTTCAGCTGCAATGCGCGCGGGCAACAAGCGTTGGCGGTGGTCGGGTCTGTGCAGTGGCCGGACGCCGCCGCCCAGCTGGCGATTCTGGAGCAGGCGCTGCAAACGCAGGCCTGGCAAGCGATCTGAGCGGCTCAGGGGTGACTTGGCTTCGCCGCTGGGGGGCGCTATAATCGCCGGCTTACCGCGCCACTCTGGCGACTGGGCAACTCAGGAAAACAACATCATGGTCAAGATCCGACTGACCCGCGGCGGCGCCAAGAAGCGTCCGTTCTACCACATCATCGTGACCGACGTGCGCAGCGCGCGCGACGGCCGCAACATCGAGCGCCTGGGTTACTACAACCCGGTTGCCCAGGGCGCAGAACCGCGCATCGTGCTGGACGTCGCACGCGTCGACCATTGGGTCGGCAACGGTGCGCAGCTGACCGACAAGGTGCGTAACCTGTATCGCGAAGCCAAGTCTCAGGCCGCTGCGGCCTGATCTTGAGGGCCGGGTATCGCTACCTGGCCCAGAGTCGACGCAGATGAAGCAGACCGAGCGCCGCATCCTGCTAGGCAGGATTGTCGGCGCTTTTGGTGTCAAGGGTGAGCTGAAGCTCGAATCCTGGACCGAGCCACGGACCGCCATCTTCCGCTATCAGCCGTGGATCGTGCGCGCGCCGTCCGGACAGGAGTCGGTGGTCAGCGGCGTGCGTGGGCGCGATCAGGGCAAGAATCTGATTGCGGTGTTCCCCGCCGTCACCGACCGCGACACGGTCGAAGCCATGCACGGGACCGAAATCTACGTCGCGCGCAGTGCGTTGCCGCCGCCCAAGCCCGACGAATATTACTGGGTGGATCTGGAAGAATTGCAGGTGGAAACCGTCGAAGGCGTCAAGCTGGGCACGGTGTCGCACCTGTTCTCCACCGGCTCCAACGACGTGGTGGTGGTGCGTGGCGATCGCGAACGGATGATTCCGTTTGTGTTCCCGGATTTCGTCAAGTCGGTCGACTTCGAAGCCAACCTGATCGTGGTGGACTGGGATCCGGATTTCTGATCAAAGCGGTGCCTCGGTGCTGCTCTTGCTCTCCCATTCCCTAACTCGACTCCCGATTCTCCAGTGCGCATCGACGTCATCAGCCTGTTCCCCGAGTTCATCGCGCAATGCGCGGCGTTCGGCGTGGTCGGGCGGGCGCAGGAGCGAGGCTTGCTGGAATTGCAGGGCTGGAACCCGCGCGAGCATGCGCAGGGCAACTATCGCCGCGTGGACGACCGTCCGTTCGGTGGCGGGCCCGGCATGGTGATGCTGATCGAGCCGCTGCGGGCCTGCCTGGATGCGGTGCAGGCCGCAGACGCGCGGCCAGCGCCGGTGATCTATCTCAGCCCGCAGGGGCGGCCGCTCACGCAGGTGCTCGCACGCGAGTTGGCGCAGTTGCCGCGCATGGTGTTGGTGTGTGGCCGCTATGAGGGCGTGGACGAGCGCTTTCTGGCGCAGGCGGTCGATATGGAAATTTCCATCGGCGACTACGTATTGTCCGGCGGTGAATTGGGTGCAGCGGTTGTCGTGGACGTGGTGGCGCGGTTGCAGGACGGCGTATTGAACGACGCCGAATCTGCCGCCCAGGACAGTTTTGAAGGCTCGCAAGGCCTGCTCGATTGCCCGCATTACAGCCATCCGGCGACCCATGCATGGGGCGATGTGCCGGATGTGCTGCGATCAGGCAACCATGCGGCAATTGCGCGCTGGCGCCGGAAGCAGTCGCTGGGCCGGACCTGGTTGCGCCGCCCGGACCTGCTCGACGAGGCGGGGCTGGAGAAGAACGATCGCCGTCTGCTGGACGAGTTTCGCCGCGAACTCGCCCCGGGCGACGAGAAATAAGGGCTCACCCCTAGCTCTTGCAAGATGGATTGGGGTACAATATGCGGCTTGCTGGCCAGCCTTGCGTCTGGCCCTCCTACGAACCTCGAGCAATCGCCGTGCGGCGACTGCCGGTCCAATATCACCAGACACGCGGTGCCCACCATGAGCAAACTCAACAAGACCATCCTGGCTGACTTCGAAGCCGCCCAGATCCAGCGCAAGCTGCCGGAATTCAACCAGGGCGACACCGTTGTGGTGAACGTCAAGGTGAAGGAAGGCAACCGCGAGCGCGTGCAGGCCTATGAGGGCGTGGTGATCGGTACCAAGAATGCCGGCCTGAACTCCTCCTTCACCGTGCGCAAGATCTCGCACGGCTTCGGTGTCGAGCGCGTGTTCCAGACCCACAGCGCCATCATCGACTCGGTCGAAGTGAAGCGTCGCGGTAAGGTGCGCGCCGGTAAGCTGTACTACCTGCGTGGTCTGGAAGGCAAGGCTGCCCGCATCAAGGAAGATCTGGCCGCCGCTGCGCAGGCCAAGGCCGCTCGCCAGGCTGCTGCCAAGGCGGAGTAAGCCGTATCGGCGGGCCGGTCCCGCCACTGCCAGACAGCCGCCTTCGGGCGGCTGTTTGCGTTTGTGGGAATGCACGTTCGGTTGCGGCATCCACGCATGATGCACGCCGCACCTTGCGGGAATGCCTGCAGTAACCACGCGCGCTTGATCGGGAGTGGTCGGCGTGCGGAGGGTTAGTACCCATGGTCCCATGACGGTTCCAAGCGAACGCGCCTGGGATGGCTGCGGACCCGGCGGTACGCCTGCCGCAAACGCGACTAACGCTGCGGTGCCCGCGGCCCGCCTGGCGCGTCGGTGAGCGGGGCTGGGTCGGCGACCGGCGAGGCCGGATGCGCCGGCACTTCCGCTGCAGCCGCAAGTTCCGCCGGATGCGTGGGTGTTGTCAGCATGCGCGCCTTGCGCCAGCCGCCCCAGCGGTAATACGCCAGCGACAGCAGCATCGAACAGGCCGAACTGATCGGAAAGCTCCACCACACCGCATCGGCGCCCAGATGCGGCAGCAGCACGTTGGCCAACGGCACGCGCACGCCCCACAACGAAAAGGCCAGGATCAACAACGGCGGAATCACCGCACCGGTGGCGCGGACCACACCCGAAACCACGAAGCTGACACCGAACAGCAGGAACGACCAGATCGCGATGTGGTTGAGGTGTCGCGCAACCTCCAGCGTGGCGCTGCCTTCGGGCAGAAACAGGGCCAGGGTCCAGCGATCGAACACGATCAGCAGCACGATCAGCAGGCCCGTCATCAGGAAATTGGCGGCGATGCCGGTACGCGCGACCGCATCCACGCGCGACCACAGACCGGCGCCCACATTCTGCGCGGCCATCGACGAACAAGCGGCGCCCACCGCCATGGCCGGCATCTGTACATAGTTCCATAGCTGCAATCCTGCGCCGAACGCAGCAGCGGTTTCAGTGCCGAAGCCATTGACCAGCGACAACATGGCGATCATCGACAGCGAGATCATCACCATCTGCAGGCCCATCGGCACGCCTTTGACGATCAACGCGCGCAGGATGGCTGGGTCGATGCGAAACAGCCGCAGGTCGCTCCGGCCCAGCAACAAGACATGGCGTTTTTTACGCAAATACACCAGCAATCCGGCCAGTGCGACGACCTGCGCGATCAACGTGGCCCAGGCCGCACCGGCAATGCCCAACGCCGGAAACGGGCCGATACCGAACAACAGCAGCGGGTTGAACACGATATCCAGCAGCACCGACAGCAACAGAAAACGGAACGGCGTGCGCGCATCGCCGGTGCCACGCAATGCAGCCGACAGGAAGGCGAACAGGTACAGCGTGGGCATCGCCAGGAAGATCACCCGCAGATAGTCTTCGGCCAGCGCTTGCGAGGCGGCGGGCGTGCCCATGGCGATCAGCAAATGCGGTGCCAGGTACCAGCCGAGCACGGCGATCACGGCCGACAGCCCGCCGAAGAAGCTCGCGCTGGTGCCCATCACCTTGCGCGCCTGGGCGATATCGCGCGCGCCCATCGCCTGGCCGATCAGGATGGTCGAGGCCATGCCGATGCCGAACACCGAGCCGATCAGGAAGAACATGATGCTGTTGGCATTGGCCGCCGCGGTCAGCGCTTCTTCGCCGAGATAGCGGCCGATCCAGATCGCGTTGATCGATCCGTTGAGCGACTGGGCGATGTTGCCGGCCATGATCGGCAGTGCGAACAACAGCAGGTTCTTGCCGATCGGGCCTTCGGTCAGGACAGCGGATTTGGGCATCGCAGTCGTATCGTCGCGCAGAAGGTGCGCACACTAGCATTGCCCGGGTGAGCCCGGATGCAGCGCACTTGCGGCTATGTGGCGTGGGGCGCGCCGATCGTGGAGCGCGCTGCGCGCCTTGTCTGGCAGCGGCATGCGAAGCTGCCTAGGGTTTGTGCATGCATCGCAACGCGGCAGGTGGGCCTGGCGAGGATGGGGAAGCGTGTATCGGCTGGGCCGCAGCCATGGTCGGACGTGTTCGACAGCTGGCCTGCTGATGCGCCGGCCGAGCGCTGCATCGCGGTTGGATTCCTATGGATGCGCCCATTCGTCTATGACCCGGATGCCGGATCGCTGTGCGGCCCAAAGCAGCAAGGACGCAAAGCCCACTATGCTGTCGCGATGGTGATCCGTGCGACCCGTTTACTGCATCTGCTCGACGCCCTGCGCGGACGACGTCGGCCCGTGGCCGGTGCCCAGCTCGCCGCTGCGCTGGGCGTCAGCCTGCGTACGCTGTACCGCGATATCGCCACCTTGCGCGCGCAGGGCGCCGATATCCTCGGCGATCCCGGCGTCGGTTACGTG
This sequence comes from Xanthomonas cissicola, assembly GCF_008801575.1. Lineage (GTDB taxonomy): Bacteria > Pseudomonadota > Gammaproteobacteria > Xanthomonadales > Xanthomonadaceae > Xanthomonas > Xanthomonas cissicola. The sequence goes on along the minus strand of NZ_VZPL01000049.1, from coordinate 20,385 downwards.
TTGCGTCCAGGCTTCCTGCTGCCGGCATTGAATTTCACCGAGGACGAACTGGAGGCCTTGACCCTGGGCGCGCGCTGGGTGGGGCGCCAGGCCGATCCGGAACTGGCGCAGGCGGCGCAGCGCGCGGTGGCGCGCATCACCGCCACGCTGCCCGGCACCCTGCGCGCATCGATCGAGACCAGCGGGCTGCTGGTGCCCGCGGCCGATGCGGCGCAACCGCCCGCACCGTGGCTGCCGATCCTGCGTCGCGGCATCCGGCTCGAACACGTGCTGCGGATGGACTACGCCGATGCCGAAGGCGCTGCCTCGCAGCGGCGGGTCTGGCCGTTCGCGATGGCCTTTCTCGGCGGCTACGGCATGATCGCCACGTGGTGCGAACTGCGCGGCGACTTCCGCCACTTCCGTGCCGACCGGGTGCTGGCCCTGGCCGACGACGGCGAACGCTATCCCTCGCGCCGGCATCTACTGATCAAGCGCTGGCGCGCGGCGACCGGCTACGGGGCCGACTGCTGACAGCACCTGTCAGCAGGGCAGGACCAGACTGAAGGCTGTCCACCAGGGAAGTCTGCCCATGTCCACCGAGATCGTGCTCTACACCCACCCGCTGTCACGCGGCCGTGTCGCCCGCTGGATGCTGGAGGAAACCGGCCTGCCGTACCGGGCGGTCATCCTCGACTACAACACCACGATGAAGGCGCCTGACTATCTGGCGATCAACCCGATGGGCAAGGTGCCTGCGCTGCGCCATGGCGACACGGTCGTCACCGAGAACGCGGCGATCTGTGCCTACCTGGCCGACCTGGTGCCGGAGCGGCACCTGGCGCCGCCGCCGGGATCGCCGGCGCGCGCCGATTATTACCGTTGGCTGTTTTTCCTGGCCGGCCCAGTGGAGGCGCTGCTGACCGCGAAGGAAAGCGGCGTGCTGGCACCGGCACGCATCGCCGGCTACGGCCACGAAGCGGACCTTCTGCAGACGCTGGAACAGGCGGTCGCGGGCCGCGAACACCTGGCCGGCGACCGCTTCAGCGCGGCCGACCTATACATGGCGGCGGTGGTGGGTTTCTACACGCGTACCGGCACGCTGGAGCCGCGTCCTGCGTTTACCGCCTTCGCGCTACGGCATGCCGCCCGACCTGCGGCACTGCGTGCCAACGCCACCGACGATGCGTTGATCGCGGCGCATCCGAACCCGGATATGCCGCGCACCGTGGACATAACGAACAGCTAGCGGAGACGGCGGTCCATCGGCGGTACTGCCCTGCGGTGCGGACCAAGCCGCACCTGGTCCTGCCCGCTTGAGTTTCGCAGCCGTGGCCCAAACATCGGGTGTGGCGCACGCCATCGTCGCCGAAGACGCCGGCAACCGAACCGGCGTTTGCGCAAGATCGCAGCGCGCGCATGCACAGCGCACTGCGCGAGCCAAAGCACGACACGAGACCGCGAAACGAATGAATCTAGAGCTGGAACAGGCGATAACGGTCAGGCTGGATGTCTGGCTGTGGGCAGCGCGCTTTTTCAAGACGCGCAGCCTGGCCAAGAACGCAGTGGACACCGGCAAGGTAGACGTGGCCGGGCAGCGTCCCAAGCCGTCGCGCGCGTTGCGCAGCGGCGAACAACTGCGTATCGACCGCGGCGGCGAAATCTTCGAGATCACCGTTGCCGCGCTCAGCGATGTGCGCGGCCCGGCGCCGGTCGCGCAGGCGCTGTACATCGAAAGCGACAGCTCGCGCGAGGCCCGCGCGCAATGGCGCCAGCAGCGCGCTGCCGAGCGCACCGGCTACCGGGCGCCCGAGGGTAAACCGGACAAGCGTGCGCGACGTTTGATCACGGCATTGGGCGATATCGATGCGTTGTAGCGCACTGTCGCAACAGGCTGTCATGCAATAGACCCGCAAACGCAAACGCCCCGGTGATTCGGGGCGTTTGCGTTACCAGGCACACGCACCTGCATGTTGGCAGGTGCGTGTGAGTGAGGACGCCTAGGCCAGATCGAAGCGATCCAGCTGCATCACCTTGGTCCAGGCGGCGACGAAGTCGTGCACGAACTTCTCCTGCGCATCGGCGCTGGCGTAGACCTCGGCCACCGCACGCAGGATGGAGTTGGAGCCGAACACCAGGTCCACGCGCGTGCCGGTCCAGCGAAGTTCGCCGGTGCTGCGGTCGCGGCCTTCGAACACCTCCTTCGCCTCCGAGGTGGCCTTCCACTCGGTGCGCATGTCGAGCAGGTTGGCGAAGAAGTCGTTGCTCAACACACCGGGACGGCTGGTGAACACACCATGCTTCGAGTCGCCGACATTGGCGCCCAGCACGCGCAGGCCGCCGACCAGCACGGTCAACTCCGGCGCGGTGAGGGTGAGCAGCTGGGCCTTGTCGATCAACAGCGCTTCGGCCGGCACTGCGTAGCGGCGCTTGGCGAAGTTGCGGAAGCCATCGGCCACCGGTTCGAGCACGGCGAAGGATTCCACATCGGTCTGTTGCTGCGACGCATCGGTGCGGCCGGGTGCGAACGGCACGGTCACCTGGTGGCCAGCGGCTTGCGCTGCGTGTTCCACTGCGGCGTTACCGGCCAGCACGATCAGGTCGGCCAGCGAGATCTTCTTGCCACCCGATTGCGCAGCGTTGAAGTCGGCCTGGATGCGTTCCAGCGTTGCGAGCACCTTGGCCAGTTGCTCGGGCTGATTGGCCTGCCACTCCTTCTGCGGGGCCAGGCGGATACGCGCACCGTTGGCGCCGCCACGCTTGTCCGAGCCGCGGAACGTGGAGGCCGACGCCCATGCAGTGGACACCAGGTGCGCCACGCTCAGGCCCGAGGCCAGGATGGTCTGCTTGAGCGCGGCGGCGTCCTGCGCATCGACCAGTGCGTGATCGACCGCCGGCACCGGGTCCTGCCACACCAACTCTTCGGCAGGCACGTCAGCGCCGAGGTAGCGTGCGCGTGGGCCCATGTCGCGGTGGGTGAGCTTGAACCAGGCGCGAGCGAAGGCATCGGCGAATTGTTCGGGATGCTGCTGGAAGCGCCGCGAGATGGCTTCGTACGCGGGGTCGAAGCGCAGCGCCAGATCTGTGGTCAGCATCGTCGGGCGATGCTTCCTGGAGGCGTCGTGCGCGTCGGGAATGATGGCGTCGGCGTTCTTGGCCACCCACTGATGCGCGCCGGCCGGGCTTTTGCTCAGCTCCCACTCGAAACCGAACAGATGGTCGAAGTAATCGTTGCTCCATTGCGCAGGCGTGGTGGTCCAGGTGACTTCCAGGCCGCTGGTGATGGTGTCGGCGCCCTTGCCGCTACCGTAGCGGTTATGCCAGCCGAAGCCCTGGCTTTCCAGCTCGCCGGCTTCGGGTTCGGCGCCCACGTTGTCGGCCGGGCCCGCGCCGTGGGTCTTGCCGAAGGTGTGGCCGCCAGCGATCAGCGCCACGGTCTCTTCGTCGTTCATGGCCATGCGCGCGAAGGTGTCGCGGATGTCGCGCGCGGAGGCGATCGGGTCGGGGTTGCCGTCCGGGCCTTCCGGATTGACGTAGATCAGGCCCATCTGCGCGGCGGCCAACGGGTTTTCCAGGTCGCGGGTATGCGGCACCTGGCTGTCGTCGTCCTTCACCAGCACCCCGTGCGCTTCGTCCACGCCGGGCGAACCGCGCGAATAGCGCTCGTCACCACCCAGCCACTTGGTTTCGCGGCCCCAGTACAGATCCTGATCCGGCTCCCAGGTATCTTCGCGGCCGCCGGCAAAACCGAAGGTCTTCAAGCCCATCGATTCCAGCGCGACGTTGCCGGTGAGAATCATCAGATCGGCCCAGGAAATGGCCTGGCCGTACTTTTGCTTGATCGGCCACAGCAGGCGGCGCGCCTTGTCCAGGCTGACGTTGTCCGGCCAGCTGTTGAGCGGGGCGAAGCGCTGCTGCCCACGTCCGCCGCCGCCACGTCCATCGCCAATGCGATACGTGCCGGCGCTATGCCAGGCCATGCGCACGAACAGCGGGCCGTAATGGCCGAAGTCGGCCGGCCACCAGTCCTGCGAATCGGTCATCAACGCATGCAGGTCCTGCTTGAGCGCCTGTAGGTCCAGGCGCTTGAACGCGTCGGCATAGTTGAACGACGGGTCCAGCGGGTTGGATTTGCTCGAATGCTGGCTGAGCAGATCCACGCGCAGTTGCTTGGGCCACCAATCGCGATTGGTGGTTCCGGTACCGACGACGGCGTGGTTGAACGGGCACTTTGCTTCGGTGGTCATGGCAATACCTGTGTGCAGGAGCACTTGGGGAGCTGCGTGCCGAAGATGCCGGCACGTGCTGGTGGAATCGAAATCGCGGGCGGTGCTTAAGACTGGGTCATCAGGAATGGGGAAGTTGCGTGCGATGCGGGCTGCGCATGGTCGCCTCGGTTGCCGATGCTAGCGCCTGCCTGGGTAGCCCGGAATGCATCGACGGGCAGTTTGGTGAGCGGCGCAAGCAAGCGCATCAGGCGGACTTATCGTGGAGGCGTTCGCACACGATAAAGAGCATCGATCATTTGGTGAATTCGAATTATTCAACCATATCGATAGTGTGCTGCTATGGATAGCACGCGAGTGCCCGACCAGCGTGCCGGATGGTGATCGCGGCGCAGTTGCAGGCAATCAATGCGTTCCCGCAACGGATGCACGCAACGGATGCATGTGACGATGCGTCGGAGACTCAGCGTCTCAGCGTTTGCCGAACAGGCTGCCGCCCAGCTTCATGACATCGCCCAGGCCCAGCTGCCCGTCGCCGTCCTGGTCCAGCACGCTGGTCAGTAACCCGCCGGCGGCGGGATGGCTGCGCACCTGCTGATGCTCCTGGGCCAGCGCAGGCCCGAGCTGGCTGCTGGATGCGGCTTCGCCGCTCAAAAAGCGCTTGGCCAGATACGCCATCACGATCGGGGCAAGCAGTTGCAGCAACTGACTGGCCTTGCTGGTCTCCAGCCCGGTGGCCTGGCCCAGGCCGGCAGCGGCCTGCGGCGCCTTGTCGCCGAACAGATGGCCGACGATGCCGGCACCGTTGCCCTGCGCACCGGTGGCCGAGCCACCCAACAGCGAGCCGAGCAAGCTGCCGAGGTCCGGGCTGGCAGCATGGTCGCGTTGCAATGCGACCAGCAACGCATCGGCGCCACCGGCCTGCTGGCTATTGCGGCCCAGCGCGCCCATCAGCAGCGGCAGCGCGGCCTGCACTGCCGACCGCGCCTGCTCTGGCGCGATGCCCAGGCGGCCGGCGAGCTGCTGCAGCTGCGGGCCCTGCAATTGCGCAGCAAGTTGATCGGTCAACGAAGCGGATGTGGTCATCGGAAGGTTTCCTGTCTGGCGAAGCCTTGCGGCAGGGTGCGCCCGTCGCGCCGACAGATCAATCCAGCGACCTGCACACGCCAAGCCTGACGCGACACGATGCAGGACTGGGCAACCACGCAATCATGCGATCACGACTTCCAACCTGAGCGAACAAAACCCACAAAGCAGGATCAAATCGATCCCCGAGTCCTGCAAGGCAATGCGTCCGAAAGCGCAGCGTACGCAGCTACGCTCTTACGATTCCCGATTCCCAGCCCTCAAAGTAACGCCTTCAACCGATACAGCGCCTCCAGCGCCTGCTTGGGCGTGAGCTCATCCGGGTCGAGCGCTTGCAAGGCTTCCTGCGCAGCGGAGGAGGGTGCGGTGAACAGTCCGAATTGTTGCGGCGCATCCAGCGCGGTGGGCGCCATCTGCGCGCTGTGGCTTTCGCCGCCGCGTTGTTCCAGTTCCGCCAGGCGCCGGCGCGCCTGCGTTACCGCCGCCTTGGGCAGCCCGGCAAGTGCGGCCACCTGCAGGCCGAAACTGCGATTGGCCGGGCCATCTTTCACTGCGTGCATGAACACCAGACGCTCGCCGTGTTCGACCGCGTCCAGATGCACGTTGGCGATACCGCTGGCGCCACCGGCATGCGATGCGTCGGCCAGTGCGGTGAGCTCGAAATAATGCGTGGCAAACAGCGTGTAGCAGCGATTGGTCTGCGCCAGATGGCGCGCGACTGCATCGGCCAGTGCCAGGCCATCGTAGGTGGAGGTGCCACGGCCGATCTCGTCCATCAGCACCAGCGATTGCGGAGTGGCGTGATGCAGGATGTAGCTGGTTTCGGCCATTTCCACCATGAAGGTGGACTGCCCGCGCGCCAAGTCGTCGCCGGCGCCGATGCGGGTGAGGATGCGGTCGATCGGCCCGATCACCGCACGGCTGGCCGGCACGTAGCTGCCGATATGCGCCAACAGCACGATCAGGGCGTTCTGCCGCATGTAGGTCGATTTACCGCCCATGTTCGGGCCGGTGATCACCAGCATGCGCCGATCGCTGTGCAGGTCCAGATCGTTGGGCTCGAACGGTTGCTCGCGTACCGCCTCCACGACCGGGTGACGGCCGCGTTCGATGCGCAGGCCGGGGGCGCTGTCCAGTTCCGGCTGCGACCAATCCAGTGCCTGCGCGCGCTCGGCAAAGCCGGCCAGGACATCCAGTTCGCTGAGTGCACCCGCGCAGCGCTTGAGACCTTCCAGCTCGGTGCCAAGCGCATCGAGCAGGCCTTCGTACAACAGTTTTTCGCGCGACAGCGAACGCTCGCGCGCGGACAGCACCTTGTCTTCGAAACTCTTGAGTTCTTCGGTGATGTAGCGCTCGGCGTTGGTCAACGTCTGCCGGCGGCTGTAGTGCAACGGGGCTTTCTCCGCCTGGCCCTTGCTGATCTCGATGTAGTAGCCGTGCACGCGGTTGTAGCCGACCTTGAGCGTGGCGATGCCGCTGCTGGCGCGCTCGCGTTGTTCCAGGTCGATCAAGAATTGATCGGCATTGGTGGACAACCGACGCAGCTCATCCAGATCGGCGTCGTAGCCGGTGGCGATGACGCCGCCGTCGCTGAGCTTGAGCGGCGGCGTCTCGGCCACTGCGCTGATCAACAGATGCGCGGTGGCATCGTGCTCGCCAAGTTCGGCATGCAGCGCCTGCAGGCGCGGCGAATCCAACGGTGCCAGGATTGCGCGCACCTTCGGCAGCAGCGCCAGGCCATCGCGCAAGGTGGAAAAATCGCGCGGCCGCGCCGAGCGCAAGGCCACGCGGGTGAGGATGCGTTCCAGATCGCCGAGCGCACGGAAGGCTTCGCGCAGATCGGCATCGGCAGCTGCATCGATCAACGTGCCGACCGCATGGTGGCGCTGCACCAGCACATCGCGCAGGCGCAGCGGACGGTGCAGCCAGCGCCGGAGCAGACGCCCACCCATCGGCGTGACGGTGCTGTCCAGTACGCCGAGCAAGGTGTTGCGGGTATCGCCATCGACGCGGGTGTCCAACTCCAGATGCCGGCGCGTGGCCGCGTTCATCGAGATGGCCTCGCTGGCCACTTCCATCGCGATCGAGGTCAGGTGCGGCAAGCGCTGTTTCTGGGTCTCCTCGACATACCCGAGCAATGCGCCGGCGGCCGCCGTGGCGCAAGGTTTGTCGTCGATGCCGAAGCCGGACAGATCGTGCAGTTTGAAGAACGCCAGCAGCTGGCGGCGCCCGCTGTCGGCATCGAACAACCACGGCGGCCGGCGCCGCACGCCGATGCGCCCGCGCAGGAATTCGGGCCAGTTGTCTTCGTCGGGGACCAACAGTTCGGCAGGTTCCAGACGCGCGATTTCCGCTTCCAGCGCATCGGCGCTGTCCACTTCATTGACCAAGAAGCGGCCGCCGGCCAGATCGGCCCAGGCCAGGCCGTAACCTTGCTTGCTGCGCGAGATCGCCATCAACAAGGTGTCGCGACGTTCGTCCAGCAGCGCCTCGTCGGTGACCGTGCCAGGCGTGACGATGCGCACGACCTTGCGCTCGACCAGTCCCTTGGCCAGCGCCGGGTCGCCGATCTGCTCGCAGATCGCCACCGACTCGCCCAGTGCCACCAAGCGCGCCAGATAGCCTTCATACGCATGCACCGGCACCCCGGCCATGGGAATCGGCGCACCGCCGGAGCTGCCGCGCTGGGTCAGGGTGATGTCGAGCAGCCGCGCAGCCTTGCGCGCGTCGTCGTAGAACAGCTCGTAGAAATCGCCCATGCGGAAGAACAGCAGCAGATCGGGGTAGTCCGATTTGGCTGCGAAGAATTGCTTCATGGCAGGCGTGTGTTCCTTCACATCCTTGGTGTCACTGGTTATCACTTTTAAATCAGTCACTTGATAATTATTGTGTGGTTGAGCAATGGCGGTGAGTAGGGGCGAGTAACGACGAGTGACGGTGTTTTTTGTAGCAATTGAGTAGCGGCGTGGCTGAAATGACGTCAAATCAATGTAGCAACGGGGGCGTAGAAACGGGCGATGGCGTGCGCTAATGTAGCAATGAAGTGTAGGGGGGATGCAATGACGAAGACCGCGACAAGCGCAAGCAAGAGAGCTGGATCGCTCAAGTTTAATCTGACCTACAACCAAGTCCTGGCCTTGTCCTTGACCAAGGCCCCTGCATGGGACGCGCAGGGCAAGGTCCGCCTCGCTCCCCGGTCGGAGGGCAGGCCCTACTTGGTGTTGGACGGTGGGCCGGGGGCGCCCTCCGGGTTTGGCTTCCGCGTCGGTTCCACAATGACCACTTACGTGGGGCAGAAGCGCGGGCCCGATGGCAAGCCAATCCGCTTCACCCTGGGCAACGTCGCGGATATGCCTCTGGACGAGGCGAGGGAGGTTTGCCGAGAGCACCTAGCGCTGCTCAAGCAAACCGGGAAGAACCCCGTCCACGTCAAACGGCGGCAGCTACTGGAAACCCAGGAGAGGGAATCGGAAAAAGAGTTCGGGGACTTAACCTTGCGGGAGGGGATGGAGCGTTACATCGCGCACCTGGATTCCCGCGCAAAGAACAAGAAGATCAAACCGGTCAGCGTAGATGCGGTGCGCGACAGTTTGTCCCGCCTTTCACGGCCCACTGTTGCCTTGTCGGACAAGACCCTGAGTCAGCTCCAGCTGGAGGTCATCCAGCAAGCCTTTGACGCTTGCCGGATCAGCTCCATGCAATTGTCTAACCGCATTCCCCGGGAAATAAGCAACAAGCTGGCGGAGGTAGAGGACTGGGCCAAGCTCACCGTTCCCCAGTTGGAAGCGCTGGGCATCACCGGCAAATACATCCAGCGGGTCCGAGCAGCCGGGCTTTCTTCAACCGAGCACACGTTCTCGGACGCCAGGCGAGCGGTTGACTTCATCATCGAAGAGGAGAAAGCGCGCGATCACCAGTTCGGCCGGCCCCAACGCCACTTCTACAACCCCCTGGTCGTTATCCATACTCGGGACATGCTCCGCGAAGCCCACGAACTGCGCAGCCACTACAGCCGCGCCGAGGTTCGCAATCCCTTGGATGACAAAACCCTGCCCAAGGTCCTCAAAGCCATTGCAGCACGGCGGGACGAGCAAGGCGGGCGAAACGCGGCCGGTGCAGACTACCTGCTGCTGACCTTGCTTTGGGGAACCAGGCGTAGCGAAGCGGCGCCGTTGCGGTGGTATGACCGCTGCACCCCGGGTGAGCTGTCGCAGGAACTGGTGTCTTGGGTTTGGCTAGCGGCCCCCGGGGAGATCAACCCAACCACCAAGCGCGCGGGCAGCCAGGTTTACCTGTTTGAAACCAAGAACAAAGAGCAGCGGTTCTTGCCTGTCACCTATTTTGCCGAGCGCGTCCTGCAGCGACGCTTCAACGAGCGCGAGGACGATGGCGGGGCAAAGAAAGGGCTGGAGGCCGCCAAGGCCGCGCTCACCACAGCAATCAAGCGGGGCGGACACGCGGCCCTGATTGAAACCCTTCAGGCCGCGGTTGCCAACACCGAGCACGCGCTGGATCGAACCCGTTTCGTCTTTCCGGCCAGGTCCCGGCGCAGCAAATCCGGTCACTACTCCGACAGCAAGTCCATCATCGCCAACGTGCGCCGCGACGCCGGGCTGATCGATTTGCGCGAGGAGGTGGACATCGGCCTGACCCCTCACGATTTGCGCCGCACGTTGGGGCGCTACGCAGAACGGCTCCACAGCGGCAAAGCTCGGGTCGTATCGCAAATGCTTCACCACAGGGTCAAGGACAAGGACTCCGCTTCCACCGATGCGATCTACACGGAGCAGGAATGGGCTGTTTTACGGGAGGCGTTTGCCCTCGTAGAGGAGCACATGATGGCCAGCAGCCCGAGGGTGTGGAACCGCTGGAAAGGCACGGACAAGCCGCGGCTTGACGAGGTCAACGACCCGCCAGCTACGATCTTTGCCGCAAGAAATCAGAAGGTGGCGTTCGATGACGAGGATTGAACCGGTTCGCACAGAAGAGGCTTTCCGTGCCAAAGCCGAAGCGGCCTGGAATGGGGAGTTGATCCGAGCCAAAAGCGCGGGGGGCGGGATGGTGTCCGCCAAGGCTGCAGCGTTGTTCCTGAGCATCCATGCCGACACGCTGGGCGAGTGGCGCCGCCGAATCCCGCCCATGGGCCCACGTTTTCAAAAAGCGTCCGGCAGTGCCCTGGACGGCCCCAACCAGCGGGTGAAATACGATTACGAAGAGCTCGTGGCCTGGAAAGATGGTCAACAGGGCAGGACTGCGAAAGAGCGCCGGTTGAGTTCGGAGTTGGAGCGGCTGAATCAACAGCAGCGGGAGCTGGAACTGGAGAGACAGATCCATGAGGCCAAGTTGGCTCTGGAAAAGCTGCGCAAGAACGCTGGACGCTACGCCACCTTGGTGACGTCGCACGAGGACTGGGCAACCTCCCACGCCTGGGCCGTAGTGGAAGGCCTGATCGCCGGGCACGTGCTCACAGTGGACGAGGGCACGTTGGACCGGGCCCTGGCCGACGGTGAGATTTGGGATGCGCCTTTGGCCGACGCGTTGTTGGAGCCGTGGATCAGTGTTGAGGCGCGCGATCCCTTCGATGACGCCATGAAGGATGCGCTAGCTGCCTTCCTGGGAGCCCGAGACCACGCACGCAACCAAGACCGCGCTAGAGGGCTGGAAGACAGGCTGCCGCCGCCCACTGCGCCAGAGAGCACGCGCAAGCCGTTCCGGTTCTGATCGCCTACCATCAGGTTTCCTCTTGGTGGCAAGCCCCCATGTCTCTTGATTCCAAGCAAGAAGTCCTCGTCAAACTGATCGAGCGTTACCGCGAGACCTACGCCCCCGGGAACCCTGAGTTCATGAGCGGCAAGGGCGTGTCATGGGCGCGCCTAAAGCGGGATGTGGAGAAAGAAGCAGTCGCTGATCACCAGGCACGCGCGGCCGCTAGAGCCGGACGCACGCGTCCGAGCGAGTCGAGGCCTTGGACGTCCGCAGAAGCGGCGGGGCTGCTTAACCTATCGCAGAAGGCGTTCCGCGAATTGGCCAAGAGCGACAGTCCGACGGGTCCCCTGTTGGTAGACGACGGCACGCACACCGCCGTTCCCATATCCCGGTTGCTGGAATGGGCCGATGCCCACCCCCGTGTCCGACGGTGGCGGGAAAGCCGAGAAGATGGCGACGTGCTAGGACGGAAGGCCCCAATGCCTCCAAGCGCGCGATTCAAGGTCCTTAAGGAGGGCAAGGTCAACATCACGTTGATCGAGGGCAGGGTTTCGTCGCTGAACCTGGCGGGATGGAGCGCGGAGGAGCGTGAGGCCCTCCTGGATTTGTTCCGAGCGAAAGGCGGCGCTCTGCGGGAAGATAGCCGAGGGATCGTGATGCTTCAGCAGGCCACACTGCCCGAGGCGTTCAAGTTGCCTTGGGTCGACCTGACACTCAAAAATGAGTGGGTGAGCCAATACATAGGAGCTTTGGAAGGCATTAGAAGTGAGCTCCAAGAGCACTTGCAGCGTGTCCAGAACGTGATCCCCCATCTCACACCGGAGGAGGACAAGGTGGATGCCCAGGACGCCCACAAAGCGTTGGTGGAGCAATGGGCCGAAGAAAGCCGAGCGTTAGAGATGCAGGTCAGTGAGGTGCGCGGCGCGATCCTGGACGTGACCCTTCCGCCCGCAGGGCCTCCCATCGAGCGGCCACCGTTTCGGTTCTAAGGTGGAGGCGATCGCTGGAGCGAACGTGCGGCGGCTGCTCGCCGCCGAAGAGCGGAGGGGAAGAAAAGGCAGGGAGGCGCCGGCTTCCGCCGACGCCAGGTCGACCTATCCAAGACCCCGGCTCACGTCCGGGGCTTTTTTGTGCCCGTCGTCAAGCCAAAGGGGCAACCGCCCCTTTCCGCCAGACGCGATTAGCGGTTCAAAGGATGCTATTCCCACACCAACACGGACCCGCCGACATGCTTCCTATCATCCTCCAGCTCGACCCCGTCGCCGCTCGTCATCACCGGGCCGCGCTCACGCCTCAGGCCCTGGCTGACGTCCTCGCCGACGCGCTTCCTCAGGCCTTGGCCCAGTTCGAGGCGGGCATTGCCCAGTCGGTCATGGTGGCCTGCGGGGACATGACGGCGCTTCAAGCCCACCAGGTTCTCACCCTGCAGATCGCCACCCTGGAGCGCTTCCTTGACGTCCAGGACGCCGCCAACGACTGATGGCCTGACACGCCTGAAGTAGTCCGGGCCAAGCTTGGCCCAATCCCTCAACCCCTTTCGCAGAGCGCGGCTCCCAGGCCGTGATGGCGAAGCTTTGCTCAGAAAACTTCAACCACCGGAGATTGCCATGAATGCTGTTGCCCACACCCCCGAGACCACCGCTTTGTGTTTGCCCAAGGACCGCAAGACCACGTCCATCCCTCGATCCACCAAGCTTGCCGCCGCTATGGTCGGTTACGACCGCCTGCCGGCAGTGCAGACCACGGACACCTGGCTCACGCCACCGGAGCTGATCTGGGGGAGCCCGCGAGAATGCTTCACGGGGTTGGGTCCGTTTGACCTCGATCCGTGCACGCCGGAAGACATGCCTTGGCCCACGGCGGGTCGGATGCTGACGCCCATTGAGGACGGCTTGGCGACGCCTTGGCCCGCAGACGCCTTCGTTTTCATGAACCCGCCGTTCGGCCGCGGACAGAATGCCTGGATGCAGAAGCTGGCCACCCACCCGAGCGGTGGCATCGCACTGGTGTTTGCCAGGACCGACACGGCCTGGTTCCAGGACCACGTGCTCAACCACCCTGCCACGAGCGCCATTGTGTTCCAGCGCGGGAGGCTGAAGTTCTGCCGTCAGGACGGAACACCTGGGGACGCGCCGCCCTGCGGCCCGGTGTTCGTGGCTTATGGGGAGGAGGCGGCACGCCGGCTTCGCCTGGCGGTTAGCGAAGGGCAGATCCCGGGTGGCTACCTGGACATGGCCCGCGTAGGCATGGTGGCCGGAGCTTGCGAGGCTGCAAACGACGAGTGATGGCGACGCTTGGTGAGTGAAAAAAGGCCGGAGGCCTCGCATTTGCCTCCCAGGCGCTTTTGCCTTGAGCTGCTTTTGCTTTTGTTTCTCCCGCGGGTAACGGGCGCTTATTTCCTGCCACTCACTGGTAAAACCATGCGAAAAAGAATCCATCCGTATCCATGTTGTTAGCGTTTTCTGCTGGTTAACGTCTCTGCTGGTTAACGCTCAAGCCGTAAACCAGCAGCCAAACCAGCAGCTAAAGCCATACAGGGCAAGGCCTTCCCACTTCTGCTGGTTTGCTGGTTAATTTATTCGACTTTTCTTCAGTGATGAAAAAGAGTGAAGAGGTTCAAAAATATCAATCTTCGTTGAGACGTTGTGCGAGCGTAAAATTTAAATTTTAAACCAGCAAGCCAGCAGTTAGCTTATTTTTTGAACAAAAATAATAAATATCAATCACTTGAAGTGTTTTTAGTTGCTGGTTTGGGTGCTGGTTTAAGAAAAAGCAGAAAACCAGCAGCAGAGTTAACCAGCAACTAAAAACTTTCTTTTCGCTTTGGGCTTGACGTTGTTCGGAAACCTGCTTTCTTGGATGTATTACACAAGCAATACGGAGATTCCATGCAGCCGCAGAAAACCCCTCAGTCCTCGATTCGGAAAGACCCGTTCAATGCTCGAATGGAACGGGCGCTGATTGAACGGCTGAAAGCCGACGCCAAGCGTTCGGGGATTTCTCCCAGTGAAAAGCTGCGGCGCATCCTCGACAACGCCTTGCCGCAAGTTGCCTAACCCCCACAAATACGAAACCCCCGCCTGGCAGGGCGAGGGTTCGTTGGAGCTAACTACAATGTCTAAACTTAATGTTGCCGAAGATCCGTCGGCCGTCAAGCCCGCAAACGTTCATTTCCTGATCGAAAAGCACTGGGAGAGGAATCGCGAGGAGTTCTCCAGCAACCTGAAAGTGGAGCATCGGGCACTGGATCGGCACAAACAGGCCAAGCTCAACAAAGGCGAGCTGCGCCCGGAGAGCCTGGACTTCCTCTACGCCCGCCACCTCCAGCTCGGCCTGGACGGCAACCTCTGGGCCAGCGTCCGCGACGAGTGGGCCACCCAGTCCACGCTGATCTATCGTTGGGAGACCAACCACTGGTCCATGGTCCATGGCGGCAAGGGGCAGGGCCTGGCGTCCGATTGGCTGGACACCAACATCCCCGCCAAGGCTTGCGACAAGACCGCCGCCGGGCTCTGGGCCTACGCACGCACCCGGTTGGGCCAGCAAGCGCCCTTGCCGCAACTGGAAGGCCGTTCGCTGGTGCCTTGCCAGGACGCTTACCTGGAGATCAACAAAGACAGCATCCACGCCCTGGCCCCAGCACCGCGCTATGGCATGACTCACGCGATCAACATCACCACCAACGCCGCGCATGGCCAGGCTTACACCCTTAAGCCCCTGCCTGCCGACAGCCTGCTGTCGACGTTTCTGGCCCGGGCTCTGCCTGACGAAGGCGTCCGGGACTTGGTGCAGGAACAGTGCGGCATGACGTTGCTTCCGGGCAGCTATCAGATGGCAGCCTGGTGGCACGGCGCGGCGGGCTCCGGCAAAAGCAGCCTGGCCGAGGCGGTGGAAGGCATGCACAACAAGGTAGCCCGCCTGGATCTGGCGACGTTGAGCGACGTGTTCGCGCTGGAGCACATCATCGGCGCGAACCTCATCTTGGTCGATGAGGTGGAATGCGACCGCTGGAAGGAAGGCACGTTCAAGACCCTGGTCAGTGGCAACGGCATCGGGATCAATCGCAAACACTTGTCCGTTTTGAACTACCACTCCAAAGCGAAGTGGATCATCACGTCGAACTCCGCGCCGTTCTTCCGTGACAAGTCTGGCGGGGTGGCCCGACGCCTCTCCATCGTGGAATGGGCACACGCGATCCCCGAGTCCGAGCGGATCCCAGACTTCCACAAAAAGCTGCTTGCCGAGGAAGGACAGCTGTTCCTCGATTGGATGCTGGAAGGCGCCCGCCGGGTCGTGGCACGCGGCCGTTTCATGGCCGACCACGAGCTGCCGGAGGCTGCTCGTGCTTACAAACAAGCCGTGATCCACAACGCCGATTCCATCGCCAGTTGGGTGCATTCGGACCGAGTTTCGTTTGGCGAAGCCGCAGGCAGCGGCCAGTGGAGCAGCATCAAGGCCATGCACACCCGCTACGTGTCCTGGTGCCAAAAGAAGGGCTTTGAGGCCGAGGAAATCCTCTCGCAACGCCAGTTCACCCGCGGTCTGAAGACCGCCGGGCACCTGCGCGGGCGGCCCTCCAATCGCCGGATCAACGGAGAGCAGGCCGATTGCTTCCTCTGCATCTGGCAGGGGGAGCAAACTGACCAGGAGCGTGCGGAGGAAGCCGCCCAGAAGCGCTTGGCCTCTATGACCCCCGAGCAGCGGCAGGCCGAGGTAAGCGCCATGCGCGCCGCCAACGATGAATCCAACCAGGCCAGCGTGGCTCGGGCTGAAGCCCTGTTAAAAAAGGACTGGGAGGAAACACCATCGGAGATCCGCGAGATGTTTGGGTTCAGCGCGACCACGCCGTATGAGCAGGTTCAGGCTGAACGCGGCGAGACCCGCGCAAGGCAGGCGAAGGAGGCTGCAGGTTGGGTGTGCCAGGACAAACGCGAGACGGAGGCACGGGAATGCCGCAAGGCCGAGGGCGCTAAAAAGAAAGCGGCAGGAAAGTAAGGGCGCAGGCCTTTACTTTTCCCCAGGCCGCGGTATTGCAAAGGGGTATCCCAGCAAAGGAGCCCCCACCCATGCCATCGCCCCACCCATTCCCCGAAGACGCTTTCCACGAGGAGGCCATCGGTCTGTCCAATCTGGAAGGCCCCGAGGGCCCCGAGTTTGATCCCCAGTTCCTCCTGATTCGCTCCGCATTTGGTTTGCACATCAGGCAAGGCAAGCCAGGAGACGAGGGGCTACGCAGCGAAAACGACATCGCCGACTTGGTGCGTCGTCTGCTGGACCAGCGCAAATCCGTCGATCTGCATTTCGAGTTCTAAACCCAACCACCCACAAGTACCTGCTTAAGAGGCGCAGGCGTTTGAAAAAGATTTGAGGCACCACCCCATGTCCAAGTATTCCGATCTCATCCAAGCCACCGCCGAGCGCATGCTCGCCCTCATGCAGCAGGGAACCATCCCCTGGCGCCAGCCATGGAATGATCGCGAGGCCCCGCCGAACGGCTCCATCAACGGGCCCTGGAATCCCACCACGGGCAAGCAGTATCGCGGGTCGAACACCCTGATCCTGAGAGGGGCGCAGCTGGTCAACGGCTACGAGGACAGCCGGTGGCTGACGTATAAGCAAGCGCTGGCCGTTGGCGGACAGGTGCGCCGAGGGGAAATGGGCCACCAGATCGCTTACTGGGATTTCTCGAAGACGGGCAAGGCCCAGGAGGGCGAGCAGCCTCCCGCTGAAGGCGAAGAGAAGGGCTACCAAGGCCCATCCGTCTTCGTTGCGACGGTGTTCAACGCCAGCCAGATCGACGGCATGCCCGAGCCCCCGCCACCCTTTGTCATGCCCGAGACGGTCCGCAACCTGCGGGTTCGGGAGCTGCTGGATCGGCACCAACCGAAGATCCACCACGATGGCGGGAACCGGGCCTTTTACTCCATCGCCGCAGATTCAATCCACCTGCCCAAGCACCACACCTTCAGCGACGACGTGAGCTACCAGGCCACTTTGCTTCACGAGGTGTCCCACTGGACTGGCGCGAAGCATCGGCTTGACCGAGACCAAACTGGCCGTTTCGGCAGCCAGGATTACGCGAAGGAGGAACTGGTTGCAGAGCTGTCCAGCCTTTTCATTTCCGAGCGCTTGGGCATTGGCTTGGGCAAAGAGCACGAAGATCAGCACGCCGCCTACTTGCAGTCTTGGATGAAGGCTCTGGCCGATGACCCCAAGACCCTGTTCCGCGCCGCCAGCCAAGCCGAGAAGATCATGACCTTCTTGGACATCCCGACGTTGGGTTCACCCCCGTTTTCACGGACACTTACAAGAAGGCCGATCAAGGCCATGAGGAGTGTTCATGTCAAAGCGCAGGAAGTTCACTGCCGAGTTCAAGCGTGGCGCGGTTGAGCAGGCCAGCCAGCCCGGCGTCAGCTGTGCCCAGGTGGCCCGGGAGCTGGGGATTCGCGACACCCTGCTGACCCGCTGGAAGCGCGAGGCGCAGACCCCGGGGACGGCCGCATTCGGCGGCAGTGGCACGCCTCGGGACGAGGAGCTGGCTCGACTCAAGCGCGAGTTGGCGCGGGTGAAGAAGGAACGGGATTTTTTGCGAGAAGCGGCGACGTTCTTCGCAAAGGGATCACCCTGAGGTATCAGGTGATCGAACGTTGCCGCGATGAGTTTCCGATTCGGCTGATGTGCCGGTGCCTGAAGGTATCGGCCAGCGGCTACTACGAGTGGAGTAAGCGTCCTGCCTCCTGACTTGGGAAAGATGCCAGAAAGATCTACTTATGCGGTGTCTGCGGATCGGGGGAGCTTACGCGCTGAGCATCGAGCTGACCCAGAAAGCTCCCATCACGGTCAGCGGGGTCATCATCCACCCAAGATACCGAATACCCTCGGACGGCAGGCAAGCTGGAACGGCAGCGCCGGTAGCGTCACGCTGTCTTGCTTTCGGCGGTACATGGTGGCTTGTAGGAGCAGATTGGGACGCCTCCCGCGGATGCCATAGGGCTGAAGGCATCAATGTTCTGAGGCAGGCCGCCGTCAAGCCGCGAACGGCTGCGGTTTGCTTCGCACGCTCTCCAACGCCATCCGCCCCGGGGCCAACCCGCACGCGGTCCTTTGCACAACCGCTTTTGGCTTGGTGGGAGGACGCTTCGCCGTTGGAAAAGCTAAGATCGAAACTTGTGCAAAGTCGGAAGTCGCCAATGATCGATCGTCGTACCTTTCTTGCCACAGGTGTGGTGGCCGCTGCCGCCAGCTTCGGCGCGTCGGCAGCGCGCATTGCGCAGACGCCGCGTGCCAACGGTCCGGCGCCGTGGGGTGCGGTGCCCAGCCCGCGCCAGCTGCGCTGGCATCGGTGGGAGCAATACGCCTTCGTGCATTTTGCGATGAACACCTTCACCGATAAGGAATGGGGCTATGGCGACGAGGATCCGCGCAAATTCGATCCTAGCGATTTTTCAGCCGATCAGATCGTCGCTGCTGCGAAGGCCGGCAATCTGAAAGGGCTGATTTTCACTGCCAAGCATCACGACGGATTCTGCCTTTGGCCGACACGCCTGACCGAGCATTGCATCCGCAATTCGCCTTACAAAAACGGCAAGGGCGACATCGTCGGCGAGATGGCCGCGGCGTGTCGACGCGGCGGCCTGGCCTTCGGCATCTATCTCTCCCCCTGGGATCGCAACCACGCAGAATATGGCCGCCCCGGCTATCTGGACTATTTCCGCAAACAGATCGTCGAACTCTGCACAGGTTACGGCGACCTGTTCGAGTTCTGGTTCGACGGCGCCAATGGTGGCGATGGCTATTACGGTGGGGCGCGCGAATCGCGCAAGATCGATGCGCCTGCGTACTACAACTGGCCGCGGATGATCGAGCTGGTGCATCAGCATCAGCCGATGGCATGTACCTTCGATCCGCTCGGTGCCGATATCCGGTGGGGCGGCAACGAAGATGGCATCGCCGGCGATCCATCCTGGCCGACGATGCCCAATGCGCCGTACACCCAGGAAAACGGCAATTCCGGCGTGCGCGGAGGAGCGCTGTGGTGGCCGGCCGAAACCAATACGTCGATCCGTCCGGGCTGGTTCTATCACGCCGACGAAGACGGCAAGGTGCGGAGCCCGGAGAATCTGGTGCGCTATTTCGACACCTCGGTGGCGCGCGGTACCAACATGAACCTCAATCTGCCGCCCGACCGACGCGGCCGCATCCCCGACCACGACGTGGCGGTGCTGCAGAGTTTCGGCGACGCGATCCGCGCCAGCTTCGCCATCGACCTGGCCAAGGGCGCCAAGGCCAGTGCCAGCGCCTCGCGCGGTGCCGGGTTCGAGCCGGCGCGCGTGCTCGATCGCCAGCCGGACAGCTACTGGTCCACGCCGGACGAGGTCACCACGCCAACGCTGACGCTGGAACTGTCGACGGTGCACAGCTTCGACCTGATCCGGTTGCGGGAGTATCTGCCGCTGGGCGTGCGCGTTACCCGCTTCGCGGTCGAAGCCGAGGTCGATGGGCAATGGCGGCGGCTGGCCGAGGCGCAGTGCATCGGTGCACAGCGGATCGTGCGCCTGGAGCGCCCGATCGCCGCACGCCGGGTGCGCCTGGTCGTGCTCGAGGCGCCGGTCTGCCCGGCGATCAGCGAATTCGCGCTGTTCCGCGCCGTTGCGCCGGTGCCGGTCGCGCGGCCGACGGCGAATGCACCGGACGTGCTGTCCACCGCCGGCTGGCGCATCGTCGAGGCGAGCGCGCCAGGGGCGGAGACCTTGCTCGACGACGATGCCAGCACGATCTGGATCACGCCCGCACCGACGCCGGGCCATCCCGTGCAGGCGACCATCGACCTCGGCGCGTCGCGTCAGGTTGCTGGGTTCAGTCTCACGCCCTCGCGCGCAGTGATGACCGGTGCGGCGCCGCCGAAGGGCTATCGCGTCGAAACCAGCGAAGATGGCCAACACTGGCAGCCGGCCGGCGCCGGCGAGCTCTCCAACATCGCCTATGCGCTCTCGACCCAGCGGCTGAATTTCCCAGAAGTCCGCCAGATCCGCTATCTGCGGCTGTCGTTCGCGGAAACTGCCGTGCCCGCCGAGCGGCTGGCGATCGCAGGGATCGGTGCGTTCTCGCGCTTGCGATGAGCGCGTGCGCTCCTGCACGGTCGTGCGCCGCGTGGGAGGGGATCGCTAGGGAAGGTCTGAATAACGAGGCCTGAGAGTGCGGGATGTCGCGTCGTTCCGAAGAGTGGCGTTTGAATCTTTGGAATTTCGCCATTTCTGGCGCTTTCCGTGGGAATTTCCTGGTTTACAGGCGCACGCTCCCCATAGCCGGCAGCAACTGCTTTCGCTTCATCCACAGATTGGAGAGCGCAAACAAGGTCAGCACGTGTGCGGTGTTTTTGGCCAGGCCG
>NZ_VZPL01000048.1 GCF_008801575.1 Xanthomonas cissicola | reverse complement strand
AACGGTTCATGCGTGTGTAGACCGTATGCCAGTTGCCAAAGCGCTTGGGTAGGCCGCGCCATTTGCAGCCATGCTCGGCAACGTAAAGGATGGCGTTGACCACTTGCAGGTTGGTCATGCTGACATTGCCGCGCTGCGCCGGCAGGCAGTGTTCGATCAGAGAAAATTGTGCTGGCGTGATCTCCATGCCCAATAGTTTAATCGCTCGGGCCATTAGTGTTAACAGGCCCTAGCTGCCGACCTAGGCTTGGCCATACTGCGCCCGGGCGTTCAAGCCCGGCCGGCGCGCTTCCCTCCTCCGGCGCTGCACGCCACCTCTCCCGCCAGCGGGAGAAGGGAGGCTCAGCGGAGCTAACCCTCGCTCGTTACACTTACGCGGCTCACCCCCCACACGACACCCGCAGCATGCAATTGATCGATATCGGCGCCAACCTCACCCACGACTCGTTCGACCGCGATCGCGATGCGGTGCTGCAACGCGCACGCGATGCCGGCGTGGCGCAGCTGGTGATTACCGGCGCCAGCCGCGAGCATTCGCCGCTGGCCTTGCAACTGGCGCAGCAACACCCCGGATTCCTGTACGCCACCGCTGGCGTGCATCCGCATCACGCAGTGGAATTCACTGCCGAATGCGAAGCGGAAATGCGCACCCTGCAGGCGCATCCGCAGGTGGTGGCAGTGGGCGAGTGTGGGCTGGATTACTTCCGCGATTTTGCGCCGCGTCCTGCGCAGCGCAAGGCCTTCGAACGCCAGCTGCAGTTGGCCGCCGACAACGGCAAGCCGCTGTTCCTGCACCAGCGCGATGCGCACGAGGATTTCATCGCCATCATGCGCAGCTTCGAGGGGCGCCTGGGTGCGGCGGTGGTGCATTGCTTCACCGGCACGCGCGACGAACTGTTCGCGTATCTGGACCGCGATTACTACATCGGCATCACCGGCTGGCTCTGCGATGAGCGCCGCGGTGCGCATCTGCGCGAGCTGGTGCGCAACATTCCGGCCAACCGTTTGATGATCGAAACCGATGCGCCGTACCTGCTGCCGCGCACGCTCAAGCCGATGCCCAAGGATCGTCGCAACGAGCCGATGTTCCTGTCGCATATCGTCGAAGAGCTGGCGCGCGATCGTGGCGAGGATGTCGCGGTGACCGCCGCCAACAGCACGGCCGCGGCGCGTGCGTTCTTCCGCTTGTCGGCGCCTGCCAGCACCACGAGCGGCTAACACCATGTCGCAATCGTGGACACCACGGTGCGCGGATACCGCACTGCATGCGTGCCGCATGCCGCACCGAGCCGGTCGCATTGACCGGCGGTGAGCGCCGTGCTGCCGTGCGCGGACCCAAGTGGATCGGGCCGCGTCAGTTACGCCGCCAGCAACTCCCACCCCTGCGCATCGCGCAGCCGCAGGCCGGGTTCTGGCGCGTCCACGCTGATGCGCAGGCCGTCGGCCCAAGGCAGTTGCCGTTGTTGCGGAAACCACCGCCGGCGCCGGTCGACCACGATCAACAAGCCGTGGTCATCGCCCAAGGCCGCAAAGCCCTCCTGCGGCGGGGCGAAGGGTCGCAGGCCGAAATGATGCGCCAGGCTGCGCGTCACCACCTCGACATTGTGGCTAGGCAAGCCGATTTCGCTCAGGCACAGCAGTTCTTCGCCGCGGAACTGGCCTTCACCGGCCGCTGCATCCTGCAAGGCATTGCGCGCGATCAACTCCAGCACTGCGCCATCGGGCCCGCCGAAGTACACCGAGTGCGACTGCCAGGCGCCGTCCAGGGCGAAGTGCTTGCGACCGTGTGGATCGCTCAGCAAGGTGGCGCGTGCCCCAATCCACTGCGCAGCGGCCTGGAAACGCGATGGGGCCACGTTGAAGGCCAGATGCACGCTGCCCACCGGGTGCTGCGCCTGCACGCACTCCAGTGTGCTCCAGCCGATGCGCACCGTGTTGCCGTGTACGGGCAACTGCAGCACATCGCGGTAGAAGCGCAGGGTCAGGTCGGGGTCCAGGCAGGGCAGTACCAGATGACGCAAATGCATGGCGGCAATGTCGTTGGAAAACCGGCATTGAACGACCTCAAGCGCAGTTGAGGTCAAGCGTTTCACGCTGCGCGTCGTAAACGGTGGTGAGTAAGTGTCGGTCTGCGGGCTGCCCTTACTGAGTTTCGTCTGCAATTGCCGCATCGATCAATTTCGATGTTCACAGCCACTGGTTAGTTGCCCGACAGTTCGCTGCTTGGCAGGCCGGGCCTTCGCATACGCAAGCGGGATTTCCGTCGGCGTGGACGCGGCATGCGCATCGTTGCCTATGCTTTAAAAAAGAATGGGAGATGCAAAAATGGGAAACTGCCTACGCATACCCTCTGCACATATGGCGCCCGAGTTGCGGGAGCATGGCACCGCCGAAGCGTCCACCAGCACCCCCATGTCGCATGCAGGAAGCATGACGGCCGGGCCGCAGGAGCACGGTGCCGTCGAAAGTTGCGCCGGAAGCCAGATTGCCGATATGTGGCTGTCATCCCTGGAGCGACCGGCCCGCAGATCTTCCGGGAGTAGGAGCCAATCCACTGCCCAGTCGCGCCCCCAATCGAAGTTGGAGAAGTTGACCGAGACACGCCGATCGATGCTACAGCGCGCGATAATTCTGGATGACCAGTGGCGGAGTCTTCAGGAACGCTGCGCGGGAACAAGTGTCGGCGGCCGGCAAGCATCCAATCTGGATAATCTTAAGGGAATCATTGATCGGGACAAACAGGCGTTGGAGAGCATGGGTCATGAAGGTGGCTATATCGCTCAACGCCGCCTTGACCGAATTGATCGCAATCTGCTGAACTTTGAGAAAAAAATCGGCAATCAAAAGGAACTGGAATCACATCTTGCAAAAGCGACCGATTTTCTGGTCCGCCTGAAGCTGCTGAAACAAGAGCTCTCAACTCGAGGCGAAAACAATCACATCTTGAATGATATCGATTTAAATATAAAAGATTTGGAAGGCATCTCGAATGAACTGGCGGGGACTGATGCCAATGGTTCCGGCATCGAATACAACGGCTGCCGTGGGGGTGCTATCGCGTACTTCGATAGTGTCACTATATCGCTTGAAGCGATGCTTCGAAGTCAAGACCCAGGCTATTGGGATTATATGCGACCTGCGCTGGCCAATGTCCTAAAGGAAGGTTACTCGCCAAGCAGGCGGAAGGCGGTAAGCGATCCTGGGATGCACGATGGCGCCAGCGATGGCATTTCTTGAAGAGCGAGCCGCAGAGTCTCAATGATCTCCATAGGACGGCGATTGGTATTCCAAAGTGCAGCGACGTAACGTCTGCCTTGGTGTTCCCTGCGCGAGTAACAACCCGGGACTGCCCAGACTTCGATGATCTTGAAAATGATGGGTTCCAACTCAAACGATGCCTGCAGTGAGCGCCGGCCCCTCGCGGCCAGTGCAGGCGGTCGGCAATGACCGGGGCCCAGGATCAACATCGTCCAACGGCATCAAGCAAGAATGTCGCTGTATCGTAGGTCGTGTGGCCAGCGCTAGAGCAACTTTGCCAGCGCCCACAAATGCCGCACCAACGGTGTGGTTTCCAATCCACCCGGCGCGGCGGCCAGGGCCAGTCGCGCCAGCGGCATATGGCCTTCGATATCCAGATAGCGCACGCCGGGCCGCTGCAGCTGCGCGGTGGAGGCGGGCACCACCGAAACCCCCAGCTCGGCGGCTACCAGATTGATGATGGACGACATCTGCGGCGCCTCCTGGGTGATGCGCAAGGTCACGCCGGAGTCGCGGCAGGCGGCGAGGATTTCGTCGTACAGGCTCGAGCCGAAACTGCGCGGAAACAGGATAAAGGGCTCGCCGGCCAGCGCCGCCAACGGCGCGCTGTTGCGCGTGGCCAGGGGGGGCGCGGCCGGCACGGCGATCTTCATCGGCTCGTCGGCAAAGCGCAGCAACTGCAAATCCGCTGGCGTGCTCAGCCCATAGCGCACGAACGCTGCATCCAGACGGCCATCGGCCAGCCCGACCAGCAGGCTGGCGGTATTGGTCTCTTCCAGCAGCAATTCGACCTGCGGCCATTTGCGGCGGAAGTCGCGAATCAGGCGCGGCACCACCGGGCTGAAGGCGGCAGAGGCGGTGAATCCCAGGCGCAACCGTCCGGATTCGCCGCGCGCCACCCGGCGTGCGGTTTCGGCGGCGCGTTCCAAATCGGCAAGTACGCGGCGCACCTCGCCCAAAAACGCCTCGCCAGCCGCAGTGAGTTCGGCGCCGCTGTGCGTGCGCCGAAACAATGGCGTGCCCAGCTCGCGTTCCAGGGTCTGGATCTGCTGGCTGAGCGGCGGTTGGCCAATGCCCACGCGCGCGGCGGCGCGGGTGAAGTTGCCTTCTTCGGCAACCGCCAGGAAATAACGCAGGTGGCGCAACTCCATCCATCTGTTCCAGATATGGCAGCTGCCACCATCATATATTGGACAGGGGGTGACGGCAGGCGAATACTCGCCTTCCCACGTCGCACGTGCACTGCTGTGTCTTCTTCCGATCATCGCTCGGGTTCGCTGCCCGACCCATCCACGCGTTCCGACACCGGCGTCGATGCCCCCGCAGGGGTGCGCATTCGCGTGGCGTTGTTTCTGGCCGGCTTTGCCACCTTCTCGCTGCTGTACAGCGTGCAGCCGGTGCTGCCGGAATTCGCGCGCGCCTTCAAGGTGGACGCAGCGACCGCCTCGCTGCCGTTGTCGCTGGCGACCGGTGCGCTGGCGCTGGCGATCTTCTGCGCTGGTGCAGTGTCGGAAAACCTGGGCCGGCGCGGATTGATGTTCGTGTCGATCGCCATCGCGGCAGTGCTCAACCTGATTGCTGCGTTCCTGCCGCACTGGGGCGCGCTGGTGGTGGTGCGTACCTTGTCCGGCATCGCGCTGGGCGGGGTGCCGGCGGTGGCGATGGTGTATCTGGGCGAAGAATTGCCGGCCAGCAAGATGGGGGCGGCCACCGGCCTGTACGTGGCCGGCAATGCCTTCGGCGGCATGAGCGGGCGCATCGTGATGAGCGTGCTGACCGACCACACCGATTGGCGCACCGCATTGGCGGTGTTGAGCGCGTTCGATCTGCTGTGCGCGCTGGCGTTCTTCTGGTTGCTGCCGCCGTCGCGTAACTTCGTGCGCCGGCACGGCATCAACCTGCGCTTTCATCTGCGCGCCTGGGCCGGGCATCTGCGCGATCGCAATCTGCCGTTCTTGTTCGCGCTGCCGTTCCTGTTGATGGGTGTGTTTGTGTGCCTGTACAACTACGCTGGCTTTCGCCTGGGTGGGCCGGAATTCGGCTTGAGCCAGAGCCAGATCGGCATGATCTTCAGCGCCTATGTGTTCGGCATCGTCAGTTCCTCGGTGGCCGGTGCGGCATCGGACCGGTTCGGGCGCGGGCCGGTGGTCACGACCGGCATCGTGTTGTGCGTGCTCGGCGTGGCCCTGACCCTGGCGCACGCGCTGGCGTTGGTAGTGGCCGGTATCGTGGTGGTGACGATCGGGTTTTTCATCGCGCATTCGGCCGCCAGCGCATGGGTGAGCCGGCTCGGTGGCGCGCATCGCAGCCATGCCGCGTCGCTGTATCTGCTGGCGTATTACGCCGGATCCAGCGTGATCGGCGCGCTGGGTGGCTGGTTCTGGCAGCACGGCGGCTGGGGCGCGTTGGTCGGTATGTGCCTGACGCTGTTGGCGATCGCCTTTGCGGCGGCATACGTGCTGCGCCAACGTGCCGACGATGCACGCCCCTATGGCCGCTTTGCCCCGCATCCTGCGCGAGGCGAGTGATGCACAGCGACCGGGGCTTCTAGCGCGCCCGCTTGCGCCGTGTGGTTTGCGCGGCTGAAGACGTGGCAGCCCTCGCATCCGGGGCTGCCTGCGCCAAGGTTGCCGACAGACGCGCACGCCGCCGCTCCAGATCGGCCAGCTGGCGCTCGATCAGCTGCAGGCGCGCGCGATGGGCCTGCGCGGTTTCCGGGCACATCTGCGCGCCTTCCACCAGGCGCATGCAATCGGGAAAGCCAAGAATCTCATCCAGGTTGAAACCCGTTGCAATCAAGCGCTGTATCTGGCGTACCTGTGCAACGCACGCGTGAGGGAAGACCCGGTAGCCGTTGGCGCTGCGCGAGGATGTCAGCAACCCGTGCGCATCGTAATGACGGATCGAGCGCACGCTGGCGCCGGTCTGTTGCGCCAGCGCACCGATGCGCAGCAAGGGTTCGGAACAAGCGGCCATGCGCCTAGCATACGCTGCACGCACGGCTTGACCCTCACATTGGTGTGAGGCTGCAGGATCACGGCTCCTATCGTCTGGAGCTCACCCCGATGTCTGTTCGCCTCTTCCCCGGCAGACGCATGCTGCCGCTACGCTGCCTGTTGGCCTGCCTGTTGTTGGTGTGCTCGATAGTGGCGACCGCCAGCCCGGGCGCCATTGCTGCCACACGCAGCTATACCGTCACCGCACCCGATGGCGTGCGCCTGGCGGTGCAGGAGCACGGCGCCACCGACGGGCCGGCCATCGTCTTCGTGCATGGCCTGCTTGGTAGTCGCATCAATTGGGATGCACAACTGGCCGATGCGCGTCTGCAGCGGTATCGGCTGATTACTTACGATTTGCGCGGGCATGGCGTCTCCGGCAAACCGGTCGCCGCATCGGCGTATCAAGAGGGCACGCGGTGGGCCGACGACCTGGCTGCCGTATTGAAGGCCGCAAACGCGCGCGAGACGGTCCTGGTGGGCTGGTCCCTGGGCGGCGCGGTGATCAGCAACTACCTGAGCCGATATGGCGATACCGGGCTTGCCGGCGTGGTGTACGTCGACGGTGTGATCGAACTGCGCGCGGAGCAGTTGGGCGCGCATCCGGCGATCTATCGCGATCTGGTTTCGCCCGATCTGCGTACGCATCTGCAGGCGGTGCAGGATTTCCTGCGGCTGTGCTTCGCCACCCAGCCGCCCATCCCGGTGTTCGAGACCCTGCTGGCCAGCGCATCGCTGGCCTCATGGGACATGCAGCGTGCCGTGCAAGGCATGTCGGTCGATGTCGCCGGCCTGCAGCGCACGCGCCTGCCGGTGCTGCTGATGTACGGGGCGCGCGATGCACTGGTCGCCACCGAGCCGACGGTGGCGCGTGCGCGCCAGCTGCAGCCGCGCGCGCAGACCGTGCTGTATCCGGACGCCGGGCACGCGCCGTTCCTGGAGGACAGCGCGCGTTTCAATCAGGATCTGCTGCGCTTTGTCGAACACTGAACGCGCCGCGCCTTGAGCGCCGGCAGCCACACGTGGCCAACGGCGCGAATGGATCGGAACCAACTGCGTGGCCATGGCGTGATGCTGTACCGTCCCCGTGCCTGCATCCAGGGCGGCGCGTTGCGCGTATTTCGGTGTGCGTCTTCACTCGTCGACGACGGCGTGATGTGCACAGCTATGCGCGAGCAAGCGCGCCGGTCTGGTGGCCGACACGGCGCCGCAGCGGGCCGTGCACGTGGCGCTGGTGCAAAGTGCTCCCATGGCTTCCGGAATGACCACATGACCGCTGTCCCTGCCCACGACCACCACACGCTGCAGGACTTCATCGAGCGCCATCAGCGCCTGTTCGTGCTGACCGGTGCCGGCTGCAGCACCGATTCGGGCATTCCTGATTATCGGGACCTGCAAGGCGGCTGGAAGCGCCCGCAGCCGGTGACGTTCCAGGCGTTCATGGGCGAGCTGTCCACGCGGCAGCGCTATTGGGCGCGCAGCCTGGTCGGCTGGCCGCGCTTCGGTCTGGCGCAACCCAATGCCACCCATCATGCGCTCGCTGCGCTGGAGGCGCGTGGCCAGTTGGAAGTGCTGCTCACCCAGAACGTGGACCGCCTGCATCAGGCCGCTGGTAGCCAGGCGGTGATCGATCTGCATGGCCGGCTCGATGTGGTGCGCTGCATGGGCTGCGAGCGGCGCATGCCACGCACCGAATTTCAAGTGTTGCTTGAGCAGGCCAATCCAGGCTGGGCAGCGCTAGAGGCCGCGCAAGCGCCCGATGGCGATGCCGATCTGGACGATGTGGCCTTCGAGCATTTCGTGGTGCCGCCGTGCCCGGTGTGCGGTGGCGTGCTCAAGCCGGATGTGGTGTTCTTCGGCGAAAACGTGCCGCGCGCGCGGGTGGAGCGTGCCTTCGCGCATCTGCAGGCCGCCGATGCAGTGCTGGTGGTGGGCTCGTCGCTGATGGTGTATTCGGCTTTTCGTTTCGTGCAGACCGCTGCACGCAATGGGTTGCCGATCGCCGCACTCAACTTCGGGCGCACACGCGCGGACGAGCTGCTGACGTTGAAGGTGGAGCAGTCGTGCGCGCAGGCGCTGGCGTTCCTGCACGCGCCGCCGCATTTGCCGCGTGCACGCAGCGTCAATGACGCCAGTGCGCGCTCTGCATGACGCAGTGATCCATCGCAGCGGTTGTGCCGGCGCGCGCGGCGCAGTGCAATAAGCACCCCATGTCAGCTGTGGATGCCGCCTTGAGCCAGTTGTTCTCCCCCATCGCCTTCGGTCCGCTTGCGCTCGCCAACCGGATTGTCATTGCGCCGATGTGCCAGTACTCGGCACAGAACGGCCGCGCCAGCGATTGGCACCGCATCCATCTGGGCACGTTGTCGCAATCCGGCGCCGGCTTGCTGATTCTCGAAGCGGCCGCAGTGGTACCGGAAGGGCGCATCAGTTACGCCGATCTTGGGTTGTACGATGATGCGACCGAGCAGGCGCTGGCCGAGGTACTGCAATCGGTACGACGCTGGTCGCCGATGCCGATCGGCATCCAGCTGGCGCATGCCGGGCGCAAGGCGTCGACCGATCTGCCGTGGAAAGGCGGCGAGGCCATCGCGCCCGACCATGCGCATGGCTGGCAGACCGTGTCTGCATCGGCGCTGCCGTTCCGCCAGGGACAGCCGGCGCCGCAGACACTGGATGAGGCGGGAATCGATGCCGTGGTGGACGCCTTCATCGCATCGGCAACGCGTGCCGAACGGCTGGGCCTGGAGTTGATCGAACTGCATGCCGCGCATGGTTATCTGATGCATCAATTCCTGTCGCCGCTGAGTAACCAGCGCAGCGATGCATATGGCGGTTCGCTGGAAAATCGCATGCGGCTGACGCTGCGCATCTTCGATGCGGTGCGTGCGGCAGTGTCGGAAAAAATCGCCGTTGGCGTGCGTATCTCGGCCACCGACTGGGTCGAAGGCGGGTGGGATGCGCAGCAGAGCATCGCCCTGTCGCAGGCGCTGGATGCACGCGGTGCGCATTACATCCATGTCTCTAGCGGCGGGCTCGATCCACGCCAGCAGATTCCGCTGCAGGCGGGCTATCAGATTCCGTTCGCGCAGGAGATCCGCGCGCAGGTGAACACGCCGGTGATTGGCGTAGGCTTGATCATCGAGCCGGCGCAGGCCGAGGCGATTCTGCAAGAAGGCCAGGCCGATGCGATCGCGCTGGCGCGTGGCATCCTGTACGACCCGCGCTGGCCGTGGCATGCCGCCGCGGCGCTGGGCGCCTCGGTCACTCCGGCACCGCAATACCTGCGTTGCGAACCGCGCGATGCGCGGGGCGTGTTCGCCAACTGATTTGCACCTGACGTCATACCGAACAAGGACACCGCATGCCGATAGGATTTCTGGGCTTGGGCACGATGGGCCTGCCGATGGCGCACAACCTGCTGCGTGGCGGGTTCGCGTTGAGCGTGTGGAACCGGTCGCCCGAACGCGCTCACTCGCTGCGCGATGCGGGCGCCACGGTGGTGGAGCAACCGCGCGATGCCGCGCACGGCCCGCTGCTGTTTTCGATGCTGGCCGACGACAACGCAGTGCGCCAGACCTTGTTGGAGCGTGGCGTGCTGGATGCGCTGCCGGCGGGCAGCGTGCACGTCAACATGGCCACCATTTCGGTGGCGCTGGCACACGAGTTGACCGCCCTGCATGCCGAGCGCGGTGTGGCCTACGTGGCCGCGCCGGTGCTTGGGCGTGTGGAGGTGGCCGAAGCCGGCAATCTCAATATTCTGGCCGCCGGCGATGAAGCGGCCGTGGCCAGGGTGCAGCCGATGTTCGATGCGCTGGGGCAGAAGACCTGGTACATCGGGCGCGCACCGGAGCAGGCCAATGCAGTGAAGCTGGCTGCCAACTTCTGCCTGGCCAGCGCCATCGGCGCCATGGCCGAAGCCAGTGCGCTGGCACGCGGTCATGGCGTGGATGCGACGCAGTTTCTGGGCATGCTCACCAGCACCCTGTTCGCCGCGCCCGCCTACCAGGGCTACGGCCGCCTGATCATGCAGCGCGA
This sequence comes from Xanthomonas cissicola, assembly GCF_008801575.1. Taxonomy (GTDB): domain Bacteria; phylum Pseudomonadota; class Gammaproteobacteria; order Xanthomonadales; family Xanthomonadaceae; genus Xanthomonas; species Xanthomonas cissicola. The sequence continues at coordinate 23,875 of NZ_VZPL01000048.1, read as the reverse complement.
ATACCTGCCGGCGGGTTTCACCGCCACGCTGGGCCGCAAGGACGTGGACCTGGCCATCCAGGCTGGCGCCGACAAGCAGGTGCCGATGCCATTGGGCGAATTGCTGCGCGCAGGGCTGGACGAGGCCATTGCGCATGGCGACGGCAACGCAGACTGGGCGGTACTGGCGGAAGTCTCGGCGCGGCGCGCAGGGCAGGTCGCCTGATCGCCATTGCGCAACGCGGATTGAGTCCTGCGCAAGGCACTTCGCTTCACGCCAAGGCGGCCCACCGCTTGCTCACCTAAACATGCAGCAGACCTTCTAAAATGCCGGCTCGTTACGGCCGCCGCTCCAGGGAGGATGCGATGCGACACCTGCAGATCACGCTCGGTTTGACCGAGCGCGCGCCGCGCGCACTGGCTTGCGCCGGTGGCGCACGATGACCGACGCGCCGGTCGTCAACCAGGGCCCGGTGGGTCCCGACCATCCCGAGCACCCGGACCACTACCTGTTCGCACAGATCCGCGAAGCGGTCGGCGTGCTGGACGCCGAGTTAGGCAAGCCCGTGGACGAGGCGAGCGAGCGCATGGCCGCGCGCCTGCTGCCGCTGGCCAAGCAGCATGGCTTCGATCAGGTGGACTATGTGGTGCTCAGCCGCCATCTGGGCGAAGTCGGCGAGAACGTGTTCCTGGTGCGTGGCGAGCTGTCGGACCCGGCGCATCTGCGTGCACACATCACCACGCAGGAAGCCATGGAAACATCGGTGGACGCATCGCTTGCGCAGCTGGACGAGATCAACCGGCGGCTGATGCTGCGTTTGCCGCCGCGCTGAGTGCCATTGCCAGACGTGCATGGCGGTGTCGCGCAACCGGGATCGGTGCACGCACTGCACTGCCGGGCTATACGTCCTTTTGGCTGCACGTCATCTTGCAGCGCGAGCGCAACGCAACCACGGTCAGAGCGTCAAACATCGGCTGGATCGCACGCCCGTTTTCGCACCTGTTCGCACGGCAAAAGTTACCGACGCAAGCACTGCGTCGGTGATGTCGCGCATTGGCTATCATGCGCCGATGCGCTCCGACTACATCCTCACCCTGTCCTGCCCCGACCGTACCGGTATCGTCTATCGCGTGACCGGGCTGCTGTTCGACCTGGCCTGCAACATCCTCGACGCGCAGCAATTCGGCGACGACGAAAGCGGCCGATTCTTCCTACGCGTGCACTTCGACAAACCGGCAAAGACCGACATTGCCGCCCTGGAGCAGCGCTTTGCAGTGCTGGCTGACGAATTCCAGATGGCATGGCAACTGCACGACGCCCGCCGCCGCGCGCGCCTGCTGGTGCTGGTGAGCAAGCAGGGCCATTGCCTCAACGACCTGCTGTTCCGTGCGCATAGCCGGCAGCTGCGCGTGGACATCGCCGCAGTGGCGTCCAACCACACCGATTTCGCCGCACTGGCCGGCTCCTACGGCATCGCCTTCCATCATCTGCCCGTGAGCGCGGATACGCGCGCCGAACAGGAAGCGCAGTTGCTCGCCCTGGTCGACGCGCTGCAGATCGACCTGGTGGTGCTGGCGCGCTACATGCAGATCCTGTCGCCGCAGCTGTGCCGGGCACTGGCCGGGCGCGCGATCAATATCCATCACAGTTTCCTGCCCAGCTTCAAGGGCGCGCAGCCGTATCACCAGGCGCACGCGCGCGGGGTCAAGATCATCGGCGCCACCGCGCACTACGTCACCGAAGATCTGGACGAAGGCCCGATCATCGAGCAGGACGTCGCCCGCGTGGACCACGCCATGACCCCGCGCGACCTGGTCCGCCTGGGCAGCGACACCGAATCGCTGGTGCTGGCGCGCGCAGTACGCCGCCACGTCGAACACCGCATCGTGCTCAACGGACATCGCACGGTGGTATTTCGTTGATACCGGGATTCGGGAATCGGGACTCGGGAATCGCAAAATCAAAGGCTAGGCACTTGCCCCCGACAGTTTCGTTCCGCAAGTCGATGTCAAACTACAAGCGTCAGACGCGCCGAAGAGACGCAGCAGCCCCCCGCTCCTGCTCTACCGATTCCCCATTCCCCATTCACGGCTCAAAGCGATACCCCGCCCCATAGACCGAACGGACCCAGTCCTCGCCGCCGGCGTCGGCGAGTTTGCGGCGTAGATTCTTGACGTGGCTGTCGACAGTGCGGTCGGTGACGATGCGGTGGTCGGCGTAAAGCCGGCCCATCAGTTGCTCGCGCGAGTACACCCGCCCCGGGGCCGCGGCAAGGGTACGCAGCAGGCGGAATTCGACCTGGGTCAGGTCCAGGGCGCGACCGTCCACGCTGGCGCGACAGGCGTCTTCGTCGATCTGCAGGCCCGGTGCCGGCGCGCCGTGGGGGTCGTGGCGATGCCGGCGCAACACTGCCTGGACGCGCGCCACCACTTCGCGCGGGCTGAACGGCTTGCAGATGTAGTCGTCCGCGCCGATCTCCAGGCCCAGCAGGCGGTCGATTTCCTCCACGCGCGCGGTGACCATGATGACCGGCACTGCGCTTTCATTGCGCAGGTCGCGGCAGATGTCCAGGCCGCCGCGGTTGGGCAGCATCAGGTCCAGTAGCACCAGGTCGGGCTGCTGCGCGCGGAATGCGCCCAGCGCTTGCGCGCCATCGGCGATCCAGTCGTGCGAATAGCCGGCCGCGTGCAGGTACTCGCCCAACACCGCGGCCAGGCGCGGTTCGTCCTCGACGATCAGCACATGCCCGATCGGGGACGCGCTGCTCATGCGACCAGCGCCGGCAGGCGCAGCACCATGCGCAGCCCGCCCAGTGCCGAAGCCTCGGCGTGGATCGAGCCGCCATGTGCCTCGGCGATGTTGCGGCAGATCGCCAGGCCCAGGCCGCTGCCGCCGCTGGCACGATTGCGCGAGGCCTCGGTGCGGTAGAAGCGTTCGAACAGCCGCGCGCGCTTGTCCGCATCCACGCCTGGCGCGCTGTCTTCGACCACCATCTCCAGCACCGCGCCGCGGCGCACGCAGCGCACCTGCACCGTGCCACCGGCGTCGGTGTAGCGCAGCGTGTTTTCCAGCAGGTTGCCCAGCAGTTGCTGCAGACGGCGTTCGTCGCCGTCCACCTGCAGCGGGCCGGCACCGATCTGCGCCTGCACCTGCAGCTGCGCGGCGGCAAAGCGCGCGCGCAAGCCGTCCAGCACGGTCGCCAGGATGACCGCCAAATCGACGGGAGCGCGCCGATACGCCAGCGCACCGACATCGGTCAGCGACACGTCGTACAGGTCCTCGATCAGCTTGCCCAGCTGGCCGACCTGCTGGTGCAGCGACCCCAGCGAGTTGGGTGTCATCGGCCGGATGCCGTCCTGCAGCGCTTCCAGTTCGGCGCGCAGGACCGCCAGCGGCGTGCGCAACTCGTGCGAGATGTCGGCCATGAAGTCGCGTCGCGCGCGTTCGTTGTGCTCCAGCGCTTGCGCCAGCAGGTTGAAATCGCGCGCCAGCTGGCCCAGTTCGTCGCGCGCCGCGGCGTCGATGCGGGTGGCGTAGTCGCCCGCAGCGAGCAGGTGGGTGGCCTGGGTCAGGCCACGCAGGCGCCGCAGCAAGGTGCGCGACAACAGCCAGCCGAGCAGCGCGGCGACCAGCAGGCAGGCGCCGCCGATCGCCCACCACGCGCGTTGCTGCGCGGCGTAGAAGCGCGCGTCCGCCGCCGCCAGCGCCCTCTGGAACGGCAGCATCGCCATCCAGCCGACGTTGCGGCCGCCAACCACCACCGGGCGCAGGATGTCGTGGCGGCCGACCTCCGGATTGCCGATCACCGGCGTGTAGTCCTGGTCGAGCAGCGCGAAGCGAAACACCGCACCGGTCTGGTCGGAAATCGGCGGCGCCTCGCGTGGCGGGCCGGGTCCACGTTCCGGGCGCATCAGCACGAACCAGGCATCGGGGTTGTCGCGCACGAACTCCCAGTTGCCGTGCCGCGCGTATTCGGCCCTGACCCGCGGCAAGGTCTCTTGCATGCGCTCCACGCCCTGTTCGTTGAGATAGTCCAGGAACTGGCGTTTGACGAAGGCCTGCACGGCGATGCCGTTGATCAGCAGCACCGCCACGCACGCAGCGAGGATGGCGAGAAACAACTTGGCGGTGATACCCAATTTCATCGAAGAGGTGATGCGAAGCGCGGTAACCGCAGCTGCTGCGTATTAGCCGGGTCGCGGCAGTGGAAATCAAGCGCGTTCATGCCGCCGCCGGCAATCTCCAAATTTGCTGCACATTCGCGCCGTAGCGTGGCCACATTCGGATAAACCGTGAGTTCGCCGCATGCTGCCCGTCGCCGCCCATCGTTTTCGCACTGCGTCCCTGCGCTGGCTGTTGCCCGCCGCCGTGACCACGCTCATGGCCGCGTGTTCCTCCAGGCAGCCGCCGCAGATGCCGCAGACGCAGGTCGGTGTGCAGACGCTGAAGGTGCAGCGGCTGGCCGTGGACCAGACCTTGTCCGGCCGCACCGTGGCCTATGTCACCTCGGACGTGCGCCCGCAGGTCGGCGGCATTGTGCGCAAGCGGCTGTTCACCGAGGGCCAGGACGTCCAGGCCGGGCAGGTGCTGTATGAAATCGATCCGGCCAGCTACCAGGCCGCGTACGACACCGCCAAGGGCGATCTGGCGCAAGCCGAGGCGGCGGTGTTGTCGGCCAGACCCAAGGCGCAGCGCTACCAGACCCTGGTCGGGCTGGATGCGGTCAGCAAGCAGGACGGCGACGATGCGTTGGCCACGCTGCGCTCGAACGAGGCGGCGGTGGTCGCGGCCAAGGCGTCGTTGCAGACCGCGCGCATCAATCTCGACTACACCCGCATCACCGCGCCGGTGTCCGGCCGCATCGGCACCTCCAGCTACACGTCGGGCGCGCTGGTCAGTGCCGGCCAGAGCGAGGTGCTGGCCACCATCAATCAACTCGACCCGATCTATGTGGACGTGACCCAGTCCAGCGCACAGCTGCTGCAGTTGCGCCGCCAGCTCGACGCCGGCCAGCTCAAGGCGGTGGACGGCAAGGCCGAGGTGACGCTGCAACTGGAGGACGGCAGCACCTATGCACACAGCGGCACGTTGGAGGTGGTGGATGCCGCGGTCGATACCGCCACCGGCACCGTCAAGCTGCGCGCGGTGGTGCCCAATCCCGAGCGCCTGTTGCTGCCGGGCATGTATGTCACCGCGAAACTGTCGATGGCCGTGGACGAGCAGACCATCCTGGTGCCGCAGCAGGCGATCAGCCGCAACAGCAAGGGCCAGGCGGTGGCGCTGGTGGTCGGCAGCGACAACAAGGTCGCGCAGCGGGTGCTGACCACCGGCGATGCGATCGGCGACAAGTGGGTGGTGCGCCAGGGATTGAAGGCTGGCGACAAGGTCATCGTGCAGGGCTTGCAGAAGGCGTCGGTCGGTGCCGAGGTCAAGGCCGTGGACGTGAGCCAGAACGCTGCGGCCGGCACGGCCGCCAACGCGTCGCCATCCACGCAGGGCGCCGCTGCGGCGGCGCCGAAGGCCGACTGAGGAACCGCCATGGCCCGTTTCTTCATCGACCGTCCCATCTTCGCCTGGGTCATCGCGATCGTGATCACCCTGGCCGGCGCGCTCTCGATCCTGTCGCTGCCGCTGGAGCAGTATCCGGACATCGCCCCGCCGTCCATCAACGTCAGCGCCACCTATACCGGCGCCTCGGCGGAGACCGTGCAGAACTCGGTGACGCAAATCCTCGAGCAGCAGATGACCGGCCTGGACCACCTGCTGTACATGTCCTCCAGCAGCAGCTCCGCCGGTACCGCCTCGATCACCCTGACCTTCGATTCCGGCACCGACCCGGACACCGCCCAGGTGCAGGTGCAGAACAAGGTCTCGCAAGGCGAGGCGATGCTGCCGGAGGCGGTGCAGAGCAATGGCGTGACCGTCACCAAGTCCACCGGCAGCAGCATGTTCATGGTGCTGGCCTTCACCTCAGAAGACGGCAGCATGGACAGCACCGATATCGGCGACTACATGGTGTCCACGCTGCAGGACCCGATCAGCCGGCTCAACGGCGTTGGCGGGGTCAACGTGTTCGGCTCCGAATATGCGATGCGGGTGTGGCTGGATCCGGAGAAGCTGCACACCTACGCGCTGATGCCCGCGGACGTGAGCAACGCGATTTCGGCGCAGAACGCCGACGTCTCCTCGGGCGCGCTGGGCGCGTTGCCGGCGGTGCAGGGCCAGCAGCTCAACGCCACGGTCACCTCGCGCAGCAAGCTCAAGACCCCGGCGCAATTCGAGGCGATCGTGCTGAAGTCGCAGCCCGGCGGCGCCACCGTGTATCTGCGCGACGTGGCGCGGGTGGAGCTGGGTTCCAAGTCGTATGCATCCAGTTCCAAGTACAACGGCAAGTCGGCCTCGGGCATGGGCCTGGAGCTGGCGACCGGCGCCAACGCGCTGGATGCGGCCAAGGCGGTGGAAGCCAAGCTCGAACAGCTCAAGCCGTACTTCCCCACCGGGCTCACGTACGAAGTCGCCTACGACACCACGCCGTTCGTGCGTATTTCCATCGAGGAAGTGGTCAAGACCCTGCTCGAGGCGATCGTGCTGGTGGTGCTGGTGATGTACCTGTTCCTGCAGAACTGGCGCGCCACGCTGGTGCCGGTGATCGCGGTGCCGGTGGTGCTGCTGGGCACCTTCGGCGTGCTGGCCTTGCTCGGCTATTCGATCAACACGCTGACCATGTTCGCGATGGTGCTGGCGATCGGCCTGCTGGTCGATGATGCCATCGTGGTGGTGGAGAACGTCGAGCGTCTGATGAGCGAGCAAGGCATGTCGCCGCGGCAGGCGACCTACACCTCGATGGGACAGATCTCCGGCGCGCTGATCGGCATCGCCCTGGTACTGACCGCGGTGTTCCTGCCGATGGCCTTCTTCGGCGGCGCCACGGGCGAGATCTACCGTCAGTTCTCGGTGACCATCGCCGCGGCGATGCTGCTGTCGCTGCTGGTGGCGCTGACCCTGAGCCCGGCGCTGTGCGCCAGCCTACTCACGCCGATCGAGCAGGGCGGCCACGTATCGCGCAAGGGCCTGCTCGGGCGCTTCTTCGGTTGGTTCAACGTGCGCTTCGACCGCGGCGCCGATGGCTATGGTCGCGGTGTGGGCAAGCTGATCGGCCATCGCAAACTCGGCGGGCTGGTCTATCTGGCGCTGCTCGTGGTGATGGCGCTGTTGTTCTGGCGCCTGCCCAGTTCGTTCCTCCCCGACGAAGACCAGGGCATGTTGATGGTGATGTTCACCACGCCGGCCGGCGCCACCCAGCAGCGCACGCAGCAGTCGATCGACCAGGCTTCTGAGTTCATCCTCAAGCAGCCGGAAGTGGCGGGGATGATGACCATCTCCGGCTTCAGCTTCGCCGGCAGCAGCCAGAACTCGGGCATGGGTTTCATCAAGCTCAAGGATTGGGCGCAGCGCGATGCGCCCGCGCAGGAGATCGCCAACCGCATCACCGGCGCGATGATGGGCACGCTGCTCGATGCGCAGGTGTTCGCGCTGTCGCCGCCGGCGATCAATGGCCTGGGCAGCAGTTCCGGCTTCACCCTGGAGCTGCAGGACGTGGCCGGCAAGGGCCACGACGCGCTGGTCGCCGCGCGCCAGCAGCTGCTGCAGCTGGCCAGCGCCGACAAGGACATGACCGCGGTGCGCTTCAACGGCCTGGAAGACGCGCCGACCTACCGCGTGCAGATCCACGACGCCAAGGCCGGCGCGCTCGGCCTGGATGCGTCTGACATCAACACCACGCTGGCCACGGTGATGGGCGGCAGCTACGTCAACGACTTCCTCAACAACAACCGGGTCAAGCGCGTCTACGTGCAGGGCGAGGCGCGCGCGCGCATGCTGCCCACCGACATCGGCCGCTGGTACGTGCGCAACAGCAGTTCGGAGATGGTGCCGTTCTCGGCCTTCTCCAGCAGCGCATGGGCGTATGCGCCGCAAGTGCTGAGCCGCTTCAACGGCGTGGAGTCGATGGAGATCACCGGCAGCGCCGCCACTGGCATCAGTTCCGGCGAGGCGATGAACGGCATCGCCGCGCTGGTAGGCAAGGTCGGCAAGGACGTCAGCTACGCCTGGTCGGGCATGTCCTACCAGGAGCAGGCCGCCGGCGCACAGACCTGGATGCTGTACGCGGTGTCGCTGGTGTTCGTGTTCCTGTGCCTGGCCGCCCTTTACGAGAGTTGGTCGATCCCGATCTCGGTGATGCTGGCGGTGCCGGTGGGCATCGTCGGCGCGCTGCTGGCAACATGGCTGCGCGGGCTCTCCAACGACATCTATTTCCAGGTCGGCCTGCTGGCGACGATGGGCCTGTCGGCCAAGAACGGCATCCTGATCGTGGAGTTCGCCAAGGAACTGGAAGAGAAGGGCCAGCCGCTGATCGAAGCGACCTTGCATGCCGCGCGCATGCGCTTGCGCCCGATCGTGATGACCTCGCTGGCGTTCCTGCTCGGCGTGCTGCCGATGGTGGTCAGCAGCGGCGCCGGCTCCGGTGGACGCCATTCGCTGGGTACCGGTGTGCTCGGCGGCACGCTGGTCTCTACGCTGCTGGGCATCTTCTTCGTGCCGTTGTTCTACGTGATGGTGCGCAGCGTGTTTCCTGGTAGGGCGTCTGATCACGCGACAGCCGCTGAGACGTCCGAGGTGGCCCCGTGATGCGCTGCGGCGTTGCAAGTGTGGCAGCGGCCTGCGCCATCGCCTTGAGTGGCTGCGTCAGCATGGCGCCGCGTTACGCACGCCCGGATGCGCCGGTGCCCAGCGTGATCGGCAGCACCGGCAGCACCGGCAACGCGGATACCGGCACGCCGAATGCAGCCGCTCTGGATTGGCGGCAGGTGGTGACCGATGCGCGTCTGCAGCAGGTGGTCGCGCTGGCGCTGGACAACAACCGCGACCTGCGCGTAGCATTACTCAATATCGAGCAGGCACGCGCGCAGTACCGCATTCAACGTGCGAACCTGTTTCCCTCCGTCGATGCCACCGTCTCGCACACCGCGCAGCGCGCCGCGGCAGCGACCAGTTTCACCGGCGCGGCGCAGGTCATCCGCAGCGCCAGCGGCGAGGTGGGCATCAGCAGCTGGGAGCTGGATCTGTTCGGTCGCATCCGCAGCCTCAAGAACGAGGCCCTGGAAAGCTATCTCGCCAGTGAGCAAACCCAGCGCAGCACGCGTCTGAGCCTGGTGGCTGAAGTGGCCAACGACTGGTTGACCGTGGCTGCCGATCAACAGCGCCTGGCGCTCGCGCAGCAGACCCTGGACAGCCAACGCAAGACGCTGCGTCTGACCGAGCTGCAGCACGACAACGGCATCGTCTCCGGTCTGGATCTGGCGCAGATCCAGACCAGCGTGGAAAGCGCGCGCGCTGACGTGGCCAACTATGCCACCCAGCTGGCGCAGTCGCGCAACGCCTTGAATCTGGTGGTGGGCACGTCGGTGCCGGTTGCGTTGTTGCCTGCCAGCGATGCGATCGAGACAGGCGTGGCGCTTGCGCCGTTGCCTGCACAGCTGGAATCGCGGGTGTTGTTGCAGCGCCCGGACGTGCTGTCGGCCGAACACACGCTCAAGGCCGCCAATGCAGATATCGGCGCGGCACGTGCGGCCTTCTTCCCCACCATCTCGTTGACCGCCAATGCCGGGCGCGGCAGCGATGCGTTATCCAGCCTGTTCGATGGCGACCATACGTGGTCGTTCTCGCCCAGCGTGAGCGTGCCGATCTTCCGTGCCGGCGCGTTGAAGGCCGAACTGGATGTGGCCACGTTGCAAAAGGACATCACCATTGCGCAGTACGAATTGGCGATCCAGACCGCCTTCAGTGAAGTGGCCGATGCACTCGCCGAACGCACGCAGCTTGAAGAACGGATGCATGCGCAACAGGCAATGGTGGACGCCGCACAACGCAGCTTCAGCCTATCGGATGCGCGCTATCGCAATGGCGTGGACAGTTACCTGGTGGCGCTGGATGCGCAGCGCACGCTCTACAGCGCACAACAGACACTGATCAGCTTGCGGCTGACCGAGGCGAACAATCGGGTGACCTTGTACAAGGTGCTGGGTGGTGGCGCCGATGCACAATCGGCCGTGGCATCAACCCAAGGCCCGGCGCCAGCCCTGCAGCGCTAGCGCCGGTTGCAACGCGATGGCCGGCGCACGCCCCGGCCATCGCACCGCAGGTCAACCCGCCTTACCTCGCCGCATTCGCATTCATCACTGCATTGCGGTTGGCATCCAGATACTGCGCCGGGTCGCGCATGCCGGTGGTGTGGCATTGGCCGGTGGTGTGGCCGCGATTCACGCCACCCGGCAGCTGCGCATTGACCTGCTCCACCGTGCCGTCTTCCGGGTCGTTCAACACCAGATCCGAGGCAGCGTTGCAGTAATCGTTGGTGTACCAGTTGGTCTTGGCGAACGAGGTGGTGTAGTAGTTGACCTTGGCGCGTGCATCGGCCGGAATGCCGGCCAGCCAGGCCTTGGCGCCGTCGTAGGTCATGTCGCTATTGGTGCCGCAGCCCACGCCGAACCAGGAACCCACCGCGGCCAGCACCCCAGACAGATTGGTACCTTGATACGGCGTGCCCACCGACTGCATCACCCGCCCACCGGTGGCGTTATCCAGCCCGCTCCAATAGTAGGTATACAGGTGCAGCGCAGCCATGCCGCCCTGGCTGTGCGCCACCGTAGAGAACGACGACCATTGGCTGGCGAACTGGGCAAGTCGCTGCGCAAACTGGTCGTTGCTGCGGTTCTGCTTGGCATCCAGGAAGGTCGAGGCATTGGTGAATTGCGCCTGCGGCCACACACCGTTGGAGCAATAGCCGTGCACCAGCACCAATTGCGAGCCGGCGGCCTGAGGCTGTGCCGTCGCCATCGCGGAAGCCAGTGCAGTGGGGCGGGGGCCCATGCGCATGCTCTCGTCGATCGCCGTGCTGGCGCGGGCGACACTGGCGCGGCGTAGCGCAGGCACTTGCAACGGCAGCGCGCCGGCCTGCACCAGCGGAATGTAATGGTCCGGGTCTTCGATGCGCAGGCTGCGCAGCGTGAACGGTGCCCGCGCACCGGCACGCGCAATCCAGCGTTCGTCCAGGCTCAGGGGCAGCTGGCCTTGCTGCGGCGTCAGCATGCCGCCGATCCAGGCCACCGGTACGTCCTTGCCCTTGGCATCGGTGCCCCAGACCTGGCCGAACACCCTGTAATGCGACGGTGCGTTGCCACGTGCAGCGACCGGTAGCGCAATCGTCAGTCGCGTGCCCTCGGCAGCGCGTGCGCCCAGGGCATTGCCGAGCAGGCGCAGCGACGTATCCACCACCGGCACCACGTGCTCGCTGGTCCGCACGAACGGCTGGCCAGCCTGGTCATGCCCATGCACGATGACCTGCGCAATCCAGGTGCCCTCGCTGGTCGGTTGGAACGTGCCGCCGTACACGCCATCGCCAGCGGCGCCATCGCCGTGCTTGCCGTCATCGGCCATCGGCAGGCTGCGCACACCGCCTTGCGGGTCGATCACGCGCAGGCTTGCCTGGTCGATCGTTCCGGCTTGTGCGGTCAGCAGCGTGGCGCCGCGTGCATCGTTGCCGCTCAGCAGCGCGTTGAGCGTGAGCGATTGGCCAACCTGCTGCTGACGCGTGCGCAGGTACGAAGCAAGCTGCGTGCGCGGATCGCCTTCCATCAGCACGTAGCCGCGCTGCGCCACCGGCGAGGACGACTGCAGCGTCAACGACCATGCGCCGTTGCGCGCCGACTCCACGGCGTAGCGCATGCCGCTGGTGCCGTGCTCGGCGGTGCCCAGCAGCGTGCGCTGCGCGTGCAGCGGTGTCGCCACCGCCGTGGCGCGTGCGCCGGCAAGCTGAGGCGCAGCCACTGCTGCATCCCAGGCCTGATCGCCGGACAGCACCATGAAGCGCAGGTGCCCGTTTTCCACCGGCAAGCTGCCTTGCCAGCGCGCGGATTGACCGGCCGGTGCCAGTTCCACCGGCAGCAACGCACTCTTGGACAAAATCGCCGACTCGGCCGGATCTGGCGCACGCATCTGCGCGAACTCCTCCGGTGGGCCAGCCAATTGCTTGGGCTGCAACTCGGCTGCCGCAAGCGGTGCAGAGAGCAGTGAGAGGGAGCACAACAGCGACAACAGCGACGGCTTCGGCATGGCAAGATCTCTCCGTGAGCATTGCAGAAGCGATGCCATCGCGCACGGCAACGACATCGGATGCAGCGCCCCCCTCGCCGCGATTCGTGGATGGTTATACCGCGCTCTTGTGACAGGTCTGCTGTGCACTGCAACACTCACGGCGCTGCGTGCATGTCGCTAGAAAGTAAACGACACCGAGTGCGATCAGGGTCGCGGACGCGGCGTTGTCGCAGGGAAAAGCATGCAGCGATGAAGACCGAATTCCCCTTCAATCTCGTGCACTGCCGCTGTAGCGGCCAGATTGCCTTGACCAGCATGGGACGCAGCGCATTCAGCCGCTCTCGTCCCGGCCAGCATCGCCACGGACCCATCGCCCGATCAGTAGCGGTGTGACCGCCTCAAGCCCACGTTGACTGGCACACAGACACGTTTGTCTTGACGCCTAATCCGCGGCCACGGAGCTAACCCGATCCTGCGACGCCTCGCACGAGCGATAGTGCGCAACCCACTCCACAGACTGGGCGATGCCGCCGAACGGGAAGAGGTGCAAGCGGACATCTCCATGCGCTTCCGTCAGGCGGCTGACGAGGCGATCGACAAAGCGATCCGGCCCTGCGTTGCCGAATAGCTTGCCAATGGAGATGCCATAGTTTGAGAGCACCGACGCGCAGGCGCCGACCCCGCAGCTTGCCGCATAGCGTGCGAGTACGGCGACACTGGCAGGACCGGGCACGCCCACCCGCACCGGATGCGTCATGCCGCGCGCGCGCAGCGCTTCCAGCCATGTCATGACGATGTCGGCATCGAACCCGAACTGCGTCACGATCAGGGGCGCCATGCCGCGCTCCTGAATGCTGCGACATTTGCGTTCCAGCACGTCCCATTGTTCTGTCGTGCGCATGATCGGATGTCCCTCCGGATGACCCGCCACGCCGATGGTGCGGATGCCTGAGCGTTCGAACACACCCGTCTCGATCAGCGACACGCTGTCGGCAAACGGTCCCTTCGGAGTGGATGGATCACCTGCGATCACCAGGCAGCGGGTGACGTCGGCCTCACCGACCAGGCGCGCGACAACTGCCTGCAGTTCCTCGAGCGAGCCGATGCGACGCGCGGAAAGATGTGGCACGGGTTCGAAACCAAGGCGACGCACCCTCTGTGCTGCGGCCAGCCGCGCAGCCTCGGTTTGGCCTGGCAAGTAGGGAATGAACATGTCCGAGCCAGGCAGGATGCGCGGCGCCGCATTGGTCAGCGCGCCGATGTCCTTGACGCTGACCTCCAGCGAATAGGTGTCGGTAATGGTGCTGGCACCGCTCGGCATGTCTGCAGGAATCACGGGTCTTGCGGTCTTGTCATGATGATCGGGTGACATCGCCACGACGCGCTGATCGAGCGGGAGGAGCCCCAAATTCACGTGTGGTCGCCGCTGAACTGGCGAAGGCTCAGTCTTGCTACTCGTCATCGCCATAGAACTTCACGCCGAGTTGAATGCGCTTGCGACCGCTGTCCACACGATGCCGATTGGTATCGCGCAGGGAATAGACGCAACCGCAGTATTCCTGTTGATAGAAGTTCTCGCGCTTGCTGATCTGAATCATGCGCGAGGCGCCACCACCCTTGCGCCAGTTGTACTCCAATACATCAAGCCGGGATACTTGGCCGCAGCGCGCATGCCGCAGTCGTTGATTTGCTGCATGTTCTTCCAGCGCGAGATACCCAGCGAACTGGTGATCACCGGAAAACCGTGCTCGTGGGCATACAGCGCGGTGCGTTCGAAGCGCATGTCGAAGCACATGGTGCAACGCACGCCGCGCTCAGGTTCGTTTTCCATCCCGCGTGCCCGCTCGAACCAGTTGTCCCGATCGTAGTCGGCGTCGATGAAGGGCACGCCGAACTGTTCGGCAAAACGCACGTTTTCGTCCTTGCGCAACTCGTATTCCTTGCGCGGATGAATGTTGGGATTGTAGAAAAAGATGGTGTAGTCGATGCCGGAGGCCAGCATCGCCTCCATGACCTCGCCAGAGCACGGCGCGCAGCACGAATGCAGCAAGACCTTGGCGTGGCCGTCAGGCAGTGGAAGTGGCATGCGTTGGGCAGTGGCGTCCATCAGTGGGGTCCTTGCGGATAGGCAGTGGCATTGGCCGGCGCACGCGCCAGTTCGATGAAGGCGCGCAGGTAATCGATTGCGATGTCCGCCTCGCGCGCGCCCAGATAGATCTGCTTGGGGATGCCGCGCGCACCCAGCCGCACCGGCACCACGTCCATTCTGGCCGCATATTCCTCGACCAGCCAGCGCGGCATGGCGGCCACGCCGCGGCCGCTGGCCACCATCTGCATCATGATGTCGGTGGTTTCGATGGCCTTGTGGCGCCGCGGCGTGACGCCGGCCGGCAACAGGAATTGGCTGTAGATATCCAGGCGCTCAAGATCCACCGGGTAGCTGATCAGCACCTCGCGTGTGAGCTGCTGTGGCTTGACGTAGGCCGCCGACGCCAACGCATGGCGCTTGGCCACGACCAGCACCTGCTCATAGTCGAACACCGGCTCGAACCTGAGTCCTGGCTTGAACAGCGGGTCGGGCGTGACCAGCAGATCGATCTCGTAGCCGAACAACGCGCCGATGCCGCCGAACTGGAACTTCTGTTTCACATCCACATCCACATCCGGCCACGTGGCCAGATACGGCGCCACCAACTTGAGCAGCCACTGGTAGCAGGGATGGCATTCCATGCCGATGCGTAGCGCACCGCGCTCGCCTTGGGCAAACTGCCCCAGCCGCTCTTCAGCCAGGTCCAGTTGCGGTAGCACCCGGTTTGCCACCGCCAGCAGGTACTGGCCGGCCTGGGTCAGGCGCAGGCTGCGCCCCTCGCGCAACCAGATGTCGGTGCCCAGCTGCTGTTCCAGCTTCTTCATGCTGTGGCTCAGCGCCGACTGGGTCAGATTCAACACGCCTGCGGCGGCAGTCAGCGAGCCTTGCTGCTCGACCTGCTGGACGATGGTGAGATGGATGCGCTCAAGCATTCAAATGATCCGAATTCATGGATTGTTGAAATAACACCATTTTACTTCATTGAATGCGAGCCCTAGCATCGGGACTCGTTGTTCAGTCGCTGCTGTGTGAGCGGGTTCGGACGCACGGCGCGGCCGATAGGTCGGGCCGCAATCTTCCTGGCGCACTGCACGACGTCCCCACTGCGTAAGGTTGCCTAGCATGACTGTCAAACACCCACTCCGCGTCGTCGCGGTTTCCGGCGGGATGCAACGCCCCTCCAAGGCTGTTGCCCTGGCAGAACACCTGCTGGAGTTGATCGCCGATCAGGTACCGTGCGAGCGCCATCTGGTCGAAATTGGGGCGTTGGCACCGCACTTCGCTGGCGCGCTCTGGCGTACCCAAGTCCCTGGCACGGTGGAGCAGGCGCTCTGCCTGGTAGAGCAGGCCGACGTGTTAGTGGTGGCAACGCCGGTCTACCGCGGCTCGTTCACCGGACTGTTCAAGCATTTCTTCGATTTCATCGATCAGGACGCCTTGATCGATACCCCCGTGCTGCTCGCCGCAACTGGGGGCAGCGACCGCCATGCGTTGGTGATCGACCACCAGCTACGCCCGCTTTTCAGCTTCTTCCAGGCACGCACCTTGCCGCTGGGCGTCTACGCAACCGACCGCGACTTTCTGGACTACCGCGTGCACAACGACGCGCTGGCCGACCGGGCCAGGCTGGCGGTGCAGCGGGCACTGCCGCTGATCGAGCTGACGCGGCATGCGCGGTCCAGCGCCGCGCAGGGCGTGGCTGCGGCCTGAGGGCCCAGTTCGCGGTAGCCAGGGAACCGGATCGGTCGGCAAGCGCGTACTGATCCACTTCCCGGCCTGCATGCCGCCGGCATTACCCATGACGCAGCGCATGCGCGCGTCCCATCTTAGAAACAAGGCATCGGTTCGCAATGACTCACGTATTGAATTTCACCATCAAGAGCCTGCGCTTCGATGAGGACTACCACCCCTCGGCCACGACGCGCAACACGACCAACTTCGCCAACCTGGCCAGAGGTCAGCGACGTCAGGAAAATTTGCGTAACACGCTGGCGATGATCAACAACCGCTGCAACGATCTGGCGCACTGGGATAACCCCAACCGTGACCGTTACGCGGTGGAGCTGGACATCATCTCCGTCGAAATGCACATCGGCGAACGCGCGCTGGACGATGCGTTTCCGTTGATCGAGATATTAAAACCCACCATCGTCGATCGGCATACCGGTGCGCGCATCGACGGCATTGCCGGCAATAATTTCTCTTCCTACGTGCGCGACTACGATTTCAGCGTGCTGCTGCCAGCGCACAACCAAGATGCGTCCGGCTTCAACATCCCGGACGATTTTGGCGACCTGCACGGCAAGCTGTTCAAGCACTTCGTGCACTCGCCCGCGTACTGCGCGCACTTCCGCAAGCCGCCGGTCATCTGCATCAGCGTCTCCACCAGCAGAACCTATCACCGCACCGGAAACCGGCACCCCATCCTGGGGATCGAATACCGGCAGGACGCGTTTTCGTTGACCGACCAGTACTTCGAAAAGATGGGCCTGCAGGTGCGCTATTTCATGCCGCCCAGCAGCGTTGCGCCCTTGGCGTTCTACTTCTTCGGCGACCTGCTCGGCGACTACACCAACCTGGAGCTGATCGGCACCATCGCCACGATGGAAACGTTCCAGAAGATTTACCGGCCAGAGATCTACAACGCCAACGCTGCAGCAGGGCCGACCTATCAGCCGAGCCTGAAACATCAGGATTATTCGTCCACCCAGATCGTCTACGACCGCCAAGAGCGCAGCCAGCTCGCCGTGACGCAGGGCAAATTCACCGAAGAGCATTTCATCCGGCCCTACGGCAACCTGCTTGCGCAGTGGGCGTCCAGCCACGCTTCCTAATCAACCAGAACGCACGACATCCCTCATCATGACAAAGCTGCTTCCCACCTCAACCGCCGGTAGCCTGCCCAAGCCGTCCTGGCTCGCCCAGCCCGAAACGCTCTGGTCGCCCTGGAAATTGCAGGACGCCGAACTGATCGAAGGCAAGCAGGACGCGCTGCGTTTGTCGCTGCAGGAACAGCAGCACGCCGGCATCGATATCGTCAGCGACGGCGAACAGACACGTCAGCATTTCGTCACCACTTTTATCGAACATCTCAGCGGTGTCGATTTCGAAAAACGCGAGACGGTCAGGATTCGCGACCGCTACGACGCCAGCGTGCCGACCGTCGTCGGCGCGGTCAGCCGTCCGAGATCGGTGTTCGTGGACGATGCCAAGTTCCTGCGCCAGCAGACCCGCCAGCCGATCAAGTGGGCGCTGCCCGGCCCGATGACGATGATCGACACGCTCTTCGATGCGCACTACAAAAGCCGCGAAAAACTGGCATGGGAGTTTGCCAAGATCCTCAATCAGGAAGCCAGGGAACTGGAAGCCGCCGGCGTGGACATCATCCAGTTCGACGAACCGGCCTTCAATGTCTTCTTCGACGAGGTCAACGACTGGGGTGTCGCCACCCTGGAGCGCGCGGTGGAAGGTCTGAAGTGCGAGACCGCCGTTCACATCTGCTATGGCTACGGCATCAAGGCCAATACCGACTGGAAGCAGACGCTGGGTTCGGAGTGGCGCCAGTACGAAGAGTCGTTCCCCAAGCTGCAGACATCCTCGCTGGACATCATTTCGCTGGAATGCCACAACTCGCACGTGCCGATCGATCTGATCGAACTCGTTCGCGGAAAGAAGGTAATGGTCGGCGCCATCGACGTGGCAAGCACGACGATCGAAACGCCGCAGGAAGTGGCCGAGACACTGCGCAAAGCGCTGCGCTTCGTCGATGCCGACAAGCTCTATCCCTCCACCAACTGCGGCATGGCGCCGCTCGCCCGGCACGTGGCGCGCGGCAAACTCAGTGCGCTCAGTGCGGGCGCGCAGATCGTGCGTGGAGAACTGTCGGCTTAGCCCAACTGCCACCGCAGTGCGCCACGTGCCGTCGGGCGGCCTGGCGTATGCGTGAACGCGACAGATGCCGGCCGTGCACATCGGCCACATGAGCGTCGGCGGCTGCGCACCGGCGTCGACTCGTTCCGGCGCCATGCATGCCGCAACGCTAACGGCCCGGGCATCCCATCGCAGGCTGCATGGCGCCAGCCCGGCTCTCAGCCGCTGCGTGCACCGCCACGGCGTGCATACAAGGTCGTCAGCAGCGGCACCAGCAACGAGGTGACGATGACCGCGCTGGCCACCAGCGCCGTCGCGGCCGGCGCTGCGGGTGCGAATTGCGGCGCCATGCCGGCGATCAGGGCCGGAGTGGCCACGGCGGCACCGGCCGTGCTGGAGGCGGCCACCCCGGCGGTGCCGTTGCCGCCGCCGATCCAGCGGTCGGCCAGCAGCAAGGGCAGCCCGGTGATCACGACGACCGCCACGCCCAGCAGCACGCCACTTGTGCCGGTGTGGGCGATGATCGACAGATCCAGCGTGTTGCCGAGCGCGAACCCGAAGAAAGGCACTAGCGTCTTGGTCGCCTGCGCGAAGAACTGCCGCAATTCCGCGTCGAGGTTGCCCAGTGCAAAGCCCAGCAACAGCGGCAGCACCGCCCCGACGAACAGCTGTGGTTCGAAGCTGGCCAGGCCGCTGGCACCCAGGATCAGCATGGAGATCAGCGGGCCCGATTCCAGCGACATCAGCACCACTGCCCCTGCGTCTTCGCTGCTGCTGTATTGCTGCATCAACGCGGCGTACAGCCCGCCGTTGGTCATGTCCATCGCAGCCACCAGCGCCAGGACCGACAGCCCGGCCAGCGGCCCGCTCGACACACCGCCGATGGGAAGCAGCGGTGCGCACAGGACTGCGACGAGCCAGGCCACCGCGATCTTGGTCAGTACCAAGCTGCCCGAACGGCGCAGCACCCGTCCGGAGGCGCGCAGCTGGATGGTTGCTCCCATGCAGAAAAACCACACTGCCAGGATCGGAACCGTGCCGCTGATCAGGCCGTTGCGGAAAGACCCCAAGGTGCTGCCGGCCTGCGGCCAGAGCGTGTGGCAAAGCGCCCCGAGCAACAAGGGGACCAGCATCATCCCGCCGGGAAGCCGCTCCACCGTGGCCTTGATACGCATATGCGTTCCAGTGAGCGCGTCACCACGCGCGGGGCTGGCAGCATCGCGCAGGCACCTGCGTGCATGCAGATCCCGGCGCGAACGCACGCAGCCGCACACGAATGCACCGGTCATGACCGCCGCCGCAGCCATGACCGGCGCTGCCGACCCTGCTCAGTAATTGACCTGCAACTGCAGGCGCAGCAAATCGCCTTCAACGACCGGATACGGTGCGGTGCCGACGTCGGTGCGCTTCATCTTCGAGTACGCGAACACCAGTTCCAGCGCATCCATCGGCTGCCATTCGACACCGGCTTCCACTTCGTCCAGACGCATGCGCGGGGCATTGGTGTCGAACTTGGAGCCGCCGCGGTAGGTCTGCCATTTCAGGTAAGGCAGCAAGGTGCCGTAGTTGAAGTCGTGCTTGAACATGGCCTGCACATAGCCGCCGCTCAGCGAGCGGGTGCGGATGCGGCGCTGGGCCACATCCAGTTCCGGGCCACGGCCCACTGTCCACTCCGCCTGCAGGCCGAACGGCTGCGGGTAATAGATGATGTGCGCGGCCACGCGCTGGTCGGTATAGCCATTGGGCTCGGTGATGGCCGGGGTAAAGCTGCGGCCGCCGATATTCACTGCTGCCGCAGTCGGCACGAAGCGGCCAGCGTAGGCGTCGGCGCCCACTTCCAGATACTGGCCGTTGGCGAACTTGAACGGGTAGGTGGCGTGCACCACCGCGTGCATGCTGTCGTTACGCTCGGCGCGGTTGGCGCCCTGGCCGTTGTACACACCGGCACCGATCACGCCGTAGTCGCCCGACCCCTTCAATCCCGACTTGACCAGGTCCTGGAAGCGGCCCTTGGCCACGGTGGGGCTGTAATAGAACACCGCACCGATATCGCGTTCGTCGCGCAGGCCCGAGTTCAATGCATCGGCGCGATCCAGCGAGAGCCGGTTCTGGCTGGACTGCAGATTTTCCCAGCCGTACGGCATTTTCGACTGACCCACACGCACACGGTATTCGCGCTTCTTGTCGAAGAAGATATCGGCGTAGGCGTCGCGCAGCTGCGCAAAGTTGGAGGTGGTGGAACCGGTGGGCGTGCTGGCAAAATCCGGCTGGAAATACAGCGACACATGCTCGTTGAGATCGCCACTCAGCACCAGGCGCGCACGGCGGATGCCCAGGCTCTGGTCGTTGCCGATAAAGCGGTCGCCCGGCGCGCGCAGGTCCTGCGCATCGCCGCCGATGCCCTGGTTGTAACGGATCTGGGTGTAGCCGCGCAGGCTGAGTTTGTCGTACCACTTCTTGCCGGCGTCGCCGGACTTGGCCGGCGCTGGCGTTGCAACCGGCGCCGGCATAGGCGCGACCTGGGCAATGGCAGTGTCGGCGGGCGTGGCGGCGCCCGGCGCGGGCGGCAGCGGTTGTGCGGGCACGGCCGGCATCGCCGATGCCGGCAGCTTGCCGTTTTCGTCCACCTGCACGAAGGTGCCCAACTTATCGCGACCTGGCGCCGGCTCGGCGAAGATCTGCTTGGTCTTGCGGTCGACGTACAACTCCAGCTCGGCGGCCAGCGTGCTGCCGCTGGCGGTCGCGCTGAGGGCGCACAGAACAGTGGCGAGATTGCGTTTTTTCATTGGTCCGGCTCGTGCAAGGGAAACGGGTCGGCGGCTGCGTCGATCCGGTGCTGCCAAGAGGGCGGCTGCACGGCGTGGAAGCGCCTGCCAGGCGCCGGTCGTCCTGACGTAGCGGCAATGGCAGTAGTTATATTTAGATTTGATGTCAGTTTGGTGACACTGCCGAACCTCGCTGCCGCGCCCTTGTGTCACCGTCGTGTCGGGGCGATGGCAGTTATGCGACCAACGTGAGGCGAGCCCAGCTGCGCGCGATGGGATGAAGGTGGTCGAACAGAACTGCATCCGGAACTGCGGTCGTGGCATCACGGAGACCGCGCACGCCCTTCCATGCTTTCGGTGTTGCGCATCGTCGATGGTTGCGCGCCATTACCTGCTGGACTCGCCAGCGCGGCGCGTCTGCGCCACCATTGAGCTTTGCAGGCACGCAATTTTCGTCGGCGTCGGCACGGTCACGCTGCGATCTGCGGCGCCCGGGAGTGCGTCGCGCAGTGTACAGGCTGTGCATGTCTCTGGCGTTGGCAGCAACCCGGTGCCGCACCGGCTCGATCACCGCAGCACGCGTTGACCAACCGAGTTGCACGTTTGCTGATCGGTCGTTAATGCAGCGCCACTGCCCACCGCCTCGACCAATGCCGTTGGCCCAACGCACTGGCGAGCATCCCGACACACGCAGCCACGCCGACCAGCCGGCCATCGCTGCCGGTCGCATATCGGTGAAGCACCACGAGGTTCGCCGTGATCCCAGGCGGTCATGGCGCACCTGCTCAACGACGCGCGAACCACTGCGTGCCGAACGGCTCGGCAGCGCAATGGTCCCGGCCGTGACTCAGCGCGCTGCGAGTGCCGCCGCCACCGCGTCGCGCAACGGCGTGGTGGGGCGGCCGATCAACCGGCTCAGCGTATGGCGATCATCGAACAGGGCGCCGCCGCGCGAAGCGGCCGAGCACTGCGCCAGCACCTGCGCAAAGCCGGCCGGCAGGCCGATCTGCACCAGCGCTGCCGCGTAATCGGCTTCCGGCAGGTCGTGATAGGCCACCGGCTTGCCCGACTGCTGCGCCACCTCGGCGGCGTACTCGGCCATCGTGAAAGCGGTATCGCCTGCCAGCTCGTACACCTGCCCGGCCTGTGGTGCATCCGACGCCAGCACTGCTGCAGCGGCCGCGGCATAGTCGGCGCGCGTGGCGGCGCTGATCCTGCCTTCGCCCGCACTGCCGATCACTGCGCCGTGGGCGACTTCTGCAGCGATCGAGCCGGTGTAGTTCTCGATGTACCAGCCATTGCGCAACAACGCGTGCGGCACGCCGCTCTCGCGCAGCAGCGCCTCGGTGGCCACATGCTCGGCGGCCAGCGACAGCGTGCTGGTATCGGCATGCAGGATGCTCGTATACGCCAGCAGCTCCACCCCGGCGCGCTTGGCTGCCTCGATCACGTTGCGGTGTTGCGGCACGCGCTGGCCGACCGCATTGGACGAGACCAGCAACACGCGGGCCACGCCGGCGAAGGCCGTGTCCAGGCTTTGCGGGTTCGCATAGTCGGCCTGACGTACCGCGATGTCGCGTTTTGCGAACTCGGCAAGTGACGCGGTATCCCGGGCCGTTGCTACGATGCGGTTTGCAGGCAGATGGCCAAGCAGCGCTTCGACCACCAGCGCACCCAACTGCCCGCTAGCGCCGGTGACAAGAGTCAGGGGGGATGTAGAGGTCATGACGGGCTCCGGTAGGTTTGCATAAGAGATTTGGTCTACTATCTAGACCTAACTGATCGCCTGCATAGTGTCAGCGCCGCCCAGGCCTCCGCAAGGAGGCAGTTTTGCTCCCCCTGGTTACCGTGAGATACCCCACGTGAATGCGATTGCCCTGTTCCCGCCGCCGCCGTCCCTGGAAGGACCCTTCGACGCCACCAAGTGCCCAGTGCGCGATGTGCTCGACCAGATCGGCGACAAGTGGACCCTGCTGATCCTGCTGACGCTGATCCCCGGCCCATCCCGCTTCAGTGCCATCCAGCGCGCCGTGCCGGACATCTCCAAGCGCATGCTGACCCAGACGCTGCGCAATCTTGAGCGCAACGGCATGATCACCCGCAAGGTCTACGCCACCAAGCCGCCGAGCGTGGAATACGCGCTCTCCAAGCTGGGAATTGCGCTACTCGGCCCAGTCTCGCAACTGCTCACTTGGGCGGGCGAAAACCACGGCAGCATCCGCGCCGCCCGCGAGCGATTCGATCGCGCACAGCAGGCGGCAGTGGCGTTGGATCCCGACGAAGCCATGGCATAGGCGCGGCGCTGCGTCACCGCGATTCAAGCCAATGCGGTGACGTGGTGCAGCGGCGCTTCCGCGTGCGCCTCGGCTGTCGGCGCTGACTGCAGATGCGCTCGCGGCGTCCTGGCTTACATGTCTCTCATGTGCGGTTTGACGCGTGAGTCAGGCCGCGCTGTGAAGTGCTGTCGGGTGGAATGAATTGTTAGGGCGCCAGCCGGCGACGACACAGCTTCAGTGCAGCCCAGCCAACCGCGCCGCCAGCGGTGCCACCCCAAATGATGCCATCTGTGATGCGATAGCCAGTAAGGTGTGCCACAACGGCACCGATGACGAAGCCGGAAAGCGAGAACCAGGCAACCATCCGTCGGTCCGCCACGGCCTGATCTTCCGCGGCACGCCTACGACGAATCTGTTCTTGCGCCTCCAGATCCGGCTGAAGTATGGCCTGCGCGATTGCGTCTGCTTGTGACTTATCCATGCACTGATCCCCGAAAAGCGCGCTAGCGCTCGTAACCCCAAGCTGCCGTATTACTCATGAAGCTCCTAACGCTTGAATTAGCCGCGCGCGATGCGGGCTTGGCTTGAATGAATTTCTAGGCACCGGCCTAAGTAGTCGTCCCTGAAAAACCCCTGTCAAACCTCCATTGCCATGTTTGCGAGCCGCATAGTGCTTGAGCACGTTGAGGAACGCTCCCGCACCACCTGCAACCAGGCACGCAAAAAGGCGATCCAGCGCAGC
>NZ_VZPL01000047.1 GCF_008801575.1 Xanthomonas cissicola | reverse complement strand
CGGCCTGGCCAAAAACACCGCACACGTGCTGACCTTGTTTGCGCTCTCCAATCTGTGGATGAAGCGAAAGCAGTTGCTGCCGGCTATGGGGAGCGTGCGCCTGTAAACCAGGAAATTCCCACGGAAAGCGCCAGAAATGGCGAAATTCCAAAGATTCAAACGCCACTCTTCGGAACGACGCGACATCCCGCACTCTCAGGCCTCGTTATTCAGACCTTCCTTAAACGCACTGCTGCGGGACAGGCGACGACAGCGCAGACCTCCAGCCGATGAGCGCAAGGCCTTGTGCCGCAGCTGTGCGTGGCAATGATGGGAGCCTGGCACGGCGCAAGATCGTCCACGCATATCGCTCGGCCGCGGCGTCGCAATGCAGCATGGCGCCGATCTTGCAGCCGTTGGCGTACCACAGCTCGAACAAGCGCAAGCGCGCGCGCAGCACTACCGCGCTCTGGCTGCTGCCAGCATGACGGCCTTATGCCACCAGCCGCCCCAGCAGCCAGGCCCACGCAGGCAGCGTCAGCAGCGACAGCAGGATGCTGTAGCCGACCATCGCTGCAGCCAGGCGTGGCGCCAGCCGGTGCGAAATGGCCAGCGCGGCGGCGGTGATCATGGTGGGCATGGCCGATTCGAGCACATTGGTCTGCAGCATCTGCCCGCGCAGGCCCAGCACCCAGGACAATGGCAAGGCCAGGACCGGCATCAGCAGCAGCTTGAACACCAGGCCGACGGCCAAGGGCTTGAGTTCGTCGGCAGGTAGGCGCAGCTGCAGCGAAAAGCCCACCGACAGCATCACCAGCGGCAACATCGCATCGGCCAGACTCTTGAGGCCGGAAGCGATCCAGGCCGGCGGTTGCTCGGGCATCAGGGTCAAGGCGAACAGCAGCGCCCACAACGGCGGGAACTGCAGCACGCGCATCACGATCAGGCGTGCGGTCGGCGGGGTGTCGCCGCTGTACCGGGCCAGCACATACAGCCCGCACGTGGACAGCAACACGAAGGTGCCGAACTGGTCGTAGACCACTGCATACGGCAGCGCGTGATCGCCGATCAGCGCGCGCACCATCGGAAAGCCGATAAAGCTGGAATTGGTAAACACCACACACATCAGCAGCGCGGCGTATTCGGCGCGGCCGAAGCGCAACAGGCGGCTGCAGCCCCACAGCAGCGGCACGATGATGGCGGTCAGCAGCCATGGCGTGGCAATCACCCCACCGAGCGAAGCGTCCAGATGCAGGCGCGGGACATAGGTCAGCACCGACGCCGGCAGGCAGATGTACAGCACGATGCGATTGAGCACATCGGCGCTGTTGTCCGGCAACACCCGCAGGCGGGCGAACAGCAGGCCCAGCCCCAACATGGCCAGAATCAAGGCAAATGCGTCTACCGCCATGCGCGATCGTGTCCGTTGGAAAGCGATGCACAGGATCGCATAGCGCGCGGTGCGCATCGTTGGATGCGTTAGCCTGGCTGGGGTGCAAGGTGCACGCCGCCAAGCTCCGCTCACCTCTTGAAGCCTCAATTGCGGCATTGTTTCCACAGCGGAAAGCCAGCATGTCGAACACGCGGTGCCCCAAGCACTCCAGACAGTGAGTTGGACAGGCACCTCCTTGCCACGTGTCCCGTGATGGCGGGCGGACCAGGCCCTGCAGCAAACTCGCAGCGTCGAATGCGCGGTGCCCTCGCCGATTGCGGGACGTAGTTGCGGCGTGTGTCCTGCGATTGGTGGGCGGGCAAGACCCTGCTGCCAGGCCACAGACCAGCGCTTTGCTTCTCCCGCATCGACCTCGCAACCTTGGAAAGCAAAGCGCTCAGCCATCGTTCCACTCAGGCGCACAGACCCGGTCGGCCGTTCACCGAGATGGCGGAATCGGCGCTATGCGTCTCGTTTCAAGTAAGCGGCACGCCGACGCACCAGAGAGAGGCCTGGTTGACCGGCAAAAATGCCTAGCCCAGCATCAGCCCGCTGCACCATCCGCGCCGCAGGAACTCCCCGCAGCGCGGCGAGGCACTTACGGAAACGCTGGCGGGTTGGCCTGCCAGGCCGCGAAAACCTCGGCCAGGCTGGCGCGCTCTGCTTCGCGCCATTCCGGCAACAGGCTGGCGTAGTTGGCTGGGCTGCTCCAACGGTCCGGCCAGGTGCGCACGGCTGCCGCATACCACTCGACCGCCTCCTGCTTGCGCCCGGCGCGCCAAAGCGCCAGTGCAGCCGTGGTTGGCAGCCATTCCGGCGTGGCCGGACGGCCATTGGCCAGATTGGCCCATTGCTGCAGTGCCTTGTCGGGCTGGTCGGCACGCAGCAGGTCCCACCCATAGTTCCAGGTGATGGCCCGGTACTGCTGGCTGCCGTTGGAGACCAGCGCCAGCGCGCCCTGATACAACTCATCGCCCAACTGGGTACGCCCACCGGCGTAGGCCAGCGCCGCCAACTGCGCGCGTGGATCGGCCGCGCGCGCGTCACGTTGCACCATCGCCGCCAGCCGGTCGACGACTGCATCGCCCTGGCCTTGTACGGCCACCACCGCCTTGGTGGTACTGCGGTCTTCGTCGAAATAGAACTCCTTGGGCTTGGGCAAGCTCTGCGCCTGCGCCAACGACCACACCCCTCCGAGCAGGGCCAGAGCGGCCCACGCGTATTTCCTTTTCACTGTGTTTTCCCCTGACAGCAAACGAACCCTTCCCATCCCCATCCTACCCGCAGCGCGTCGGCTGCGCATCCGCACAGGGACAGGTGCGTGAAAGCTGACTGTTACACTTTGCACCGCCGTTTTGGAATCCGTCGGGTGCATCAGATAGTTTCAGATGACATGCACCGGGGCCCAGCCACCCTTTTCGGGCACGCCATGACCAGTACTGCTGCGCTTTCTTCTCCCGACTCTGCCAACACGCCGGAGCTCGGCCGGGTAGATGCGGACTACACGCTGGACCACAAGTACACGCGCACCGATGGGCGCATCTACCTGTCCGGTGTGCAGGCGCTGGTGCGGCTACCGCTGCTGCAGCGCCTGCGCGATGACGCTGCCGGGCTGGAGACCGCCGGCTTCATCAGCGGCTACCGCGGCAGCCCGCTGGGCGGGCTGGACCTGGAACTGTGGCGGGCGCGCAAACACCTGGACGCGGCCAAGATCACCTTCACTCCGGGCCTGAACGAGGACCTTGCCGCCACCATGGTGTGGGGCACCCAGCAGACCAACCTGTTCCCCGGCGCGAAAGTGCAGGGCGTTTACGGCATGTGGTACGGCAAAGGGCCGGGCGTGGACCGCAGCGGCGACGTATTCAAGCACGGCAATGCTGCCGGCACCTCGCCGTTTGGCGGCGTGCTGGCACTGGCCGCCGACGACCATGCCTGCCGCAGCTCGACCCTGCCGCACGGGTCGGAAGACGAATTCGTCAGCGCGATGATGCCCATTCTCAACCCGGCCGGAGTACAGGACATCCTGGACATGGGCCTGCTGGGCTGGGCGATGAGCCGGTACACCGGGCGCTGGATCGGCTTCAAGACGATTGCCGAAACGGTGGAATCGTCCGCCTCGGTGAACGTGGACCCGTTCGCCCGCACGATCGTGCTGCCGGAGGATTTCGCGCTGCCGGCGGGCGGTTTGAGCATCCGCTGGCCGGACCCGCCGGTGGATCAGGAGATGCGCCTGCATCGCTATGCGATTGCCGCCGCGCAAGCCTTTGCGCGCGCAAACCACATCGACAAGATGGTGCTGGATTCACCGCACGCACGCTTGGGCATCGTCACCACCGGCAAGAGCTACCTGGATGTGTTGCAGGCGCTGGAATATCTGGGCCTGGACGCGCAGGCCTGCGCGCAGATCGGCATCCGCGTCTACAAGGTCGGCATGACCTGGCCGCTGGAACCGGTGGGCATCAGCGCGTTTGCGCAGGGCCTGGAAGACATCGTGGTGGTGGAAGAGAAAAAAGCCTTCATCGAGCGCCAGATGAAGGAGCTGTTCTACAACTGGCCGGCCAGTGCCGGTGCGCGGCCGAGCATCGTCGGCAAGTACGATGAGCAAGGCGCGTGGATCCTGCCATCCACCGGCGAACTGACACCGGCCACCATCGCGGCGGTGATCGGCAGGCGCATCCTGCGCCTGCTGCAATCGAGCACGATCAATACCGATTCGATCCAGCAGCGCCTGCGCTGGATGGATGCCAAGGAAGCGGAAATGGCCTTGCCGCGCGCGCAATTCCCGCGCGTGCCGCATTACTGCTCGGGCTGCCCGCACAACACCTCCACCGCCGTGCCGGAAGGCTCGCGCGCGCTGGGCGGCATCGGTTGCCACTACATGGTGACCTGGATGAACCGCGCCACCGACACCTTCACCCACATGGGCGGCGAAGGGGTGACGTGGTCGGGGCAGGCACCGTTTACCGACACCTCGCATGTGTTCCAGAACCTGGGCGATGGCACGTATTTCCATAGCGGCTCGCTGGCGATCCGGCAGTCGGTCGCCACTGGCGTCAACATCACCTACAAGATTCTCTACAACGATGCGGTGGCGATGACCGGCGGGCAGCCGGTGGACGGCACGCTCACCGTGCCCGACATTGCACATCAGTTGCGCGCCGAAGGCATTCATGAGATTGCGGTGGTCAGCGACGACATCGGCAAGTGGACGCGGCGACGCGACCTGTTTCCGCCTGAGGTCGCGTTTCACGATCGTGGCGAGCTGGAGGCAGTGCAGCAGCATCTGCGTACCGTCAAAGGCGTGTCGATCCTGATCTTCGACCAGACCTGCGCGACCGAAAAGCGTCGCCGTCGCAAGCGCGGCAAACTGATCGATCCGCCCAAGCGGGTGATGATCAATTCGCTGGTGTGCGAAGGCTGCGGCGATTGTGGCGAGAAAAGTTTTTGCGTGTCGGTCTTGCCGAAGGAAACCGAATTCGGGCGCAAGCGCCAGATCGACCAGTCCAACTGCAATAAGGATTATTCCTGCGTCTCCGGCTTCTGCCCGAGCTTTGTCACCGTGCATGGCGGTGCGCCGCGCAAGGGCAAGCGGCGCGACGCCAGCGCGCTGCTGGACGCGCTTCCCGAGCCGCCCAGGCGCACCGCGCTGGAACGGCCCTGGAATATCCTGATTACCGGCGTCGGCGGCACCGGCGTGGTGACCATCGGCGCGCTGCTCGGCATGGCCGGGCATCTGGAAGGCAAGGGCGCCACGGTGCTGGACCAGACCGGCCTGGCGCAAAAGGGCGGCGCGGTGACCACGCATATCCGCATCGCACGCCAGCCCGCCGACATCCATGCCGTGCGCATCGCGGCAGGCGAAGCAGACCTGGTACTGGGCTGCGACATGGTGGTGGTCAACGATTATTGGGCACTTTCCAAAGTACGCGATGGACGCACCCAGGTGGTGCTCAACACCTACGAAGCAATGCCGGGCACATTCACCACGCAACCGGACCTGCAGTTCCCCGCTGCCGAGATCATCGCCGGTGTACGCACCGCGCTCGGGGGCCAGGTGCCGTTGTTGCTGGATGCCACGCAGCTGGCAACGGCGTTACTGGGCGACGCCATCGCCAGCAATCTGTTCGTGCTCGGCTACGCATGGCAGCACGGGTTGGTGCCGTTGTCGCATGCGGCGCTGATGCGCGCGATCGAACTCAATGGTGCAGCCGTTGCGATGAATCAGCAGGCGTTCGCCTGGGGGCGCCTGGCGGCGATCGATCTGCCGGCGGTGCAACGCGCTGCGGGTCTGGCCGGTGCCGACGCGCCTGCACATCTGCATGGCGATACACCGCACGCACGCGGACCAGGCAGCTGGGAAGAGCACGATCTCAGCGGCCAGAGCGCGCCGCGTGCGCTGGCGCAGACCGATGGCAGCACGCTGCATGGCGAGGTCGCTGCGCCGGCCGCGCCGCTGGACGACGAGCAGTTGGCGCACTCGCTGGACGAGGCCATCGCACGTCGCGTCGCGTTCTTGACCGATTACCAGGATGCCGCCTACGCGCAACGTTATCGCAGCCTGGTCGAGCGCGTACGCACACACGAGCTGCAGCGCGCGCCCGGCAGCAACGCGTTGACCGAGGCGGTGGCCCGCTACGCCTTCAAGCTGATGGCCTACAAGGACGAATACGAGGTGGCGCGGCTGTATACGCGTGGCGATTTCCAGCGCCGGTTGCAGCAACAGTTCGAGGGCGACTACACGCTGCGCTTCCATCTGGCGCCGCCGTTGCTGGCAAAGAAAGACGCGCACGGCAACCTGATCAAACGCGAGTACGGGCCGTGGATGTTCACCGCCTTCAAGCTGCTGGCGCGGTTGAAGTTCCTGCGTGGCAGCAAGCTCGACGTCTTCGGCTACAGCGAAGAACGGCGTGGCGAGCGTCAGCTGATTGCCGATTACAGCGCAACCGTGCACATGCTGCTGGAACGGCTGGACGCCGATAACGTGGGTTTGGCCGCGCAGATCGCCAGCATTCCGGAGCACATTCGTGGCTATGGCCACGTCAAGCATGCGCATCTGCAGGAAGCCAAGGCGCGCGAAGCCGCGCTGCTGGCACAGTGGCGCAATCCCAAGGCGTTGCATGTGGTGCAGGCGGCTTGACGTCGCCGAACGATTACATTTTGTTGATGTAGTCGCTCGACGACATGACGTGTGGGGATGGCCGGGCCCTTGCGTGGAAAATGCAAGTTGATGTAAGCGATTGCGCTCATGGATACTGTCCGCACGCCTTCCGATATCGGTAATATCATCCGTGCCAGGCGCAAGCGCCTGGGCTGGGATCAGGCTCGCCTGGCCCACGAAATCGGCGTGAGCCGACAATGGATCGTCGATATCGAGAAAGGCAAGCCGCGCGCGGAGTTGCAATTGATCCTGCGGGCGCTGCAGGCGCTGGGGCTGGAGTTGATGTTGGGCCCAGGCGTTGCCCAGGTTTCGGAGGTGCGCGTGCCTGATCGCGACACCGTAACGCCGATCAATCTCGACGCGATCATTGAACATAACCGGGCCAATCCACCATTGGGAACGACCGTTTTCAATGCGTTCAACAACAACATCTTCAAGAATCAATTCTCGCCGTTCGATGCGCTGAAAAACACTGGCTTAGATAAATCTCCCCCGATTATCGGTGCAAGCGTTAAAAAGAATCCAGCCAATGAACACTTGCATAAGCAGTTCTCAGCAACGAATCGCTTGAAGATTGGCGAGACAGTAGCTGATAGTTTGAAGATCAGCGAGGCAGAGAAAATATCCAAGGTCATCTCGCCATCTTCCAAAAAGAAGGGCGTTCCGTGAGACTGGTCGCGCTGATCGAAAACCAAACGATCGGGCACCTCGCGTCCGACCCGCACGGGCATCCACGATTCACCTACGCGCCGGACTGGCAGCATTCAAAGAGTGCGATACCGCTGTCTTTGAACCTTCCCCTCAGCAGGGAACATCACCCGACCGAGGCGGTCAGTGCAGTGCTGTGGGGCCTGCTGCCAGACAACGAAGCCACCTTGCAACGCTGGGCCTCCAGGTTCCAGGTCTCGCCGCGCAATCCGCTCGCCCTGTTGTCGCATGTGGGCGAGGATTGCGCTGGTGCGGTGCAGTTCGTCACCGAAGCGAGGCTCGAAGATGTGCTGTCCGGCGCCAGCGATGGCATCGAACCGCTCACCGATGGCGAACTGGAAGCACGCTTGCGCAGGCTGCGTCAGGACATCGGTGCGGCGCGCCAAGTCGATGACGTGGGGCAGTTCAGCCTGGCCGGCGCGCAGGCCAAGATCGCATTGCTGCACGACGGCCTGCAGTGGGCCATCCCGGCCGGACGCATCCCGACCACGCATATCCTCAAACCACCGAGCGGCGAATCCCGTTACACATGGTAGCTGGCGCATCCAATCGATGGGTCGTCAGTCGAAATGCGGCCCGCGCATCAGGCGAATCGGTCCGCGAACATCGGGCAGTTGCACCGTTCTGCCTTGCTGGGTGACACGAACGACGCCAGCGCAGGCGGCAGCTGCGGCCACCGCACGCACCTGGGGCATCAGGTTTCGCCACACCGCTGCGTCATCGCTCAACGCGCGCGCCACTTCCGAGGGACAGATCGATTGCTCGGGCCGACGTTGCGCAAGCAAGCGCCGGATCGACGCGGCAACCTGCGCATCATCGGGCGATTGCACGCCTGCCCCGCGCGATCACAGTGGGCGCAGCAGGCGCAGGCCGAACCAATCCTTGGCATCGTTCCAGCCGTGGGTGACCTTGAGCCCGGCTGCGGCAGCCAGTTCGGCAAAGCGCGCGTCGGTGTACTTGCAGCTGTATTCGACCTGCATCGCTTCGCCTTCGGCAAACGCGACGTCCTTGCCGCCGACCCGCACGCGCTGCGCGCGCTGGCTGATCAGGAAGGTTTCGATGCGGCCGCGCTCACGGACGTACACCGCGTGGTGACGAAAGCCGTCCAGATCGAAATCGCTCCCGATCTCGCGATTGAGCCGCGCCAACAGGTTCAGGGTGAACTCGGCGGTGACGCCGGCTGCGTCGTTGTAGGCCGCTTCGATCAGCCCGGCGTCCTTGTCCAGATCGATACCGATCAGGGCGCAACCGTCGCTGCCCATGGTCTGGCGCATCGCATCCAGCAGTTCGATCGCGGCAGCATCGGTGAAATTGCCGAGCGTCGAGCCGGGGAAGAACACCACGTGCCGCCGCGCCGGGCGCTGCGCATCGGGCAAGCGCAGCGGTTTGGTGAAGTCGGTGCACACCGGCAACATCTGGATCTGCGGAAATTGCTGGGCCAGCCGCGCAGTGCTTTCCAGCAGCGCAGTACGCGAGATTTCCAGCGGCGTGTAGGCCACCACATCGCGCAGGCCCTGCAGCAGCAATTCGGTCTTGCGGCCGCTGCCGCTGCCGTATTCGACCACGTGTACGCCAGCGCCGATCGCCTGTGCGATCGAGCCCATGCTGGCTTCCAGCAAACTCAGTTCGGTACGGGTGAGGTAATACTCCGGCTGCTGCGTAATGGCTTCGAACAGTTGCGAGCCGCGCGCATCGTAGAAATATTTCGACGGCAGCGTCTTGGGCGTTTGCGACAACCCCGCCAGTGCATCGGCGGTGATGTCGTCCGGCTGCGGGCGCAGGTCGGTCAGCGCGGCGTGCGCGCGTTGCATGGCATGGGCGGCGACGTTCAAGGCAGATCCTTGGCAAGGCGCACGCCGGCAAATTGCCAACGCGCATCGGAGGGGAAGAAGTTGCGGTAACTGGCACGCAGATGGCTGGCTGGGCTGGCGCAACTGCCACCACGCAAGACCCATTGCGCATTCATGAATTTGCCGTTGTATTCGCCCAGCGATCCCGGCCACGGGATAAAGCCTGGATACGGCAGGTACGCGCTGCCGGTCCACTCCCAGACATCGCCGAACAGCTGCTGCATGCCGGTGTCCACTGCTTCGGCGCCCCGCGGATGCAACGCATCGGTGTCGACGAAATTGCCCTGTACCGGCACGCCGGTCGCAGCCTGCTCCCACTCGGCTTCGGTGGGAAGGCGCGCACCGGCCCAGCGTGCGAACGCATCGGCTTCGAACAGGCTCAGGTGGCAGACCGGCGCATGCGGATCGCGCGTGCGCCAACCGTGCAGCGTGAACTCGCGGCCATCGGCATCCCAGTACAAGGGATGTTGCCAACCTTGCGCCTGCACCATCGCCCAGCCATCGCTGAGCCAGGCACCAGCACTGCGGTAGCCGCCATCATCGATGAATTGCTGGAACTCGGCGTTGGTGACCACACGGCTGCCCAGCGCATGCGCACCGACCAGCACGCGATGGCGTGGCGATTCGTTGTCGTAGGCGAAGCTGTCGGCCCGTGGCCACGCGGCGGCGCCGATCTGGACGATCTGCTCGTCGCGCGCATGCCAGCGCAGCGGGCTGGCGACGGCCGCAGGCGGCGTGGGCAGGTCGCGGTAGGCCGGCTGCAACGGGTTGCTCCACAGCGCATGCTTGATATCGGTCAGCAGCAACTCCTGGTGTTGCTGCTCGTGCTGGATACCGAGCTGCACGATGGTGCAGGCCTGCGCATCGAGCAGGCCGTCGCGCAAGCGCTGCTGCATCTGCATATCGACCGCAGCACGGTAGTCGCGCACCTGCTGCAACGAAGGGCGCGACAGCACGCCGCGGCGCGCCCGCGCATGCATCGGCCCCACGCTCTGGTAGTAGCTGTTGAACAGGAAATCCCAGGCCGGGTCGAACACGCGGTACGCCGGATCGGCCTGCAGCACGAAGCGTTCGAAGAACCAGGTGGTGTGCGCCAGATGCCATTTGCTCGGGCTCGCATCCGGCATGCTCTGCACCATCGCGTCTTCGGCGCTCAAGGGTGCGGCGAGACGGTCGCTCAGCGCGCGGGTCTGCGCGTAGCGTTCCAGCAGCGTCAACTGCTGTTGCTGGAGGTGGCCCAGCAGAGGAGAGAGTGCAGACATCGCCATATGCTTGGGTAGCGCCCGTGAACGTGCTGTGTCGGCAACGTGGCAGCCAGCGGTAAGCTGTAGACATGTCATCGCCATCTCTGTCCAGTACGCTTGCTGCACCCCTCGACTGGGCCCAGCGTCAGCAGGCGTTTGCGCTGCCTTCCGGGGTCATCTATCTGGATGCGGCGTCGCGTGGGCCGTTGTTGCGCGCCATGCAGACGGTGGCGCACCAGGCGGTTGACGCAATGGCCGCACCATGGCGGTTGCCGTTCGATGCGTGGTTGCAGCAGATCGAAGTATTGCGCGGGCTTGCGGCCGCGCTATTGGATGGCGATGCCGATGCGGTGGCCATGGTGCCGTCGGCCGCGCACGGCTTGGCCACGGCCGCACGCAATCTGCCCGTGCAACCCGGCCACGCAGTGCTGGTGCTGGAAGGGCAATTCCCTTCCAATCTGTTGATCTGGCAGCGCCGCTGCGCAGAGGCCGGCGCGCGTCTTGTGGCGGTGCCAACGGCCGCTGGCGGCAACTTGACCGATGCGGTGCTGCAGGCCATTGCCGAGACGCCTGCGCTGCGGATTGCGAGCTTGCCGCATGCATACTGGCTGGACGGGCGAATGCTGGATCTGGACCGCATCAGTGCCGCCGTGCATGCACGCGGGGCTGCCCTGGTGCTGGACCTGAGCCAGAGCCTAGGGGTGTTGCCACCCGATCTGCTCCGCTGGCAACCGGATTTCGTGGTCAGCGTCGGGCACAAATGGTTGCTCGGGCCGATGGGATTGGCGTGGCTGTGGGTGGCACCGCAGTGGCGCACAGACGGGCTGCCGATCGAAGAACACTGGATCGGCCGCGATGCGGGCAGCAGTTGGGAATTTCCGGCGGCCAACGCGCCTGGATATCGCGGCGGTGCACGGCGATTCGATGCGGGCGGAGTGGCCGACCCGTTGCGGATCGCAATGGCCACGGTGGCCCTGCAACAACTCAACGCGTGGCAGCCGGCGCGTATCGCAGCCGCGTTGGGCGAGTTGACCGCGCATTGGGACGCCGCCCTGCAGGCGCGCGGCTTGGGCAGCTGGTGCACGCCTGGACATGCGCCGCATCTCACCGCACTGCAGCCGCCGGCAGCAACGTTGGATGCGGTGGCAACGGCGCTCGGCGCCGGTGGTGTGGTCTTCACGCGTCGGCATGGACGTCTGCGCATCGCACCGCATTTGAGCGTCACCGACCACGCGTTGTCACAGGTCGTTGCAGCGCTACCCGATAGGTGAGGCGCGGCGCACGCCGGCATCGAAGGCCCGGCATCTGCAGCGATGCAGGCCTGCGCGCGGTCAGTAGCACCGGAAGGTTTCATCGCAGGCAGTGCGCCCTGCGCATGACAATTGGCGCAAGGATCAGCGGCAGTAAAGCGGCGGCGCGCGGTCTTCAGCGAACTGACGCAGTCGGTGTCGGGGCAGGCTTGCCGACGACAGGACACTCCCGATCGCGCCGCAATGCAAAACCCGCTGCTGCCGAGGCAGGCCGCATGTCACTGCCGCTGGCTGATCCGCAACCCGGGCGGCGTTGCCCAGCGCTCCACTCCTT
Organism: Xanthomonas cissicola; assembly: GCF_008801575.1. GTDB lineage: Bacteria > Pseudomonadota > Gammaproteobacteria > Xanthomonadales > Xanthomonadaceae > Xanthomonas > Xanthomonas cissicola. Next base: position 22,442 of record NZ_VZPL01000047.1, on the reverse strand, counting down.
CGAACAGTGCCTGCACCAGCAGCGCAAGCACGGCGGCGGGAATGGCGCCCTCCAGAATCAGACCGAGATCGTCCAGGCGGATACCGGTGAGAATCGGTTGGCCGTAGCCGCCTGCACCGATCAGCGCGCCCAGCGTGGCGGTGCCCACATTGATCACTGCAGCGGTCTGGATGCCGGCCACGATCGTGCGGCGTGCCAGCGGCAGTTCCACACGCCATAGGCGTGTCCACGCGGGCAATCCGATGGCATGCGCAGTCTGGCGCAATTCGCGTGGGATCGAGGTCAGCCCTGCGTGGGTGTTGCGCACGATCGGCAGCAGGCTATACAGAAACAGCGCCGCAATCGCCGGCTTGGCGCCGATGCCGAACAACGGAATCATGAAGACGAACACGGCCAGCGACGGCAGCGTCTGCAGCACGCCGGTCAACGACAGCACCACCTGTCCCAGGCGCGGACGCCGCGCCGCCAGCACGCCCAGCGGCAATGCAAGCAGCAAGGCGAAACCCAGCGAACTGCCAACCAGCGCCAGATGCTCGCGCGTATGCTGCAGCAGGCGCGTCAAGCGCGAGTCCGTTTCAGAGGCCGGCGTGACGCCCAACCAGTGCGCGGCAACCGCCGCTTCGGACTGCCGCTCCAGTTTGACCTGTGCATTGAGCCGTTGCATGGTCGCTTCATCGATGCGTCCTTGCAGCCCCCGCAGTGCCTGCAACATCGCCGGCGAGCGTTGCGCCAGCTCCTTGCGATAGACAAAAATCGCCTGGTAATCCGGGAAATAGCGGCGGTCGTCGCGCAGCACCTGCAACTGGTAGTACGGAATCTCCGCATCGGTGCTGTACAGATCCGTGACCTCGATCGCCCCGCTCTGCAGCGCGCGATAGGCCAGGTCGTGATCCAATCCGGTTGCAGCCTGCGGCAACGCGTACGCCGCGCGCACGCCCGGCCAGCCATCGGCCCGCTGCATGAACTCATTGCTCAGACCGATCTTGAGGGTGGGATGTCGTGCAAGATCCGACAACGAGACGATGCCCAATGCCTGCGCACGTTCGCGCTTCATTCCGAAGGCATAGGTGTTCTGGAAACCCAGCGAATCGGTCATCGCCAGCCCGTGCGCGTCGAGTGCCGCGCGCAGCTCGGCCTGGCTGGCAGTGGGCAGTTGCAGCAGTTCCTGCGCCAGTGTGCCGGTATATTCGGCATACGCATCGATCTGCCCAGTCTCCAGCGCGCGCCACAGGATGCGCGTGCCACCGAGCTGAGCGCGGTGCTGCACATCCACGCCGTCGCGCTTGCCGGCGGCGGTGGCGATTTCGCCCAGGATCACCGCTTCGGTGAAGTTCTTCGAACCGATGGTGACCTGCGCGGCCTGCACGCCGAAGCTGCAGATCAACAAGATCGCGGCGACGAGCGCACGCGCCATCATGCGGCATCGCCAATGCTGCGTTGCGCGGTGACAAAGCGCTGCACGAACGCATCGGCGGGCTGCTCCAGCAGATCGCGCGCGGGGCCTTGCTGCACGACGCGACCGGCGCGCATCAGCACCAGGCTGTCGGCCAGATAGGCGGCTTCGGCGACGTCATGCGTGACCAGCACCACGGTCTTGCCCAGCTGCGCAAACAGTTCGCGCATCTGCGCCTGCAGGTCGTAACGCACGATGGGGTCGAGTGCGCCCAGCGGTTCGTCCAGCAACAACGCCGGCGGGTCCAGCATCAAGGCGCGAATCAGGCCCACACGCTGACGTTGACCACCGGAGAGTTCGGCCGGATAGCGCGCCAGCAGGTCCACTGGCAATTGGCACAGCGCGCAGAGCGTCTGCAGACGCTCTGCGATGCGCTCACGCGTCCAGCCCAGCGTCTGCGCCAGCAAGGTCACGTTGCTGCGCGCATCCAGATGCGGAAACAAGCCGCCCTCCTGGATCACGTAACCGATACGCTGCCGCTGCGTCTGCAGATTGGCGCGTTGCAACGGCGTGCCGTCGAAGGCGACCGTGCCGCTGTCGGGCCACTCCAGCCCGACCAGCATGCGTAACACGGTGGATTTGCCGGCGCCGCTGGGACCGATCAACGCGGTCGTCATGCCGCTGGCGAACGTCAGCGAGACCGCGTCGAGCGCGATGGCCTGGCCGTAGCGGCGGCTGACCTGATCGAGAGTGAACATGCGGCCGAGCTTGCCGAATGCAGCGTCAGACGCGCGCGAAGGCGCGCATCAGCGTGGCGGCGCCAGCAATTCGCGTGCGCTCAGGTAACCATCGCCATCGGCATCCTGCCGCGCGAAGCGCTCGATCAGGGTGGCGCGATGCGCCGCGCGGGTGATCGGCTTGCCGCGGCGGCCGGACAATTCATCGCCTTGCAGTACGCCGTCATGATCGAGATCGCGCTGATCGAAGGCATAGCTCATCCACGCCAGATACTCCTCGCGGCTCACCCGTCCATCGCCATCGGTATCCATGCGTTGCAGATATTGCTGGCTGTCCTGCACTTGGGCCTGCACCGCGGCGGAAGGCAGCGATGCAAGACATGCGATCACCACGCCACACACGGTGACACCACGCGTTGCGCGTGTACGCGCCACAGCGCGGCTACCGCCCGGCTTACGCACCACTCAGCGCATACCCCTTGAGCCGCGCCGCGTACGCCTGCAAGGCAGCATTGCCGCTGGCTTCGGCCTCGTGGCACCACTGCTGCAACTGCCTGAGCCGTTCGGACGCATCGTGGCTGCGCGCTTCCAGCACGGCGGTCAGCCGCGCACGGTACTCGACCAGCGTGCGCATCCGAGGGCGCTGCGCCACCCAGGCCTGCAACTGCGCACGCGCGTCCGGCTTGAGCCAGCGCCCGTCATCGACCAAGCCCTTACGCAGGCGGCGCGGCAGCAACTCGCGCAGCTTGGCACCGGTGGCGGCCGCCTCTTCGCGCAGCGCCGGCTTGAGTACGTTGCGCTGGTAGTCGGTCATGGCCTGGAAGCGGTGCGACAACAGCGCCTTGAGCGTATCGGCATCGGGCACGGCGATATTGGGGCGGATATCCAGCGACGGTGCCACCCGCAATACCTTGGCAAGGCCCAACGCCTGCAACCCGCGAATCGCGACCCAACCGATATCCAGCTCCCACCGCCGCATCGAAAACCGTGCAGAGCTCGGGAAGGCATGATGGTTGTTATGCAATTCTTCGCCACCGATCCACAGCGCCCACGGCGTGAGGTTGGTGGAGGTGTCGGCCGACTCGAAATTGCGATAGCCCCACCAGTGGCCCAGGCCATTGACCACACCTGCTGCCCAGAACGGAATCCACGGCATCTGGATCGCCCACAACGCAATCCCCGGCAATCCGAACAACACGGCATTGATGACCAGCAACGCAATCGGGCCGGCATTGGCATGCGGCGTGTACAGATGCCGCTCGATCCAGTCGCTAGGCGCGCCCTTGCCGTACTGCTCGATATCGGCGCGCTGCGTCCGTGCCTCGCGGTACAACTCCACGCCGCGCCAGAACACCTGCGCGATGCCCTTGGTCTGCGGACTGTGCGGGTCTTCCTCGGTCTCGACCTTGGCGTGATGCTTGCGATGGATCGCCACCCATTCGCGGGTGATCATCGAGGTGGTCAACCAGGTCCAGAAGCGAAAGAAATGCGCGATGACCGGATGGAAATCCACACCGCGATGCGCCTGGCTGCGATGCAGGTACAAGGTCACTGCAAAGATGGTGAGTTGGGTGAAGACCAGCAGCACCGCCAGCATGCCCCACACGCCCAGCCCTGCCACGCCGGAGGTCAGAACGTCGATGATCGGATCGGACAACATCGGCATCTCCACAGCGGCGCTCTCCATTTGATGCAGACATGATGGGGGCGATCGCGGCAAACTTCACCCTTCGGATGCGTAGGGTTGCACCTACATTTCTAAAGCGGTTCAGACCCCCTTCCCCACTTCCGTCTGCTGTCACCCGTATGACTGTTGCCACCGAAAATGCTGCCGATTCCACCGCCGTTGCCAACGCCGCCCCGCTGATCGAACTCGACCAGGCCAGTGTGATGCGCGGCCAGGTACGGGTGCTGCATGCGCTGAGTCTGCGCATCGCCCTGGGGCAGCACACCGCGATCCTGGGCCCCAACGGCTGCGGCAAATCGTCCTTCATCAAATTGATCACGCGCGAGCTGTACCCGCTGGCGCGCGCCGACGGCCAGGCCGCAGTGAAGGTGCTGGGACAAACGCGCTGGCAGGTGGATCGCCTGCGCTCGCAATTGGGCATCGTCACCGGCGATCTGAGCGTCAATCTGGCCGACATGCCCGGACTGGATGTGGAAAGCGCGGTGCTATCCGGATTCTTCGCCAGCTACGTGGTGCCGCCGCATCGCGAGATCAGCGACGACATGCGTGCGCGTGCGCGCGAAGCGCTAGCGCTGGCACGCGCATTGCCGCTGGTGGACCGGCAATTTGCCGAATTGTCGGCCGGCGAAACTCGACGGGTGCTGATTGCGCGTGCGCTGGTCAATCGCCCGCAGGCGCTACTGCTGGACGAGCCGTCCACCGGGCTGGATCTGGTGGCGCGCCAGCACCTGCTCGAGACGATGCGGCACCTCGCCCGGCAAGGCATCACGCTGGTGCTGGTGACCCATCACATCGAAGAAATCGTGCCGGAGATCGAACGGGTGATCCTGCTGCGCGCCGGCAAGGTGGTGGCAGACGGCACGCGCGAGGCGCTACTCACCGATGCCAGCCCGTCGGCCGTGTTCGACGGCCCGGTGCGGGTGCAGCGCGATGGCGAGCGCTGTTGGGCGACGGTGGGCGAGTAACCGCCACCCCACCTGCAGCCTGTGCAGGCCTAGCAGGCCGTGTCCGTGCACGAGCTGCCGACGATGCTCGACATCGCGATGGCGAAGCGCTCCGGACGGCCGCAACCGCGTCACAACCACGCGCTGCAGACATGACCTTGGACACGGGACGCCGCCGCGGCGGTTGCGCGTAGACTCGCCGCACACGCAGACAGGAGTCGTCCCGATGGCCCAGTGGTATTTCCATAATCCCGGACAGGCCGACCGTCTCGGCCCGCTCGACGATGCCAGCGCCCGCGCGCATGCGCAGCGTCATCCCGATGCGCTGGCCTGGCGCGACGGGCTCGATGGCTGGACGTCGGCCCGTCAGTTGGCCGAACTGCAGGGCGGCGCTAGCGCACCACCGCCGTTGAGCGGCATCAGCGGGCGCGCGGACGAGATCGACTACCGCATCGTCGGCAACGACATGCAGTTTGTCGAAGTCGAGCTGGACCCAGGCGAAAGCGCCATCGCCGAGGCCGGTGCGCTGATGTACAAGGACGCGGCGGTGCAGATGGACACCGTGTTCGGCGACGGCTCGCATGCCGGTCAAAGTGGCGGCGGGCTGATGGGCAAGCTGCTGTCGGCCGGCAAACGCGTGGTCACCGGCGAAAGCATGTTCACCACCGTGTTCACCCACGCCGGCAGCGGCAAGGCCAAGGTCGCCTTCGCCGCGCCCTACCCGGGCACGGTGCTGGCGCTGCGTCTGTCCGAGCATGGCGGGCAGTTGATCTGCCAGAAAGACAGCTTCCTGGCCGGCGCGCGCGGGGTGTCGCTGGGCATCGCCTTCCAGCGCAAGATCCTCACCGGCCTGTTCGGCGGCGAGGGCTTCATAATGCAGAAACTCGAAGGCGACGGATGGGTGTTCGTGCATGCCGGCGGCACGGTCGTCGAGAGCGAGCTGGGGCCGGGCGAGCGCATCGATGTGGACACCGGCTGCGTGGTCGCCTATCACGCCGGCGTGGACATGGACGTGCGCCGCGTTGCCGGCCTGAAGAGCATGTTCTTCGGCGGCGAAGGCGTGTTCCTGGCCACCCTCACCGGCCCGGGCAAGGTCTGGCTGCAATCGCTGCCGTTCTCGCGCATGGCCGGCCGCATGCTGCAGGCCGCCCCGCAAGCCGGTGGCCAACAGCGCGGCGAGGGCTCGGTGCTGGGCGGCCTGGGCCGCTTGCTGGATGGCGATAACCGGTTCTGAGTGGTGACGCGGCGGGTTGGCGCGATGACGATTTGGATTCGGGGGGCGAAGCAAGCGTCGTGTCACCTCTGAAGGCGCGTGGCGACGCGTTTGTCGCTCCAGACACTGGCAAATGCTGAGGCGCGCCCTCGTCCGGCGCTTTGCGCCACCGTCTCCGCCATGAAGGAGGACAATGTCCCGGCGGGAGAAGGCAGGCGACCGGGTCGTTGGTGCAGCGACGGCACCCTGACCGTAGCCACGTCCATCGCCGCACGGAACCGCAGCCCCTCTCCCTGCGGGGCGAAAAGGCAGGGCTAGCGCCATCGGCGCGCCTGCCTTTGAGCGCCCACGCCGCAAGGCGTGGGCCGGGGCGCGGAGCGGGGGTTGGGGTGAGGGGACGGGCGAAGCCAAACGTGGTATGGGAAGGCATCAGGCTCCGCTCGTACCCTCATCCGGCGCTGCGCGCCACCGTCTCCCGAGGGGAGAAGGGAGCGCAACGCCTGTAAACGATGCTGTCCTGAATGAGCTCCACTCACGCCAATACCGCCGCAGCAGCAGTGGCAGGGCGCGTGTATTCTCCCTCGCCTTTCCCATCGACGTTTTCGCCATGATCGCGCTCCGCTGCTCCCGCTCGCTCGCCCTGTTGTCCATGCTCGGTCTGCTCAGCGCCTGCGGGGGCGAGCCGCGCCCGGCGACACCGGCGCCCGTGGTGCAGGCACCTTCGGCCGAAGCCCCCAAGCCCATCAAGATCGGCGTCGCGCTCGGTGGCGGTGCGGCCAAGGGCTTTGCGCATATCGGGGTGATCAAGATGCTCGAGGCCAACGGCTTCGCACCGGTGGTGGTGTCCGGTACCAGCGCCGGCAGCGTGGTGGGCGCGCTGTATGCCAGCGGCATGGATGCGTTCCAAATGCAGGAAAAGGCCGTTGCGCTCGACCAGACCAGCATCCGCGATGTGCGGCTGTTTTCCGGTGGCCTGGTGCAAGGCCAGAAACTGCAGGACTACGTCAACGAACAGCTGGGCGGCAAACCGATCGAAAAACTGCGCAAGCCGTTCGCGGCGGTCGCCACGCGTCTGGAAGATGGCGAACGCACCGTGTTCGTGCGCGGCAATGCCGGCCAGGCAGTGCGCGCGTCCAGCAGCATTCCCGGCGTGTTCGAGCCGGTGACCATCGGTAAGTACCACTTCGTCGATGGCGGCGTGGTCAGCCCGGTGCCGGTGGATGCGGCGCGCCAGCTAGGTGCCGAATTCGTGGTGGCCGTGGATATTTCCAGCAAGGCCAGCGGCAAGAACCCGGGGGACCTGCTGGGCACGGTGAACCAGTCGATCTCGATCATGGGCCAGCGTCTGGGCGAGGCCGAACTCAAACGTGCCGACGTGGTCGTTCGCCCCAAGGTCAACGATATCGGCTCGGCCGATTTCAACCAGCGTGGTGCGGCGATCCTCGAAGGCGAGCGCGCCGCAATGGCGGTGATGCCGCAGATTCGCGCCAAGGTTGCGCAACTGCAGGTCGCGCGCAGCAGCGCGACACGGACCGCCGCCGATCAGGCCAAAGCGGCCAGGCAACAGGCGTACGAGCGCTGCCTGGAACAACGCTCGCGTTGGGAAAAATTGCGCGGCAAGGACGAGGCCTGCGTGGCGCCGTGATGCGGCTGCGGTGCGAGGCGCTGCGCAGTTGATGCGGGTCCCGCGCGAGGTCATGCGGAACTGAGCGGGCGTGGGCGCCTGTTTCCAGACGCGCGCATTTGAACCAGATGCGTCGGGCGACTGCGTTGTTGATGCCTTGTGTTGATGCACTGAGGGTGCCCGGACACGGGCGCGGCCGGGGCCGCTCCTACGACGGCGTGGCGGTTCTTTCGGTTGCGTTGAGATGTGTCGGGATGGGGTCGCGGCCGGGGCCGCTCCTACCGGGGGCGGGGGTCTTTGGGTGTCTCGGCGACGTCGGCACGGCCAGCCTGCTCTTGCAGGAGCGGCCCTGGCCGCGAGGCCTTACCGGTAGCAACGCCTGGACTTGATGGGCAACGTCTCAAGCCCGGACTTCATCGGCAATGCTTCAATACCGCCAACGTAGCGACACGCTGACAAAGCGCGGTTCGCCGTAGTTCTGATAATCCAGATTCGCCCAGTAGGTCTTGTCCAATGCGTTACGCACCGCCAGCGTGGCGGTCCATTGGTCGCTGATGCGGTAGTTGGCGTTGAAATGCACCAGCGCATACGGGTTCTGCACCACGGTGACCGGCGTGGTAGCGCCAGTGCCGTCGCCGGTGGGGCGTGCGATATTGAAGCCGCGCACCGCGCTCTGCCAGCTCACGCCGCCGCCGATGCTCAACCGGTCCCACGTCCCCGGCAGGCGCCACTGGGTGGAGAGCTGCAGATAATCTTCGGGCAGGTTGGCGTAGATCGCATCGGTGGGCGCGCGCGTCACCTTGACGTGGGTATAGCCGGCGTTGATGGTCCAACCGGACCGCACTTCGCCATTGACGTCCACTTCCCAGCCACGGCTCTTGGTGCCGTCCACGCCGATGTAGGCCGAGCTGCCATCCGGCAGCGAAGCTTCCGGCTGGGTCATGTCGCGCACCGCATAGTTGTCCTGCTTGGCTTCGAACACGGCGGCGGTGGCCATCGCATGGCCATCGAACAACTGCGCCTTGATGCCGGCTTCCAGGTTGGACCCTTCCACCGGTGCGAGCAGGTTGTTGTCCTTGTCGCGGTAGTTCTGCGGATTGAAGATTTCGGTGTAGCTGGCGTAGACCGACACATCCGGCACGATGTCGTACACCAGACCGACGTATGGGGTGACTTCATCGCTTACTTCATAACGGCCGCTGGTGCCGGTGTAGCTGCCGCTGGCATCGAACGCCTGGGTGCGGGTTTCCCAGGAGCTCAGCCGCGCGCCGGCAATCAACGACAGCGGGTCGGCCAGCCGCAAGCGCGTGGAGGCATACACGCCGCGCTGGGTGGTGCGTGCCTGGCGACGCGCGCCGGTACGCGCATAGGTCACCTCGGACGCGTCGCCGTTCCAGTTGCGGATGTTGGGAATGACATAGCAACGTTCGCTGCCGCAGGTGGCCCAGTCGTCGGGATAGGCCTGCGCCACGGTATAGGTGGTCGATTGCAGGTCCTGCCAGCTGCCGCCGATCACCACATCGTGCTGGCGGCCGAACAAGGCGAACCCGCCGGACAGATACACGTCCACGCTATCGCGCGTGTCCTGCGTTTCGCCAGCGTTGGCGCGCAAAAACACGCCGCTGCCATCGGCGGCCGGGTAACCGGTGCCGTAGACGCGCAGGCTCTGCACGGCGCCCTTGGTGTGGGCGGTGTTGACGCGCAGCAACCAGTCCTGCCCGAAGCGTTGTTCCAGGTTGGCAAACGCAGTGCTGGTTTCGCGTTGCCAGCGCGTCCATTCCGGCGCCATGTTGGTCGAGCGCGACAGGTTGGCGAAGGAGCCGTCGGCCGCGAAGAACGGCACCGTTCCCCAGGTCGAACCGACCGGGGTGTTGTCCTGGCGCTGGTAGCCGACGGTCAGCGTGCTGCTCTCGGTCAAGTCGCCTTCCAGCACCGCCATGCCCGACATCTTGTTGTCGTGGTAGCGGTCGTAGTAGTAATCGCGATCCTGCCAGGCGGCCACCACGCGGCTGCGAAAGCGTCCATCTTCGGTCAACGGCGCATTGACGTCTGCCTGCATGCGGCGGAAATCCCAGGTGCCCGTGCTCACGCCGAACGCGGCATCGAAGTCCTTGCCAGGGCGCTTGCGCAACAGGTTGACCGTGGCCGAGGGAATGCCCGCGCCGGTGAGCAGGCCATTGGCGCCGCGGATCACCTCGATGCGGTCGTAGAAGACCGTGTCGTATTCCTGATTGGTGGCGCCGCTGTAGGTGGGCAGGCCGTCGACCTGGAAGTCGGTGATCTGGAAACCGCGCGCGAAATACAGCGGCCGCTGGGTGTCGTAGAACGACACGTTGACGCCGGTGACATGACGCATCACATCGTCGATGCTGAACAGCGATTGCTCTTCCAGGCGCTGCAACCCGATCACGCTCACCGACTGCGGCGTTTCCTGCAGGGTCAGCGGCAGCCGCGTGGTGGTGGCCGGTTGCGCGCGACTCACCGTACCGTTGACGCTGACCTGGTCAAGCGTCGTGGCGTTGGTCGCATCGGCGGCCTCGGCGGCATGAGCAGCGGCGGGGGCCAAGGTCGACAGTGCGCACAGCAGCGCGGCAGACAACAGGCCAAGGGGAGCGATGGCAGCAGACATGGGGCGTTCTCGTCGATCGTTGCCGACGCAGCGCGTCACGCAACAGGGAAAGGCACAGGCACACGCGGGCGTCCACTCGAACCGGCTGGCTGACCCTGCGTGGGCTGGCAATGCGACACGAACGACATGGCCGGACGCGGCCAAGATGTGAGGTAAATGTAAATCGTTATCGTTTATGTGGCAAGCAGCACGTTTCTTGCGTCCGTCTGGAAAGCGACGGCACGCCGATGCACCTTGCCGGCTGCACCGTGCGAGCGGCGCCATGCCCTAAGCCACCTGGCTGATCTGTACCTCAGGCCAGATGCGACAGCGGCAGACCTTCCGGCGCCTTCACCGTGCGCAGCACGAAGCTGGAATTCACATCCGACACGCCGGTGGCATTGAGCAGGCGATCGAGCAGAAACCGCGAGAAGTGTTCCAGGTCGCGCACCTGTACCTGCAACAGGTAATCCATGTCGCCGGTCAGCGCCCAACACGCCACCACCTCGTCCCAGCCGCGCACGCCCTCGGCGAAATGCTCGATGTCGGCTTGCCCGTGCTGCTCCAGCTGCACACGCACGAACGCCTGCAAGCCCAGCCCTAGCGCGCGCGCATCCAGCCGCGCGCCATAGCCGGCGATGATGCCGGCGGCTTCCAGTCGCTGCGTGCGGCGCAGGCATGCAGACGCCGACAGATTGACCTGCACGGCCAGCTCCGCATTGCTGCTGCGCCCCTGCGTCTGCAGCAGGGCGAGCAGGCGCAAATCGGTGCGGCCCAAGGCGATGGGCTGATCCATATGTTGCGCAGCAGCAGAAGATGACGCATGGATCTTGCGCCAAGATGCACATGGCGCGCAAGATTCGCAATCCCGTTGCGCGGACATCCGGCTAAGGTGAGGGCTGATCACCGGGAAGTGCCGCTGCATGACTACCGCTCCGCAACGCGTCGAAAACCAGCTCACCGACAAGGGCTATGTGCCGGTCTACACCACTGCGGTGGTGGAGCAGCCGTGGGACGGCTACAGCGCCGACGACCACGCCACCTGGGGCACCTTGTATCGGCGCCAGCGCGAGCTGCTGGTCGGTCGCGCCTGCGAGGAGTTCCTGCAGGCGCAGGATGCGATGGGCATGGGCCAGACGCACATCCCGCGCTTCGATGCGCTCAATCGCGTGCTGCAGGCAGCCACCGGCTGGACCCTGGTCGGCGTGCAGGGCTTGCTGCCGGAGCTGGATTTCTTCGATCACCTGGCCAGCAGGCGCTTCCCGGTGACCTGGTGGATCCGCCGGCCCGATCAGATCGATTACATCGCCGAACCCGATCTGTTCCATGACCTGTTCGGGCATGTGCCGTTGTTGATGAACCCGCTGTTTGCCGACTTCATGCAGACCTATGGCCGCGGCGGGGTCAAGGCGCACGGCATCGGCCCGGACGCGCTGCAGAACCTCACCCGGCTGTATTGGTACACGGTGGAATTCGGTCTGATCGACACGCCGCAGGGCCTGCGCATCTACGGTGCCGGCATCGTGTCGTCCAAGGGCGAATCGCTGTATTCGCTGGAATCGCCGGCACCCAACCGCATCGGGTTCGACCTGCAACGCATCATGCGCACGCGCTACCGCATCGACAGCTTTCAGAAGACCTATTTCGTCATCGACAGCTTTGCGCAGTTGATGGAAGCCACTGCGCCGGACTTCACCCCGATTTATGCCGAGCTTGCACAACAGCCGCAGGTGCCGGCGGGTGACGTGCTGCCGGGCGATCGGGTGATCCAACGCGGCAGCGGCGAGGGTTGGAGCCGCGACGGCGACGTGTGAGGTCACTGCTGCGCTAATGCGGCGCCGATCGCGGCGCGCCGCATTGCCGCCCGGTCACGATGCCGCGATGTGACCTGCACCGACTCGACACCACCGCCAACGCGCACTAAGGTCAAACCTCCCCACATCGCCTTCGCTCAATGGACCTGACGCATCTGCGCATCCGGCGCTTGGAGCTGGACGACACCCGCCTGCTGTTCACCCTGGCCAACGGCATGCGCATCGACGAGCCCATCCAGGCGCACCGGCTCTTGCTCAAGGCATCGCCGCCGCAACGCGCGCAATGGCAGATCACCGAAGACGGCTTCGGGGTGAACTGGCCCGCGGTGGCGCCCCCCACCCCGGAGGGCCTGCTCAACATGCCCGAGTTGCTATGGCGCCGCCGCGCTGCCCGTGCGCAGGCCAAGCTCACCCAGTTGCGTGGGCGCATGGATGCGCTGTCGCCAGGCGAGCGCGAACTCATCGCGCTGGCGCGGCTGGATGCGGACATGAACGAGAGCGGCTACGCGCGCTATTTCGACCGTTGGGATGCGGCGACCCGCAGCGATGCATTGCGGGGGCTGGCCGCCATGGGCGCGGTGCAAGCGCGCCAAGCCATCGAGGGCCTGGGCGCGGTGTTCGAGCGCCTGGAAGAAGATCCGAATCTGCTCAGCATCGAAGACATTCTCGATGCCATGAACGACACCGACCGCCAGCGCGTGGATGGTTGGGAAGAAGTCTACTACCGCCGCTCGGCTGAACTGGCGCGCCTGGGGCTGACGCACTACGGGGTGGACAAGGCCTGAACTGTCGGCGACGCAGCGGGGTTGGCCGCTACCTCATCGGCGCGGTGCTGATGTCGACGCCAAACGCCCGATCTACAGCCGGCACTGTGCATCATCCACACCGGGGACGCGCTCCCATTGCCAGGCGTCAACCTGCTCGCCGCGTGGCAGATAGTCCACGTCGAATTCCTTGCCGTCGCGGCGCAAGCGCAGTTTCAGGTGCTGGGTCTGATTGCCCTGGATGCCGTCCTGCGGCACCGGCCGCACGATCTCGTCGCCATTGCGTACTCCCGCCTGTGCAGCAGCAGACTCCGCCATCAGGCCGCGCACGATGCGCCTGGGTTCGGCCAGCACCGCCGGCTCAAATCCCAGCACGTAGCGCCGCAGCGGCTTGCTGATCCTACGGAAGCACGGCCCGAACGCATCCGATGCCGGCAGCGGCGCAGTTCCGGCCAGGAAGGCGTGGAAGTCCTGCACCGCCGTGTCGCCCAGCTCTGCTTTCAACAAGGCCTCCCAATCGGCCTGGGTTGCCTCGCGCTGCTGCCCGATCTCCAGCAGCGCACGCAACAGGTCATCCAGCGAGCGCCTGCCCTGCGATCGCTTGCGCAGCGCATCGTTTACCGTGGCCAGATACAACATGCCGCGGTCGTAGGCGAGCGTGCGGATGCGGGTGTCCTTCCAGAATCCCTCATCGATGCGTGCGTTCGGCAGATTTCCCAGCGCATTGGTGTAGTAACGCGCCGCGGTCGTGTTAAGCGTGTCCAGGAATTGCTGCGGGGTGAGCAAGCCAAATCGCAGCGGCAGAAGCGCCTCGTAAAACACCGCCGAGCCTTCGCTGAACCAGGTCGTGGACTCGGCCCCATGCCGGGACAGGTGCGGCTGGTAGGTATGGAACATCTCATGCGACAAGGTGATCTTGATCAGGTCCAGATCGGCCCCGTCGCCTTCGCCATAGGTGGTGACGAAGGACTGGTTCAATGCGGTTCCGCCGCCGGCGTTGACCGGGTTGTAGCGCAGGAAGATCGTGTAGGGCGCGGGCGCGGGCTGCGGAAACAGCAGCTCGAACTGGTCGTGCAGCTTGCCCACCCACGCGGACAACGCGGCCGCATCGAAGGGCGGCTGCCCCTGCCAGGCGACCGAAAACCCGTCCGCACGCGGCACGGCCGGCCAGCGTCCAACCTCCCCGGCCATGAAGAACACACCGGACAAGCTGTTGTTGTCGATCTGCGCGACCTGCACCGTGCCCTGGCCGAACGAGCTGACTCCCTTGGCGCCGTCGGGCAGCTGCGACAGATCCCAGCGAATGGTCAGCGCATAGCTTTGCTCCTGCGGCGGCAGTGCCAGAAACATGCTCGACAGCGCAGAAAAGGCATGGTCATCGTTGCGGAACGAAATTGGCGGTGCCGGGCCGCGCGGCGGCCGGGTTGCATTGGCTGGGACACGGTAGTGCAGGCTGAGCGGACCGCTGAGCGCGCGTGGCGCGATCCAGACGCGCAATGGGCCCTGGTCACCGCTTTCCTGCGCCTTGGCCGCACGCCCGACAAGTTGCACCGTCCCCTGCGCATCGGTCGCTTCGATCGCGGCGATGTGCTCGGCAGCGGTATCCACGTTTTGCACCTGCATCGGCAGCTGCGCCACGATGCCGCCGCGCGCAACGCGAAGCGTCGCCAGGCGCAGACGCACCTCCACCGTGCTCACTTCGCCCTCGACTGCGTGCGGTGCCAGCTCCAGGTCCAGCGCAACCGGAGCAGGCTCTGCAGGCGCCGGGCTGGCCACTGCGCCAGCGGCCAGCGTGAGGAGTGCACACAGCAGCGACCAGGGAGTTTTCATGCGTGTCGGGGCGGTGGGGATGACCTATCTTGTCGCCGGTCGAGGTCGCCTGCCAGCATGCCGAAGGTCATGCCGCGCAATACGCGGCGATGGCTGCCGGCCTGGACCGACTGACACCGCAGTACAGCGATGGGCGGTGCAGGTGCAGTGCCGGCAGATGCGGTGCACCGGGGCGAAGGCTCAGCCTGCCGGCTTGGCGAGATAGGCCAATAGCAGCACCAGCGGCTCTTCACCAGTCTGCTGCAAGGCGTGCGTGCTGCCCGGCCGCGTCAACAACGCATCGCCGGCAGCGACCTGGTATTGCTTGCCGTCCAGCGCGTACAAGCCGCGCCCGCTGACGATGTAATAGATCTCGTCCTTGTCGTGCAGATGCAGGCCGATGCCGGCACCTTTGTGCAGCACCCGCTTGCGCAGCACGAACGCCAGATCCGGCGCGTCTGCGAAAAACGGATAGGCCGTGGTCGGGCCGGCGCCGCCGTGCGGGCCAGGCTGGCGACGCGCGAGATCGCGTTCGTGTGCGATCAACGACGGACGCGGTTGTGCAGCACGTTGCGTGGCGGTGTCGGGCGCAGCACCGCAATCGGCATCGCGCTGCAGCTGCGACTTGAGCGCCGGCTGCAGCTGGACCCAACCCTGCACCACCAGGCAGGCGATGGCGGTCGCGCCGGCGCGGCTGAAGTGGGTGCCGTCGGCCTTGCCCTGTTCGGGCACGAACAGGAAATACGGTCTGGCCGCCTGCTCGCCGAGCGCGCGAATCCAGTCGCTGGAACTGGCGTTGAGATCGATCAGGCCCACGTGTTCCTGCGCGGCAAGTTGCTGCATGGCCAGGGTGTAGCGGCCATGGGTGTCGAGCAGCGCGCCGAAGTCGTAGAGCAGGCGCGCGGCCGGAGTGATCAGGATGGGTGTGGCGCACTTGTCGCGCGCAGCGGCGATGTAGCGGCGCAGGAACTGCATGTAGTCGGTCGTCGGATCGGTGTAGCGCGTGGGGTCTTCGCGCTTGGCATCGTTGTGGCCGAACTGGATCAGCAACACATCGCCGCGTTGCAATTCTCTTGCGATGGCATCCAGGCGCCCTTCGGCGATGAAACTGCGCGTGCTGCGCCCGCCTTTGGCGTGGCTGTGCACTTGCCACTGCGCCGGGTCGAACCAGTCCTGCAGCAGTTGGCCCCAACCGGCCTGCGGGGCGCGCTCGGCACCGTATTCGGCGGCGGTGGAATCTCCGGCGATGAAGATGCGCTGTGGCGCGGCATGGGCGATGCCGGTGCAGAGCAACAGCATGGCGATGAGCAGTCGATGCATGGGGGCTCCGCTGAGTGAGCGTGCTATTGCTGTTGCTGGTGTTGTTGCGGTTTGCGATACCGTGCTGACGCGTGGAGCGCATGCGTGGTCTTGGGCGACGCAATTGCGCTTCGCGCGCTCATCGGGCTCGGCAGAGCGACGCGTTGATGCGGTTGGTGAGCGATGCAACGGTGTGGCCGTTCGTCCAATGGTTCGGCGCGTGCGCCTGGCCGCCTGGGTTCGCTGTCTTCCGCCGTACCTCCCCCTGCTCCGCGCGCCGGCCCACGCCTTGCGGCGTGGGCGCTCGAAGGCCCGCAGGAGAGGAGCTCAATCGCGTTGACTGACTCTCCCACCGGGGAGGGGCTTTAGCGATTACGCAGCAGCAGCTTCGGTCTTGCCCAGCACGCCGGCGACGAAGTTGCGGATCTCTGCATCCTGCGCGTTGTCGAAGAAGCACTGCTGGAAGCGCTCGCCGCCGATCGCCTGCTTGATCAGCTCCGGGTCGATGGCGCGCAGGCCGTCCAGGTACGACTTGGCGGTGGCCTGCTTGAGTTGGGTCAGGATGCCGGCGTTGGCCTGCTGCGATTCGCGACGCTCGGCCGGGTAGCCCATGCCGCGCTCGCCGCTGAAGGCCTTTTCGAAGATGTAGCGCACGTTGATTTCCGCGCCCCAGCCGTAGCCCTTGGCGAATGCCAACGACAGTGCGTTGCCGTTGTTGACCTGGGCGAACAGGTAGGCGTCGGTCGGCTCGATGCAATAGCCGCAGAACACGCCCGGGTGCGCGTTGAGCGACATCATCGCGCCCTGGCCGGTGCCGCAGCCGGCGACGACGAAGTCCACGGCCTTGGAGTTCAGCAGCAGGCTGGCGACGATGCCCAAGTGGATGTAGGTCAGGCGGTGGTCGTTGTCGCCGTCCATGCCGACGTTGAAGACGCTATGGCCCTGCTCGCTGGCGACGTCGTTGAGTTGCTGCAGGATTACCGGGTTCTTGGCGGCCTGACTAAACTCATTCATGAGTGCGATTTTCATGGGAATGCTCCGATTGGTTGGGGAAGTTTTTTTAAAAGTTGTTGCTAGATAGCGATGATGTGTGTGTTGGGTTGCCGGTCTTTTTGGACGGCGTGCGCGTTGTTTGCTGAAGCGGCCAACGCGCTGATGCAGGAAGGAAGAGCAATTGCAGGAGCGGAAGTGCGCATCTGGTTGATGCGTAGTTGCCGACCCTCATCCGCCCTTCGGGCACCTTCTCCCGGAGGGAGAAGGCAACCGCGCGCGTTTTTTCTCAGCGTGCCAGCCAGCCGCCGTCGACCGGGATGATCGCGCCGTTGACGTAGTCCGAGGCGCTGCTGGCCAGGAACACCGCGGTGCCGCCCAGGTCGGCCGGCACGCCCCAGCGCGCGGCCGGGATGCGGTCCAGGATGGCCTTGTTGCGGTCTTCGTCGGCACGCAGCTGCGCAGTGTTGTCGGTGGCCATATAGCCCGGTGCGATGGCATTGGTGGTCACGCCCTTGCTGGCCCATTCGTTGGCAAGCAGGCGGGTGATGCCGGCGATGCCCGACTTGCTGGCGGTGTAGGACGGCACGCGGATACCGCCCTGGAACGACAGCATCGAGGCGATGTTGATGATCTTGCCGCGGCCCTGCGCGATGAAGTGACGGCCTGCGGCCTGCGCCATGAAGAAGGCCGACTTCAGGTTGACGTTGAGCACGTCGTCCCAATCCTGCTCGCTGAAATCCACCGCATCGGTGCGACGGATCAGGCCGGCGTTGTTGACCAGGATATCCAGCCCGCCGAGGCCGGTGATGGTCTCGTCGATGATGCGCTGCACTGGCTCGATGCTGATCAGGTTGGCTTCGATGGCGATGAACCGGCGGCCCAGCGCCTTGACCTTCGCTTCGGTCTCGGTGGGCGCCTGGATGCCGGCGGCAGCGATGTCGGCACCGGCTTGGGCCAATGCCAACGCGATGCCCTGGCCCAAGCCGGTGTTGGCACCGGTGACCAGCGCGACCTTGCCTTCGAGACTGAACGGATTGCTCATTACCTTATCGCTCCTGCTGGATGTGCCGTGGTGTGCTGAGTGAACCGCGTAGTGCGCGGACGATGACGTCATACGAATGGGGGCAGCGCCGAAGGCGCATCTGAATCGCGCCGGCGTGACTGGCACCGGCTTGAACAAAGCGGCGTCATGGCGCGGCCGCCTGCGTGCAGGCGCGTGGACGCAGGCCTTACTTGAGCTGGCAGATATCCAGCACATGCATGTCGGTGTAATCCAGGTTTTCGCCGCCCATTGCCCAGATGAAGGCGTAATTGGAGGTGCCGGCGCCCATGTGGATGGACCACGGCGGCGACACCACCGCTTCGTTGTTCTGAATCACGATGTGGCGCTGCGCATCGGGTTCGCCCATGAAGTGGTAGACGCGGTCGTCGGCGCCCAGGTCGAAATAGAAATACACCTCGCTGCGGCGGTCGTGCAGATGCGGCGGCATGGTGTTCCAGACACTGCCAGGCTTGAGCACGGTCAGGCCGAGCAACAGCTGCGACGACTGGCAGGTGGCCGGCACGATGTACTGGTAAATGGTGCGTTCGTTGCTGGTTTCCAGCGCACCGCGCTCCAGTGCCACCGCATCCTTGATCGAGAGCTGCTTGGTCTCAAAGCGCGCATGCGCCGGCGTGGAGGCGAGATAGAACTTGGCCGGGTTGGCCGCGTCTTCGGAGGCAAAACTGACATCGGTGCTGCCCATCGCCACGTACAGGCCATCCTTCGGCCCCAGCGTGTAGGCGGTGCCGTCCACGGTCACCGTGCCGGTGCCTGCGCCGACATTGAGAATGCCCAGCTCGCGACGCTCCAGAAACGGATGCCCGGCGGCCGAGGCGGGCTCGGTCTGCTTGGGCAGTTCCAGCGTCCTGCCCAGCGGCGCGGCGCCACCGAGCACGAAGCGCTCGTAGTGGGTGTATTTGAGCGTCACCGCGTCGTCCACGAACAGCCCATCGAGCAGATACAGCTCGCGCAGGTCGTCGTTGCTGGCGCCCTTGATGGCGTCGGGATGGGTGGCGTAATGGGTCTTGCAGTACAGGGACATGCGCGATCTCCGGTGCCAAGCGCGGGGGCAGTGGCTTGCACCGGGCCATTCTACCGACTCTGGTTAACCGGTGTCATTGCGCAGTGCACGAAATGGGTGTCGGCGGTGTGGGGGCCCGTTCCTTCTCCCTGGGAGAAGGTGGCGCACAGCGCCGGATCAGCGTTGCGGGGTTTGAGCGGGTGACTGCTGATGTGTGCCTTCCCCTCCGCTCACAGCTGGGCTTTCTCGGACGGCTGCCTGCCGCCGTACCCTCACCTCAACCCCTCTCCCGCCGGCGGGAGAGGGGCTTTACAGCAGCGATCGACGGCCTGCCTTCCCCCGCCTGCGGGGGAAGGTGCCCGAAGGGCGGATGGGGGCCAGCCGCTGGCCGAGCGGAGGCTTGTTCCCTCTTCCTCGGAAGAAGATGGCGCGTAGCGCCGGATGAGGGAGCACGCGGCGCGGCGATCAATCCTCCGGCGGCTGGCAGGAGTCGCGCACGATCAGGTGCGGCCGCACGCTGGCGGTGGGCAGCTGCGGCGCGTTGTCGGGCTGGATCAGCATCGCCGCGGCGGTGCGGCCGGTGTCGCGGGTGTGGCGGCGCACCGAGGTCAGCGGCGGCCACAGGCGCGAGGCCAGCGAACTGTCGTCGTAGCCGATCACCGAGAGCTGGCGCGGGATGTTGATGCCGGCGCGCAGGGCGACCTTGTAGATACCGGCGGCCATTTCGTCGTTACCAGTGAAGATGGCGGTGGGCCGTTTCTTGCCCAGCAGCAGCTTTTCGGCCGCCGCCACGCCGGATTCGAAGGTGTAACCGGCTTCGACGATGCGCTCGGGCGGCAGCTCGATGCCGCGCCGGGTCAGCGCGTCGGCAAAACCGGAGGTGCGCTCGATCGAGGAGCGGTAGGCGCTGGGGCCGGTGACCAGGGCGATGTCGCGGTGGCCCAGCGAGAGCAGGTAATCGGCCGCCTCCGCTGCCCCGTCGCGGTCGTGGGTGATGACCGTCTGCGAGGTGGCGTCCAGCGCGATCGAGGCGATGCGGGTGTAGCGGCAACCGATCTCGGCCAGCATGTCGGCCAGCGCCTGGTCTTCGGAGGCGCGTGGCACCAGGATCACGCCGTGCAGCTTCTGCGCCTGGGCGAAACGGCGCACGCCTTCGATGTAGCCGGGGCTGCGGCTGTCGCAGGGGTGCACCACCAGCTCGAAGCTGGAGCCGCGCAGTGCGTCCAGCGCGCCGTACTGCATGTCCACGATGTATTGCGCGGTGGGGTTGTCGTAGACCATGCCGATCAGGAACGAGCGCCGGAACGCCAGCCCGCGCGCGAGCGGATCCGGCGCGTAGCCGACCTCGCGCATCAGCGCCTCGACCTTCTCGCGCGTGTCCTGGCGCACCAGTGGCGAATTGTTGATGATCCGCGAGACGGTCTTCTTGGACACGCCCGACATCCGCGCGATGTCGTTGATCGTTGCGACCCGACCCTTCGGCAGGCCAGGCATTCCCTCTTCAGGCATCTTGCGGGCGGGCATAGCGGTCAACCAGTAAAGTTGATTGGATTCTACCGGCCCGACGGCCGGCAGACCTGAGCGAGGCCTGCCGCTGCACCGGGTCCGCCGTGCCGGGCCTGCCACAGCAGGCAGCGCCACGACATGCCCGCCGATGCAGAACGGTCAGTCAGTCAAGGGCGCGGTAGCGGAAGTTGCGGAATTCCACCTGGCCGGGGCCTGCGGCATAGAGCGCCGGCTTCAGGGCCAGGAACTTGCCGGCCACGTTGTGGTGGTAACCGGACACTTCCATCTGCACCGGGTACTTGGTCCACGTCTTGCCGTCGGGACTGCTGTGAATGGTGACGATGTGGCGGTTGTTGGTGACGCGCAGCCACAGCGTGCCGCCGGTGGTGCTGGGCGCCAGCGTGGCCGGGCGTTCCTCGCCGTAGCGGTGCATGACGAACTGTTGCCCATTGCTGCCGACGCCGGCATAGAGCTTGTCGCTGTAGAACAGCAACGCCCCGCCCTGCCCGCCCGGCGCCACGGTCATCTGCACTTCGAACTGGTAGGCCGGGTCGGTGGCGATCACCGTCAGCGGCGAGGCATTGCGCGGCGCGGTGCCCTTGCCCTGCAGGCGCAACACACCATTGCCCACCTGCAGGCGCTTGGCTTCGTCGGCAGCCGGATCGAAGAAGGCCCACTGCGGGCCCAGCCTGGCGGCACGGAAGTCGTCCGACAACGCCATCCCGTGCTGCAGCGCCTGCCCGCTGGGTTTCTTCAGCGGGGTGCCCAGATCGCCGCCCTTGGCGGCGAACCAACCGTCCGGAGTCCATTCGATCGGGTCGAGCAAGGCCTGCCGGCCCAGCGTCCAGTAGCCGTGTTCGTAGCCGTGGTAGAGCATCCACCAGCGGCCGTCGGTGCCTTCCACCAGGGTGGCGTGGCCACGCGACCACCACGGCTCATCCGCGCTGCTGGTGCGGGTGATCGGGTTATTGGGCGCGTTCTGCCACGGGCCGTGGATCGAACGCGAGCGCGCGGTGATCACCATGTGCCCGGTCGGCGGGCCGGCGGTGCCGCCCACGGCGGTCGTCATGTAGTACCAGCCGTTGTGGCGGGTGATCTTGGGGCCTTCCTGGGCGTAGCCTTCCACGTCCCAGCTTTCCGGGTATTTCCAGCCGTCGTAGACGTGCCTGGGTGTGCCGACCACCTTGAGGCCGTCATCGGACAGCTGCACGTAATCGCCGCCGCTCAGGAACAGGTAACGCTTGCCGTCTTCGCCCACCGCATGGCCGGGGTCGATGTATTTGCCCAGGCCGATATCGATCGGCGCGCTCCATGGACCGGTGATGTCGTCGGCCCACACCACGAAATTGCTGCGCTCGCCCTGATCGCCGCGCCGCGCGGGGAAATAGATGTAGTAGCGCTTGCCGTGCTTGATCAGGTCAGGCGCCCAGATCGCACCGACGTTCTGGGTGATGGCGTGGCCCAGCGGCTGCCAGTTGACCAGATCGCGCGAGTGCCAGATCGGCAGGCCCGGGTACGCATCGAACGAGGACAGCGTGAGGTAGTAATCATCGCCATCCTTGAGCACCGACGGGTCGGGATGGTCGCCGGCCAGCACCGGATTGAGAAAGCGGCCATCGCCCTGGTCGGCGATGCGCTGGTGTTCGATACCGCGCTTCCAGTCCGCCGCAGCGCTCAGGCCGGCGCACAACAGCAAGCCGCCGGCCATCAGCCAACGCCACCGGGATGAAATGGGACGCACACGCATGCTCTCTCCTAGGGCCTGTTAACACTAATGGCCCGAGCGATTAAACTATTGGGCATGGAGATCACGCCAGCACAATTTTCTCTGATCGAACACTGCCTGCCGGCGCAGCGCGGCAATGTCAGCATGACCAACCTGCAAGTGGTCAACGCCATCCTTTACGTTGCCGAGCATGGCTGCAAATGGCGCGGCCTACCCAAGCGCTTTGGCAACTGGCATACGGTCTACACACGCATGAACCGTT
>NZ_VZPL01000046.1 GCF_008801575.1 Xanthomonas cissicola | reverse complement strand
CACCGAAATCGAACGCTGGCGACGCGAATACAACGAGGACCGACCCAAGAAGGCGATCGGCGGCATGACCCCGGCTGCTTATGCCCAACATCTGGCAAACACCGATATCATTACCCCCGGACTCTAAACCAAACCACTACTCAGGGTGGGGGGACGTCGGGCCAGCCACGAGGGCGATGTGGATGCGGTCATGGAAGCGCTGTTCCATGCGCATTTTGCCGAAGGCCGTAACGTCGGCGCGACCGACACGCTGGTGCGTGCCGGTGCGGCCGGCGGCCTTGCGGCGGCCCGTGTGCAGGCTATGCTGGAATCGGACGAAGGCAGCGTCGAGGTACAAGCGCAGCTGGCGCAGGCGGCCGCGTTGGGCATCCGCGCAGTGCCCAGTTTTGTGATCGACGGTCGTGCGCTGATCCAGGGCGCGCAGCCGCCGGAAAGTTTTGCGCAGGCGCTGCTGCAGTTGGCGGCCGAATCGACGCCAGTCGGCGGCCCTGATGCTTGCGGGCCCGACGGCTGCGCGGTGTGACGCATGCCTGCCGCATGCACCGTCACCTGCGCGATGGCATGACACCGCCCGACCGCGTGCAGACGATCGCCGTGATCGGCGCCGGGCTGGCCGGGCTGGTCTGCGCGCAGCAGCTGCAGGCGGGCGGCCATGCGGTGACGGTGTTCGATCAGGCCCAGACCCCGGGTGGCCGCATGCGCCACTACAGCGCCGAGCAGTGGCAATGCGATCACGGAGCGCAGTATTTCACCGCGCGCGATCCTGCATTTGCAGCGGTCGTGGATGCCTGGATCGATGCCGGGATCGCCGCGCCCTGGCAGGCACGTATCGCAAGCTGGGACGGCACGCGGTTGCGCCGATCACAGAGCGCGCTGACGCGTTATGTAGGTGTTCCCGAGATGCCCGCGCCGGCGCGTACGCTTGCCGCGCAGTTGGATGTGCGTCTGTGTGCCGAGGTGCACGCGCTGCGGCGCGGCCGGCAGGGATGGCGCGTATCGGTGTCGCAAGACGCTGCAGAGCCTCTGTTCGACACGGTGCTGCTGGCCGTCCCGGCACCGAATGCGGCTGCGTTAGTCGCGCAGGCCGCGCCTGCGTTGCAGACGATTGCCGAGCAGGTGCGCATGCAGCCTGCATGGGCGGTGATGGCGCGCTTCGATGCGCCAATCGATCCAGGTTACGACGCGCTGTTCGTCAATGCCGGCGCGTTACGCTGGGTGGCGCGCAACTCCAGCAAGCCCGCGCGTGCGGGTGCGGAGACCTGGCTGCTGCATGCAACAGCCGAGTGGAGCCAGGCGCATTGCGATGCCATGCCTGGGCACGTCATCGCCAGCCTCGTGCCGGAGCTTGCGGCGCTCGGTTTGCCGATACCGCGGTCCTGCGATGCTTTTTTCTGGAAAGTCGCCAGCAGCGCCCCCGCGTTGCAGATCGGTTGCGTCTGGGACGCGCAGCTTGGCATGGGTATGTGTGGCGACTGGTTGGCAGGCGGCAAGGTGGAGGGGGCATGGCAGAGTGGAATGGCGTTGGCCCAGCTTGTGTCTGCCGGCGACGCGCCGCACAGCGCTTGCGACTGACGCTGTGCCAAGCAGCGCAGAACAGAGGGTGATGCGGTGCAAGTCCATACCGCGGTCATGGCAGTCGTTCGTGCATGCGTCCCCGGTGACTCGAATTTTTTTCGGGTCCAAGGCGTGCCCATGCGCCACATCGGCCCGGACGTGCCCCGCATCCGGCATGATCGGGCGTCACTCCGATGCATGATTCCAGCGCACTTATCGCGCAAACCAACCCACAAACGCCGGCCCATACGCTGCGTTTGATTCTGGGCGACCAGCTCAATGCGCAACACAGCTGGTTCGCGACGCGCGATGCGGGCGTGGTCTATGTGTTGATGGAAGTGCGGCAGGAAACCGACTACGTGCTGCATCACGCGCAGAAGGTCCTGGCGATCTTCGCGGCCATGCGCGCGTTCGCTGCGGGATTGCGGCGTGCCGGGCATCGGGTGCGCTATGTGACGATCGACAACGCCAGCAACCGGCAGTCGATCCCGCACAACCTCGAGGCGCTGATGGCGCATTACCGTGCCGGAGATCTGGAATACCAGGCCCCGGACGAATGGCGGCTGGACGAAGCACTACAGCATTGGAGCGCCGCGCAACCCTTTGCCACGCGCATGGTCGACAGCGAACATTTTCTGACCGCGCGCAATGAGGTCGCCGCCTGTTTTCGCACCGGCAGCCCATGGCGCATGGAAGTGTTTTATCGGCGTATGCGGCGGCAGCATCGGATCCTGCTCGATGCTGCCGGCGAACCGGAAGGTGGGCGCTGGAACTTCGATCACGACAATCGTGCGCCGTGGCCGGGCGACCCGCCTGCGCCACAGGATTGGCGCACGACTCACGATCACAGCGCGCTATGGCACACGATCGAAGCCGCCGGCGTGCGCAGTTTTGGCGCACCGAACGCGCAAGCCCTGCCATGGCCGCTGGATCGCGATGAGGCCTTGCAGCATCTGGAGGTTTTCATCGCGCATGCATTGCCCGATTTCGGCCGCTACGAGGATGCGATGAGCACGCGTAGCCCGCGCCTGTTCCATTCGCTGCTCTCGTTCGCGCTCAACGTCAAGATGCTGCATCCGCGCGAAGTGATCGCACGCGCCGAGGCAGCATGGCGGCAAGGGCATGCGCCGTTGGCGGCGGTGGAAGGCTTCATCCGGCAGATTCTGGGCTGGCGCGAATATGTGCGCGGTGTGTATTGGTCGCAGATGCCCGGCTACGCGGAATCGAATCATCTCGACCAGCATGCACCGCTGCCGCACTGGTTCTGGGACGGGCAGATCGGCATGCGCTGCCTGGCCGATGCGGTCGGCAATTCCTTGGCCAACGCGCATGCGCATCACATCCAACGGCTGATGGTGATCGGCAATTTTGCGCTGCTGGCGGGGCTGGACCCGCAGGCCCTGCACCGCTGGTACCTTGGCGTGTACATCGATGCCTTCGAGTGGGTGGAGCTGCCCAATACGGTGGGCATGAGCCAGTTCGCCGATGGCGGCCTGCTGGGCAGCAAGCCGTATATCAGCGGCGCGGCGTACATCGATCGCATGAGCGACTATTGCGATGGCTGTCGCTACCAGCGCAAGCAGCGGGTCGGGCCGAACGCGTGCCCGTACAACGCGCTGTACTGGGATTTCCTGCAGCGCCAGCGCCCGCTGTTGGGCGCCAACGAACGCCTGGCACTGCCCTACCGTCAGCTCGACGGTATGGCCCCCGAGATGCTGGCACAGGTGCGGGCCCAGGCCGCGTATTGGCGGGCCCACCTCGAGGTGCTGTGAGCCTGCCCGCAGCGCCCGCAGGGCGCGCAGCTGAATGCGCGATCTGACGCTGTCACGCGCATCTGCGACAATGCCGCGCTGCGCCACCATGGCGCCTGGCCCGGGAGTCCCCCAACATGCTTCTGATCGGCGTTGCCGGTACCGAACTCAGCGCACAGGAACGCGATTGGCTGCAGCACGATGCGGTTGCCGGCGTGGTGCTGTTCAAGCGCAACTTCGCCTCGCGCACCCAGGTGGCCGAGCTGTCGGCCGCCATTCGCGCCGCCGCGCCGCGCCCGGTGCTGATCTGCGTGGACCAGGAAGGTGGGCGCGTGCAGCGGTTTCGCGAAGGATTCAGCGCGCTGGCGCCGTTGCAAAGCTTCGGTGCGCAATACGCCCAGGACCCGGAGGCTGCAATGGCCGCCGCGCGCGCGCATGCGCAGTTGATGGCCAGCGAAGTCCGCGCCAGCGGTGTGGACCTGAGCTTTGCGCCGGTGGTGGACCTGGGCCGCGGCAACCGGGCCATTGGCGATCGCGCCTTCAGCGATGAGCCGCAGATCGTGGCCACCTTCACGCGCGCCTATGTACAGGCGCTGCATGGCGCCGGCATGGCCGCCACGCTCAAGCATTTCCCCGGCCACGGCACCGTGCGGGAAGACACCCATGTCGACCACGCCAGCGACCCGCGGCCGCTGGAGGTGCTGCAGGCCGAAGACCTGGTGCCGTTCGTGGCGGGGATCGAGGCCGGCGCCGACGCCGTGATGATGGCGCACGTGGTCTACCCGCAGGTCGCCCCGGAGCCGGCCGGCTATTCGCAGCGCTGGATCGAGCAGATCCTGCGCGGCCAGATGGGCTTCCGCGGCGTGGTCTTTTCCGACGACATCGGCATGGCCGCCTCGTTCAGTGCCGGCGGGGTGGCGGGTCGTGTGCATGCGCATCTGGATGCCGGCTGCGACGTGGTGCTGGTGTGCCACCCGGAACTGGTCGCCGAATCGCTGCAGGCCGTGCAGGGCCGCAGCCTCAATACCGCCGCATTGATCGGCCTGATCGGCCGCGGCGCACTAGGTTGGGATGGCCTGCTCGCCGGCACCGATGCCTCATTTACCACTCCTCTTTCTGCCCATTTCGGAACAACTGCCTGATGTCCACGCTCACCATTTCCCAGGCCCTGGCCCAAGCCGATCTGCTGGTCGACCGTCCGGCCATCGATGCCGCCGTTGCCACCATCGCCGATGCGATCGCACGCGACTACGCCGGCGAAGTGCCGGTGTATCTCACCATCATGCACGGTGCGCTGCCGTTCTCCGGACAGCTGGCGCTGGAGCTGGGCGCACGCGGCCAGGACCTGCAATTCGATTACCTGCATGCCACCCGTTACCGCGGTGAAACCACCGGTGGCGAACTGGTGTGGAAGCACCGCCCGGCCACCGCATTGTTTGGCCGCCGCGTGATCCTGGTCGACGACATTCTCGACGAGGGTTACACGCTACAGGGCGTGCGCCAGTGGTGCCTGGAGCAGGGCGCCACCGACGTGCGCGTGGCGGTGTTGACCGTCAAGCGGCACGACCGATGCGTGCCGGGCGTGACGGCCGATTACGTGGGTGTGGAAGTGCCCGACCGTTACGTGTTCGGCTTCGGCATGGACGTCAACGAGCAGCTGCGCGGCATTCCTGCCATCTACGCGATGAAGCAGTAACGCTCGAAATCCATGCCCGCATCGTTGCGGGCAGCTTGGCGCGCGCGTGCGCGCCCCATCATGTCTTTCGCTGCAGAGGTCGGTTGTGTCCGCAAATTCCATCGCATTGGCCGTCATCGGCGGCACGGGTGTCTACAAGCTCGCGCAGCTGGACGATGTGCAGTCGCACGACATACAAACGCCCTACGGCGCGCCGTCCGGGCCGATCCGCGTCGGCATGCTGCTCGGCCACCGCGTCGCCTTCCTGGCACGCCATGGCGAAGGGCATTCGCTGCCGCCGCACAAGGTCAATTACCGCGCAAACATCGCTGCACTGCAGCAAATCGGCGCATCGCGGGTGCTGGCGCTCAACACCGTGGGGGGGATCACCGAACAGTTTGGCCCGCGCGTGTTGGCGTGTCCGGATCAGTTGATCGATTACACCTGGGGCCGCGTGTCCACGTTCTGCGAAGAGCCCGGCAGCGAGGTGCAGCATGTGGATTTCGGCCACCCGTATTCGCCGATGTTTCGCAGCAAGGTCATTGCGGCTGCCAAAGTGACCGGCGTCACGCTGGTGGCCGGCGGTTGCTACGGCGCAACGCAGGGGCCACGACTGGAAACGGTTGCAGAGATCGCACGCATGCGTCGCGACGGCTGCGATCTGGTGGGCATGACTGGCATGCCCGAAGCTGGGTTGGCACGCGAAAAAGGCCTGGAATATGCGTGTTTGGCGATCGTGGCCAACTGGGCGGCCGGTTGCGGCGACGCGCAGGAAATCACCATGGCCGAGGTGTTGGCCAACGTCGATGCCGCTTCGTCCGGGTTGCCCGAGCTGATTGGCGAACTTGCACGCGGGTGATTGTCATCGGGGCATAAGCTTTGCATACTCGGCGCGTACGCACCGCCGTACACCACCCATTAATTATTGCAAAGGTCTCGCATCACCATGCCGAACGGTACCGTCAAGTGGTTCAACGACGCCAAGGGATTTGGCTTCATCTCACCGGAGGACGGCAGCGCCGATGTCTTCGCGCACTTCTCCGCGATCAATTCCAAGGGCTTCCGCAGCCTGCAGGAAGGCCAGCGCGTCAGTTATGACGTGACCCAGGGTCCCAAGGGTGCCCAGGCTTCGAACATCACGCCTGTCGAGTAATCTGACTCGATTGTGCGGTTGAAAACCCCGCCACGGCGGGGTTTTTTTTCGCCGGTTGTGCGCGGGCAGCGATAGCCAAACAGAGCAGGGACGATGCTACGAGCATTACGCATTGCGGTAGTGGGCTACGGAACCGCGGGGCAGGCATTGGCCGTGCTGCTGGGCGCCGATGGTCATCAACTGGAGGTATTCGAGCGCGCAGCTGCGCCCGGGCCGGTGGGCGCCGGTTTTCTGCTGCAACCCAGCGGGCTGCAGGTGCTCTGGAACATGGGCTTGCTGCCGCAGGCGCTGGCGCATGGCGCGCCGGTGCGCCGCCTGTATGGCGACACGCCGTGCGGGCGTGCGGTGATGGACATGCAGTACCGCGATCTGGATACGCGCCTGATGGGTGTGGGCATGCAGCGCGGCGCGTTGTTTACGGTGCTGCGCGAGGCCTGGCCGCAGCACGCGCAACTGCATGTGGATACGCAGATCACCGCGATCGATCACGCGGGCGTGCACGTGCAGGATCAACGCGGGCAATGGCATGGTCCCTTCGATCTGATCATCGCCGCTGATGGCTCGGCCTCCACGTTGCGTGCGCAGGCGCAGGGAACGCAGCTGGATCGCGTGTATCCATGGGGGGCGCTGTGGTGCCTGTTGCCGCGCGAAGACTGGCCCTTTGTGGACCAATTGCGTCAGCGCTATATCGGCGCACGCAAGATGATCGGCCTGTTGCCGGTGGGCACGCGCCCGGGCGACGACACGCCGCGGCTGAGTTTTTTCTGGAGCCTGCCGTGCAGCGATTTCGTTGCGTGGGAACAGCGCGGCATTGCCGCCTGGCGCGACGAAGTGGCGCAGATGTGGCCAGAGGCGCACGCGCGGCTTGCCACGGTGCAGGTGCATGGCGCATTGGCACGCGCGAGTTATCGCGATGCGGTGGTGTCGCGCTGGCATCGCGGCCGCTTCGTGCTTGCCGGCGATGCCGCGCATGCGATGAGCCCGCAATTGGGGCAGGGCGTGAACATGGCGCTGCTGGACGCATTGGCGATGCGCGATGCCTTGCGCGCGGGCGCCGATCTGGACGATGCCTTGCAGCGCTACCAGCGCGAACGCCAGGCGCATGTGGCGATCTATCACCGCTGGAGCCGCTGGCTGACGCCGCTGTTCCAGTCCGAACGTGATCTCTGGGCACAAGGCCGCGACCTGCTGCTGCGTCCGATGGGACGCGTGCCGGGCGGACGCGGGCACATGTTGCGCGTGCTCAGCGGCACCCAGCATGGCTGGTTCGGCAAGCTGGTCTTGGCGCCGGATTTCGTTGACGCGTTATCGCAGCCGGTTGTGCGTGTGGTGGACGATAAAGCCGAAGCGGCCGCGTCGAGCAGCTAATAAAACGATATGCAGCCGTTAGGCGGGCGCAGCCGGTGCCCGCCGCGGCATGCACCACTCGGACCCCTCGGTTTTGAGCGCTCGGTTTGCAACCACCTGACGGCTGCCTGCCACGTTTTTAACCGTTCTTGGGCGAAGCGTCGGCCGGCGCTTCGCGGCGCCGGCTAACGCACCGGCAGCGCCAGCGCATCGCCTTCCACGCAGGCAACCAGGCGCTCGCCTTCGCTCAGCATCGGCACGATGCCTGCGGTGAACTGCGAGAACGCTGGCAGGATGGTGACGCGCTCGCGCAACCAGAACGCTGGCCAGCGCCGTGATAGCCCCGGTAGCTTGGCCAATGGATGCAGATGCCCGCACAGCACATGGCCGGTGGGATGCGGCAATGGGTCATGACGCAACACGAACGGGCCATCTTCGACCTGTTCGCCGGCCGCTTCGATGTGCAGATCCGCACCGGCCAGGGCGCGGTCGTGATTGCCGCGGATGGCAATCACGCGTAACGCGCAATGCCGTTCGCGCCATGCGCTCCAGCGTCGATGCCAGGCGGCACGCGGCGCGGGTCCGTGCAGCAGGTCGCCCAAAATCCATAGCGCCTGGACATCGCGTTGTGCCAGCAACGCATCCAGTCGCTCCAGATCGTGCGCGGTGCCGCCAGCCGGCAGGCCGATGCCGGCACGTCGAAACACGTCGGCCTTACCCAGATGCAGGTCTGCGATCAATAGCGCGCGTTGCGCCGGCCGATACAATGCGCGTTCGCCGAGCAATTCCACGGTTTCGCCGGCCAGCTGCAGTTGCACGCTATCGCCCATGCTTGCGTTCCAGTTGTTCGGCAGCGCGCAATACGCGGGCCTTCCAGTCTTCGGTACTCAGTTGCCCACGCACGCGTTCGGCCCAGAGCGGAAACGATAAGGGCGTGAGGCTGCGCGGCTTGCGCAGGCGTAGCTCACGTCGCGCGCAATCTTCCAGGGCATGCGCAAGCCGCGCCAGTTCGAGCTGGCCTTCGAACACTTCGCGTTCGGCCTGGGCGAGCAGCAGGTGATCGGGGTCGAAGCGTTGCAATACGTCGTACAGCAGGCCGCTGGAGGCCTGCAGCTGGCGCAAGCTGCGCGGCGCCCGGCCAGGCAACGAGGGCGACAACAATCCGGCCACGCGTGCGATTTCGCGGAACTGCCGGCGTGCCAGTTCGCCCAGATTGAGGCTGTCGCGCAGATCGTCGAACAGGCCCGCAGGTGACAGCAGGGTCTGCAGCGCATCGGCATCGATGTCGACATCCTGCGCTGGCGACAGCACAAAGCCATAGTCGTTGGCAGCGAAGCTGAAGGTATTGCGGTGGCGCCGGCCCCAGCGTGCCGCGAGCAACGCGGCCAGGCCTTCGTTGACCTGCCTGCCGGCGAATGGGTAGACGAAGACGTGGCGGCCGTCGCGCGCCTTGACGCTTTCCACCAGCAGATGGTCCGGCCCAGGCAGCGAAGAAAGCGACGCTTGCAGGTGCAGCAACGGCGCCAGGGCCTGCATCTCCGGCGCATCGCCGGGATCGGCGAACACCGCTTCCACCTCGCGTCCCAGCGCCGACGATAACGGCATGCGCCCGCCCATCCATTTCGGCACCACGCCACTGCCGCCCTTTGCCACGCGCACGTAGGCGGTCATGTCTTCCAGGCGCACCAGTTCCAGCAGGCGGCCGGCGAACTGGAAGCGGTCGCCGCGGCGCAGACGGCCGATGAATTGTTCTTCCACCGCGCCCAGCCGCCCGCCGCGCAGAAACTGCACGCGCACGCTGCCGTCGCTGGTGATCGTGCCGATGGACAGCCGATGCCGCAGCGCGACGCGTCGGTCGATCACGCGGTACAGACCGTCGTCGTCGCGCACCACCTTGTGGAAGTCCGGGTAATGCGCCAGCGCGCTGCCGCCTTGCACGATGAAATCCAGCACCGCGTTCCACGTGGTTTTTTCCAGCGCGGCGAAGGCATCGGTGCCGCGCACTTCCTCGAACAACGCATCGGCGTGGAAGCCGCCGCCGAGGGCGAGGGTGACACAGTGCTGGGCCAGCACGTCCAGCGATAACCGTGGCGGTGGACGCGCTTCGATATGGCTGTGCACCAGCGCGCGCCGTGCCGCCGCATATTCGACCAGCTCCAGCGCATGCGAAGGTACGCACACCACGTGGCCTGATTCGCCGGGACGATGGCGTGCGCGTCCGGCGCGTTGCAGCAGGCGCGCGATGCCTTTCGGGCTGCCGACCTGCAGCACCTGATCCACGGCCGGGAAGTCGACGCCCAGATCCAGGCTGGAGGTGGCCACCACGCAGCGCAGGCTGCCGTCGGCCAGGCCGCGTTCGGCGGCCGCGCGTAACGCTGGATCCAGCGAGCCGTGATGCAGCGCCAGTGTGGCCAGATCCTCCGGCCACACCGCACTCAAGGCTTGATGCCACAACTCGGCCTGCGCACGCGTGTTGGTAAACACCAGGCTGGTGCGCTGCTGCATGATCTTCTGCAGCACGCGCGCCAGTTGCGCCAGGCCAAGATGGCCCGCCCACGGAAACCGCTCGCCACTTTGCGGCAGCAGGGTTTCCAGCGTCATGGTGCGCGGTTTGACGCCGGAGACCAGCGCCGCCTCGGGGCGATGTGGCAACAGCACATCGCGTGCCTGCGGCAAATTACCCAGCGTTGCCGATAGCCCCCAGATGCGCAGTTGCGGCGTCCATCCGCGCAAGCGCGCAAGACACAATTGCAGCAATACGCCGCGCTTGTTGCCCAGCAGCTCGTGCCACTCGTCGACGATGACGCAGCGCAGCGCCGACAGTTGTGGCGCGGTATCCGGATACGACAACAGCAACGCCAGCGATTCGGGCGTGGTGACCAGCACGTCGAGCTTGCCGCTGCGTGCCAGCCGCTTGTCGCGCGCGCTGGCATCGCCGGTACGCAGGCCGACCTGCCAGTCCAGCCCCAAGTCGTCGACCGGCTCGCGCAGCGCGCGTGCAGTGTCGGCGGCCAGTGCGCGCAACGGCGTGATCCACAGCACTTGCAGATTGCGTTGCGGCTGGCGGCGCGCAGGCGAGGCGGGTTTGCCCGATTTGCGCGGGGAATTGCGCCCACGCGCGGCCAATGCCTCCAGTAACGGCCCGCCAAATGCCGCCAGTGTCTTGCCGCTGCCGGTAGGCGTATGCAGCAGGCCGGATTCGCCATCGAGATAGCGCTTCCACACGTCGCGTTGAAACGGCAGCGGCGCCCAGCCGCGCTGCGCGAACCAGGCACGCCACTGTTGCAACGGTGTGCCGTGCGCTTGCTGTGTGGCGCTCACCGCGCCAGTGCCTGCAGGGTACTCAAGTGGTCGGCTTCGGCCATCGGCTTGTCGTGACGCCAACGCAGGATGCGCGGGAAGCGCACCGCGATGCCGGATTTGTGCCGCGCGCTGCGGTTCACCGCTTCAAACCCCAGCTCGAACACATGATGCGCGGTGACCGCGCGCACCGGGCCGAAACGCTCGGTGGTGTTGGCACGGATCCAGCGATCGAGCTGCAGGATTTCCTTGTCGTCCAGGCCCGAATACGCCTTGGCGATCGGCACCAGTTGGCCCTCATGCCACAGCCCGAAGGTGTAGTCGGTGTAGAGCGTGCTGCGTCGGCCGTGGCCGGCTTGCGCGTACAACAGCACCGCGTCGATGGTCAGCGGGTCGATCTTCCATTTCCACCAGTCACCGCGACGGCGACCGGACTGATACATCGAACTGGCGCGCTTGAGCATCAGCCCTTCCACGCCGCGTTCGCGCGCTTCCACCCGCACGTGCGCTGCGGCCTGCCAATCGCTGACCTGCACCAGCGGCGAGGCGACGATGCGCGGATCTGCGAGCGCGAAGAGCACGCCTTCCAGCAGTGCGCGCCGCTCCCGTAGCGGGCGCTCGCGCAGGTCTTCGCCTGCCAATTCCAGCAGGTCGTAGGCCACCACGCGCGCCGGTGCGGCGGCTAAGGTCTTGGGCCCGGGCTTGAGCCGCTGGATGCGCGTCTGCAACGCGGTAAACGGCATTGGCAGGGGCTGTTCGGGTTGCCAGGCCAGCAGCTCGCCATCGATGACGGTGCCGTCCGGCAATTGCATTGCGGCGTGTTCGATTTCAGGAAAACGTCCATCCAGACGTTCTTCGCCGCGCGACCACAGCGCCGCTTCGCCGGCGCGGCGAATCAGTTGCAGGCGAATGCCGTCCCATT
The DNA here is from genome assembly GCF_008801575.1 of Xanthomonas cissicola. Taxonomy (GTDB): domain Bacteria; phylum Pseudomonadota; class Gammaproteobacteria; order Xanthomonadales; family Xanthomonadaceae; genus Xanthomonas; species Xanthomonas cissicola. The sequence goes on along the minus strand of NZ_VZPL01000046.1, from coordinate 24,998 downwards.
TCCATTCCAGCAGCCAGTCATCGATGGCGCCCAGCGTCTCGACCTCCGCCTCCAGCGGTGATGCCAGGAAGAACGGGTAAGGCTGCTGGCGATCGCCAGGCAGTTCTTCGCTGGTCAACAGCTCTGCAAGATAGGTTGGATGCGGCCGCCAACTGCCGAGCATGCGCTGCGCGATGCGCGCGATATCCACACCCGACAATTCGGCCAGCGCCTGCTGCACGAGTCGCTGCGACACGCCCACGCGCAGCGCGCCGGTCAGCAGCTTGTTGAATGCCAGACGCTCGTCGAAGGCCAGGCTGCGCCATGCCTGCACGATGCAGGCATGGCGCACGTCCACGTCCTGATTTGCGATGGGCAGTAGGCGCTGTTCGATCCACTGGGCCAGGGGCAGGTCGGCCGCCTCGGTGACCGGGTCGTCCAGCAGCAAGGCCAGGGTTTCGGCCAGATCGCCGACATGGTCGTAGCTGTCGGCGACCAGCCAGTCGGCAATGCCGGCGGTATCGGTGATCCATTCGCGCAGCTCGCCGCTGCTGGCAATGCGCATGCGCGCGCTGGCTACCTTGCCACCGGCCAGCAGGTACAGCGCCCATGCCGCGTCCAGCGCGGGTGCATCGCGGAAATACGCGACCAGTGCCGCGCGCTTGTCGAGCGTACCGGTGGCGCGATCCAGGGTGCGGTACAACGCCGCGAAACGCTTCACGTTAGCGCCTGTGGCGCCGCGCGTCGGTCGGCAGCACGCAGCTCCATTGCGCGTCGGGTAAACGCGGCAAGCGCGCGTGGGCGCCGCAGCGGTCGCGGTGGACCGATGGTGGCCGCCGGCGCATTGCGATGCACGCAAAACGCCAACGCATGACGGCGAAACACGAGCGCACCGCTCAGGCGGATGCGCGGACGCGCGCGAACATAACGACGTGCGGGCAGCGGGTTCATTCCTCGGCTCCGAAATCGGTGCGGAAGGCTTCTGCTGCGACGCCGCGCTCCCGCAAGTGTTGGATCAATGCATCGGTATTGCCATGGGTGGCAATGACGCGCTGTGCGCCGGTTTCTTCGATGGTGCGCAGCAAGTCGGGCCAGTCGGCATGGTCGGAGACCACAAAGCCGCGGTCGTAATTGCGCCGACGGCGATTGCCGCGGATACGCATCCAGCCCGAGGCGAAGCCCTGCTGCGCGCTGCGGAACCGGCGAATCCAGGCGCTGCCGGCCGCCGATGGCGGCGCGATGACCAACTGCCCGGCATAGTCGGCGCCACGCGCATGCTCGCTGACCGGCTGGGTATCCAGCATCGGGATGCCCGCCTGGCGATAGACCTCCACGCCCACCGCGACCGCACCATGCAGCAATGCCGGCTGCGTCTCCCAAGCGCGCAATTCGGCCAATACGCGTTGCGCCTTGCCCAGCGCATAGCAGTACAGGATGGCCGCTTCGCCGCGTTCGGCGCATTCGCGGCGCCAGGCAGAAATATCGGCCGCGACCTCGGAGGTGTCGGGCCAGCGATACACCGGCAGGCCGAAGGTCGCCTCGGTGATGAAGGTGTCGCAGGGCACCACTTCGAACGGCTTGCAGGTGGGATCGGGCTGGCGCTTGTAGTCGCCGGAGGCGACCCAGACCTCGCCATCCACCTCGATGCGCACCTGCGCCGACCCCAGCACGTGTCCGGCCGGATGCAGCGACACGCGTGCACGCCCCAGCTGAAACGCTTCACCATCCGCATGCGTGTGATAGACCTGGTCGCCCAGGCGCCATTGCAGGATGGACAGGCTCTCGCGCGTGCAGTGGTACTCGCCCATGCCGCTGCGGGCGTGGTCGCCGTGACCATGCGTAATCACCGCGCGCGGCACCGGCCGCCACGGGTCGATATGGAAATCGCCTTGCGGGCAATAAAGGCCCTCCGGCCCGAGTACCACCAGATCGCCGCGTGTGTGAGATGTCTCGTCGTTGCCGTTGCGCATGCGGCAACTCTGGCCAAGCCGGTGTGCAGATCCTGAGAATGGGAACCGCGTACGGCGGTGCGTTCGCGCAGCACGCGCGCACCGCAGGTGCCACCACGACGCGGGCAGCCGCCAGGCGGGCGTGGCCGGCAAACGGAGGCGACAGATGCGGGCATGGCACGCGCCGCTCAGCTCACCGGCCACGTGCGTCCGGCCGCGCCCGCCTGGCGGCTGCGTAGTCGTTTGTTAGCTGCTCTTAATGCCGCGTACGCCGCCCAGGCGAACGGACTGCGCTCGCTTCCACCGCCAGGGTGAAGCCGCGTTCTTCGCCGCCGTGCATGGCGCCGACATCGACCACGTGGCGACGGATCTCCTCGCCCTTACCGTTACGCACCACCACCACCACCGTGTATTCCCACGGATCGCCGTCGGCCGGGTGTCGGATGGTGCCGTCGACCTTGAGCGGCACGATCGGCGCCGGCTGCGCGTGTTGCGCCGCCGCCGAATCGAAGCGCAGGTGGTGCTTGCACGCAGGGCAGACGCTGGCGCTTTCCAGGATCGTCGCCTTGCAGTGCGGGCAGCTGCGCGTGGCGCCGGGCGTGCCCGGGCGAGGTGCACTCATGTGGCGTCGCTGTCTCCGCTGACCACCGGCTTGCTGGTCGTGACCGGCTTGCCGCCATCATCGCCCCAGCCGAAATCGGCCTGGCCGCGCATACGCGCACCGGAGGCCACCGTGAGACTGCCGGCCTTGACGTCGCCGACCAACACACCGGACGTCTGCAGTTCGACCTGCGCGGCAGATTCGATGTTGCCCTCCAGCTCGCCGGCGATGATCACTTTGTTGGCGCGCACGCCGCCATTGAGCTTGGCGCCGCGTTCGATGGTCAGATCGCCCTTGACGTTGACATCGCCCTTGAAGCGGCCGGCCAGACGCACATGGCCGGCGCCTTCGATCTTGCCTTCGATGCTGATGTCGGCAGCAATCAGCGACTCTTTCGCCTCGCTGTGACGCTGCGTGGGCGCAGCTGCCGGTACGACGCTGGGCGTTGCGGCGGGCACCGGCGGTGCAGGGCTGGCCTCGGCAGTGAACAGCCTGCCATCGGCAGCAGCAACCTCGGGGGTGACCGGAACGCCGTCTTTCTTGTTGGGACCTTGATCGCGCCACATCGACATCGGACTGCCTCGCTTTAGGGGTCGAGGCCGACTATCGCTGTGCAACTGGATCTTTTTTGTGACGAACTCCGCAATCCACGATGGACGGTGTGCGTGCCGAAGCTGTCGGCGAACGCTGCGAGCAGCCGTCGGGCGGGGGCGCGCGGCGTACCAGGGCCGCAGTCTTGAGTGCTACATCCCGGTTTCGGGCGCGGGCGCGCCCGCGGCCGCGACTGGTGGCTGCCGCGCGGTGGTCTTGGTCGCTGCTCTCAGTCCGCATTGTCCGTCGCAGCACCGTGTCGCTCCACCCGGTTGCGCCCCGCGTGCTTGGCGCGATACAGCGCAGCGTCGGCTTTCTGGATCAGGCTCGCACCCTGTTCGCCATCGACCGGGAAGCTGGCCACGCCGATCGAGGCGGTCACCTTCGGCAAGGCGCGCGCACCGTCGCTGACCGCCAGTGCCGCGATGTAACCGCGGATCTGCTCGGCCACGCGCATGGCTTCTTCGCCATCGGCTTCGGGCAGAAGGACGGTGAATTCCTCGCCGCCGTAGCGACAGGCCACGTCCTCGGCGCGCAGGCGGGTCAGCAACAATTCGCCCACCGCTGCCAGCAACAGGTCGCCGCCGGCATGGCCCTGGCTGTCGTTGAACTGCTTGAAATGGTCCACGTCCAGCATCAAGACCGACAACGGCAACCCACGCCGTGCGCAGCGCGCCAACTCGTGGCTCAGCGATTCTTCCAGATAGCGGCGGTTATACAGCCCCGTCAGCGCATCGCGGATCGACTGCCGGCGCAGCGATTCGCGCAGGCGCAGGTTGCTCAGCGCCAACGACAACTGCTCGGCGGCCGCCTCGGCGATTTCCAGCCGCGGCATCGGCCCCGGGCCGGCTGCGGACAGGAACAGAAACCCCAGCTGGGTGCCTTGCGCCGACATCGGCAGGCAGGCGGTGGTGACCGACGCATCGTGTGCGGGTTCTTCGATATGCGCACACAGTGCATCCCGACCCAGGTCTTGGACGATGTGCGGCTGGCCGCGGCGCAGCGCCCAGCACTGCTCCGGCGACAGATGCGGCGCGCTGCGCACCAGCGGCTCGCCCCAGTGGCTGATCGCCTCGGCGCGGTCTTGCGAGGCGCGCAGCAGGTACACGCTTCCCGCCACGCCCGGCAGCAGGCTGGCCAGGGTACGGCTGCTGACCATCAACGCTTCTTCGGCACTGATGCAGCTCTGCAGCAGCCCGGTGTAACGGCTGAGCAGGTTGAGATCGGCGGTACTGCGCTGCAACGCGTCGATGCTCTGGCCCAACTCGCGATTGGCCTGCGCCGCCAGCTGTTCGGCCTGCGCGCGGTGGCGCAATTCGCGCATCAACAGCGCATAGACCATGCCCACCACCACCAGCCCGAACGGAATGCCGGCCAGTGCCAGCGCAAGCAACAGGTTGGCGCTTTGTTCGCTGCTTTGCGCGCGCTGTGCCAGCAGCTCCTGTTCGCGCTGCACCATCACCAATGCCAGCTCGCGGATCGCGCTGCTGGTGCGGAAGGCGCTCTGCCGGATGTCGGCACGTGCCGGCTCCAGCCCACTTTGCGTATAAATGTCGAGCACGTGCTGAATCTGCCGCAGGCGGGTTTCCACCAGCCGTTGCAACTGCGCCAGGTGCTGCTCCTGTGCGGGGTTGTCGACGATCAGGCGGCGCAGGTTGTCCAGCAGGATCGGCAGACGTTCGACACTGGTCTGGTAGTCAAGCAGGTAGGCGTCGTTGCCGGTGAGCAGGAAGCCGCGCTGCGCCGACTCGGCATCGAGCAGGCGCGCCTGGATCTCGTCGACCCGCCCGATCACCTCGTGGGTGTGCGACACCAGCGCGGCATCGGCCAGCGAACGGCGGGCACCGACGAAGATGCCGATTCCGATGACGACGAAGATCAGCGCAGAAAAAATCAGCGCCAGCTGGTTGCGGCGGCGCGACGTAAAAGAAGAGGACATATGCGAATGCTAGCCTGCCGGCCTCGACAACACGAGCTATCCGTCGGCCGAGACAAGCGCGCCGGCACATGGCCGGCGCGTTGCGGGTGCTGCGAAAGGGGGGGGACGGACTCAGTGCTGCGCGTGGTCGGCGTCGTGCTTGTCGGCATTCTGTTCGGCCTTGTTGGCCATTTCGCGCGTCTTGTCGGCGGTGGCATCGGCTGCATTGGCGGTGGCGCGGCTGGCGTCTGCGGCCAATTCGCGCGCAGCCACGCGTGCGTCGGCGGTGGCGGCCTTCGCTTCCACTGCCGCGCGGTCGGCGGCCTGTTCGGTCGCGGCGGCGGCGTGCTTGGCGGCAGAAGCGGCATCGCGGCGGGCCTGCTCGGCGTCCGGGCCCTGACAGGCAGCAAGGGTGAGGGCGGCGATGGCGCTCAACGACAGCATGTGGATCGTCTTCATGGTGGTCCTGTTCCTGTTCCGGTGTTGGAAGCCGGAGCTTATGCAGGAGGCGATGCAGTCTGCGTCAATGCGCAGCCGGCCATTCAGCCGCCGGGGAGACAGGCGCAATCTTGCAGGTTGTTCGTGTTCCTGTCGGCGGGCACGGCGTGCGAGGTTTGAATCGCAGGCAAAGAAAAAGCCGCTGGAAACCAGCGGCTTTTTCCGAACTCGCTTGGAGTCAAGAAGTGATTACTTCTTGGCTTCTTCTGCGGTGTCCTTAGCAGCCTTGGCGGTGTCTTCAGCCGTCTTGGCAGCGTCGGCAGCCTGGTCAGCAGCAGCGTCGGTCGCGGCGCCGGAAGCAGCCTGAGCAGCGTCAGCAGCGGTGTCGGCCGAAGCAGCGGCGGTGTTGGCAGCAGCCTGAGCGGCGTCAGCCGACTGCGAGCCCGAGGCAGCAGCCTGGTCAGCAGCGGTCTGAGCGTCGGCAGCAGCTTCGTTAGCCGAAGCAGCAGCGTCCTGAGCCTGTTCCGGCTTCGAGCAAGCGGTCAGGGCCAGGCCCAGAGCCATTGCGATCAGCAGCTTGTTAATGGTCATTGTTTCAATCCTCGTCGTTAGATTAGGCAACGCGCTATTGCGCGCCCCCGACATGATGACGGCCACAAGACGAGTGTCAAGCGCACGCGCATTCAGTTTTGCAAAATCGCCGTTAAAGATAATTAAATCAATTCGATAGCAATGGCAGTGGCTTCGCCGCCGCCGATGCACAGCGTGGCGATTCCGCGCTTGCCTCCGCGGCTGCGCAACGCGTTCACCAATGTCACCACCAAACGCGCGCCGGATGCACCGATCGGATGACCCAATGCGCAGGCGCCGCCATGCACATTGACCTTATCGTGCGCGATGCCGAGTTGCCTGATCGGTGCCATCGCCACGACGGCGAAGGCTTCGTTGATTTCGAACAGATCCACATCGTCCAATCGCCAGCCGAGCTTGCTGACCAGCGACTGGATCGCAGCGACCGGTGCGGTGGTGAACCACTCCGGTTCCTGAGCGTGGGTGACATGGCCAACGATGCGTGCCAGCGGCGTCACGCCACGGCGTTGCGCGTCGTCCGCGCTCATTAGCACGGTGATTGCCGCTCCATCGGAAATACTCGAGGAACTGGCCGCGGTCACGCTGCCGTCTTTCTTGAAGGCTGGCTTCAGCGTCGGAATCTTGGCCACGTCGGACTTGCCCGGCTGCTCATCGCTGTCGACGACGACGTCGCCCTTGCGCGTGGTCACCGTCACCGGCACGATTTCGTCGGCAAACGCGCCGCTGCGCTGCGCCGCCTGCGCGCGTTCCACCGAGGCGATGGCGAACGCATCCTGGTCGGCGCGGCTGAAGCCGAACTTCTCCGCAGTGGCTTCGCCGAACACGCCCATGGCCTGGCCGTCATACGGATTCGTCAGACCGTCCCAGGCCATGTGATCGACCGCCTGAAAATTGCCGTAGCGGTTGCCGGTGCGCGAGTTGGGCAGCAGATGCGGGGCATTGCTCATCGACTCCATGCCGCCGGCCACCACGATGCTGGCCGAGCCGGCCTTGATCAGGTCGTGCCCCAACATGATCGCCTTCATTCCCGAGCCGCACACCTTGTTGATGGTGGTGGCGCCGGTCGAGGTAGGAATGCCTGCGGCGATCGCGGCCTGACGCGCAGGTGCCTGGCCCAGATTGGCCGGCAGCACGCAGCCGACGATGACTTCGGAAATATCGGCAGGCGCGATGCCCGATTGCGCGAGTGCGCCCTGGATAGCAGCCGCGGCGAGCGTGGGTGCCGGCACCGCATTGAATTGGCCGAGGAACGAGCCGATGGCAGTACGTTTGGCAGCAACGATGACGATGTCGGACATGAGCAGATACCGTTTAAAGTGAAACGATTATCTGCCTCATGGCGGCGCCGCGCCAGCGCGCGCCCCACGCGCACGCTTTCCGATTTAAAGTAAGCAAAGCGTTATTCGGGCCCGGCTTGGGCCCCATCCATGGAATGGGTTCGGGGAGAACACCAATGAAGAAGCAAGACGTCGCCAGAACTGTGCTGGCCTCGGCGCTAGCCGTTGCGTTGTCCGCCTGTGGCGGCGGCGGTGGCGGGGGCGGTATCCGTCCAAGCACCCCGGCCGCACCGCCGGTGACCTCGCCACCACTGCCGCCGCCACCGACCTCACCGCCGCCGCCGCCAGTGACGACGCCAACGACGCCGGAGCCGGCGATCGATGCGCATCTGGCACTGACCAACGCGCGTGCGGCGCAGGCGCTTGGCTTTACGGGTGCGGGGTATCGCATCGGTGTCATCGATACCGGCATCAATGCCAATCATCCGGCGTTGCAGGGGCGCGTCAGCGACAGCTTCATCTATGTGGATCCACGCACCAACAACACCGCGGTGGGCGATGTGGTCGGGCACGGGACCGTGGTGGCCGAGCTGGCCGCCGGGCGTGCGGTCGGGCAATGGCCCGGCGGCATCGCGCCGGGTGCGGGCCTGGTGTCTGCGCGCATCATCAGCGACCGTGCGCCGGAGGATGACGGCAGCGGCGACGGCAACGAGGTCGATGGGCCGCTTGGTCTGGGGCCGGTGCATGCCGATCTGATCAGCGCCGGGGTTCGCATCATGAACAATTCGTGGGGCGGCCTGTATTGGAACGACCCGACGGTGACCAATCAGATTGCGCAGGAATACCGCCCTTTCATCCTCAGTCACGATGGGCTGGTGGTGTTCGCGTCGGGCAATGAATCGCGCTCGCAGCCTTCCGATACGGCGGCGCTGCCCAGTCAGCCTGGCCCGAACGGAACGCTGCCGGCGGCCGATCTGGAACGCGGTTGGTTGGTGGTCGGCGCGCTGGATACCGCCAACCCGACGCAACTGGCGTCGTACTCCAACGCCTGTGGTGTGGCGATGCGCTACTGCCTGGTCGCGCCGGGCACCTCGCTGTTCATCGACCCGGACGCCACCGCCGGCAACATCCGTTATTTCTACGGCAGCGGCACCTCGTTCGCAGCGCCGCTGGTCTCCGGTGCGGCCGCGCTGGTGTGGCAGGCATTTCCTTATTTCAACAATGATCTGGTGCGCCAGACCTTGCTGGGAACTGCCACCGACTTGGGGGCCGCGGGTGTCGACCCGGTATTCGGCTACGGCCTGCTCGACGTCGGCAAGGCGGTGCTGGGACCGGCACGCTTCGATTGGGGCACGGTGGATGTCGATGTCACCACCTTGCGTTCGACCTGGGCCAACGACATCAGTGGCACCGGCGGGCTGACCAAGCGCGGCACCGGCACGTTGGTATTGAGCAGCACGGCCAATACCTTCACCGGCGATACCCAGGTACTCGGCGGCACCTTGCAGACCGCCAGCTTGCAGAGTGCGCGCGTGAGCATCGCCAACGGCGCGCGCCTGGTCGGCGCGGGCAGCATCGGTGGTCGGGTCGACAACGCCGGGACCTTGCAGGTCAACGGCGCGACCGCGTCCATTGCCGGCAACTACACCCAGGCCAGCAACGGTCGCCTGGCAGTGAATGTGGGTGACCGTTTGAATGTCGCGGGCACGGCGACCATCGCAGGCGACCTGCAATTGCTCGGTCGGCGCGACTACGTCGTCAACAACACGACCTACGCAGTACTGCAGGCGACCAATGGTCTGCAGGGCACATTCGACACGCTGAGCAGCGGGCCGGCGGTGACCTTTCTTAGCGCCACGCGCAGCTACGACGCCAACACCGCGTATGTGTCGCTGCAGCGCATGGATGTCACCGCGGTCGCCGCGTCGCTGGGCGCGATCGGCACCGCATCGATGGATGCGGCCATCCGCGTCGAGCAGGCGTTCCAGCAGGTCGATGCGCAGCAGTTCCAGGGCAATGGCGCACTCAGCGGCGGCTTCATTCGCGCTGCAGCCGCCTTGCAACAATCGCCCACGGCCAAGGCCGCCGCGGATTCGCTGCGCAGCCTATCCGGCCGTGCGCATGCCGACTCTGCGGCGATGACCTTCGACACCATCGATCTGGGTCGCCGCGCACTGGCAGCGCATTTCGATGGTCTCTCGCAACAGCCGCGTCTGTTGGGCAACTGGCAGCGGGCACTTGGCGGGCCGGGCGAGGGCGGTGCAACCACTTCGGGCTTTGCCACCTCCGGCTGGATGATGGGCAACGATCTGCGTTTGGCCTCCGGTGCGGTCACCGGGTTTGCGTTCGGCGAAACGCGCTCCAGCAGCCTGGGCGACCTGGATGGGGCACGCGGGCGCAATCGTCAGGTGCAGGCGCAGCTGTATTGGGGCACGACATTGGGCGCCGCGTACACGTTGGGCCAGATGGGCTTTGGCAACGTCAATCGTCAGATCGAGCGCACCCTGCAGCTGGGCGAAGACCGCAGCAGCGCCTTCAGCGACTACAGCGGCAGTTACCTCAGCAGCAATCTGGAAACCGGGTACCGCCTGGGCGGTGCGCATGCGAGCCTGACGCCGTATATGGGCCTGGATTATGTGCGTTTGCGCAGCGATGGCTTCCGCGAAAGCGGCGGCGATGGTTTCGGCCTGCGTGCCAACGCGAGTACGTCCTCGCGCGCGCAGGCGCTTGCCGGCGTGCGCTCGGCGTATCACTGGCGCGGTATCCAGTTGGGCGGTTACGCCGAATGGCAGCAAGCGCTGAGCAGCGATGGCTTGACGCTAGATGCCAGCTTCGTCGGGGTGGATGCGTGGGCACCGCTGCGTGGCATGCAACCGGCACGCTCGGGTGGTCTGTTCGGCATCACTGCTGCAGCACCGCTTGGCCAGCAGAGCCAGCTGCGTTTCGGTTACGACCAGCGGGTGGGCGAGCGCGGCGACGACCGTGCGCTGAGCCTGCGATACAGCGCCGATTTCTGATCGGCGCCTTGCCTGGCTGAGGCATGTGGTCCCTGTCCAGGCAGCGTGCCTGGACAGGGTTTCACTCGCCGCGCAGCTTGTGCAGGAAGCGCGGTGCGGTGCGGCCCAGCGGCAGTTTGAGCTTGCTGATGGCTTCGATGCGCGCTTCGGCAATCTGATCGGCCGCCTGCTGCGGCGAAACGTCCAGCTGCGTGGACAGATCGAAAACCTTTTCCAGGTTGTGATAGATGCTGCGGATCAGCCGCATCGCGCGTTCGCGGTTGTAGCCGTCGATCTCCAGCGACACATTCATCACCCCGCCGGCATTCACCACGTAATCGGGCGCATACAAAATGCCGCGCCGATGCAGCTCTTCGCCGATGGCGGCGCTGGCAAGCTGATTGTTCGCGGTGCCGCAGATGATCTTGGCCTTGAGTTGCGGCAGCGTGTCTTCGTTGATGGCGCCTTCCAGCGCGCAGGGAGCAAATACGTCGGCCGATACCTGATGGATTTCATCCGGGCGCACCGCTTCTGCGCCGTATTCGGCCACGGCGCGGTCGACCAACGCCTGATTCAGGTCGGCTACATAGAGTTTTGCGCCGCGCTCCTTGAGCAGCTTCACCAACTCCATGCCGATATGGCCCAGCCCCTGGATCGCGATACTGGCCTTGCCGACTTCTTCGTGGCCGAGCTTGCGGTTGAGCGAGGCCATCAGCGCCTGCAGCGCACCATAGGCCGTGAACGGGGCAGGGTCGCCGGAGCCGCGGTGCACCTGGTGCACGCCGGTGACGTACTCGCTTTCCAGGTAGATCTGCTCCATGTCGTTGACGTCGGTGCCGACGTCCTCGGAGGTGATATAGCGCCCGCCGAGGGTGTCGACGAATCGGCCGAAGGCGCGGAACAGCGCTTCGGTCTTGTCGGTCCGAGGGTCGCCGATGATGACCGCCTTGCCGCCGCCGACATTCAGGCCGGCCAGGGCGTTCTTGTAGGTCATGGTGCGGCTCAGCCGCAGCGCGTCGTTGAGTGCCGCCTCGCTACTGGCATAGGGGCGCATCCGCACGCCACCCAACGCTGGCCCAAGGCGCGTGCTGTGCAGGGCGATGATCGCCTTGAGTCCGGCATCGCGGTTGTGACAGAAAATCACCTGCTCGTGGCCGGTGGTATCGAGGGTTTCGAAAAGCATCGAAGGCTCCGCGGGGCTGCGTGATGTGCCTTCCCTGAAGCCGGGCATGCACCCGTGCCGTGGGAAACAAAAAACGCGACGTTTGCAGATCCTGTCCGATCACGTCGCGCTGCAACATTTTAAACCACGTCGGTAGTGGCTTGTGCATGAATCTGTTCACCAATGCCGATAGCGCTGCTGGCGGAACCATAGCGTCCCCAACCATTTGCTGCCTGCCGTGACCGGCAGACCGGCGTGCAGCGAATCGGCGTCCGGGCGGCCATCGGCATGCAGGTTGTCGAAGCAGACCAGCGTGCCGGGGCGTGGCCGCACGCGAACGCCAGCGATCGGAAATTCGGTGTCGCCACCCGCGCCGACGTCGTTGAGATAGACGCAGACGGTGCGCTGGCGGTTGCCGGCGGCGGGACGGTCGGCGGCGATCGTTCCGGGCGGCAGATAGTCGCGGTGCGCGCGGTACTGCTCGCCCGGCGCGTAGCACAGCACCGAGAGCGGTTCTGCGTGGGCGAGCGGTAGCTGTGCGCAGGCTGCCAGTCGTGCCTGCGCGGCACGCGCGGCGAAGTCTTCGATGATCGGGTCCAATGTCGCACCGCGGCTGGTGCGGATCGGTGCGCGCTGGGTGCTGGCATCGTTGGGATCGATCACCTTCGAGGCACGCAGATGCGGTCGCGCCAGCAGCATGAGCAAGCGACATTCGTCGGCCGACAGGACCGCGGCATATTCTTCGATGCGTGGGGCCGTGTGGCGTCGCACCGGGCCAACACGCGGTGCGAATGCGATGCGGTGATCGGCGGTGTCGTCTGCGGGGTCTGGCGGCGCGATGTCCACCGCCGGTAGCGCGGTCATGCCCAGGGGCTGCAACTGCTGCAAGAGCTGTGCAGCGGCATCGGGCTGGGGCGGCACGCCTTCGCCACGCAGCAGGCGCTCGGCCAACAGTGCGGCCGACACGGCATCGCCGCCTGCCGCCGCACGTTCCAGCAAGGCGACGCAGTGCCGTTGCCGCTCCGGATGCGCCACACGCCCGTGCTGGATGGCGATGGCGCGTAGCGCTGGCGGGTAGTCGGCAGCGGCTGCCGACTGCAGTCGATCCTGTGCAGTGCCGGCCAGGGCCAGCGGCTGCTCTCCCACAGCCAGGGTCGCCAGCAGATAGCGTGCTGCCGCAGCGCCCTGCCGCTCGGCCAGCTCCCAGTGCGCACGCGCCTGACCGACGTCCATCTCGCAACCGACGCCATAGGCACGCATGCGCCCGGCTTCGACCTGCGCCAGCGCATCGCCGGCGGCGGCACTGCGCGAATACCAGGCAAACGCGTCTTCCGGCTGGCCGGCACGCACCAGCGCCTGGGCCAGCGCGTTGATCGCGCCGGGTTGCTGGCGTTGCGCCGCGCGGGTGAGGTCTGCAAGAGAGGAGGGTTGCATGCGCGCATCCTAGAGTGGCCGACACCACGTAGCGAGCGGTCGTCAGGCGGAGGTAGGCGGCGCGCTCGGGACTGCAGTGTACGAGGGGGACCTGCTCATTCCGAGCACCGGCCGCGTGCATGCTCGCCTGGCGGTGAGCGCAGTGGTTCGGTCAGCCGCGCTTCGTTTTGCACGCGTCCTGCACGATCAGCGATCGGTGGACAGGGCTAATTGCGTCAGATACAGACGCAGGTCGAATTCCAGCTGGTGATAGTCCGGGGTCATGTGGTTGCAGAGCTGGTAGAAGGCCTTGTTGTGATCGGCCTCCTTCAGGTGCGCCAGTTCGTGCGCCACGATCATCTGCAAGAACGGTTCCGGCGCGTCGCGAAACACCGATGCGATGCGGATCTCGCGGCTGGCCTTCAAACGGCCGCCGTGCACGCGCGAGATCGCCGTATGCGTGCCCAGGGCGTGCTTCACCACCTGCAAGTGATTGTCGTACATCGCTTTGTGCAAGGTGGGCGATGAGCGCATGTAGCGCTCCTTCATCGCCTTGACGTACTCGTAGAGATGGCGATCGGTGCGGATCGCGTGTCGGTCCGGGTAACGCCGCGCCAGCACGGTGGCGAGCTTGTCCTGTGCGATCAGCGCGCGTACCTGATCCAGGACGGCGGACGGATAGCCGGTGAGGTAGCGAAAGTGTCCATGGCGATCGGTCGCGGGCAAGCGCGCATGATCGCCGATGTGTCAGCCACTGACCATCCACGCGTGCGGACGCGTGACTACCGACCAGTTGCGCATGCGCACCGAGAGTCGATGGGGCAAGCGCGTGCATCGGTTGCGCTCAGTGCGGCTTGCACGATGCAATGCGGATGCGGCGCTTCGTCCGTACGGGCGTTCCCGCGCGCATCTTTAATCATTTCTCCAGGAGCGCGCGCGATCGCGTGGACACGGCGCTTGCTCTGTGAATGCAATGCCCGTATTGCAGCGTGTGTCAGGCGTATTCACGAGTGCGGCACATTCGAATCGTTAGCGTGCGATGCATGTTTTGTGGCGCTGCGCCGCAAGCACACGATCGAACAACGGCACGGTGCCGACGAGGAGACAACATCATGATCAAGTGGGCCATCATTTTCGCAATTATCGGCTTGATCGCCGGTGCGCTGGGTTTCGGCGGCATGGCCGGCGCGGCGATGGGTATCGCCAAGTTCCTGTTCTGGGCGGGCATCATCATTGCCATCGTGCTGTTCGTGCTGGGCATGACGATTGCCAAGAAAGTGACCTGACGCATGCTGCACAGCCGGGTAGGCGCATCGCTGTCCGGCTGTGTTACCTGTGATGCGAAGGAGCGGCCAATGGCCGCTCCTTTCTTCTGCCGAGGCGCTGGCGCGCATGTCAGCTGCAGGCGATCTCAAGCGTGGCGTACGCGAAGCGCGCGCCTGGCTCAAACACCGGTATCCTCGGCAGTGGTATGCAGGGCGATATTGAGCTGATCGATGGTCACGATCCAGTCGGCATCGTCGAGGCGTTCTTCACGCAACAGCTGGGATTGGGCAGGCGTCCAGAACGGTGCTTCTTCCAGGCGCATATCGCCCGGCAGCGGGGAGTGCTCGGCAATGAAGCTGCGAATGCTGGCCTCGTCGGACGGCAGGCCGAGTTGGGCGAAGAGTTCGGAAAACGGGTGGACGGGCTGTTCCATTGCTGTTCCTTCGTAAGTGCGGATGACGGAGTGCCTGGTCACTTGCCGCGCGTGGCGGCAGTGGCGTTGGCTCGATGCTAGTTCAACCAGCTTGAGCGTACTGTGCACATGCGGCTTGGATTTGCCTGCGCGAATGACCATATATGTGTCCAGACCAGCGAGGTGTAGCGATCATGGCGACCGGATGGGCGGGTGATGGAGCGGTACAGGACCAGATCGATGCCACTGTCGACGATGCGATCAAGCGCGCACGGAGTCAGTTGCATCACGGGCCGAGCCTGACGCATTGCGAAGAGTGCGAGGCACCTATTCCCGAGGCGCGCCGCAAGGCAGTGCCCGGCGTGCATTTGTGCGTGAACTGCCAAGAAGCGCATGACTTGGAGCAGGCTGCGCAAAGCGGCTACAACCGTCGCGGCAGCAAGGACAGTCAGCTGCGTTGAGTGGTTGAGGGGGCATCTCCACGATGCAATTGCGACCGCGATCCCGGCATACGGCGCCGCTATCGCAAGCGTGCAACGCAGTGGAGCTTGCTGTAGTCGTTGGGGCTTGCCGCTTGCCGCCGTCGACGTGTTTGGGTTCTGCCACTGGCGAACTGGCTGCAGCAGAGCGTCTTCGCCTTGCGCCTAGTTGGCGTTGAAGCTGCCGGTCTCGCGCCAGCGACGCGTGGTGCGCTGGAAAAACAGGCTATTGGGGACTTGCAATACGCTGCCGGCACGCTCGCCGGTTTCTTCCAGCGTGGTGTAGATCACGTTGATATCGATCACACGTCCCTTCAAGCCGGGCTTGTCGCCGCCTTCGAGTACCTCGATGTGATCGTGCAGGCGAAACGGCCGCGTGGTGATGATCAGGAACGTGCAGAAGATATTGGACAGTACGCTCCATGCAGCGAAGAAGGCTACTGCGCCGACGGCTGCGAACCCGGTGAATGCGGTCCATAACGTGCCGCCCGAGACGCCGATGACCCGCAGCACCATCAGCAAGGCACTGATAGAAATGATGAAGCTGCCGACGCGGCGGATACCGATCATCATTTCGGCGGGCACGCTGTAGCGTGTGCACAGCCGCCGCAGCAGTTGCCGGAGCAGCAGGCGGACCAACGCGGCAACTGCCAGAATCAGCACGATCTTGACCGTCGGTACCGCAATCGCCAGCCATTCCGGATTCCAGTGGGGCAACAGGCTGCGGATCATGGCGGGCAACGCATCGGAGGCGGACATCACATCGTGCAGGATCAAAGGGGCATCCATTGTAGCGGGCCAACTCTGCGCTGTAGGTGCGCAGAGTGAATGCATGCTCATCTGCGAATGCAGAAGTGCGGCAGATGGCAGGCACTCCATGAATGCATGCCTACCCGCGCATGCAGATGGAGTCGGTGGGTGCAAACCCGGCATGTTCGCGCGGATGCGGCGCAAGGTGCCGACGCGCCCGTAGCGTTCGGTCGCCGCGCATCGGCAACCCGTGCGAAGTCATTGCGCAGGTCATCGCCAGATGCGACACGACGTCGCATTGAAGTCGCATTCCTGCGCGATGCGGATGAATGACATCGACGGACGCCAGAAACAAACATGCCACCTTGCGGTGGCACGTTGGTACAACAGTTCGACTTCGCGGCACCATGCATTGCAACCTGCCGCGTGGTTGGCTGCATTAGGCAACCTTGTCGCCGTCGTTGCGCGCCGGGCCGAAGTTGGTGGTGAGCACTTCGATCCGGCCGCCGGTCTTGCGAAACGCAGCGATGTCGGCAGCGATGCGCTCACGACTGAGCGGCTGCGACTTACCTTCGCTGCGAGCGATGCTGGGCTGGGATTTCTGCTTGGTCGCGGGACGTGCCATGTGGCCTCCTGTAGCGGGGAAGTGCGGTGACACCGCATGCGGCTAGGGTGGCGCGCGCGGAAGCGGTGTCGAGAGTGCGACGGCGTTCGGTGCGCCATCGCGTTGGCACGCTGTGCGTGCCGTTGCAGGCAAGACGGCTAGGCGTCTTGCCTGCAACCACTCATTATAGGCAATGAAGTGGCAGCGCGTGTTAATCGTCCGACGAGCGGGCTGCCTGCGCGGCCGCCCAGGCCAATCCCTGGACCACACCGAACGACGGATCGCCATGCACCAGGCGCGATTCGGGGAACGCAGCGGCCACGGTCTCGCGGATATAGCCGGCCCGCGACATGCCGCCGGTGAGGAACACCGTCGCCGGTGCGGCCGCCATGTCGGCGCGCACCTGTGCCAGCAGGCCTGCGAGTTCGCCCAGATAACTGGAAGCGGACGCGACCAACGCATCGGCCTGCAAGTCCACGCCCAGGCCGCGCTCGATGAAGTCCAGCGCGGCCTGGTGCCGATCCAGCTGGCTGAGCGCGATCTTGCAGGCTTCCACGCCGCGATACAGACGCGCGGTGTTGCCGGTGTCCTGCAGGGCCTGCAGGCGCTTGTGGAAGGGGGCGGGCACGTCCTGGTACTTGTGCAGGCGGAATTCGCGCTGTCGCGTCATGTCTTGCACCATCGCCGCCTCTACGTAGTGGTGGGTAGGCACGCGCGTGATGCCGCGGCCGAACAGTGGCATGTAGGCCGCCAGGCTCAGCGCCAGATCGATATCGGTACCGCCACGCGCGATCCCCCAGGCACGGTGTACCTGCGGCGCAGCGCTGCCACCGACGCTGGCATGGGCAATGTCGGTGGTGCCGCCGCCGATATCCACCACCACGGTGTCGTGGCGGCTGTCGTGGCTGACGTGGTAATGCATCGCGGCCGCTGCAGGTTCTTCTAGAAAATCCACGTTGTCGAAACCGGCGGCGATCGCAGCGGTCTGCAGGATCTCCAGCGCCTGCGCATTGCCGGCCTCACCGATGGAACTGCGAAATTGCACAGGCCGGCCCAGGGTGGCGTAACGGATGTTGATGTCGAACTGGCGTGAGGCAGTCAGCCGAATGTGTTCCAGCACATGGGTGGCGATGCCGGTAATGGTCTGGCGCGCGCGCGGATGCAGGTTGTAGCCCAGCATCGACTTGGGGCTTTGCACCAGGCTGCCTTCGCCCTCGAGAAAATACGCATCCAGCGCCTCGTCGCCGTAGACGGCGTTTTGCAGCAGGGCGGCGGAGGTGCGTGGCTCACGCACCCGCTCTTCCATCCACTGCCGCCGCACGATGCGGATCGCGTCGCGGCGCAGGCTGTCGTTGTTGGGGGTGCGGCCGGCAGCCAATGCATCGCGGCGGCCCGAGTCGATGAGCCGCTCCACCTCGTACTCCAGCGCTGGCGTCAGGCTGAAATCGTCCGGGTCGCGCATGGTCTCCGGAAAATACACCGTGGTGCGGAACTGCAAGGCCTCGCCGAAGCGCACCGGCACCACTTGCCCATCGACGATCGCCGCGGCGGCGGAATTGCTGGTACCGAAGTCGATGCCGAGTTTCATGCAGACAGGCCTGAGAGCGGGCCGCGCACTTTACTACGCCTGCGGCACCTGCCGTCGAGAGCGGCAGCGTCGGTGACGCCATGGCCAAACGCGAAAGGGTTGTGTTGCGCACTGGCCCCGCCGCAGCCACGGAGGCGCGCGGCGCGCGCCGGGTCAGGCCGCCAGCTCGGCCACGTGACCGTCGTTCAATTCCTGCGTGGTGGCCTCGCGCACTGCCACCACTTCGACCGCAAAGTGCAGTGTTTGCCCAGCGAGCGGGTGATTGCCGTCCACGGTGACCTGATCCGGGCCAACCTCGGTCACGGTGACCAGGACCGGACCCTGCTGCGTGCGCGCTTCGAACTGCACGCCGGGTACGACGTCGACATCGGTCGGAAACGCATCGCGCGGCACCTGCTGGATGAGCTGCTCATGACGCGGACCATAGCCCTGTTCGGGCACGACGTCGGCGGTGAGCGTATCGCCCAGCTGCTTGCCTTCCAGTGCCTGCTCCAGGCCGGGCACGATGTTGCCGGCACCATGCAGATAACTCAGCGGCGTGTCGGGCGTGGAGCGGTCCAGCACTTGGCCGTTGTCGTCGGAAAGGGTGTAGTGAATGGTCGCAACGCGACCCTGGCTGATTTCCATTGGAAACCTCCATGATGGATGATCGAAGGGAATGCATCGGCTGATTCACGATGCGAAGAGGTGTCGCACGCACACCGTAGGCAATCGCACCACATCATGCAACCGCAGCCGGTTTTGCGGTTGAGGCGGGGATCAGCTTGGCGGCACAACCGCCACGACCAGGCTCGCGCCAGATGCGTCGGCACGACAACGGATTGAAGCGTGATGTGCGTCGGGCCGACCGTCCGCAGCGCGATCGGCGATTGCGGCGTTGGCGCTGCGTTTGATGGACCAACGCAGCGCCGTGGTGACCGGCAGGCATGCATCCACGACGTCTGCATGCCGCACGCTTCGGTCGGCCTCAGTCCGGCTCTGTTCCGCTCTGGATCTGCGCCCGCCGTGCACGCCAGGTTTCCGGGGTCTGCGGCTTGACGAACAGTGCGGTGAGTTCGGGATGTTGCTGCTTTGCAGCGGCTTCCATCCGCCCGACGCAGGCCTCGATCTGCGGTGTGGTGCGGCTGTCTTCGAACTCGGCGCTCAAAGCTGCCACTACCTGGTTGGGGCCCATTTGCATGGTGAGCACGCCATTGGCCGCACGCACGTCCGGGTCGCTGGCGGCGATGCGCAACAGCGAGTCGGTGACATGCGCATGCGCCGGCTCGCCGATCAGCAGGCCCTTGGTTTCGCGCGCCAACAGGAATGCAGTAAACGCCAGTACCCCGGCGATGCCGATCGAAGCGATGCCGTCGAGTTCGGGCATGTCGAACAGTTGCGCACCGGCCAGACCGAGCAGCGCCATCAGCAAACCGATCAACGCAGCGCTGTCTTCCAGCAACACGGTGAAGGTGGTGGGGTCCTTGCTCTGGCGAAATGCCTGGAAATAGCCCATGCGGCCTTTCTTGGAGCGAAATTCGCGCACCGCCACCACCCATGAAATGCCTTCGAACACGATCGAGACGCCGAGCACGCAGTAAGCGACCAGATGGCTCTTGGCCGGCTCCGGGTTGCGCAGATGCACGATGCCTTCGTACAGCGACACGCCTGCACCCATCGCGAACACCAGCAGGGCGACGATGAAACTCCAGAAGTACAGCTCGCGCCCGTACCCGAACGGATGGGTTGGAGTGGGCGGCTGCGCGGCGCGGCGTAAGCCATACAACAGCAGAACTTCGTTGACGGTGTCCACCAGCGAGTGCACGCCTTCGCTGAGCATGGCCGAGCTGCCGGAGATGCCGGCGGCGATGAACTTGGCCACGGCAATGGCCAGATTGCCCGCCAGTGCCACGTACACCACCACGTGCGAACCTTTAGGCTTGCCTGGGCCATTGCCGCTGGCCGAGGGCTCGCTCTGTTCGACGTGAGGGGAGGACGGGTTTGTGCGCGGGGAAGGGGGCACTGGCTGATTGGACACGCGCGACCTGCGGGGCATTCGACAAGCGCCGCACTATCGCGCCATCGCCGTGCCGGGTGCGTGATCGCGTGGCAGGGCGGCTACAATCCACGCCCGCTTCGATCGAGGAATTGCATGCCTACCGTCCCCGCGTGTCCGCAATGCGGACTGGAGAACACCTATGTCGATGGCGCGATGTGGATCTGCGCCGATTGCGGCTTCGAATGGAGCGCGGGCGATGCCGCGGCAGACACGACGGTGGTGCGCGACAGCAACGGCAACGTGCTGCAGGCCGGCGACACGGTGACCGTGATCAAGGATCTCAAGGTCAAGGGCTCGTCGATTCCGCTCAAGCAGGGCACGGTGATCCGCAATATTCGCCTGGTCGAAGACGACGCCGAACACATCGAGGGCAACTCGGAAAAGATCAAGGGCCTGGTGTTGAAGACCTGTTTCCTGCGCAAGGCGTAAGCGCGGTTGACCAATGGCGCTGCAGTGTGCGTTGGCGCGAAGTCAATGCGCGATGTTCCCCGAATGCGCAATGCACCTGCGGATAGGGCATTGCTGGCCAGTTGCGCTAATCGCGCGGATACACTGATGCCACCATGCAGCCGGTGCCGATGTAGCTGGCAGGCCACAGCCAACGACCGGGCTGCCGAGCAGAACCGCGTCGAGCAGGAGCGTCGCGCTCATCCTTGGCAATGAGAATGTCGCATCGTTGGCCAGCGTTGGCGTGCTGGCAATCGCGACGGTAGCGCGCGCACGCGCCGCGGCGAGGTCACGTGCCGTGATGGGGCGTTGCGGATCAGAAGGCCCAGGTGGCGACTGTGGGGCGCGCGTGGCAACTGGCGAAAGACCCAATGCCAACAACGCATGATCACATGCGCGCGTGCGATGCGCAGGATGCCAGCAGCGGTTCGCCTGGCAATCGCCGATAGGCCGCATCGCGCCGGCGGCTGGCATGCGAGAGAGGCGGCCGGATATCCGCCACCAGCAGGCATGCAGTGCATCGGCGTCACCCACAGCGACCGCGCCGTGCCAGCCGGCAGGCGCGGTCGCGTGGTCAGGGGCTGATCAGGCGATTACTCGGGCAATGCGGGGTAATCGGTATAGCCCTTGGCACCGCCGCCGTACATCGTTGCCTGGTCGAGCTCGGCCAGTGGCGCGTTCTCGCGCAGGCGACGCACCAGGTCCGGGTTGGCGATGAACGGGCGGCCATAGGCGATCGCATCGGCGTAGCCGCTGCTGATGGCGTGTTCGGACATGCCGCGATCGTAGCCGTTGTTGGCGATCCAGGCGCCGTCGAACTTGGCGCGCAGCGCGGCGTAGTCGAAGGCGATGTTGTCGCGCGGGCCGCCGGTCGCACCCTCGATCACGTGCACGAAAGCCAGCCCGCCGATCAGGTTGAGGCGCTCGACCGCACGTTCGAACAGCGGCTGCGGGTCGGAGTCGTGCGCGCCGTACACCGGGGTCACCGGCGACAAGCGCACGCCGGTGCGCTCGGCGCCGATTTCATCGGCAATCGCCTGCACCACCTCGGCAAGCAGGCGGGTGCGGTTTTCGATATCGCCACCGTAGGCGTCGGTGCGCTTGTTGGAGCTGTCGCGCAGGAACTGGTCCAGCAAATAGCCGTTGGCCGCATGCACTTCCACGCCGTCGAAGCCGGCATCGATCGCGTTGCGCGCCGCGATGCGGTAGTCCTCGATCAAGCCGGGGATTTCGTCCAATGCCAGCGCGCGCGGCTCGGACACGTCTTCGAACCCGTTTGGGGTGAAGGTCTTGCCCTCCGCGCGAATGGCGCTGGGCGCAACCGGCACTTCGCCCGGGGGCAGCACACTGGTGTGCGAGACGCGGCCAACGTGCCACAGCTGCAGCACGATCTTGCCGCCGCGACGATGCACTTCGTCAGTGACAGCGCGCCAGCCCTCGATTTGTTGCCTGGTATGGATGCCGGGCGTATCGAGATAGCCCTGGCCCAGCGGACTGATCTGGGTGCCTTCGGCCACGATCAGGCCGGCGGTGGCGCGCTGGCCGTAGTACTCGGCAGCAAGCGGCGAGGGCACCTGGCCGGCGACGGCGCGGTTGCGCGTCAGCGGGGCCATGATCACGCGGTTGGCAAGATCCAGTGCGCCCAGGCGCACCGGGGAGAACAAGGGGGATTGAGTGGATTTGGACATCAGCAACCAGTCGAAATTGATCACGCGCCAGGCGCGACGCCGCGCCGATCGCGGTGCTTCGTAGCGATGGTGGTGGACTCAAGCAGATTCGAGCGATACAGATAGGACACAGCGTCCCTGTCGCGTTGAAAGCGGCGTAATTGCGATGGATTAGGCGCTGGCGCCCAACCGGGTCGTGGTGTCGCGCTTTCATGCTCTGCTGCGTTGCACAATAATAGACCGCCCCCGCATTCCTGGAGTCGGGCATGACCGATACCGATCTTTCTTCGCCACGCGTGTCCCGGCGCGATTACGTGCTGATCCTGCTTGCGCTGGCGATGGGCGGCTTTGCGATCGGCATCAGCGAATTTTCCACCATGGGCCTGATGACGCAGATTGCGCAGGGCTTGCAGATCACCGAGCCGCAGGTCGGTCACGTCATCAGCGCGTATGCATTGGGTGTGGTGGTGGGTGCGCCCTTGCTGGCGATCCTGGGCGCGCGCTGGCCGCGGCGCACCTTGTTGCTGCTGTTGATGGTGTTCTATGCGCTGGGCGACGTGGCCAGCGCATTGGCGCCGAGCTACCACGCCATGCTGCTGTGCCGCTTCATCGCCGGGCTGCCGCATGGCGCCTACTTCGGCGTTGCGTCGCTCGTGGCCGCATCGATCAGCCCACCCAATCAACGTGCCACTGCAGTGGGGCGCGTGTTGTTGGGTTTGAGCGTTGCGCTGCTGGTGGGCAATCCGCTGGCGACCTGGCTGGGGCAAATCGTGAGCTGGCGCTGGGCCTATGCATCGGTGTCGGTGATTGCGCTGGGCACGGTCGCCGCTGTGGCGGTCCTGTTGCCGCCGCAGCCGGAGGAGCCGCGTCAGCAGCCGCTGCGCGAATTGCGCGCGTTCAATCAGCCGCAGGTGTGGCTGGCATTGGCGATCGGGGCGGTGGGTTTTTCTGGCATGTTCTGCGTCTTCAGTTACCTTGCGCCGACGTTGACGGCAGTGACCGGCGTCACCGCAGCGCGCATTCCGTTGGCGATGGTGGCATTCGGCGTGGGCGGGGTGCTGGGAAGCATCCTGGGCGGTTGGTTGTTCGATCGCATGCAGTTCCGCGCGGTGCCGGTGTTGCTGGTGTGGTCGGTGGTGGTGATGTTGACGTTTCCGCTGGCAGCGCAATCGGCCGTGTGGGTGTTCGTCTCCATCGTGGCGGTCGGCACCATGGGGGCGCTGGCGCCAGCCTTGCAGACACGCTTGATGGACGTGGCGGCAGAAGCGCAGACCCTGGCCGCAGCCTCCAATCACGCAGCGTTCAATACGGCCAATGCATTGGGTCCATGGCTGGGTGGCATGGCGATCACGGCAGGCTGGGGTTGGACCTCTACCGGTTACGTCGGCGCGGCCACCGCGCTCGGCGGGTTGCTGGTCTATGCAGCGGCGGTGTGGCAGGAACGTCATCAGCAACGTACGGTATTGAGGAGTTGCTGAGTTGCCGGTGCCGCGATGCGTCGAGCGTCCGCGACGCCGTTTCGATCGGGTGGCAGCACTTGCGCCGCTGTGCAGCGATCCGCAGCAGACCACGTGGCATCGCTACAGCCATCTCACAGGGCGTCGGCGAGACTTCGCACTCAATCAAGCGGACCGAACAGTGCCATGAACGAGTTCACTCCACCGCCGTGGAAGCGCCCCAATCCCAGGGGCAAGGCGAAGTCGACGCCGTTGACCGATGCGCAAAAGGCAGCCGCCAAGCAGCGTGCTGAAGAGGCGGGGCGGCCGTATCCGAACCTGGTCGATAACATGTGGGCCAGTCGCCAGCCGAAGTGATCTTGACCTGCTGTTGGCATGGATGAATTGCAATTCATCGCCTGCACGATGGCGTGAGGATGATGCCCACATCGCTCACATATCGATTATGCGAGCGACGCGAGGATGAGGCCGTACACAACGCGACGGTACTGCAATCAACCCATCGATTGACTCACTTCCGAAGCATGCGCAGTGATCGCACAGCGCAGCGTCGGTCCATTCCAACCAGGAGCCCTACATGAGCATTCAGAGCAAAACCGAGCATAGCCTCAACGACCTCATCGCCATCTCGCGCGACGGCAAGGACTTCTACGAAGAAGCCGCGGCCAAAGTGGGCGATGCCGAGCTCGCGACGCTGTTCCGTCGCATTGCCGGCGTCAAGACCGACATCGTCAACAGCCTGAGCAGTGTGGTCACCGCCGTTGGCGGCACGCCGGAACAGCACGGCACCATGGTGGGCAGCATGCAGCAGTTCTACGGCAAGGTCCGCGCGACCCTGGGCGACACCAAGTACGGCTATGTGGCCGAGCTGGAAGAGTCCGAAGACCGCCTGTTGCAGGCTTTCGACGAGACCATCGCCGACCAGGACACTCCTGCTGCCGCACGCGACGCCGCGTTGCGCCTGCTGCCGGAAGTACGCGCTTGCCATGACGTCATGCGTAACCGCAAGCATGCGATGAAGAGCGCTGCGTAAGCTGCGCGTTGAACCGACGTGCATCGTCACCGATCCGATGCAGCTCGGGAGTAGGACGATAAAGGCGGAAACGGGTAGCGCACGCTGCCCGTTTCTTTTTGTGTCGCGGCGCGGCGCGAGTGCAGACCTGACACCGCAATCGCAGTCCACGCAGTATAAAGAGGTTCCACATCCGCGTCATGCATGCCGGCATATTCGGCACGCGTCGGGTCTGCTAGGGCCTGTTAACACATCCGAAGCCCATCAACGACTAGGACGAAGCTGAGGAATCCAAGGAACATGACATCCAGCTTCTCGAAGCGCGAGAAAATCCGGCGGTAGCCTTTCAAGCGACGGAACAGT
>NZ_VZPL01000045.1 GCF_008801575.1 Xanthomonas cissicola | reverse complement strand
TGGCGTCGCACTACAGTACATCCAGCCGGGAAAGCCAAATCAGAATGCCTTCATTGAGCGCTTCAATCGTACGTTCCGCGAGGAAGTGCTCGACCTGAATCTCTTCGCCTGCCTCGACGAGGTGCGCGAAGCCGCCCACTGGTGGATGATCGACTACAACCAAGCAAGATCCCATGATTCGCTCGGCGGAATGACCCCGGTCGAGTACCGCAACAAGTACGCCGAAAGCTCTACTTTTAAAGTGCCTGCTTGACGGGGGAGCTTACGGGTGTATTGCCGTACCCACTCCAGTCCAAATGGCAAGCGTGCTGCGTACGGCAGCACCACGCCGGCGATCACAAGCAAGAGGCGAGCGCTAGCGAAGGTCATACACCGCTTTCCCTCTCTGTCGAAAAGAACACGCAACATCAAACACAGTATGAATGCACTGCCGGTGTCGTTGGTCGAATTGATCTGTCTGCGATGCCGTCGCTTGCGGGCCGGCTCGCAGTGGCCAGCGCTCAGGCCTGCCTGCATGGAGATGATCCATCAGCGGGGGTCATAAACCAAGACACCCGCGCGGGGCGGGTGTCTTGGTGGGATCCAGTTTGCGTGCCTTGCGAGCGGTACCCGCAGCCTTAGGCCTTGTCGGCATCCAGGTGATACCGCGTTGCTTCGGCCACTTCGTTCTTCGAGCCCAGGAACACCGGCACGCGCTGGTGCAGCTGTGTCGGCTGGATGTCGAGAATGCGTTCGCGCCCGGTGGTTGCCGCGCCGCCGGCCTGTTCCACCAGCATGCTCATCGGGTTGGCTTCGTACATCAGGCGCAGCTTGCCCGGCTTGCTCGGGTCTTTTTTGTCCCACGGGTAGATGAAGATGCCGCCGCGGGTGAGGATGCGATGCACGTCGGCGACCATGCTGGCGATCCAGCGCATGTTGAAGTCCTTGCCGCGCGCGCCGTCCTTGCCGGCCAGCAGGTCGCCCACGTAGGCCTGCATCGCCGGTTCCCAGTGGCGTTGGTTGGACATGTTGATGGCGTATTCGGCGGTGTCTTCGGGCACGCGCATGTTGGCCTGGGTCAGCAGGAAGCTGCCTTCTTCGCGCTCCAGGGTGAAGGCGTGGGTGCCGTGGCCCAGCGTGAGCACCAGCATGGTGCTGGGGCCGTAGATGCAGTAGCCGGCGGCGACCTGTTGGGTGCCCGGCTGCAGGAAGTGCTCGTCGCCCGGCTTTTCGGTGCCCTTGGGCGCGCGCAATACCGAGAAGATCGTGCCCACCGAGACATTGACGTCGATATTGGAGCTGCCGTCCAAGGGATCGAACAACAGCAGGAAATCGCCGCTGGGGTATTGGTCGGGCACCGGCTGGCTGTGGTCCATTTCTTCGGACGCGCACGCGGCCAGATGGCCGCCCCAGGCGTTGGCTTCGAGCAGGATGTCGTTGCTGAGCACATCGAGCTTTTTCTGTGCTTCGCCCTGCACGTTGCCGGTGCCGGCATCGCCGAGCACGCCGCCCAGGGCGCCCTTGCTCACGGCGATGGAGATGCGCTTGCAGGCGCGCGAGACGATGGTGATCAGCTGGCGCAATTCCGCATCGATACGGCCGGCGTGTTGCTCTTCGATCAGGAAGCGGGTCAGCGAGGGACGCGACATGGGAACGGGCAGCCTGTGTAGGAAGTGGGCCGCCATTGTCGCCATTGCGGCGTTAGATTTCGATCATCGGGTGCGCGTTCTGCTCTGCAGCGACTTCAGGAGTGCACCCCTTGAACCTTATGTGGCCGGCGTTCGCTGTACACCAGCGGTGACCGATAACCGCGCTCACGCTTGCTGGAGAGGGCTGCGATGAGGATACAAGCGCCCCACGATCCTCCGCTTGAGACTGCGAATGGACAGAGAGCCAACGCGCCCCAGGACGCGTCGCTTCAGCACCGGCTGACGATGCCACCGCTGTAGCATCGATGCGCTGGTTCATCATCAAGAAAATCACTTGCACTCACGGAGAATATTTCTGCGCGCCGACAAGAATGGCGATGACCAGGATCGTGACTGCCGCGACCATTTCAACGTGTCGGAGCCGGCCTTTCTCTTGCAGGCTTATCAAGCCAATGGAAGCGATTGAGAGTAAAATAGGGACAAAATAATAAGTATTGAGTTGTCTGAACTGCGTCGCCCACAGCGAGGCGAGGGAAAACAGCACCGCAATGATACACAGGCTATGATTGTTCCTCACGGTCGGTTCTCCTGGTCGTCGCAGTCCTCGGCCTGGGCGGAACGCAAGCTGCCATCCTCAAGCGTGGACATGAAAAGTTTTTCATACGTCAATGGCTTGGTCCAGCGCCGCCGCAGATCACCTGCAATGAGTGCGGAAGCGCGAATCGATGCTGCACTCAAGCTGGATTCCATCGCCTTGATGGATGTCAATGCAAGCTCTCTGACACGGTTTTCCGCAATCGAACGCGTTGGCGTCCGGGACGGGACATCGTCAAGATAGTAGAAGATTGCCAAAGCCTTGGTCGGATCCTTGTTGACGACTTGCGATAGCAGCGGCCCGGCTGGCGTGGGGCCGCTTTCATAAGCGTGTGCCAGGGCGAGCATTGCGTTGACATCGCCCTGGTCTGCCAGCTTCCATGCAAAACCCTCTGCCAATTGGGAATAGGCGTGAAAAGCCGTCCGATACTTTGCGGCGTCCGAAATTCCCAGGAAAGCAGACCCGCTGACGTAGCCTCTCATGGCGTTGAGGTTGCCCTTTTTCGCTGCGTCCTTCCATTTATCGATGGCGTCCCTGGCGTTTATCGAAATGCCGGCGCAATACTCCGCTCGCGGGCGCAGCGCCTCGAAATAGCCGGCGGCGCCCAGATTCTTTGTCTCAATCATCGCCAATACGTCGTCATACTGTCGTAGCAGTAGCAGGCACTGCTCATAGATGGCTGCCACGTGGCATGCCGCTGCGGCATCCCCTCGTCTGGAGCGCATCTCCAGGTCGCTCAGCGACATCCTGGCGGGAACATTGCTGGCCGGAGCAGCGCCGGCAAATGCGCTATCCGATTTCAGCTCGGAATGTACGTCAATGACCTGATTAGAGGGCTGTCTCGATTGTTGTTCAGCAGGAAAAATTTCTAAGTCGCGAAAGAGGAAAATAATGAGAGCGACAATAGCGAGAAATAAAAACAGCAGGGACCACCAGATCCCTGCTGACTTTCTTGAAAGTTTCATGCAATTAATAAGCAACTATATGGCAGATGACGCCATCTTTTGTGCTTACGCATGTTATGCCTGTTCTCGTTCCAGATCCCGTAGGTTGGTTGAATTTAATGCCACTTCGATTAGCCCAGGCATAGAATTTATCCATATCTGCCTGGCTATTGCTGAAATCGTAAGTGCGTGTGCCGCCTTCGCCTCCCGAAAAGTCAGATTTAGTTATTGGCACTATATTGCCACTGGAGTCGCGTTGGCTGTCTTTCACGCGGACCCAGGACTTCGTTTGGCTATCAAAAGTATAAGTTGCAGTACTTTTATCGTCAAAAATAAACTTTATCGTCAAATTCACGCCGCCTGGATTAAAGCCAGGAAAGGGATTTACTATTTTCGCAGCTTCCGCTGCCCTTTGGAAAAAATCGGCCTTTGAATTTTCGATCGCACTGACTACTTGTTGCTCGCGCGACGGGTTATCTATGACGTCGTAGATGGAAGTCGGGCGATTGAAGTCAGCTAGACCTACGGCGTTACTAGTTAGCATCCTTTCGCCATATGCATCGGCTAAAGTATTAACAAAGCCAAAAATCTGGGACTCTACATTGCTCATGCTGACATGTTGAACAATGGTCTCGCCATCTGCCTCATAATTCCAGCTATAAATCCCCTTCATGACAGACCTTGATTGAGGATTTGCTACATACGCAGGTTGGCGCGCATTTCTATATGCCCCGCTTTCAAAAATTAGTATATGCGAGACCATGGAGCTCATTTCTGCTTCTGTACAACCATCGCAGGTCTTTGTAACTGCCATCGCAGTGGGTGCGATAAAGAGACAGGGGAGGAGTAATGAGAGGGAGGGCCGCATTTTCGTATCCTTACGTTGGGTGTCCAATCACGGTTTCATGGCTACATCAAAAATGCAAGAAAATTAATATCATAGCTAAAATAACGAAGAATTAAGAACACCTGATGGATTTCAACGCTCAGACCCGGCTGACAGTGGCCACGGCCTGGGCCACGTAGTCCAGGTTACGCTGGCTCAGTGCTGCCACGCAGATGCGGCCGGTGCCGACGGCGTAGATCGCGAACTCGTCGCGCAGGCGGTCCACCTGGGTCTTGGTCAGGCCCGAGTACGAGAACATGCCGGCCTGGCGCTGGATGAAGTCGAACTCCGGCGCACCCAGCGTGGCGAGTTTTTCCACCAGCCCGGCGCGCAGGGAATGGATGCGCTCGCGCATGTCGGTCAGTTCCTGCTCCCACAGATCGCGCAGCTCCGGGCTGGTCAGCACGCCGGCCACCAGGGCGGCGCCGTGCGTGGACGGGCTGGAGTAGATCGTGCGGATGATGCGCTTGACCTGCGACTGCACCGCCTTGGCTTCGGCGGCGGTGGCCGAGACCACCGACAGCGCGCCCACGCGCTCGCCATACAGCGAGAACGACTTGGAATAGGAACTGGCGACCACGTAGCTGTCGATGCCTTCGGCAGCCAGCAGGCGCACCGCATAGGCATCGGCCTCGATGCCCTTGTCGAAGCCCTGGTAGGCGATGTCGACGAACGGGAACAGGTTGCGTTCCTTCAACAGGCCGGCCACCTGCTTCCACTGTTCCTTGCTCAGGTCGGCGCCGGTGGGGTTGTGGCAGCAGGCGTGCAGCAGCACCACGGTGCCCGGTTCGAGCTTGGCCAGGTCGGCGAGCATGCCGTCGAAGTTCAGGCCATGGATGGCGGCATCGAAGTAGGTGTAATCGACAACCTCGAAGCCGGCCGCGCCGAATACCGCGCGATGGTTTTCCCAGCTGGGGTTGCTGATGGCGATGGTGGCGGTGGGCAGCAGCTTCTTGAGCAGGTCCGCGCCCACGCGCAATGCGCCGCTGCCGCCGACGGTTTGCGAGGTCGCCACGCGGCCGGAGGTCACCAGCGCAGAGTCGGCGCCAAACAGCAGCTCCTGGGTAGCCTTGTCGTACGCGGCCAGGCCGTCGATGGGCAGGTAACCCCGCGGTTTGGCGTCCTGCGCGAGCTGCTGCTCGATCTTGTGCACGGCGCGCAACAGCGGGATGCGCCCGTTTTCGTCGTAATAGATGCCCACGCCCAGGTTGACCTTGTTGGGGCGGCTGTCGGCGTTGTAGGCCTCGGTCAGGCCCAGGATGGGGTCGCCTGGAACCTGTTCCACGTTTGCAAAGAAGGACACGGCATGACTCGCTGAAGGACGAAAGAGTGGGGTACTTCCGGATCGTTGACCGCTGCTGGGCCAAACCACTTCATCGTAGCAGCCCATGGCCGGCGTAGCATGCTTCGTTCCGTACGCAACAATGCACTGACAGTACGGATAAGGGACACTAGGTGCATGTCCAGACTCACCTTGTTGGCCGCCGCCTGCGGCCTGTTCGCCACAGGCGCCACATCGCCTGTCCTGGCCGCCGATCCGGCGCCGCCCGCCGCCACATCGATCCAGCGCCTGCCCGCCGTGCAGGTGGACGCCGCGCGCGTGCGCGGGGTGGACGACTCCGACCTGCCCGCCTCGTTCACCGTGGTGGCGGCCGATGACGACAACCGCCGCGGCGCGCAGGTGTCCGAGCTGCTGGACGGCATCCCCGGCCTGGTGGCACGCGACCGCCAGAACTACGCGCAGGACACCCAGCTGTCGATCCGCGGCTTCGGCGCGCGCTCCACCTTCGGCGTGCGCGGCGTGCGGCTGTTGGTGGACGGCATTCCGGCCAGCATGCCCGACGGCCAGGGCCAGCTGTCGCACTTCAACGTGCTGGCCGCGCAACGGGTGGAAGTGCTGCGCGGGCCGTTTTCGGCGTTGTACGGCAACTCCTCCGGCGGCGTGCTGCAGCTGTGGAGCGCCGATGGCCAGCCGGACGACCCGTGGCGGCTGCGCGCCACCTACGGCAGCAACGCGACGGTCAACGTCGGCGCGCAAGTGCTCGGCCAGCAGGGCGCGGTGCATTACAACGTGGCCGCCAATCATTTCGACACCGATGGCTTCCGCGCCCATAGCCGCGCCAAGCGTGACTCGGTCAACGCCAAGCTCGGCTTCGATCTGGCCGAGGGCCGCCGGCTGGACCTGGTGCTCAACTATCTGGACGCACCCGACGCGCAGGACCCGCTCGGCCTGACCCGTGCGCAGTTCAATGCCGACCCGGCACAGGCCACGTCGGTGGCGACCCAGTTCGATACCCGCAAGTCGGTGCGCCAGTCGCAGGCCGGGGCCATCTTCACCCAGCGATTGGACGACCAGACGTTGCGCTTGATGGCCTACGGCGGCCAGCGCAGCGTGGAGCAGTTCCTGGCGATCCCGGTGGCGGTGCAGCGCAACCCGCTGCATTCGGGCGGGGTGATCGATCTGGACAGCAATTACGAAGGGGCCGATGCGCGCTGGGCCTGGCAGGGCGAGGCGCTGGGCCGGCCGCTGCAGCTGACCGTCGGCACCAATGTCGACCGCCAGCGCCAGCACCGCACCGGTTACGAGAACTTCGTCGGCGACACGCTGGGCGTCAAGGGCGCATTGCGCCGTGACCAGCGCGATGAGGTCGAGAAGGTGGACCAATTCGCGCAGCTGTGGTGGCAGTGGAGCGACCGCTGGTCGGCACTGCTGGGCGTGCGCCATAGCGACGTGCGCTTCGCGTCGGACGACCACTACATCGTGGGCCGCAATCCTGACGACAGCGGCCGGCGCGATTATTCGGCGACCACGCCGGTCGCCGGCATCGTGTTCCGTGCCGACGAGGATCTGCGTTTCCACGCTTCGGTGGGACGCGGCTTCGAAACGCCCACCTTCAACGAACTGGGCTACCGCAGCGATGGCGGCGCCGGCCTGGCGCTGGACCTGGGCGCGGCCACCAGCCGCAACTACGAAGTGGGCAGCAAGTGGCGCGCGCAAAGCGGCGCGGCGCTGGAATTTGCGGTCTTCCGCGCCGACACCGACGACGAGCTGGCGGTGG
This sequence comes from Xanthomonas cissicola, assembly GCF_008801575.1. Taxonomy (GTDB): domain Bacteria; phylum Pseudomonadota; class Gammaproteobacteria; order Xanthomonadales; family Xanthomonadaceae; genus Xanthomonas; species Xanthomonas cissicola. The sequence goes on along the minus strand of NZ_VZPL01000045.1, from coordinate 30,195 downwards.
CCAGCAATACCAATGGGCGCAGCACCTATCGCAACATCGGCGCGACGCGGCGCCAGGGCGCAGAGCTCAGCTGGCAGCAACCGATCGGTGCCACCCAGCAGCTGCAGCTGGCCTATACCTTCGTCGATGCCACCGTGCGCGATGGTTACCTCACCTGTGCCAGCAGCGGCTGCGCCACGCCCACCGCAGCGGTGGCCAGCGGATCGCGCCTGCCTGGCGTGCCGCGTCAGCAACTGTTTGCGCGCTGGCAATGGCAGCCGGCGCAATGGCAGTTGGCTGCCGAATCGGTAGCCTCCGGCGCCACCGTGGTCAACGACCTGGCCACCGAACGTGCACCCGGCTACGCGCTGTTGAACCTGGAAGCCTCCCGGCGCTGGAGCACCCCGCAGGGCGCATTGCGCACCTTCGCACGCATCGACAATGTGCTGGACCAGCAGTACGTGGGCTCGGTCATCGTCAACGATGGCAACGGCCGCTACTACGAGCCCGGCCCGGACCGCACCTACACGGTGGGGCTGCAATGGGATTTTGGCGGCTGAGCCGTCAATGGCGGTGCGCGTTCAACAACACGTCCCGCCCGTAGGAGCGCCCCCGGGCGCGACAAAGCCGTCCCGCCAACGCACGGTCTGCCATCGACCTGCCACCCCCGGGCCCACCACATCAGGCCCACCATGATCGTCATCGATCACGCCCCCCGCAGACTGGTTTCTGCTGCGCGCGGACAACCGCTACTGGCTGGACATCAACTGCACGATCTCGGCCACCGGCTTCTCGCTCCTGCTGGCGTTGAACGCAACCGAGCAGGCCGACGTGCTGGCAGACGGGCATGCCGCCTGCGCACGGCTGGCCGCACAGGTGCAATGGCGGCCGCACGATTTTACCGCGCGTGATGTCGGCGCCAGTCACGGTGCGCAGGTCACCGCAGCGGTGCGGGCGTGGCGCGCGGCAGGCACCAGCAACGCTCGCGCATGAATTCATCGCGTTGGGCAAACCGCTTGCGCTGTTCGCCGCGCGCGGCTGCAATGCACCGCGTTGATGCAGCGGTGACTGCCGGCGATGCGATGCACTAAGCTTGCAAGCGCATTCCCCGCACAAGGATGTTTCCGTTGAACACGCGCTACGCCCCGATCGATTTCAGCGACAAGCTCGCCCTGCTGTCGCAGCACTGGTCCCCGCGTGTCGTCGCGGAAATGAACGACTACCAGTTCAAGCTGGTCAAGCTGCAAGGTGCGTTCGTGTGGCATCGGCATGCGGACACGGACGAGGTGTTCATCGTGCTGGACGGCAACATGACCATCGAATTTCGCGACGGCGTGGTGGCGCTGTCGGCCGGGCAGATGCACGTGGTGCCCAAGGGGGTCGAACACCGCCCGGCGGCGGAGCACGAATGCAGCGTTTTGCTGGTCGAGCCGCGCGGTGTGGTCAATACCGGCGATGCGGGTGGCGCATACACCGCAGACAACGACGTCTGGATTTGATTGTTGTGCAACGCGTGCTGGTGCACGGCGGCCGATCCGGCGCTTGGTTGCGGAGCCCTTGCCCCGTGCGCGCAATGCTGCGTTGCAGCGCAACGTCCACCACTGCGCGGGGAAAGACGGCTGCGCTGCAATGACGCAGCGCAACAGCGCATGACATGACATTGCGCTAGCGCTCGCGCGGGTATACACGTGCGCATCGGACCCACCTCCGCAGGAGACCATGATGAACGCGCTTGCCTCTGCAAAACCGCTCAACACCGATCCGCACTCCATCTTCAAACCGCGCTACGACAACTTCATCGGCGGCCAGTGGGTAGCGCCGCACAGCGGCCAGTACTTCGACAACACCACGCCGATCAACGGCAAGGTCTTTACCTCGATCGCGCGCTCCACCGCCCCGGATATCGAAGCGGCGCTGGATGCCGCGCACGCGGCCAAGGATGCGTGGGGCAAGACCTCCACCACCGAGCGCTCTAACGTATTGCTCAAGATCGCCGACCGCATCGAACAGAATCTCGAACTGCTCGCGTACGCCGAGACCTGGGACAACGGCAAGCCGGTGCGCGAAACGCTCAATGCCGACGTGCCGTTATGCGTGGACCACTTCCGCTATTTCGCCGGCGCCATCCGCGCGCAGGAAGGCGGTATTTCCGAGATCGACAGCGACACCATCGCGTATCACTTCCACGAACCACTGGGCGTGGTGGGGCAGATCATCCCGTGGAATTTCCCGCTGCTGATGGCGTGCTGGAAACTCGCACCGGCGCTTGCCGCCGGTAACTGCGTGGTGATGAAGCCGGCAGAGCAGACGCCTGCCTCGATCCTGGTGTTGATGGAACTCATCGGCGACCTGCTGCCGCCTGGCGTGTTGAACGTGGTCAACGGCTTCGGCCTGGAGGCCGGCAAGCCGCTGGCCAGCAACCCGCGCATCGCCAAGATTGCGTTTACTGGCGAAACCACCACCGGCCGGCTGATCATGCAGTACGCCAGCCAGAACCTGATTCCGGTGACGCTGGAGCTGGGTGGCAAATCGCCCAACATCTTCTTCGCCGATGTGATGGCCGAAGACGACGATTTTCTCGACAAGGCGGTAGAAGGCTTCGTGCTGTTCGCCTTCAACCAGGGCGAGGTGTGTACCTGCCCGTCGCGCGCGCTGATCCAGGAGTCCATCTACGACGCCTTCATGGAAAAGGCGCTCGCGCGCGTGGCCGCGATCAAGCAGGGCAATCCGCTCGACCCCAATACCATGGTCGGTGCGCAAGCGTCCAGCGAACAGTTGGAAAAAATCCTCTCCTATATCGACATCGGCAAGCAGGAAGGCGCCGAAGTGTTGATCGGCGGCGAGCGCAATACGCTCGATGGCGACCTGGCCGAGGGTTTTTACGTCAAGCCCACGGTGTTCAAAGGCCATAACAAGATGCGCGTGTTCCAGGAGGAAATCTTCGGCCCGGTGGTCTCGGTCACCACCTTCAAGGACGAAGCCGATGCGCTGGCGATCGCCAACGACACGCTGTACGGCCTGGGTGCCGGTGTCTGGAGTCGCGACGCTTCGCGCCTGTATCGGATGGGCCGTGCGATCCAGGCTGGCCGCGTGTGGACCAATTGCTATCACGCCTATCCTGCGCATGCTGCATTCGGCGGGTACAAGCAGTCGGGTATCGGCCGCGAGAATCACAAGATGATGCTCGACCACTATCAACAGACCAAGAACCTGTTGGTGAGCTATTCGCCGAAGGCGCTGGGGTTTTTCTAAAGATGCCTGCGTGGCTGATCGCATCGATGGATGCGCACACGAAGGCCAGTCGGCCTCGTTCCGTTGCACCATCGATGCGAAGGCATGCACACGGTCTGTGCGCGCAGGCACGCCCGCACACAACGGCGAGCGTATGGTGCTCGACAAGGCGGCCGCGGTGGCCGCGGGAGTTAGCCGATGCAAGACAGCACCACGCGCGTTGAGCTGCCGGCGCAGGTCACGGCCACGCTGGCGGCATTGCAGCTGATCGACAAGCTGCGTGCTCAGCACGGTGATGTGTTGTTCCATCAATCCGGCGGCTGTTGCGATGGTTCCTCGCCGATGTGTTTTGCGGTTGGCGAGTTCATCGTCGGCGACCGCGACGTATTACTGGGCGAGATCGGGGGCGCGCCGTTCTACATCAGCGCGCCGCAATTCGAATACTGGAAGCACACCCAGCTCATCATCGATGTGGTGCCGGGGCGCGGCGGCATGTTTTCGCTGGAAAACGGCGAAGGTGTGCGCTTCCTGGTGCGGTCGCGGCTGTTTGACGATGATGAGTTCGCACGGTTGCAGCAGGCCGGCCGGGCATGAGCGACGCGGTGCGAGGTTTGCCGCAGTGGCCACGACATGGACTGGTGCCTGTTGGCTTGCCTTACGACACCACGCTTCAGTCAAATGACTGTCAGGAACGCCTGTCAGTCATCGATTCCCGTTGATGGCGCGCTTCCCGGCTTCTTGGCCGGCGTCTGGTCATCGGCTGGAATCAGGCGCCCGGGTGCATCGCCAGCGCCGCGATCTTCATGGTGTTCGGCATCGCGCTTGCCATGCTGTTCGCCCGGCTGGCTGGGTTGGTCGCGTAACGGGTCGCGGGACATGGTGGACTCCTGACAGCAAGATGGGCAGGCAGTTCACCGCGCCCGCGGTGAAGGGCGCGCAAATCGCGCAGCGCAAGCGAATTTCTCACGCATGGCTCACGGCAGCGGCGTTACTGATGTCAGCCCCCAATGCCGCACCGTGGAGCCGCCCATGCGCCCCCAGGATCGCCGTCCCGACCGTCGCCTGTTCAGTGCCCATGTCGAGCCCGCTCCGCCCAGGCGCGCGCGCAGTGCACGCATGCCGGACACCGCGGGCGTGGCGCAGGACTTCCACTGCTACAGCCTGGCCGATACCAGCGCCGCCGTCGGCGTGGTGGGCCCACCTGGCGCGATTTATCGCCGGCCTATGCGTTTGCGCGGATCACCCACGCCGCCGATTGGCCGCGTGGGGCCGATATCGATTGCGAGCAGGCCCTGGCTGCGCAGTGGGACAGCATGCGTGGAGCCTCGCGACTGGACTGGCCGCATGTGCGCGACATTGTCGAGGATGCCTGGCTGGCCCTGGACCACATTCCCGAAGCCGCAATTCATGGAGCAGCGCACTGATGGCACGACCGATCTGGACCGGCACCCTTTCCTTCGGCTTGCTCAACGTGCCCGTGTCGTTGATGTCGGGCGAACGCAAGGTGGATCTGCATTTCCGGATGCTGGATTCGCGCGACAAAAAACCGATCCGCTTCGAACGCGTCAATGCCGACACCGGCGACGAGGTGCCGTGGAAGGAGATCGTCAAGGCATTCGAATACGACAAGGGCAGCTACGTCATCGTCGAAGAACAGGATATTCGCTCTGCGGCGCCGGAAAGCCATGAAACGGTAGAGGTGGAAACCTTCGTCGATGCAGCCGACATCGATCCACGCTATTTCGAAAAGCCCTACATCCTGGTGCCGGGCAAGAAGGCCGAAAAGGGATACGTGCTCTTGCGCGAAACCTTGCGCGACACCGGCAAGGTGGGCATTGCCAAGGTGGTGATCCGCACCCGCGAGTATCTGGCGGCGGTGATGCCGCAGGGCGATGCATTGATCTTGTTGCTGCTGCGTTATCAGCAGGAGGTGGTGGACCCGCAGGATTTCAAGCTGCCGGCCGGTGCGGTGGGCGAGTACCGCATCACGCCCAAGGAACAGGAGATGGCCAAGCAGCTGATCGAGTCGATGTCCGGTACCTGGCAGCCGGAGGATTACCACGACGAATTCCGCGGCAAGCTGGAAAAGATCTTGCGCAAGCGCATCCAGGAAAAGGGCGGCACCACCACCGTGGACGTCGAGCCCCCTCAGCACGAAGACGCCACCACCAACGTGGTGGACTTCATGTCGTTGTTGCAGAAGAGCCTGCAGGCCAATACGCGTACGCCAGCCAAGAAATCCAGCACGGCCGACACGGCAAGCGCACCCGCGAAGAAAACGGCAACCAAAAAAGCGGCGAAGAAGGCCGTCAAGAAGGCAGCAGGCAAGACGACCAAAAAGACTGCGGCCAAGACGGCCGCGCCCAGGCGTAAGGCGGGGTAGGCAGGTTCGCAGAACCGACTGCAAGCGTGGCATCCCCGCCTATCGGCGCGCGCTTCGCCGCGACCGGTCATGCACTTTCGGTCCGCTGCCTGGCGAACCGCTCACAGCAGTCGATTATGCGCTACGGTTTAGCGGCTTTATGGCGAGATCGCATCGGCCCGCTCGCGCGTCACCCGGCTCAACGCCTCGGCGCTGATGTCGGCGATGGAATGCGTGCCGGTCAGCGTCATCGCCACGCGCATTTCCTTTTCGATCAGGGTCAGCAGGTTTTCCACGCCGGCCTGCCCGGCGGCCGCCAACGCGTAGACGAACGCGCGCCCCAGCAATACCGCATCGGCACCGAGCGCGAGCATGCGCACCACATCCAGCCCGCTGCGGATGCCCGAATCGGCCAGAATCTTCAGCTCGCCCTTCACCGCATCGGCAATGGCCGGTAGTGCGCGTGCGCTGGACAGCACGCCGTCGAGCTGACGGCCGCCGTGGTTGGAGACCACGATGCCGTCGGCACCGAAGCGCACCGCATCGCGTGCGTCCTCCGGGTCCAGGATGCCCTTGATCACCATCGGCCCGGTCCAGAATTCGCGGATCCATTCCAGGTCTTTCCAGGCGATTGACGGGTCGAAGTTGGCGCCCAGCCAGCCGATGTAATCCTGCAGGCCGGTGGGGCTGCCGCGGTAGGCGGAGATGTTGCCCAGATCGTGCGGTTTGCCGAGCAAGCCTACGTCCCACGCCCAGCGCGGGTGCGTCACCGCCTGCAGCATGCGCCGCAGCGAGGCGTTGGGCCCGCTCATGCCCGAGTGCGCATCGCGGTAGCGCGCGCCGGGCGTGGGCATGTCCACGGTGAACACCAGCGTGGTCACGCCCGCCGCCTTGGCGCGCTCCAGCGCATTGCGCATGAAGCCACGGTCCTTGAGCACATAGAGCTGGAACCACATCGGCCGTTCGATGGCCGGCGCCACTTCTTCGATCGGGCACACCGACACCGTGGACAGGGTGAACGGAATACCGCGCGCGGCCGCCGCACGCGCGGCCTGCACTTCGCCGCGGCGTGCATACATGCCGGTGAGGCCGACCGGCGCCAAGGCCACCGGCATCGCCAGGGTTTCGCCGAACAGCTCGGTGCTCAGGCGCAGATCCGACATATTGCGCAGCACCCGCTGGCGCAGCGCCACATCGGCCAGGTCCGAGACATTGCGCCGCAAGGTGTGCTCGGCATACGCGCCGCCATCGATGTACTGGAACAGGAAGGGCGGCAGGCGTGCTTCGGCGGCGGCGCGGTAGTCGGAAGCGGCGGAAATGATCATCGAAGACGGGACGGCAGCGGCAGGGGAGCCGCCGAGTGTAAGACCATCGGTGGCAGGTGGACCGCTGCAGCGGCAGGCCGCACGCGCTGCACGCGGCGTTTCGTCGGGCGCATGGGCGGTTTGGTCGCATCGCGCTGGCATCGGCACTGATCGGTTGCAAGACTGCGTCTGCTGCCGCAGCGGCGCTGGCGCTGGCGCTTGCCGGCGCCGCCCACGTGGGGCATCTGCAGCAACCACATCACGGAAGGAGGGCGCCATGCGTGCAGGCACAGCAGCGGGATGGACGGTAAAGATCGGGCTGGCGATCGGTGTGCTTTGCAGTGGTCAGGCGTGGGCGGGCGGGCCGGGTCGGTCGGCCGCGCCGGACGCCATCACACGCACACTCCAGCAACACATGGACGCCGCCGGCATCGTCGGCCTGGGCGCGGCGATCATCCGCGACCGCAAGGTGGTCTGGACCGGCGGCGTCGGTTTTGCCGACCGTGCGCGCGGCACGCCATTCACGCCCGACACCGTCATGAACATCGGCTCGATCAGCAAGACCGTGACCGGCGTGGCGCTGATGCAGGCGGTGCAGGACGGCAAGCTGGCGCTGGATGCGGACATCAACACCTATCTGCCGTTCGCCGTGCGCAACCCGCAGTTTCCGCAGGTGCCGATCACCCTGCGGCAACTGGCCACGCACACCTCCAGCCTGACCGACCGCTGGGAGGTCTACCGCGGCACCTATCGCTGGCAAGGCCTGCCGGTCGCGCCGTTGGGCGACTTCTTGCGCGGCTATCTGGCGCCCGGCGGACGCGACTACCAGGCGCAGAACTACCTGCCGGTCAAACCCGGCACGCATCGCGAATACTCCAACATCGGTGCCGGCCTGGTGGGCTACATCGTCGCTCGCGCGGTGGGCCAGTCGCTGGAGCGCTACACGCACACGCGCATCTTCGCGCCACTGGGCATGCAGCACACTGCCTGGCATGCGGCCGATCTGCCGGCCGCCGCCCAGGCCACGCTGTATGTGAGCCAGTTCGGTGTGAGCGTGCCGATCCCGCCGTACGAACTCACCACCTACCCCGACGGCGGCGTGCGCACCAGCGTCAACGACCTCTCCAGGCTGTTCATCGCCCTGCTCGATGGCGGGCAGTACCAGGGCGTGCGTATTTTGGATACCACCACCACCGCGCAGATGCTGCGTTTCCAGTACACCGCCGCCAACACGCCCGACAATGTCGCCTTGAACGAGAAGAACTCCGGCATCTTCTTGTCCACCAAGTACAACGTCACCCGCATCGGCCACGGCGGCTCGGACCCGGGCGTGCACACCGAGATGCTGTCGGACCTGGCGCACGACAATGCGGTGGTGCTGATCAGCAACACCTCCCTGGACAGCAGCGATGCCAGGGTCAATGCGCAGCTCTTCGACGATCTGTGGGCGTATGCCGTGGAGCTCAGGCAGCAGGCGGCGCCCGCTGCCGGCCAGGCGACGGCAGTGCAAGCGCTACCGGGACGCTGACTCACCCGGCAGCCGCAAAATGCCCATGAAAACCCAGCGGCAACGCATACGGCAGCCAGGCTTCGGCGATCGGTCCCGCATCGATGTGGCGCGCGTCCAGCACCATCAGCCCGCTGCGGGCATGCGCGGTGTCCAGCACGGTGCCGACCAGCCAGCCGTCATCGGGACGCTGGCTGCCGGGTCTGGGCACGAACACGTGTTCCTCGGCCAGCACCTCCGGGCCGTAGCGGTGCACCTGGCGGCGGTCGCGCTCCAGGTCGTAGCCGGCAACCGCATTGAGAAACGGCGAGGTGTTCGGCCCGTCGATGCACGGTGCATACAGCCGGGCGCCGCGCGTGCCGGGGGTGCGGCGGTCGAACAACGGCAGCTCCAGGTTGTCCACCGGGTGCGCCTGCCAGTGCGCGCGGCCGCTGCGCAGATCCAGATGCAGGCTGCGCAGCTGCACCGCGGCCGGCTGCGCATGCGCATCGCCGAGCATGGCCGCGCGCATCGGCGAACGTGCTTCTTCCGGATCGGTATGCACCACCGCGCGCGCCACGATGCGGTTGCGGTGTTCGTAGGCATCGGCAAAGTGATAGGCCACTGCGAAGTCGGCCTCGAACCAGCGCGGTTGGTCCAGCGCGTCCTTGGGCACCACCGCAATCCGGCACGGCGCGTCCGGGGTGAAGCGCAACTGTTCGAAGAACGCGCCGTCGCCCTCAAGCCGCTTGTAGGGCGCCAGCACGAAGATCAGATGGCGCTGCGTCATCGCAAAGCTGTGCAGGTAGCCGGGCGCATCGGTGTGCATCAGCTGCACGTTGCGCAGCGTCGCATCGGCGCCCAACTGCCAGATCACCACCCCGGTCGAGCCGATCACGCCGATCGAGCCGAAATTCCAGGCGCTGCCGTCGTCATCGATCAACGGATGCGCCGAGAACGGCATTGCCGCCAGATCGTCGCGCCAGGTCACCGGGCCAAGCGTGTCCAACGCATCCGGATCCAGTTCGATCGCCGAGCCGGCTTCCCATAACGCAAATAGGCGCCCATTGAGCATCGCCACCGAGGTATTGGCGGTGTTGACGTCGTCGTTGTTGCGGCCCGGCTGCATGTCCGGCACCGAGGTGCCGGCAGCGCGATACAAAAAGCGACCGGCCTGCTGCTCCCGGGTGAACTTGTGCGTGGCCACCATGCGCGCCTGGTGCTGCACCTGCGCCCCGCCCAGGCGCCAGCGGTGCACCATGCCGTCGCCATCGAACCAGTGCGCGTAGCGGAATCCCGCACGCTCGGTCCAGGCCGGGCCGTTGCGATACAGGCTGCCGGCCAGCCCATCGGGCAGCGTGCCCTGCAGTGTTGCCGTGGTCGGGGCAAAGGTCGGGCTGGTGACGCTGCGCCAGCCCAGCAGCCACGGGGTGCGTTGCAATTGCGCATGAAACGCCGCCGCTTCTGCGGCCTGGGCCGGCAGGCTGCGCACAGCCCAGCTACCGAGTGCGGCGCTGCCGCTGGCGGCCAGCAAGGACTGCAGAAAGCGACGGCGGTGCATGGCAGTTTTCCTTGCGCGTGCCGGCGTCAGCGCATCTGCACGCTGATGCGTTTGCCGGCAGCCGGCAGCTCGAAGACGATCTCGTCGAAGTCGGGTTTGCGCATGCCGGTCGGGTTGTTGCTGAAGCCGTAGCCTTCCACCGGCATGCCGATCAGGTTGGTGTCCAACTTGCCATTGCTGTTTTCGTCGTGATTAATCATCACCGCGTAGCGCCCCGGGGCAAGGTTCTTGAACTGGATCTGCGGCGTGGTGCTGGTGATCGGCACCGTCTGCGCCTGCACAGGCGGCTGTGCGCCATCCAACTGCGCGGGCGCGGCTATCACCGCAACGCGCAGCTTGCCTTGCTGCGAGCGCAGGCCGCTGACGCCCACGTCCAGATCGGCAGCGTTGGCGGCAGCGCTGCCAAGCAGTCCGGCGAGGGCGACAACGGCATAAATGCGGGCAAGCATGCAACTCTCCTGGCAACGATGGGGATGCGGCGCGTGGAGCTCGATGGTACGCAGCGCACCAGCCTGGCTGCGGTGGCGGCCGTCGCACATCGACCGATGCACGCCGACGCCAGACAGTGCGGCACTGCGCGCACGTGCATGCAGCACATGCCGAACCGGTGTACGAGCGCGCGAAGCGCTGCTGCGTGCCATCCGCGCCTGCCGACCTCACCACACCAGCGGCAGCAGGCGCCGGCTCTGCGCGGCATAGGCCGGGTAGGCAACCGGAAACGCACGCCGCAACGCGGCCTCTTCGATCCGGATGCGGTGCAGAAACGCCAACGTCACCGGCACCACGATCGCCGCTACCGACAACGCATTGCCCATGCCCAGCGCCAGCCCGTAGAACGCCATCAGCGCGCCGGTATAGGACGGGTGACGCAGCCAGCGGTATGGGCCGCTGCGAACCAGTTGGTGGTCTGACTGGATGGTCACATCCACCGTGAACCAGCGTGCCAGCACCTGGATGGCCCATACGCGCAACGCCAGCCCACTGACGATCAGGGCGCAGCCGGCCCACTGCAGCGGTGCGTACCAGCCCTGCGGCCAGCGCGCCAGCCCGCTATAGGCCAGCGCCACCGCAATGGCTACCGCCACAGACAGCACCCACCACAGCTGCTGCAGCGTGCCCTGGTCGTGCGCGCCGCCATCGTTGGCGCGGCGACGGCGGCTGAGCAGCATTTCATAGCCTCCCCAGACCAGAGTGAGGGCGAGAAACAGACTGGAAGCAGACATGGTGTGACTCCGTGGCGATGGGTGGCGGGGTGATGCCAGTGTGCGCACGCGCCGCATGGATCGCAGGGGCCGCAGGTCATCGATCGCACCTGCCGGAAGTCACTTTCTGCACGCGCACCATTGCCGAGTGGCCGCGCGGCCGTCAGCATCGCCGCATGCATTCTTCCCTGAGTCATCTCTCGCATCCGCTGCGCCTGGCCGGCGCGTTCACCATTGCGGCGGTGGCGTTGTCGTTCATGCCCGATGCGTCACCGCAGGGCGCCTGGCGCTGGGGCGTGCTGGCCGGCTTCACCGCCTTGTTCCTGCTGCACACCGTGTTGCCGTCGCTGCATGCCTTGCGCACTGTCGCCACGTTGCTGCAGGCGGTCCTGGCATTGCTGCTGGTCTGGATAGAGCCGCGTGCCGGCACCGCGCCGGTCCTGCTGGTGATGCTAGTGGCGCAGGCGGGCATGACCTGGCCGCCGTTGCGCGTGCTGCTGCTGGCACTGGCGTTGAACGCTGGCATGTACGCGGTGCTGGTGCACGCAGGCTTCGATCGCGCCTTGTTGATCGTCAGCATCTATGCCGGCTTCCAGGCCTTTGCCGCACTCACCGCGCATTACGCCCGCAGTGCCGAGCGGGCGCGCGACGCCTTGGCCCACGTCAACGCCGATCTGCTGGCCACCCGCGCGTTGCTGGCCGACAGTGCGCGCGATGCCGAGCGTTTGCGGCTGGCGCGCGAGTTGCACGATGTGGCCGGGCACAAGCTCACCGCCATGCGCATCAATCTGCGCCTGCTCAGCGCCGACCCGGCCCTGCCACAGCGCGACGAGGTGGCGGTGGTGGAACAGTTGTCGGCCGAACTGCTGTCGGACATCCGCAACGTGGTGCAATCGCTGCGCGACGACCAGGGCCTGGACCTGCAGACCGCCTTGCGTGCACTGGCCGCCCCGTTCCCGCGCCCGACGCTGCGCCTGCAGATCGATGCCGACGTGCGTGTCACCGATGCGCGCGTGGCCGAGCTGCTGCTGCGGCTGGTGCAGGAGGCACTGACCAACGCCGTGCGGCATGCCGATGCCGATGAAGTGGCCGTGCACCTGCACTGCGAAGGCGCACAGCTGCACGTGGACATCTGCGACGATGGCCGCCGCGCCGAGCGCATCCGCGAAGGCAACGGCATTACCGGCATGCGCGAACGCCTGGCCGCACTGCACGGCCAGCTGGACCTTGGCCGCACACCCACGGGCGGCATGCATCTGATCGCGAGACTACCGGTATGAGTTCACGTCGTATTGCCCTGGCCGACGACCAGATCCTGGTGCGCGCCGGCCTGCGCGCGTTGCTGCAGCAGCAGGGCGTGGAGGTGGTGTGCGAGGCCGACGACGGCCAGGGCCTGCTGGATGCGCTCGCCATCCACACGGTGGACGTGGTGCTCAGCGACATCCGGATGCCCGGCCTGGACGGCATCCAGGCACTGGAGCACCTGCGCGCCCGCGGCGACCGCACCCCGGTGCTGCTGCTCACCACCTTCGACGACAGCGACCTGCTGCTACGCGCCAGCGAGGCCGGCGCGCAGGGCTTCCTGCTCAAGGACGCCGCCCCGGAAGACCTGCGCGAGGCGATCGAGCGCGTCGCCGCAGGCGACACCCTGCTGCAGCCGGTCAGCACCGACCCGGTGCGCGCCCGCTACCAGTTCCGCGACCAGCAGGCCCCGCGCGAGACCTTCAGCGAGCGCGAGGTGGCGATCCTGCGCCTGCTGGCCGGCGGCTATTCCAACAAGGAAATCGCCCGCACCCTGTTCCTGGCCGAAGGCACGGTGAAGAACTACGTCTCCGCCATCCTGGAAAAGCTGGGCACCCGCGACCGCACGCGGGCGGTCTTGAAGGCGATCACGTTGCGGGTGATTTGAGGGCGGGGGAATCGGGAATCGGGAATCGGAAGAGCGGGCGGTTGGGCAGTTTGGACCGGATCAGAAAGCCCTAGAGCAAGGGGGAACCTAAAGCCCCTCTCCCCCTGGGAGAGGGGTTGGGGTGAGGGTGCGGGTAACGCCAGTTGGTGCCGTTGCGCCACCTTGTAGTGTGTCCCTAGCGTCGAACCGGCTCAGGCCAGCATTCCTATGTGACTGTTCCATAACGATTTATGGGCAACCGTCAGCTTCGGCCAGCAACCGTAAGGTTGCCGTCAGGTCAGGCGCGGACCCACGCACGAAGGTGATCCGGCGGCCAGCGAGGCCGCCCGGGGACGCGCCGCGCTCCGGTCTGCTGCGGAGTCCGTCATGCGCCTGGTCCGGTCGTGGTTCGTGGTGATCGTCGTGCTGTCCACCAGCGCCTGGGGCGCGCCGACCCAGGCCGAATTGCCGATCAGCTGGTCCCGCGCTGCGTTGCCGATCCCAGCGGTCCCCGAACGCGACATGTGGGCCGTCGTGGGATACGCGTCGGCAGCGCAGGCGACGGCTGCCCATGCCTGCGATCGGCTGATCAGGCGCTTCGATGGGGACGGTTGGCGCCAAGACCTGGCGAGTCGGCCACGCAAGGTCGGCCAGACCGCTGGCCCTGACCACGCGGGCACGGACACCGGCATGGCCGGTACGTGGTCGACGCGTGGCCAGATCAAGCCGGCCTTCAGCAACGGAACCGAGCGCGACGAGCGGCTGCGCAGGTCGGCCGACATATAGCCGCGCCCGCGTGGTTGCCTGGGATGCGCCATTGCCGCGGCGCCCGATCGATGCCAGGTGGAGACAGCAGCACGCCGCAATCCTGCTGGATCGGCCGACGCACGCCAGGCGCGCAGCGACACGGTCGATGCGAAGAGACGTATAAACATCCAAGGTCGCCTCGATCTTCCACGTGGAAGCGCAGTGCTGAGGAACATGACTGGATGAGCCTGTATCGGGTTGTCTGCGCCGTCTTGATGGCGACGTGCTCGCTCCTGACCGCCACCGGCTGTGCGAAGCAACCAACGTTATCGTCGCGCTTGATCGTGAGCGTCGATGCGCCGATGCTGGAAAAAGGCGGCGCGGTCATCGTGTTGGCGCGTCCGATCCCCGACCGCCAGTGGCGCCACCTTGAAAGCGCCACGTCGAGCGACGCCGGGGACGAGAAACAATTTCAGGTCACCGTCGCCTCGCCGGCATCGATCATCGAGCTGCATTACCCTGAGACGGGCACCTATAGTTTCAAACTTCGGCCGGCAGCACGCGCCAAACCACCATTTCTCCAATCGCGCCGGGTGCTGATCGGACAGGCCGACCTGACGGATCCGCAGACAAAACACCAAGTGCATTGGCCTTCGATGAGTGTTGTCCATGTCAGCGGCAACACCTACCCGGAAGGATGGGCGCGCATTCTGGCGTCCACTTTCGATGTGCCTTTCGGAAGCGATGCGCCAGACACCTAGGTGATCTCCCATTTTCCTGCCGGTCGCCTGATCGCCCTGACGCCCAAGGCTATCGATCCCTATGTCCGTGACACCAACTGAGTGCCTGCATGAAGGCGCGTCGCGCGTGCAGGAGGTCCGCTGCAGAGCGGCTCCCACCCTTCGTCACACGCGCCAGCGCCGGGCCTGTTGCCGTTTGCGACCGAGCCGCCCGTCGATCGCGCTGCGGCTCCCGTCCGACGGCGCACCGTCGGACGGAAGTGGACGCGACGATCAGTGACGCCCGAATTCGGTCGGCGAAATTTCCGGGTCGTTGCCGACCTGGGGGTCGCAGCTGAAATGCGCGCCGGTGATTGTGTCCTTCACCACCACGGTGAAAAAGATCAGCGTCGGCTTGTTGTTGGCATTGACGACCGTCACGCTCTGGCCATCGGGATTGATATCCGGCTTGCCGATCTGACCGGTCGCATCGGAACTCAGCAGGCTGATGATCTTGAAGCGCTTGGGCACCGAACCGCAGAACCTGTAGCAAAGGGTCACGTCCTGCTCGCCCTTGCCCACGATCAGCAGGTCAGGCGAGAAGCTGTAGAAGTAGGCGCCCCTGCCGGTATTGCCGCCGAACTCAACGTGCGCCACGGTCAGTGTGATGGGGATGATCTGGGGATCGGTCATGACGTTGGTGATTCCTTGAAGAGCGGGGCATAGAGGGAAACGAATCCCGGGTGGCGGTAGCCCGCTTGATACAGCCATCCGAGCTGTTGCGTCACGGCAGCGCGCCGACCCAGATGGATCTGTGCGCGAATCCAGGGGTCGAGCAAGGTCTTGTCGCGACTATTGCCGATATCGGCGCCGAGCACTGCCACCGTCCGTTGCCAGGCGGCGCGTGCACCGACGTGATCGCCGTTGGCGTCCAGCTGTTCGCCATACCAGACCAATGCAGTCGCCAGCGCCGACACGCCGATCAGGTCGGCCGGTTTGGCCTGATGCAGGGCATCCAGCCGCGCCACGATCGCCGCCAGACTGGCCGTCTGGCGGTCGCCACGCAGTCCCTGCACCCGGTTCAAGCGCAACGCGATGATGGCGTCCAGCCATTCCCATTCCGGCAGCGGCTGGTGCGCCAGCACGCCTGCCAGCGTCTGCCGCGCCTGGGTCAGCTGGCGCGTGGCCGCAGCGGCGTGCCCGTCCAGCGCGGCCACCCAGCCGGCCTGCGCATAGGCATGCGCCAGATCGCGGCGCCAGGTGCGGTTGTCCGGCTGCTGCGCGACCAGCGGTTCCAGCATCCCCACGCTGGCTTGCGCGTCGGCTTGCGCCTGCGCCAGGTGACCGCGTGCCAGCGCCAGATTGGAGGTGCGCACCAACGAGGTGGCCATGCGCCGTCGCCAGGCGTTGGCATCGGGATCGTGCTGCACCAGCAGGCGCAGTGTTTCGATCTGCTCGCGATAGCCCTGTTCGGCCGGTGCCAGCAGGCCCTGGGTTTCCTGCGCCAGACTCAGCCAGGACAGGCTGTCGACAAGCTCGTAGCGCACGGACGCGTTGTCTGGGGTACGCGCCAATACCTGGCGTTTGAGCGCGATCGAGCGGGCGAACAAGCCGATCGCCGTGTTGGCCTGCCCTTCGCTACGCGCCAGCGTGCCAAGATTGTTGAGCGCGTACGACAACTCCAGTTGCCAGTGTGGATCATCTGGCGCGGTGCGCACCAACCATTCGCTGGCGGCCAGATACTGCGACCAATGGGTGCGCGCCAACGGAAACTGTTTGCTGCGATAGGCCATGTTGCCCAGCCAATACGCCGTCTGACCTATTTCCGCATGCGCCTCCACTGCCTCCGGCGCCTGCGTCCGCGCCTGCTCGGCAGTGGACGCGGCACGCATGAATGCGGCCTGCGCCTCCTCCAGCTTGCCCTGATTCATCAGCACTTCGCCGGTGGTACGCAGCGCACGTGCGTGGTTGATCAGATCACCGGTTGCCATGCCCGCCCGGGGCAGGTCTTCCAGATAACGCAGCGCACGGCTGCCGACGCTATCGAGCAGCTTGAGGTTGCCCACGGTGCGCAACTGCTCGGCCAGGTCGCCCAGCATATAGCCCACCAGTTGCTGGGCTTGATCGCGGCGTTGTTCGGCCACTTGCTGGGCCTGGCGCGCCCGCCAGCCGAGCAGCAGCGAGGCGCTGGCCAGCACCACCAGCAGTGCGGCAGCGGCGGCGTACAGACCGCGGCGCTGGCGTTGGGAGCGTTCGCAGGCGCGCAGGAAGGCATGATCCAGTGCGTCCAGATCCTGCGGCATGCGCCGTGCAGCCTCGCGTGCTTCGCTCAGCGGGCGGCCGCTGTTGAGCAAGTGATCGCTGCGCCGGCCTTCGGCGGCCCAGCGCTGTGCCGCCAGTTGCAGCCGCTTGCGTGCCTGCAACAGGCGGCGGTTTTCATGGATCCACTCGGCTGCGCGCGGCCATTGCCGCAACAGGGCTTCGTGCGCGACCGCAAAGCCCGGCTCGCCGGCCACCAGCTCGCTGACGAACAGGCGCGCATGCACGAACGCATCCACCAGCACGCGCGCTGCGCTGCTGGCCGGCAGTGCCGACCACAGCGCACGCCGCGCGGTGACGGCATCGCTGTCGGGGTGGATCACGCTCAGCAGCGTCAGCACCTCGCCCAGCGCGGCCCGCGCATCGGAAGGCAATGCGCGAAACGTCTGTTCGGCATGATGCGCCAGCGCGCCTTCCAGCCCGCCCAGCGCGCCATACGCCACGAACGTCAGCACGCCATCGTCGCTGCGCTGCGCATGCAGGGCATGCAGCAGATGTTGCAGCAATGGCAGTGCGTCGGGCTGGCGCGTGGTGGCATCGCGCAGCACATCGTCCAGGCGGCCGGCGCCGCCGTGGTCTTCTTCGAAGCGCAGCCCGGCCATCGCTGCCGGTATGCGAATGATCTGGCCGATCTCGCCATCGCGTGGCGGCAGCAGATCCACGTGCCCATCGCCGCGTTTGAGCTCGACGATGTCCGGCAGTGCATCGATCAGGCGCGGATAGAAATCGCTGCGGGTGAGCATCAGCACGGCCACGTGCGCGCTGGCACAGAGCGCGTGCAAGGCCGCTGCCAGCGCGGCGCGATCGGCGGCAGTGATGCCGGGCGTGGCCACCATCGCTTCGGCATGGTCGATGACCAGCAGCAGATGGCGCTGGGTGTGCACGTTGTCGCGCGCGTGAGCGCTCTGGCGCATCGCTTCGTCGATGGCCGCATGCAGCGGCGCAGGTTGCTGCAGCCATTCGGGCAGGCGTGCCGTCTGCGCCGGCGACAGCACCGCGCGCCCACCCGGTGCCCATTGCCCCAGTGCGCGTGCGAGCGTGTCCAGCACATCGCCGCCGCGGCATTGCGCCAGGTTGCAGTACGCCACCGCGATGGCCTCCAGCCCATCCAGGCCGCCGGGCTGGCACAGCAACGGCACCACGCCGGCGCGCAGCAACGAGGTCTTGCCGCAGCCGCTGGCGCCGCTCACCAGCACCAGCCCGCGCCGGCTGTGCAATTGCGCGCGCAACGCGCCCAGCACCTGCGCAATGGCATGGCTGCGGCCGAAGAACACGTCTGCATGTGCCGGGTCGAATGCCTGCAGCCCCATGTACGGGTTGCCATGCCCCCATGCCGGCGTACCGATCACCGCACCGCGGTAATCGTCGGGAAACACAACCTTCGGCAGCAGCCGGTAGCCACGCTTGCGGATGGTCTCGATAAAGCGCGGCTGGCGGCTGTCGTCGCCGAGCTTGCGGCGCAGCTGGGCGATGGTCTTGTGCACCGGGTTATCGCCGTAGAAGCTGCCGTGCCACACCTCGATCAACAACTGCTCGGCGCTGATGACCTCGCCGGCGCGCTCGGCCAGCGCGATCAGCACTTCCATCATGCGCGGTTCCAGCGTGATGGTCCGGCCGTCGTCGATCAGCGTCAGCCGCTCCGGCTCGACCAGCAGCGGGCCAAGACGGAACCGCGGAACGGAGCCCAGCTGCGTGACGCGCTCGCTTCGAAGAGACATCGCTCAAATCACCGGTCGCACAACTGGAAGGGGCCTCGACAATCGCCATCAGGCGCGGCCAGGCACGGCACGGCAGGGCGGAAACGTAGCACAGCCCGCTGCCGGGTAAGTCGATTACGGTCGCTGTTCGTTGCTGCGCGCGCGCAGGTGCTGGCGTCAGGCTGCCCTGCGGCCGCCTTCAGGTACGTCCATACAGCGGCGTGTGTTACGCATCAGGCTGTTTCGTGCGCGCCACACGCACTAAGATGCCGCCAGCATCTTGCTGACCAGGAGTTCACATTGATCATCCATCCCAAAGTGCGCGGCTTCATCTGCACCACCACGCATCCGCTTGGCTGCGAGCGCAATGTGCTCGAGCAGATTGCTGCAACGCGTGCGCGTGGCGTACGCACCGACGGCCCCAAGAAAGTGCTGGTGATCGGCGCGTCCAGCGGCTACGGCCTGGCCTCGCGCATCACCGCTGCCTTCGGGTTCGGTGCGGACACGCTGGGCGTGTTCTTCGAAAAGCCCGGCACCGCCAGCAAGGCCGGCACGGCCGGCTGGTACAACTCGGCCGCGTTCGACAAACATGCCAAGGCGGCCGGGCTGTATAGCAAGTCGATCAATGGCGACGC
This sequence comes from Xanthomonas cissicola, assembly GCF_008801575.1. Taxonomy (GTDB): domain Bacteria; phylum Pseudomonadota; class Gammaproteobacteria; order Xanthomonadales; family Xanthomonadaceae; genus Xanthomonas; species Xanthomonas cissicola. The sequence goes on along the minus strand of NZ_VZPL01000045.1, from coordinate 11,065 downwards.
GTTTTCCGATGCCGCGCGCGCGAAGGTGATCGAGCTGATCAAGACCGAGATGGGCGGGCAGGTCGACCTGGTGGTGTATTCGCTGGCCTCGCCGGTGCGCAAGCTGCCGGGCAGCGGCGAAGTCAAGCGCTCGGCGCTCAAGCCGATCGGGCAGACCTATACCGCCACCGCCATCGACACCAACAAGGACACCATCATCCAGGCCTCGATCGAGCCGGCCAGCGCGCAGGAGATCGAAGATACCGTCACCGTGATGGGCGGGCAGGATTGGGAATTGTGGATCGACGCGCTGGAAGGCGCCGGCGTGCTCGCCGATGGCGCGCGCAGCGTGGCCTTCAGCTATATCGGCACCGAAATCACCTGGCCGATCTACTGGCATGGCGCACTCGGCAAGGCCAAGGTCGACCTGGACCACACCGCGCAGCGCTTGAATGCGCGCCTGGCCAAGCGCGGTGGCGGCGCCAATGTGGCGGTGCTCAAGTCGGTGGTCACCCAGGCCAGCGCGGCCATTCCGGTGATGCCGCTGTACATCTCCATGGTCTACAAGATCATGAAAGAAAAGGGCCTGCACGAAGGCACCATCGAGCAGCTCGACCGCCTGTTCCGCGAGCGCCTGTACCGCGAAGACGGCCAGCCGGCGCAGGTGGACGACGAAAACCGTCTGCGCCTGGACGACTGGGAATTGCGCGACGACGTGCAGGACGCCTGCAAGGCGCTATGGCCGCAGGTCACGACCGAGAACCTGTTCGAGCTCACCGACTACGCCGGCTACAAGCACGAGTTCCTCAAGCTGTTCGGCTTCGAGCGCACCGACGTGGATTACGACGCCGACGTGGCGACGGATGTCAGCTTCGATTGCATCGAGTTGGGCTGAGAATCGGGAATCGGGAATCGGGAATTGCAAGAGCGGTGGCTTGATGCAGCACTGATCTTGGGCGGACATCAAGACTTGGCGATAAGGACAACCGGTACGTTGCCGGTTGTCTTGCTGAGCTGCTGTGACGAATCCTCATTCCCTAATTCCGAATCCCGGCCCCCAATGGACAAACTTATCGCATCTGGTCCTGGCCTTTCTTGTCAGTGGCGTCTGTGCCGTGCTGTTGCGGTTTATCCGTGCGCACGGTGCGCTCAAAGCACTCGCCAATCCTGTGATCACTACGGCCGTGGTCTGCGCCGTGGTGATGCAGGACGGCTCGGCACCGCCGTGGCAGAACGCGCTATTGATTGCGGCGTTCTTCAGCGTGCCTGCCTAGCTCTGCGTGGTGCTGGTAAGTGCCGCGATGGCATGGCTCATCAACAAGCGCCTCGCACGCAAGCCCGCCTGAAACGCGTCAGCGCAGCGAACAACACCTAGCGGGCATCTGCCAGCTGCCAGCTGCCCGCTGGCGCGCAATCGCGCGCCAGTTCCGGATGCGCCGTGCTATCGGCAAAACATTCGAATCCAGTGCCGAAAACCAGCGCTGTCAGCTCTTACGATTCCCAATTCCCGATTCACCGCCTCACATCGAACCGCGCATCGCCCACGCAGGCCTGCACATCGGCCACCGACAGCGGATTGAAATCGCCCGGGATCGAATGCTTCAAACAGCCGGCGGCCAGGCCGAAGCGCACCGTATCCTCCAGCGACCATCCTTCGATCAGGCCGTGCAGCACGCCGGCCGCAAACGCGTCGCCGCCGCCAATGCGGTCGATGATGGGGGTGAGCTCTTCGCTGGGCGCACGCGCCACCGCGCCCTGGCGCGGCACCAGCGTCGCGCCCAGGCTGTGGTGGTCCACGTGATGCGCCACGCGTTGCGTGCAGGCCATCAACTGCAGCTGCGGGAATGCAGCGAAGGCGTGCTGCGCGGCCGCTTCCACGCGCGCTTCCAGCGTGTCCTGCGCGAACTCCCCGCCCAGCACCACGCCGATGTCGCGGTAATCGGCAAACACCACATCCGCGCAGGCAAACAGCTGGTGCAGGATGCCGCGCGCATCGCCCTGCCAGCGTTGCCACAACTTGGGCCGGTAGTTGCCGTCGAACGACACCTTGACCCCGGCCGCACGCGCGGCACGTGCCGCCGCCAGCGTGGCCTGCGCCACCTCCGCGCCCAATGCCGGGCTCACCCCGGACAGATGCAGCCACTGCGCGCCTTCCAGCAGACGCGGCCAGTCGTAGGCGTCGGCCGGTGCCAGCGCAAAGGCCGAGTCGGCGCGGTCGTAGATCACTTCGCTGGGGCGATGGATCGCCCCGGTAGTCAAGAAATACAGGCCCATGCGGCCGTCCACGCGCCGCACATGGCGGGTATCCACATCGTGCCGGCGCAGTTCGCCCAGCACCGCGGCGCCCAACGGGTTGTCCGCCACCGTGCTGACCATCGCCACCTCGTGGCCGAAATGCGCCAGCGAAACGCCGACGTTGGCCTCCGCACCGCCGCAGTGCACGTCCAGCCGAGGCTGCTGCAGCAGCAACTCATGACCAGGCGCCCCCAGGCGCAGCAATAACTCACCAAAACACAGGATACGGGCACGGCTCATGCGGCAATTACCTCGGCTGGGTGGTGCGTGACGGACGGGGGCGCCGGCGCACACTGAGATGACCATCGGTGTCATTCTAGCCGGCACGAAATGCCGGCTGCTACGGCCATGATGCGATGTGAAGTGACCGCTTGCACCCGTTTTTCGGAAATTTGGTGGCGTTTTCTGCTGCGCTGCAAGATGTTACGGGACGATTCAGCTGGTAACGTCGTTTTGACCAGCGGTGTCATTGCCGCTCTCAACCCGCTATTTCACATTGTTCATGGACCCTTGGGAGGGGAGGACATGCAATTTCGGACCACCAGCCGGAAGACACCGGTTACCTTGCTTGCGCTGTCGATCGGCCTGGCGCTGAGCGGCCAGGCTGCCGCACAAGACGCTGCCCAATCGCCCGCCGAGCCCGCCGTCGACCTGGACACTGTCACGGTGACCGGTTACCGCGCCAGCGTCGAGAAGGCCCTGGACATCAAGCGCGGCGAAGCCGGCGTGGTCGATGCCATCGTGGCCGAGGACATCGGCAAGTTCCCCGACCTCAACCTGGCCGAGTCGCTGCAGCGCATTCCTGGCGTGGTGATCACCCGCGACGCTGGCGAAGGCCGCGCCATCACGGTGCGTGGCCTGGGCCCGGAATTCACCCGCGTGCGCATCAACGGCATGGAAGCGCTCACCACCGTGGGCGCCGGCGACCAGAGCGGCGGCACCAACCGCGGCCGTGGCTTCGATTTCAACGTCTTCGCCTCGGACCTGTTCTCGCAGCTGATCGCACGCAAGACGGCCTCGGCCGATGTGGAAGAGGGCTCGCTGGGGGCCACCGTCGACCTGCGCACCGCGCGCCCGTTCGACTACAGCGGCTTTACGTTTGCCGCCAGTGGCCAGGCGGCCTATAACGCCATGGCCGAGAAGGCCAACCCGCGTGTGGCTGCGTTGATCGCCAATACCTGGGCCGACAACACCTTCGGCGCCCTGCTGTCGGTGGCCTACACCGAGCGGCAGGTGCTGGAAGAAGGCTCCAACACCGGCCGCTGGGCCAACGGGACGAGCAACGGCAACTTCAGTGCGGCATCGCCATTTGCGGCCGCACGCTCGGCCGACGTGTACCACCTGCGCTTCCCGCGTTATGTACAGATGGAACACGACCAGCAGCGCCTGGGCGTGACTGGCTCGTTGCAGTGGAAGCCCACCGACCGCACCACCATCTCGCTGGACGCGCTGTACTCCAAGATCGACGCCACGCGCGATGAGCATTACATCGAGGCCATCTCCTTCAGCCGCGGTCGCGACAGCGGCACGCCGCGCCGCGCCGACCGCGACGGCAAGCCGGCCACCATCGTGCGCAATGGCGAGATCCGAAACAACGCGCTGGTGTACGGCGAATTCGACAACGTCGATATCCGCTCGGAGAACCGCCACGACGAGTGGAACACCGAATTCAAGCAGGTCAGCCTGGATCTGGAGCATCGCTTCAGCGATGCCTTCTCCGTGTCCGGCCGTGTCGGTACCTCGCGTTCGGCGCACGAGAACCCGGTGCAGACCACCATCATCATGGACAAGTACGACGTCGACGGGTACAGCTACGACTATCGCGGCAACAACCGCGCGCCGGTGCTGAACTACGGCATCGACCCGACCAATCCTGCCGGGTGGGAACTGGCCGAAATCCGTCTGCGTCCGCAGACGGTGGACAACGATTTCGATACGGCGCAGATCGACTTCAACTGGAACATCAGCCCCGGCTTCCGCCTCAAGGGTGGCGTGCTGGCCAAGGACTACACCTTCAGCACGGTTGAGCTGCGTCGCGCCAGCGAAGTGTCGGTGCCGACCTTTGCCAATGGCACCCGCATCGTGCCGACGGACCTGACCGAGCAGGCAGGCCTGAAGGGCATCAACGGCAGCCCGTCCAACTGGGTCGTTCCCAATCTGGATGCCGTGGCCAACCAGCTCGGCATCTACAGCAACACCGGCACCTACGCCGTGGCGCCGCGTGCCAACAACACCCGCAGCGTCGAAGAGAAGGACCGCGGCGTCTGGTTGATGGGCGAGTTCTCCACCGATCTGGGCTCCATCCCGCTGTCGGGGAATTTCGGCGTGCGCTATGTGCGCACCGAGCAGGAGTCCACCGGCTATGCGTTGATCAACAACGCGCCGGCGCTGACCACGGTGGGCCGCAAGTACAACAACACGCTGCCCTCGTTCAACCTGGTGGCCGAGCTCGCGCCCGACCTGCTGCTGCGTCTGGGCGCGGCCAAGGTGATGTCGCGTCCCGGCCTGGGCAGCCTCACGCCCGGTGTGACCGTGGCCGTGGCCGGTGGCGCACGCACCGTGTCCGGCGGCAACCCGGATCTGGATCCGATCGAAGCCACCAATGTCGATCTTGGCCTGGAGTGGTACTTCAACGAGGGCGCGATGCTCGGTGTCGGCGTGTTTTACAAGGACATCGAAAGCTTCATCCAGACCGCACGCGAAGTGCGCCCGTATGCCAGCAGTGGCTTGCCGGCCTCCTTGCTGGATGGCACCGGCGCCAGCATCAACGACGACTTCACCTTCAGCATTCCATTGAATACACCCGGTGGCGAGTTGAAGGGCGTGGAAGCGAACTATGTCCAGCCCTTTACGTTCCTGCCGGGCAAGTGGGCCAACCTGGGCGTGCAACTGAACTACACCTGGGTGGATTCGCAGATCCAGTACCTGTCCAGCACCGGCGCACCGGTGATGAAGAACGACCTGACCGGGCTGTCGCGCTCGTCGTGGAATGCGACCTTGTTCTACGAGGGCGAGTCCTTCGCCGGCCGCATCTCGGCCACCAATCGCGACGATTACCTGACCCAGGCCCCCGGCACGGAAGCGGGATTCAACGTCGATGGCGTGCACGGCATGAGCGGCACCACCATGATCGACGCCTCGCTGCGCTACAAGATCAGCAAGCAGCTGGAGCTGAGCCTGGAGGGCATCAACCTCACCAACGAAGCGTCCGACGAATGGGTGTGGTCGCCGCAGACCGGCGAGTTGCCGTTGCAGTACACCGAAACCGGCCGCCAGTACCTGCTGGGCCTGCGCTACAAGTTCTAAGTGCAGCCAAGTCGCTCCAAGTGATCTCCGCCCGCTGCGTACATCGCGTAGCGGGCGCGAGATCGACGTTGCAACGCATCTGTACGACGCACCGCACCCCGCTGCACGCAACGCAGTGGTGGATTGCAACCCGCCCGCGCCGCGCACGACGCACCGCCTGGGTCATCAGCGTGCATCCAGTGGTGACCAAGGTGCGACGCATGGGCAGGCTGGCACCGCGTAGGCTATGCAGGCCATCGCGGCGCCGGGCAGGACATGTGGCAGACCCGTGCCGGCGTGGGGGCTGTCATCGCCATGCAGTTTCGAATATTCGCCGCGCGGTGACCCCGTGCGGCGATGCTTTTTGAGGAGTCAGGCAGTGAGCGTGCAGAAGTGGTGGACGAGTGTGCTGTTGTTGATTGCGCTGCCGGTGCGTGCGGCCGCTGCCGATGCACCGGAGTTGTTGTTCCGCGTCTCGGCCGACCAGAGCCTGCAAGCCGATGTTGCCCGCGGCGATGGCGTGCCCAATTTCCGCGACAAGATCGCGCTGGTGCCCACCGGCAAACGTGGCAACGCCATCGAATGGGCCGACGACGGCGTGCTGTCGTGGAATGCACCCGGCAACCTCTACACCCAGCGCGGCACGCTCGGCTTCTTCTGGCGTTCGCGTTACCCGGTCGGCGAAGCGCCGTTCGTGATCTTCCGCGTCGGCTACGCCGACCACACCAGCTGGGACATGGCCTGGCTGCGCATCGACTGGAACGGTCACGGCTTCGATGCCTTCGTCACCGATGCCAATCTCGCGCGCACCCGTGTCTCTTTCAAGCTCGACAAGGCTCCGGCTGCCAGCGACTGGACCCACATTGCGTTTGCCTGGGACGAAACCCGCGGCGTGCGCCTGTATGTCGACGGCAAGGAGGCCGCACGCGCAGACTGCGGCGCGCCCTGCGCCAACGGTGGCGCGCTCGATTACGACGCCGCACTCGACCAGTTCGGCCTGGCCGGCCGGGTGATGTCGCCGCACCAGGTGCAGAGCCGCTACAACTTTCTGCGCGGCAGCGACTTCGACGAGATCCGCATCTACGACCGCATGCTCGACGCCAGCGGTGCCGCTGCGCTTGCGCGCCTGCAGGAACCCACCACCGCACCCGCCATCGCTGCGGACGCGCAATACGCCGCCTTCCTGCATCGCTACGGCTGGGACAACGGCCACGCGCCGCCCGCACTGACCGCACCGGTCACCCGCATCCGCAAGGTGGAATTCACCGACGCACGCGACCTCAAGCAATGGATGTGGAAGGCCACCGACGGCATCGCCGAAACCACCTGGCCCGGCGTCTACAACCGCTCGCGGCTGCCGGGGCGCAACGACTATTTCCAGCTGCCAGACTGGAACACCTATGTCGAAGGCGGCAAGGCACTCGACCTCAGCCTGCCGGACGAACCCTTCAACCGCATCGAACTACGCGGCGCCGCCTACGGCCAGGCCACCTATGCCGCGCCCAACGCGCAGCCGCAGCCGTTGTTCGCACGCCAGCAAGGCGTGGTGCGCAGCGTCGACCAGTTCGAAGAGCGCCGCGGCGGCACGCTGCGCTTTGCCAACACCGCGCAGGAAACCCCCATCCAGGAAATCTGGGCCTACGATGTGCAACCAGGCGAAGTGCCCAACGGCAGCGCGCAACTCAGCTACACCGTGCGCAGCGACATCCAGCCCGACTACGACAACCTCGCCGAACTGCGCGCTGTCATCGCCGGCCGCTACCCGCCGGGCGAGCGCCAGACCGTGATCGCGCTGCCCACCAAGGCGCCCGCGCGCAAGCGCCCCAGCGACAAGGCCGCAGCAAGCGCCCAGCAACCCATCGTGCACATCCTGGTGCCCGCCAGCCTGGGCGACCCGCCGCCGGACCAGCCACTGATGCGCAGCTGGTCCTACGGCTGGGAGAACATGCACGACGGCCTGGACGGCATCGCCATCACCCTGCCGGCGCTCAACCTGCCGGCCACCCACAACGGCAGCATCCCGCTCAACATCCGCATCAAGGACCCCATCTGGCCCGCGCGCGACATGATCGATGTCTCGGTCGCGGTCGCCCCCGGCCAGGCCCGCACGCTGTGGCTGGATCTGCGCGACCGCATCCTCAGCAACGACAGCCTGATGCTCAGCATCGCGGCCGCTGCCCCCGACTTCGATGCCAACGCGCTCGATGGCACCCAGCTGCAGCTGGTGTTCAAACCGCGCAACGAGGCCATCAAAGAGCACGTCGCCGACCGCTTCACCCAGGTCAAGGACAACTGGGGCTTCCTGGTGGAAGAGCACACCACCTCCAAGCGCCAGCTGCTCTACAAACGGCTAGATGCGGACATCACCGACCTGCTGCGCGTGGACCCGGACCACGCACTCGGTCGCCAGTATTGGAACGACATCAGCTACGCCAACCAGGGCGCGTTGCCGGTCGAACTGCCCACCGTACCCAAGGGCGTGCCCGCCTGGGCGTTCTGGCAGCTGCAAGAGCTCAGCGCCACCCGTCGCTATATCCGCTGGTGGATCGAGCAGCGCCAGGTCGCCTATGGCGATTTCGGCGGCGGCATCTCCGACGACTCGGACCTGGTGCAGCAATGGCCCGGCGTCGCGCTGATGGGCGTGGACCCGGACATGCTCAACGCCTCCATGCTGGCGCTGTCCGATGCCAACTACCGCAACGGCATGTTCACCAACGGCCTGTCCACCATCGAAACCGACGAGCTGCATTCCTATGAGGAGGGCATCAACCTCAACAGCGCCCTGCTGTACCTCAACTGGGGCGACCCGCGCACCGTCGAGCGCCTGATGGAAACCGTCAAAGCCTTCGACAGCATCATCCAGGTCAACCCGCAAGGCCACCTACTGTTCGCCAGCAACTGGTTCGGCGGCCGCACCGTCTACCGCGAGCCCAACTGGCAATGGCAAAAACCGTACTCCTTCCCCATCGTGCACCCGGCCATCCTGCTGGGCGGCTATAACGCCGACCCCAACAGCCGCCGCATCGTCACCGGGTTAGCCGACGGCTATCTCGCCCACGCCTACACCAACGCCAAGGGCAACTGGGCGCTGCCCAACGAGATCAACTGGCAAACCGGCAAAACCCGCGGCGGCGAACTGTTCGAAGGCAGCGGCGGCGCCGACACCTTGCACACCTTCTGGGCCGCCTACCGCTTCACCGGCGAGCAGCGCTATCTCAAGCCCATCGACTACCGCGTCGCCAACAGCGGCCCCAACGGCCTGTCGCTGCTCAACGAAAACTTCCTCGATGTCATGGGCAAGCGCAGCGACTGGAGCGGCAAGCTCATCGACGCCGCAAATAAAGACGACGGCAGCGCCCCGGACTTCCCGCACCATGTGGCCTGGGAGCAGACCGGCAATCTCGAGTATCTCGCCGCCATTTACCGCAGCGAGGCGCGAGAGAAACTGCAGAACTTCTACATGAACACCGAAGGCCACTGGTGGAGCGACCGCGTGGAATCCCCCACGGTCAACCTGCAACGCGCACGCCTAGGCGGCGTGGCCCTCAAGCGCAACCAGACCTACCCCGGCCACACCGTGAGCTGGCGCTTCGCCGACCCGGAGGCCGCCACCCAAGTGGCCATCGCCATCCCCGCACCCCAGCAAGACCGCTTCACCGTCATTGCCTACAACACATCGAACAAAAACCAGCGCGCCAGCATGACCGGCTGGAACGTCGCCCCAGGCCAATGGCGCATCACCCAGGGCGTGAGCAAAGGCAATGACGGCAAGATCGACGGCACCGCCACCACGCGCGAGGTGGCCTTCGAGAAAAGCGCGGCCATCGACATCGACTTCCCCGCAGGCCGCACCACCGTCCTGCAGCTCGAACGCATTGCAGCCACCACCCCAGTCGAACTGCGCCCGGACCTGGGCATCGGTCATGGCGACGTGCGTGTGACTGCCGATGCCATCGAAGTGACTGTACACAGCCTCGGCCATGCGGATGCGCCGGCCGGGTTTGTGGTGGTGGAAGACGCGCGTGGCAAGGAGCTGGCAAGAGCCCCATTCCCGGCACTCGCCGCACCACGCAATCTGCAGCCAATCACCACGCAGGTGCGCCTGCCGCTAACCAACGCCGCAAACACAAAAACCGCGCAACTACGCGTCATCACCAATGGCAACACCGCAGAGATTACCGGCCTCAACAATAAACTGCCGCTGCCAACCTCAACCAACGCGCCAACGGCAAAAAACAGCCCATAACCAAACGCACCACTCCCTTCTCCCGCACGCGGGAGAAGGTGCCCGAAGGGCGGATGAGGGCAAAGCCGATAAAGCCAACGATCAATCGCCAAAGCGCATTGACGCAATCCAAAAACTCGGCGAGGATCAAGTCACGCAGTATGTAATGCAGCCGCAAAGCCACACATTTCTTCAGGGGGAAGAAACAATGTTGAGCAAGGCATGGAGCATCGTGGCACTGAGTGTGGCCGCAGTAGGGATGCGGTTGAAAAGCGATGAGCTTCAACCACTTGTAGCGATTGACCGCAGTCAGGCAGTCGCCGAGGATCAGGTTATGCCGCGCTTAGGCGGTTCAGTAGTAGTTAGTTCTCATGAAAGATAAACGGCTACCTGAAAGATTGATCTACCTCGACTCTGAGTTCGTATCGAGATTGTACGAATCAGAGTTTGATTACTCGCCAAAAACTCAAATTACGCGTACTGAGGGAATTCAAGCATCGGCATCTATCGCTTTTCTTTCAGGCGGCGGCAACTCCAGCGAGAGCAGAAGTTACAGCATTTCAAGCCTGGAGATGTTGGATAAGCTTCACAACCGCATTATTAAGTACCCAGATTTCGCGACGCTCGATTACAAAATGGACTCACCATCGACGTATTGCTGGATTGAGGGTGCTCTTGGAATCAGCAAGATCAAAGTAACGAGGACAAGGCAAACAATCACGCTCATTGGGAAATCAAATCCAAACAAGAGCGAAAAAAGTGAAGAACTCGTTGGAGAAGAAGCATTCTTTAGCTTCAAAAGCGGCGATGCCAAATTCGCTCTATCACCGACAGATCAATACTTCATGTCTGGGATTGCTGCGTTTAAGGGTCTCACACATCTGTTAGTCGATAGGCTATCTCTTCCTAGCCGCGCATTGGTTCGTGTTTTTTCAGCAAACACTTCGTTCGGTGAATGGATTGCAACACCTCTAGTAATCTACGACACGGAATGATTGCTAACAATTCATTCAAGCCGACGCCGCTTCGCGGCGCGGCGTGATTCAGGCGTTAGACACTAGGGAAGGTCTGAATAACGAGGCCTGAGAGTGCGGGATGTCGCGTCGTTCCGAAGAGTGGCGTTTGAATCTTTGGAATTTCGCCATTTCTGGCGCTTTCCGTGGGAATTTCCTGGTTTACAGGCGCACGCTCCCCATAGCCGGCAGCAACTGCTTTCGCTTCATCCACAGATTGGAGAGCGCAAACAAGGTCAGCACGTGTGCGGTGTTTTTGGCCAGGCCG
>NZ_VZPL01000044.1 GCF_008801575.1 Xanthomonas cissicola | reverse complement strand
CGGCCTGGCCAAAAACACCGCACACGTGCTGACCTTGTTTGCGCTCTCCAATCTGTGGATGAAGCGAAAGCAGTTGCTGCCGGCTATGGGGAGCGTGCGCCTGTAAACCAGGAAATTCCCACGGAAAGCGCCAGAAATGGCGAAATTCCAAAGATTCAAACGCCACTCTTCGGAACGACGCGACATCCCGCACTCTCAGGCCTCGTTATTCAGACCTTCCTTAAAGCCCCTTCCCCGCCGGGGCGAGAAGGCACAGCTTGCGCGCCACTGGCGCGCGTGCCGTGGAGCGCCCGCGCTGCAAGCGCGGGCTGGGGCGCGGGGTTTGGGTGAGGGGACGGGGCAAAGCCCTCGTGTTACCCCCTGCAAGAGGCTACGCCCGCACCCTCATCCGCCCCTGCGGGGCACCTTCTCCCGCAGGGAGAAGGACGCTCAGCCCGCCTGATTCAACCGGCTATTCCGCCGCCCATACGCCAGGTACACCACCACGCCCAGCGCATTCCACAGCAGGAACCAGCCCTGCGTCTTGCTCGGCAGGCTCCAGAACAGATACAGGCAGCCGCCGATCGCCACCGGTCCCACCACCCACGCCAGCGGCGTGCGGAAGGCGCGCGCGCGGCCGGGCTCGCGCACGCGCAACACCAACAGGCAGGCCGCCACCGCCGTGAACGCCGCCAGCGTGCCAGCGTTGGCCAAGGCGGCGATTTCGTCCAGCCGGGCCACGCCCGCCAGTGCCGCCACCAGCACCGCGGTGAACAGCGTGATCGCCACCGGCGTGCCGGTGCGTGCATTGACCCTGGACAAGCCGCGCGGCAACAAGCCATCGCGCGACATCACGAAGAAGATGCGGCTCTGCCCGTACAAAAACGCCAGCAACACCGTGGGTAACGCAATGATCGCCACCGCACCGATCACCAAGGCCGCCTTGCCGTGGCCGAGTTCGCGCAGGATCAGCGCCAACGGCTCGGGGCTCTTGCCGAACACGGTAAAGCTCATCGCACCCACCGCGGCCAGCGCCACCAGCACATAGATCAGCGTGCAGCCGATCATCGAACCGACGATGCCGATCGACAGATCGCGCCCGGGGTTCTTGGTTTCCTCGGCCGCGGTGGAAATCGTATCGAAGCCGTAGAACGCAAAGAAGATGATCGCCGCCGCTGCCATCACCCCGCGCTCGACGCCATCGGGGCCCATCGCCTTGGAGAAGCCATACGGCATGAACGGCTGCAGGTTGGCGCTGTTGAAGGCCGGCAGCGCAATGGCCACGAACACGCCCAGCGCGATGATCTTCAGCACGACCAGTACCGCGTTGAGCGTGGCGCTTTCCTTGGTGCCGGCCATCAACAGGCCAGCCACCAGGAAAGTGATCGCCACCGCCGGCAGGTTGACGATGCCGCCGGCGTGCGGCCCGGCAATGAGTTCCTGCGGCAACCCCACGCCCAACCATTGCAGGAAACCGACGAAATAGCCCGACCAGCCGACCGCCACCGTGCTGACCACCAGCGAATATTCCAGCACCAGGCTCCAGCCCACCACCCAGGCAATGCTCTCGCCCAGCGCGGTGTAGCTGTAGGTATACGCACTGCCGGCAGCCGGCATCATCGTGGCCATCTCGGCATAGGCCAGCGCCGCGCAGGCGCACACGATGCCGGCCGCCACGAACGACAGCAACACTGCCGGTCCGGCCTTGTCGGCGCCCACGCCGATCAACGTGTAGATCCCGGTACCGACGATGGCGCCGATGCCCAGCGCGATCAGATGCGGCCAACTCAAGCTGCGGACCAGTTGCCGGCCGGCCTCGTGCACGGTGACCTGATCGATGGATTTGCGCCTGAGCCAAGACGACATGCGGACCTCGCGGGAATCAAAGAATGCGCGAGTGTCGCCCAACGCAGCGCAGCAAAGCTATCGGTCCAAGGTCATGCAGCAGCCGTGCCTGGGCAAGGTGGGCACGCGATGGCATCAGCCCACGCGCGGCGCATCGTGCCTTTCCATCGCCAAGCACAACCATCCATCACGGCATGCGCGATTGACGGCAGGCAATCGCACACACACCCCGCTCACTCAATCGAGGCGCGATGCGGCGGGCGCGCGTTGCGATAGATCAGCTGCACCGCCCAGGCGCCGGCAAGCCCGACCACACCGGCAGCGAAGTGGCTCCAGTCGAGCACCCGCGGAGCCGCGCCGTTGGCTTCATGGCCCCACAGGTTGAACCACAGCAGCACCAAGGCGGTGATACCCATGCCGATCCAGAACCACAGCCGGGTTCCGCCGATCGCATAGATCAAAAACGGCAATGCCGCACCGACCAGAAAATGCACCGGGAAAAAATACACCGAGCCGTAGGGCCGCATCACGTACCAGACGATCGCTGCGAACGTGCCCAGAAAAACGAACAGGCAAAGGGCCAGCAGGCGGGTTTGGTTGGTGGCAGTGGTCATCGGTGAGCCTCGCAAAAGCAGACCCTCACCCTACTCATGCCCAGGTCAATGCAGTGCGAGCGTGCTGCATGCATCGCTTCGGTGGTCTGGTTCGCTTCGCACAAGTGCGATGTGCGGCATTACGGTGCAGTGCAACCGTAGCGCCGAAATCCAGCGCGTGTTTTCAAGTGTGCGTAATACGCCGCCACCGCGGGCAATGGCACATGCGCGATGGGGCTGGCGACCCAGCGCTGTGTCGACAACCCCAGCACGATGTCGGCAAGCGTGAAGCGTGCGCCCAGGACGAACGGACCGCCGCGCTGCAGCTGCGCATCGAGGATCGCCATGTGCCGGTTCCACTGCTCCACGCTCGCCGCAATTGCCTGCGCATCGGTATGCGCTGCACTGCCACGCACGCTGGCCATGAATGCGTAGCGCCAGGCGGTATTGAGTTCGGTGGCCTGCCAATCCATCCATTGCTCGACCAGTGCGCGCGCGGCGGGCGCGGCCGGCAGCAGATCGTGGCGTTGACTGCGCGCAGCCAGGTAGCGGCAGATCGTGTTCGATTCCCATAGCACCAGTTCACCCTCGCGGATGACCGGCACCAGCGCATTGGGGTTGAGTGCGCGAAATTGCGGCGTCTGCACCGATGCAAAGCCGCTGCCATATGCATGCAGCGTGTAGTCCAGCCCCAGCTCATCGCACAACCACAACACTTTGCGCACATTGATCGAGCTCGGCTTTCCGTAAATCTCCAGCATGTGTTCCTCGGTGACACGCGTGATGGCTGGCAGTTGGCGGCGGTGATACGCGCTGCAGGCAACGCCGCACGCGCATGATGCAGCGTGCGCAGCCAATTGCATGCACGCACTCTGCGGTAATTAGCAGAGCGCGCAGTACATTCTCACTGCTGCACTCCTGCGCCGCTATAGCTCGATCTTGCCCGCGTACGCATCGCGCACGGTCTGGCTGATGTAGGTGCTCAGCCCGCGCCCGGCCGTGGCGAGCCGCTGCATGGTCGCCACGGCCTCGGCGCCCGCGCTGTCGGCGGTATACACATAGGTCTCGCCGCTGCGAAAGCGCACGGCGATGGCGTCGTCGGCCAGCGCGTAGGCCACTACGCCCGAGTGGCCGTTGCGATTGGCATAGCGCTGCATGCGAACCGGGCTGGGTGCGGTCATGCCGGCAGGCTAGAACCGCCGCAGTGATGGGCGCTTCAACGAACACGGCAATAACGCGCGCAGCAGCACCGCACGCCATGCGACATCGAACAGGTGGGCTGACTATTTCAGCGTCATGGCGCAGCTGCACAGCCATCATCTGCGCACCGAAAACGCGAAGGCCGCTGCAATGGCACGTGCCGCGAGTGTGGCAGACGGCGCGGTGGCATGCCGATGACGTGCCTCCGTACGCACCGCATCGGGAAACGACCTTGGTCTATCGAAGCAATCGTGCCGATCACTTCACTGCGATCACCGCATCACCCCATACCAAGCCCTCCGGCCTGCACCGGGTACAACGCCGTCAGCGCCTGGCAGCGCTGCGCAAACAGCGCATGCAATTGCCGGATCGCCGGCGAAAACTGCTTGCGGTGCGGGCACACCAGCTGCAGCGGCAGCCGATCGCCGCACTCGGGGAACAGCACCTCCAGCCGCCCGGCCTGCACGTCGGCACACACGTCCAGCCACGACTTGTAGGCGATCCCTTCGCCGGCGACCGCCCAGCGCCGCACCACATCGGCGTCGTCGCACAGCATCGCCCCGCGCACCGGCACCACGTGGCGGCGGCCCTCCCGGTCGAATTGCCAACGGTGGTAGGCGCGCCCGGCCAGCACGTACAGCAGGCAGGCGTGCTCGCGCAGCGCATCCAGCGTGGTGGGGCGCCCGTGGCGCTGCAGGTAGGCGGGCGCGGCCACCAGCACGCGGCGGTTGTCCGGTGCCACCGGCAAGGCCACATGTTCGGCATCGTCGATACGGCCGAGCCGAAATGCCACATCCACCGGCGCGCGATACAGGTCGGCCACCTGATCCGACAGGTGCAGGCGCAGGGTCAGCTTCGGATGTGCAGCGCGGAATTCGGTCAGCCACGGCAGCAGCACGTTGCGCCCCAGATCCGACGGCGCCGTCACCTGCAGCACGCCCTGCAGCGCACTGTCGTGGCCCCGCACATGCTCGCGCCCGTCGCGCAGCAGCTCCAGCACACCGCGCGCGTACGGCAGGTACTGCTCGCCCTCGGCGGTCAGCCGCAGGCTGCGCGTGGACCGGGCGAACAGGCGCAGATCCAGCGCGCGCTCCAGCCGGGCCACCGCCGCGCTGGCCTGGCCCGGCAACAGGTCGGCCTCGCGCGCGGCGCTGGAAAAACTGCCCAGCGCCGCGGTCCGTACGAACAGCGCCAGGTCGTCGAAGCGGACCATCTTCACTCCAATGGTGAAAGTGCTTGCGCAGTTTGCCGGTTTTTCCGTGAATCCGGGTGGCCGACCATGCAGCTCCCTCCCGCACGACGCCCTGCCATGAAAGCCATCGTCTATCCGCAACACGGCCTGCCCATCGACGATGCGCGCGCTCTGGTCGAACTCGAGCTGCCGCTGCCCACCCCCGGCCCGCGCGACCTGCGCGTGCGCATCCACGCCGTGTCGGTCAATCCGGTCGACACCAAGGTGCGCAGCAGCGCCGCGGTGGATGCCCCGCGGGTGCTCGGCTGGGACGCCAGCGGCGTGGTCGATGCGGTCGGCGAGGCGGTCAGCCTGTTCCGCCCCGGCGATGCGGTGTACTACGCAGGCGCGCTGACCCGCCCGGGCACCAATGCCGAGTTCCACTTGGTCGACGAGCGCCTGGTCGGGCGCAAGCCGGCCACGCTCGATGACGCTGCAGCTGCGGCGTTGCCGCTGACTGCCATCACCGCCTGGGAACTGTTGTTCGACCGGCTCGGCGTTGCCGAAGGTGGCGGCGAAGGCCAGGCGCTGTTGGTGGTCGGTGCGGCCGGTGGCGTCGGCTCGATGCTGGTGCAGCTGGCGCGCACGCTGACCAAGCTGACCGTGATCGGCACCGCCTCGCGCCCGGAAACCCAGGATTGGGTGCATGCACTCGGCGCGCATCACGTGATCGACCACAGCCAGCCGCTGAGCGAGGGCCTGCAGCGGATCGGCATCGCGCAGGTGCAGCATGTCGCCAGCCTCACCCACACCGACCAGCATTTCGCGCAGCTGGTCGAGGTGCTGGCCCCGCAAGGTCAGCTGGCGCTGATCGACGACCCGGCCACGCTGGACGCGCTGCCGCTCAAGCGCAAGAGCCTGTCGTTGCACTGGGAGCTGATGTTCACCCGCTCGTTGTTCGAAACCGAGGACATGATCGCCCAGCACCATCTGCTCAATCGCGTCGCCGAGCTGGTGGACACCGGCGTGCTGCGCACCACCCTGGGCGAGCACTACGGCCGCATCACCGCCGACAACCTGCGCCGCGCCCACGCCGCGCTGGAATCGCACCGCACCCGCGGCAAGCTGGTGCTGGAAGGCTTCTGACCCTACGCCTCAAGCCCAGACAGCGGCCCGCGTCGCCGCTGTCTGGCTGACTCCTGCAGCGCGTGCGCATGATCACGCCGGCCAGCAGGCGTGACGCAGCTGTTGCGACAGGCGCCGCTACACTGCGCGCATGTCATCCGAATCCCTGATCCTTCTCGGGCTGCTCGTCGTAGTCCTCGTGTTGCAGCTGCTGGCGCTGCTGCGACGTCCGTCCACCACCGCGCTGGAACATGCACTGCGCGCCGAGCAACGCGATGGCCGCGGTGAATTGCGCGAGCAACTCGAAGGCCTGGCGCGGCAGCAGGACGCCCGCCTGGAAACCTTCGCGCGCAACCTCACCGAGCTGTCCACGCGCACCGACCAACGCCTGGACCTGCTGCGCGATGCGCTCGGCGAAGATGCCCGCAAGGCGCGCGAAGAAAGCGGCCTTGCGCAACAACGCACCGGCGAGCTGCTGACCCTGCGGCTCACCGAACTGCGCACCCAGCTCGAAGGCTTCGGTCAGCAACAGGAAACCCGCATCCAGGTGTTCGGCCAGCAACTGACCGAACTGATCGCGCGCACCGACACCCACATGGCCGCGCTGCGCGACGCGCTGGCCGAAGACGCCCGCAAGGGGCGCGAGGAAACCGGGCAATCGCAACAGCGTTTCACCGAAGCGCTGGGCCAGCGCTTGAACGAACTCACCCAGCGCAACGAACTGCGCATCGGCGAGATGCGCGCCACGCTCGAGCAGCAGCTGGCCAATCTGCAACACGACAACGCCAGCAAGCTCGAATTGATGCGCGCCACCGTCGATGAAAAACTGCAGACCACGCTCAATACGCGTCTGGATGCCTCGTTCAAGCTGGTCTCCGAACGGCTGGAACAGGTGCAGCGCGGCCTGGGCGAAATGCAGCAGCTGGCCACCGGCGTGGGCGACCTCAAGCGCGTGCTCACCAACGTCAAGGACCGCGGTGGCTGGGGCGAAGTGCAGCTGGACAACATCCTTGAGCAAACGCTGACGATGGAGCAGTACGCGCGCGGCGTACGGGTCAAGCCCGACAGTGCCGAAGCGGTGGATTTCGCCATCCGCCTGCCCGGACGCGGCGACGAGCAGGTGGTGTGGCTGCCGGTCGACGCCAAGTTCCCGCGCGAGGACTACGAACGCCTGATCGACGCGCAGGAAAAGGGCGACCTCGACGCGATCAAGCAGTCGACCGCGCAACTGGAACGCGCCATCCGCATCCAGGCCAAATCGATCAGCGACAAGTACGTCTGCCCGCCGCACACCACCGACTTCGCGGTGATGTTTCTGCCCACCGAAGGGCTGTATGCCGAAGTGATCCGCCGTGCCGGCCTGGTCGATCTGCTGCAGCGCGAGCATCGCGTGGTGCTGGCCGGCCCCACCACGTTCACCGCCTTGCTCAACAGCCTGCAGATGGGCTTTCGCACGTTGGCGATCGAAAAGCGCTCTAGCGAGGTCTGGCAGGTGCTGGGCGCGGTGAAAAGCGAGTTCGGCAAGTTCGCCGGCATTCTCGAAAAGGCCGAGCGGCAGATCAGCACCGTCGGCAAGAGCCTGGGCGAAGCCAGCCGCAAGACCCGCACCATCGAACGCCGCCTGCGCGGGGTGGAAACACTGGCCGGCGAGCAGTCGCAGGCGTTGCTGGACGATGGCAGCGACGACACCGGCACCAGCAGCGAAGACGACAGCAACGACGAGCAGGCGTGATCGGTTGCGTAAGGCGATGCCACAAACCATGACGTAGGAGCGCACCCGGGCGCGACCAGGCATGACCGATAACGCTTCATCGCGCCCGGGTGCGCTCCTACGAATGCAGGTCTCCGGCATGTTCTCTTGCGCCGATCGACAGCACATCACGCAGACATCGCCACCGCGATGCTTGCACCCACCTGGTTCAAGACGAGATGCTCAACATGGCGACCCGATGGATCCACGCAGCGCTCTGCGCGCTGCTGCTGACCGCATGCAGCAATAGTTCGGCAACCAGGCAGGCCGCCGCGGCGAACGCTCCGCAGCCGCCGCACACCGTCTCCGCCGATGCTGCCGAATGCACGGCCAAGGGTGGACAACTGCGGCCGGTCGGCCGCATGCAGATTCCGCGCTGCATCGTGCCGTATGCCGATGCCGGCAAGACCTGCACCGACGACAGCGATTGCAGCGGCGACTGCCTGGCCACCAGCATCGTGCCGACCGGCGCGGCGGCCACCGGTACCTGTCAGCGCGACAGCGATCGCTTTGGTTGCCGCCAGACGGTGGTCGGCGGCAGGGGCCAGGTGGCGTTGTGCATCGATTGATGGCGTCGAAGATGGCCGAGCGCGTGGACGGGCCGGTCAGCCGATCGGCCCGTGAGCGTCGCTGCAGACAACTGCCAGCCGCGTGAGCGAGCGGCATCGCTCGCCTCACCGTGGCCGTTTATGCTCTGGGCTCTCCCTGCCCAGGACGCACCGATGAGCCAGACGCTATACGACATTCCCGTGACCCGCATCGATGGCCAGCCCACCACCTTGGCGGACTATCGCGGCAAGGTGCTGCTGGTGGTCAACGTCGCCTCCAAGTGCGGCCTGACCCCGCAGTACGAAGGGCTGGAAGCGCTGTATCGCGACAAGCGCGCACAGGGCCTGGAAGTGCTGGCGTTTCCGGCCAACGACTTCAACGGCCAGGAGCCGGGCAGCGAAGCGGAGATCGCGCAGTTCTGCCAGCTCACCTACGACGTCACCTTCCCGATGTTTGCCAAGATCGCCGTCACCGGCGACCAGGCGCACCCGCTGTATCGGACACTGACCAGCGCCCATCCGCACACCACCGGCGACGGCCCGATGCGCGAGAAACTTACCGGCTACGGCATCGCCCCCAACCCCGCGCCCGGCGTGGTGTGGAACTTCGAAAAATTCCTGATCGGCCGCGACGGCAAGATCATCGACCGCTTCGCCCCGGACATCCCTGCCGACGATGCGCGCTTGCGTGCCGCGATTGATGCGGCGCTGGCCACACGCTCATAGAGCGCTGTCGGCATTGCGATGACGCGTCATGTCCTTATCGGGAGCCGGCGAATAGGCGATGACCTTCAAGTACTTCTTCAGGTCTTCAATGCTCGCGTTGTCGATGGTGACTGGCTGCTCGCACGTGCCCGGCACGGCGTCCACCCCTGACACGCAGGCAGAGCAGTACATCGTCGACTGTTCTCGCGATTGGGCAGAGTCTGTCGTGACAGGAAATCGGTCAAAGCGCAGGATTTACTTTGCCGACGACTTCATCGGGACTGACACCAAGGGCCGCAGATACGATAAATCCCAGGTCACTCGCGAGACGGGTCCTGCCAAGCAGACCATTTCCAACACACTCGACGAGATAAACGTCAGGTTCTTCGGAGATACCGCGATCGCGCATGGGAGTGAAACGTGGACCCGTAAAGACGGGTCTACCGGCCGGTATGTCTGGACCGATATCTGGATCAAGCGGAGTGGTCAGTGGCAAATCATCGCTGCGCAAGATGCGGCGGTACCGGTACCGACACCGCCTCGCAACGACGGCACCTAGCAGCGCTGTCATGCCGAGGCGCTTCGCAATGCGGCGTTCGCCGTTACGTCGCAACCGGTCTGGCTGGTGCCTGACACAAAAAAGCCCGGGATCGCTCCAGGGCTTCGACGTTCATCACTGACCAACTATCCGACCGCTCAACGCACCCAGTTCGGGATCGGCATGGCGTTACCCGGCACGGTGTTGTCCTTGTCGTCGCGCAGGTATTCCGGCAGTTCGTTGTTCTTTTCGCGATGGCTGCGCAGATCGCGGGTGATCTGGTAATTGCGGCGCTGCATCCACGCATCGCGGGTCAGCGCGTATTCGTCCGGCGCCTGGTCGCGCAGCGAATCCAGCGACATCAGCTGCGCGCGCGTGTCCACCAGCTGCAAGCCCTGCAGGGCGAAGCGCGTACCGCCGTCGTCCACCTGGCGAATCCACGACAGCGGAATATCGCCCGCCAGCCCGAAGGTGTCGCGTACGGTGCGCGGCCCGAACAACGGCAGCTCGAAGTAGCGCGAGTTACGCCAGCCCCACACGCCCAGCGTCTGGCCGAAGTCTTCGCTGCGCCGCGGGATACCGGCCGCCGAAGCGGGGTCGAACAGCCCAGCCACACCGAGGGTGCTGTTCATCACAAAGCGCCCCAACGACTGCATCGCATGGACCGGGTGGCCTTGCAGCAGCTGGTTGACCATGGTCAGCGGCGTGCCCAGGTTGTCGAAGAAGTTGGTCACGCCCAGGCGCGCCGGGCTGGGCACCACCTTGGTGTAGGCCGTCGCCAACGGACGCGCCACGCCGCGGTCCACCGCCATGTTGAAGCGGTGCATGCCGCGGTTGTAGCGCTCCCACGGGTCGTATGCCGGCGCCGCGCCCGGTTGTGCCGGCGTACCGTTGGCGCTTGCTTGCGAGGTGGTCGGGCCATACAGCGCGTCGAAGTCGCTTTCGGCATCGGTGGGCGCGCCTGCAGCGGCGGTGTCGGCGCCCGCAGCGGCTTGCGGATCGGCAGGAGCAGCAGCGCTCGCCGGCAGCGCATCCGGGGCGGCCATCCCGGACGCGGCCGGCTGCGCGGTCACTCCGGCATCGTCGCGTACCGGCGCGTCGGCTGCCGGCGCGATGGCGGTACCGCCCGACGGCGGTGCGGATTTGGGCGCCTGGCTGGCGCAGGCACCCAGCAGCAGGCTGGCCAACAACGGAAGAGAACGGAACTGGGTCATGGGCTGGCGCTCAGGCCTGAAAATCGAGAGTGGGGGACAACCGGTAAGCGGCGCGCAATTCGTCCAGGCCGGACGCCTCGCCCACCACTTCGCCGCTGCCGGCTTGGCGCAACCGGGCAGCCAGTTCGGCCAGCATCGCCACGCCGGCACTGTCCAGGCGTTGTACACCCGACAGGTCCAGCGCGCGCGCGCCATCCAGCTGTGCGATCGCCTGCGGCCAGGCCGCGGTGACCGCCGCACGGTCGAGCACGCCGGTGATGACCAGCGTGTCGCCCATGCGTTGCACGGTATTAGTTGCCATTGGCCGGTGCCGCACCGACCTGCAGGTTGCCGCTACGCAGCTCGGCGGCCACCTTGGCGATGCCCTTCTCGCGCAGCGGGCCGTCGAACTGGGTCTTGAAGGTCTGCACGTAGGAAATGCCTTCGATCATCACGTCGAAGATCTTCCACTGGCCGCCGGTATTGCGCATCAGGTAATCGACCGGGGTCGGGTCGTTGCCGGCACGCAGCAGGTCGGTGGACACCTTGACGCCGCGGTTGCCCGGCAGCGCGCTTTCGGACTTGGCGCGGAAGGTCGGCTTGCCTTCGAAATTCAGCAGCGCGGTGCCATAACGCTGCATCAGGTTGTCGGCCAGCGCATCGGCAAACAGCTTGACGTCGGCATCGGAGGCGCCGCGGCCATGTACACCCAGCACTAGACGGGCCGAGTAGTCGCGGTCGAAGGCCTTGTTCAATTCGCCATTGATGAACTGACGCAGCGCCGCCGGATTGCTGCGGAACTCGGCACGGCGCTGGTCCAGCGTGCTCAGGATGCGGGTGCTGCTGTCGATGACGGTCTTGGTCGCCGCGCCCTGCGCAGGCGCGCTGGCAGCGGCCGGCTGCGCCAGCACGGTCGCCGGTGCGCACACCAGCAGGGTCGAGGCCAGGACGGCAGAAAGCACAGTGGTCTTCATTGGTGTGGTTCCGTAGAGGGAGGAGCGGTTTGGGCAGGCGCGGGCGCCTGGCCGTTGGCGGTGGCCGGGGCATTGCTGCCGCCGCCGCCACCACTGAACATGTATTTGCCGACCAGCTGCAGCAGATCCACTGCCGGCTGGGTGAAGCCGATTTCGTCGCCCGGCTTGAGGGTGTCCGGGTCGCCGCCCGGCTGCAGCCCGATATAACTCTCACCGAGCAAGCCGCTGGTGAAGATGCCGGCCGAGGTGTCGGCAGGCAGGTCCTTGTACTTGGTATCCAGCGACAGGGTCACGATCGAATCGAACTTGGTCGGGTCCAGGCTGATGTCGGCCACCTTGCCGATGGTCACGCCGCCGATCTTCACCGGTGCCTGCGCGCGCAGCTGGCCGATCTGGCTGAAGCGGGCGGTCAGCGTGTACTGGCTGGAGCCAAAGCCCCAGCGCTGGTTGGTCGAGGCCACCGCCAGCACCAGCAGCGAGGCCAGGGTCAGCAGCAAAAAGGCGCCGACGGCGAATTCGAGTCGTGGTCCACGCATGGCCATAGTTATTCCACTCACCTAAACAACATTGCAGAAAGGACGAAGTTGAACATCAGCACCAGCAACGAGGCGTTCACCACCGCGCGGGTGGTGGCGACCGAGGTGCCTTCGATGGTCGGTTCGGCATGGAAGCCCACGTAGGCGGCAACCAGTGCCGCGGTGCCGCCGAAGATCGCCGACTTGAGCATCGCCACGCCGAAGTCGTCCCAGAAGTCCACGCTATTGCTCAGACCCGACCAGAACGTGCCGTTGTCGATGCCCAGCACATGCACCGCTTCGAAATAGCCGCCGGTGATGGCCAGCGAGCAGAACACGCCGGTGAGCAGCGGCACCGTCAGCACCGCCGCCCAGAAGCGCGGCGCCACTGCCTTGGCCACCGGGTCGATGGCCATCAGTTCCAGCGCCTTGATCTGGTCGGTGGCGCGCATCAGACCGAGCTCGGCGGCGATCGAACTGCCGGCACGGCCGATGAACAACAAGGCGGTCAGCACCGGCGCCAGTTCGCGATACAGCGACAGGCCCAACAGCGTGGACAACGCATCCGATGCACCGTAGGTGGTGAGCGTGCGATAGCCCTGCAAGGTCAGCACCAGGCCGACGAAGGCGCCGCCCACCGCAATGATCGGCAACGAGCGTGCGCCGACCTTGTAGATCTCGCGGACCAGTTCGGCAATGAAATCGCGCGTGGGCAGCGAGCCGCGCAGCACCGTCAGCGAAAATAGGCCAGCGCGGCCGAAGGCGCGAATGGAATCGGCGAAGGCCATCAGGCAGCACTCCGGTCGCGGCGCGGGGCGGCATCGAAGGCGATCGGGCCGTCCGGCTGGCCGTGCAGGAACTGCTGCACCAGCGGGTCGGTGCTGTCCTGCAGCTGCGCAGGCGTGCCGGCGAACACGATGCCGCCATTGGCGATCACCACCGCCTGCTCGCAGATCGGCAGCGTCTCGTGTACATGATGGCTGACGATGATGCTGGTCAGGCCCAGGCTGTCGTTGAGGCGCTGGATCAGGCTCATGATCACGCCCGAGGCGATCGGGTCCAGCCCGGTCAGCGGCTCGTCGTAGATCATCAGCGGCGGGTCCAGCGCCAGCGCGCGCGCCAGTGCCACGCGCCGCGCCATGCCGCCGGACAACTCGCGCGGCCAGGCATCGGCTGCGGCCAGCAGGCCGACGGCATGCAGCTTCATCTGGACCAGGCGCTGCAGCACCGCTGCCGGCAACCGCGTGTGGGTGCGCAGTGGCAGCGCGACGTTCTCGGCCACGCTGAGGTCGGTGAGCAGGCCATTGCCCTGCAGCAGCACACCGACGTTGCGACGCATCTCCAGCAGCGCGCGGCTGCCGGTGGGAATGGGATTGCCGAACAACGTGACCGTGCCGGCGACCGGTCGCAGCTCGCCGGTCAGCGCTGCCAGCATGGTGGATTTGCCGCTACCGGACGGACCGAGCACGGCCGTGATGCTGCCGCGTGGCACCTCCAGCGACACATCGCGCAGGATCGTGCGCCCGCCGCGATCGATGCGGACACCGGACAACTGCACGACAGGGGAAGCGGAAGCCGTCATCGGTGCCTTTAACAAAATTACAACGCGATAGAGTAGCCCGCGCACCGCTGAACATAACCAGACTGGCGCGTGCAGTATTGTCGCATTCACCGAGTGGCGATGTGCGGGTTGCGCGTCGCTGTCTGCGTAACAGCGTGTCCTGCAACGCAACCAGGCCACACGCATGCGAGCGGGATCAAGAACGTACGCCGCAGTAGGGACGTAACCGACAGTTGCCGAGACGCGCCGTGTTTACCTGCAGATGGTCCCGTGCGCTGTCGTCGTCTTGCCTGTCGCTGTTGCAACGATCTGCCGAGCACGTCGCGTTGTCGGCAGCGGCATCCTGTCAAACCGGCCACAAAACGTGACGATCCATGCTACTTCGTCGCTACAGGAACCTTCCATGGAGGTGCTGACGCTTGAACACGTCGCCGGTAGCGTTAACGAGACCTTTGCTGCCGCATTGAATGAGGGCGAGGTGCCGTTCGTGCTGGTGGAAGCGCGGCCCTTGCAGCATGCGCGCAATTCGCAACGTGCACCGGTTTCGTTGCTGTTTCGCAATGGCTCGGCCTTTTTGTTTCCGCAGCAGACCTATCAGATGCGGCATGCGCGGATTTCCAGGGCCGTGGCGATGCGATCCTGAGCTACGCCGACCTCACCGATGCCCCTTCTATCGCACTGCGCAGAGCGCGTTCGACCGCAACCGGCTGATGGTGGGCATCGGTGCGGCGCTGCTGACCGAACAGGGCCTGTCGACGCGGCTGGAATACCGCGGCATCACCGACGGCGACAGCAGCAACGATCAGACCTGGATGATCAATCTGGAAAAGAAATACTGATCGGGTTGCAAGCCATGCAGTCATGTAACGCGGTGGGCCGGGCGAATACCCCGGCCCATCGTCTTGAGGGCGTGCGCGTCGCCGCGCACCCACGGTGGCGATGCTGCGTGTCTGCGCGGTGCAGGGCGGCGCTTGGCGGTTCCAAGGCTTGCGCGTGACGATGGCAGCGCGTCGTATGCGGCGTGATGCCTGATCGCAGTTGTTGAAGCGGGCTGCGCGCGCGGTCGATCGGCATCTTTCGCGCAGCGCCGGTGCGCGATGCCGTGCGGCTTTGCGCTCAGCGCGGCCACCTGGGCGCCGACACGGCGGCCAACAACGCCTCACGCGCGCATCCGGCACAATGCGCCACGCATGCACGCCACTTCCGCGCCCGATTTCCGTCTTTATCCATCCAATGCGCTGGATACCCTGGCCGCCTTGCTCGCGCAGGAGTTGCGCCGGCCGATGCCCGGGCAGCCGTTGCTGCAGCCGGAGGTGGTGCTGATTCCACAGGTGGCGATGCGGCGCTGGTTGCAGTCCACGCTTGCGGCCGAGCACGGTGTTGCGGCGAATCTGGAATTTCTCACGCCCGGCGAATTCGTCGCGCGCGCGCTGGAGCGCAACCTCGGCGCGGCCGACGACGACCTGGACATGGCCACCACGCAGTGGCGGTTGTATGCGGCCCTGCAATCGGACCTGGGCAGCGATGCTGCGTTGGCGCCACTGGCCGGCTATCTGTCCGATGGCGATGCGCTCAAGCCGTGGGCGCTGGCCGGCGAGCTGGGCAGCGTGTTCGAAAAATACCAGGCATGGCGCCGCGACTGGCTGCTGCGCTGGGAAGCGGGCGCCGATCCGGACGACCCGCAGGCACGGTTGTGGCGCAGCATCGCCGCCGGCCGGCAATACCGTGCACGGCGCATCGGCCAGTATCTGGACCGCTACGCGCGTGCCGATGGTCCGTTGCCGCAAGGCCTGCCGCCGCGCGTGTTCGCCTTCGCCATCTTGAACATCTCGCCGGACGTCTTGCGCGTGCTGGCCACGCAGGCGCGCGTGGGTACGCTGCACTTCTATCTGCCCACCCCGACGCAGGGCTACTGGGGCGACCTGCAGACCTTGCGGCAACGCCGGCGCGAAGACGGCGCCGTGCAACTGTTCGCCGAGCAGGTGCATGAAAACCCGTTGCTGCAGGCCTGGGGCGCAGCCGGGCGCGACTTCATGGCGCTGGTGGGCGACTACGAAGTGGTGCACCCGCTGGCGGAAATTGCCGCCTACGCCGACCCGTTGGACTCCGGCCGCCGCACGCTGGCCGATGGCGGGCTGGGCGACAGCCTGTTGCGGCGCATGCAGAGCGATCTGTTCCATCGCCGCGGGCCTGCAGCTGACGCGCGATTGCCGGCGGTGAATCTGCACGACCCCAGCCTGCAGGTGCACGCCTGCCACACGCGGCTGCGCGAGTTGCAGGTATTGCACGACCAACTGCGTGCGTTGCTCGACGATGCACGCTTCGACCCGCCCCTGCAGCCGCGCGAGATCGCGGTGCTGTCGCCCAACATCGACCCGTACGTGCCGTATCTGGATGCGGTGTTCGGCAGCCACGGCAACGACGACGCGCTGCCCTACGCGCTGGCCGATGCCAGCCCGTTGGCGAGCGAACCGCTGGCCGAAGTGTTCCTCGCCTTGCTCGGTTTGCCGATCGCGCGTTTCGGGCTGCATGAAATCCTCGACCTGCTGGCCAGCGCGCCAATCGCCGAAGCGGCCGGCCTGGACGAAGCCGGGCTGGAACGCCTGCGCAATTGGCTGCACGCGGCCGGCGCGCGCTGGGGCCTGGATGCGGCGCACCGGCGCCAGCACCAGGCACCGGGCGACGATGCCTACACCTGGCGTTTCGCGCTGGACCGGCTGCTGCTCGGCCATGCCAGCGGCGCCGACGAGGACATCGATGGGGTAGCGCCGTGGCCGCAGCTGGAAGGCAGCGCACTGGCCGCACTGGACACCTTGTTGCGGCTGTTGCGCGTGCTCGAACGGCATCAAGCCGCGCTGGCCGACGCGATGACACCGGTCGAGTGGCGCGAGCGTTTGCTGGGTCTGCTCGAGGCATTGATCCCGGCCACGCCGACTGCGCCGCGCGCGCAACGCGCGCTGGATCGCTTGCGCACCTTGATCGACCAGTTTGCCCGCGATGCGGTACGCGCCGAGTACGCCGGCAAGGTGCCGGCCGAGGTGGTGCGTGCGCATTTCGCCGCGGTGCTGGGCGACTCGGATACGCGTGCGCCGCTGCTCACCGGCGGCATCAGTTTCGGGCGCATGGTGCCGATGCGCTTGCTGCCGTTCCGCGTGATCTGTCTGCTCGGCATGAACGATGGCGACTTCCCGCGCCGCGACCCGGCCGCCGGGCTCAATCGCCTCACCGCGGAACTGGGCACCGAGCGTCGCCGGCACGGCGACCGTTCCACGCGCGAGGACGACCGCTTCCTGTTCCTGCAGTTGTTCGCCTCCGCGCAAGAGGTGTTTTACCTCAGCTATCTCGGTGCCGATGCGCGTGATGGCAGCGTGCGCGAGCCGTCGGTGCTGGTCAGCGAATTGCTGGCGAGCGCTGCGCAGTACCACGCCGCCAGCAACGCGCTCGACACGCTGGTGGTGCGGCACCCGTTGCAGCCATTCGCCGCCGCCGCGTTCGGTGCGCTGGGCGACGACGGCGCCGATCCGCGCCGTTTCAGTTATCGCCGGCAATGGCGGCCGGCGGTGGACAGCCTGGTCGGCCAGCGGCAGCCGCTGGCGCCGTGGGTGGCCGGTGCATTGCCGGCCGAAGCGATCGCCTTGCCGGCCAGCATGTCCATCGACGCGCTGCGCCGCTTGCTGACCGACCCTGCCGGGCAGTTCCTGCGTCATCGGTTGGGCATGCGCCTGCCCGATCCGGCCGGCGAAGACAGCGATCTGGAACCGTTGCTCGCCCCCACGCGCGGGCTGGATCACTACGGCTTGCAGCAGCAGGTATTCGAAGCTGCATTGGCCGGCGACACCGAAGGCCTATACGAGCGCCTGCGCGCGCGCGCGCTGCTGCCGTCCGGCCCGCTGGGGCGGCGCCAGCTCGACGAGCGCGTGGCGCAATTGCGCCCGTATGCCGACGCATTCCGGCAGTGGCGTGGCGAGTTCCCGGCCCAGTCGCGCCGGCTGCAGGTGCAGATTGGCGAGATCGAACTGCACGGCCGTGTGCCGGGCTGGTACGCAAGCGGCGTGGGGCGCGTGCAGGTCGGCGCGCTCAGCGGGCGCAGCGCCATTCGCCACGGCTTGGAGTGGTTGCTGCTGCGCGCCGCTGGCGAACACGCGCCATACGTGCGTTTCTTCGAACACGACGACGGCCTGGGCCCGCATCCCATCGATGCACAACCGCTGTCGCAAACGCAGGCGCATACCGCATTGGCCGAGCTGCTGCAGCTGTATCGCCAGGGCTTGCAGACACCGCTGGCCTTCGCGCCGTACAGCAGCTGGAAATATCACCAGGCCGCGCGCGGCGGCGACCTGGACAAGGCCATCAAGGAGGCGGCCGGGCAGTGGCAATCGGGCTTTGGCTGGAGCGAATCGCATAGCCCGGAACTGCGCCTGGTCACCCGCGGCCGCGACCCGTTTGCCGACGCGCAACGCTTCGCCGCGTTCGCCACCACCAGCCATCGCGTGTACGCATTGCTCGAACAGGGGAACACCGGCGCGCCACTCGAGACCGAGCGGGTGATCGACAGCTGGCGACACTGGCACGGCGCGCGCGAGGATGCCGAATGAGCATCAGCCCCGTCACCGACCCGTATCTGCAGTTGCCGCTGCACGGCGTGCGCCTGATCGAGGCCAGCGCCGGCACCGGCAAGACCTTTACGCTAGCGACGCTGTTCACGCGGCTGGTGGTCGAGCGCGGCTTGCGCATCGGCCAGATCCTGGCGGTGACCTTCACCGAAGCCGCCACGCAGGAGCTGCGCCGCCGCATCCGCGAACGCCTGGTGCTGGCCGCAAGCCTGGTCCCCGATGCCCCACCGCCTCTTGTAGGAGCGGCCCTGGCCGCGACCGACCTTGCCGACGACCCGTCGCGGCCAGGTCCGCTCCTACACGCAACACCCGACGTGCTGCTCACCGGCGCCATCCTCGCTACCCATCTGGACGCTGGCGCCGAAACGCCCGCCACCTTGCGTCGCCGCCTGCAGCAGGCGGTGGAAGAAATCGATCTGGCTGCGGTGTTCACCACCCACGGTTTTTGCGCGCGCGTGCTGCGCGAACACGCGCTGGAAAGCGGGCAGGCGTTCGCTGCGCCGGAGTTGCTCGCCAACGATCGCGAATTGCTCGGCGAAGTCGCGGCCGATCTGTGGCGGCAGCGCGCCGCCGATGCGGTGATGGCCGAAGATCTCATCGCCCTGTGGTCGGGCGGCCCCGAGGCCTTGGCCAGCGATCTGCGCGCGCTGGTGCGGCACCCGACGCTGTTGCCGGCAGTCGCCGCAACCACCGACGATGCGGCCGCCTTGCTGCAGGCCGTGCACGCGGCGGCCAACGTACTGGCTGACGCATTCAACACGCACGGCACCGCATTTTTCGACGCCATCATGTCGGCCATCGAGGGCGGCATCCTGAGCAAGGTCAGCTACAAACCCGAGTGGCTGGCAGCGCTGTGGCACTGGTTCGAACACTTCGCTGCCGCGCCATCGTCCAACACCGCGCCACACGCCAAACTGCTCAAGTTGACCGCTGCGGAGCTGGCCGCCGGCACCAACAAGAAGTTTGTCGATCGCACGCCGTCTTCGCCGATGAGCCACGAGATCGACAGCTATCTCACTGCGCTGGCGCGTGTCGAGGCGTGGCGCAGCCGTCGCCGTGTCGCGCTGCTGCATGCGCTACGCGACGATGCCATCGCACGGCTGGCGCTGCTCAAGCGGCAACGCCGCGTGCAGACCTACGACGACCTCGTCGATGGGGTCGCGCACGCATTGCAGGGCGCACAGGCCGACGCCCTGGTCAAACGCCTGCGCACGCAATACGCCATCGCGCTGGTGGACGAATTCCAGGACACCGACGACCGCCAGTGGTCGATCTTTTCCAACGTGTTCGGCGAAGGCCCGCTCGCACAAGCCGCCGGACTGGAACCGGCGCTGTTTCTGATCGGCGACCCCAAGCAGGCCATCTACGGCTTCCGTGGCGGCGATGTGCGCACCTATCTGGCCGCGGCAGTCACCGCCGAACTGGCGCCGCCGCTGAGCCACAACTTCCGCTCGCGCCCCGGCGTGCTGGCGGCCATCGACGCGCTGTACGCGCAGGCCGGCTACGCCGATGCCTTCCTCACCAACGGCATCGCCTTCCACCCGGTGCGGGCTGGGACCAAGCGCGTCGATGAAGACCTGCAACGCGATGGCGTCACTGCGCCGGCACTGACGCTGTGGCGGGCGCCGGAACCGCCGCCGCCTGCCAAAGGCAAGCCCAAGCCCTGGAGCGCCGGCCGCGCGCGCGAGCTGGCGACCGCCGCGTGCGTTGCAGCGATCCGCGGCTGGTTGGCCGGTGGCCGCGCCGGCACGGCCACGGTATGCGGTCGCCCGGTGCAGGCCGGCGATATCGCCGTGCTGGTGCGCAGCCACGGCGAGGCCACGCGCATCCAGCAGGCGCTCGGCGCGGTGGGCATCCCGGCGGTGGCCGCCGGCAAGCAAAGCCTGTTCGCCACGGAAGAGTCGCTGGAATTGCTTGCCTTGCTGCAGGCCTTGCTCGACCCGGGCGACGACAGCCGCCTGCGCGCCGCCTTGGCCACGGTCTTGATCGGCGAAGACGCCATCGCCATCGCCGCACTTGAACGCGACGGCGAGCGTCACCGCCGCTGGCAGCAACAGGCGCTGGACTGGCGCGAACGCTGGCAGCGCGGCGGCCCGCTCGCCCTGATCGGCGACCTCGGCGCCACCCACGGGCAACGCCTGCTCGCATTGGTCGATGGCGAACGCCGCCTCACCAACTATCTGCAACTGGCCGAACTGCTGCAGGAAGCCGATGCGCGCGCACTCGGCCCGCATGGCCTGGTCGACTGGCTGTCGCGGCGCATCGCCAATGCCGACGACAACGACGAAGCCCAGCAGCTGCGGCTGGAATCGGATGCGCGCCGCGTGCAGATCGTCACCCTGCACAAGAGCAAGGGCCTGGAATATCCGCTGGTGTTCCTGCCGTATATCGGCATCGGCCGCAAGCCACCGGACCAGAAGCCTGGCAAGCGTGTGATTGTTTATCGGGATGGCAAACGCTGTTTGCATTGGCCTGATGACGTTGACTCCATGGAATGGAAAGCGATCAAAGAGGAATGGAAGAAGGAGCAGGATGCCGAAGACGCGCGCCTGCTCTATGTCGGCCTCACCCGCGCCGAGCACGCGTTGTGGATCGCCAGCGGCCCGTTCCACCAGCACGAACGCACCGCATTGTCGGCCATGCTGCGTGCGCTCGATGCGCTGCAGGGCGCGGCGGGCGAGGGCACCGTGGTGGTGGACACCACCACGCCGCCGGCCCACCTGCCGCGGCTGCCGGCTCCGAGCGAGGCGCAGGTGCCGCTCGCGCGTAATCCGCAGCGTCACATCGCACCCGAGTGGTGGGTGTATAGCTTTACCCAACTGGCCAACGCCGATGCCGGCGCGGCCACCGACCCGATGGCCAGCGCCACCGTCGTCGGCAGCGGCGGCAGCGATGAACCGTCCGGCAGCGAGGCGGTTGCCGTGGCCGTTGCCACCGACGCCGAGCCGTTCGATCCGCGCTTTGCCGGCAACCGCTTCGGCGTGGTGATGCACGACGTGTTCGAACGTTGCGACTTCGCCGCCTGGCAGGCCTGGCGGCCCGGCCAACCCGCGCCCGACGGCCAGGCCGCACCCATCCTGGAGGCCCTGCAACGCGGCGGTTACGCCCAGGACGACCTCGACGACGGCCTGCGCATGCTCACCGCGCTGATCGGCCACACGCTCACCGTCGCATTGCCCGAAGGCACCCGCCTGGCCGACGTGCCCGAACCGCAGCGCCGCAACGAGATGGAATTCCATTTCGCCATGCGGCCCACCCGCATCGATGCGTTGCTCGCCTTGCTGCATCGGTTTGGCGTGGTCGGCGACCGCCAGGCCTTCGGCGCGCGCCAGCGCCTGGAAGGCCTGATGACCGGCCTGATCGACCTCACCTACAGCGCGGACGGGCGCTGGTATGTGCTGGACTACAAATCCAACCGCCTGCCCAGCTACGACGCCGACGCCCTGGCGCGGGCCATGGCGCACAGCGAGTACGAACTGCAGGCGCTGATCTACACCGTGGCCCTGCACCGCTGGCTGCGCTTCCGCCTGGGCGACGCCTACGACTACGCCCGCGACTTCGGTGGCGTGCGCTATCTGTTCTGTCGCGGCCTGGATGCGGGGCATCATGCGGCAGCTGCCGGGTCGGAATCCGGTGCCGAAACCCTTGGCCATTCCATCGCGGGCCAGCGCACGGCCGCACCCACCCGCGCTTCCACGGGCGACAGACCCGACTCCGCGCGGAACGCTGGCGCCCCAACCGCTGGCGGTGCGCTCGCGCCGCTTGGCGATCCGGCACCGGGCATCCACGCCTGGCGTTTCGAACCAGCGCTGGTGCTGGCCCTGGACGCCTTGTTCGCTGGCAAGCCGACAGATGCCCTGTCCAATGACGTGCTAGAGCAAGGTGCCGCCAACGGCCTCGAGCCCCTCTCCCCCCGGGAGAGGGGTTGGGGTGAGGGTACGTCCGCCGAGGGAACGCCTGCCCCATGAACCAATGCACCACGCCAGTCGCATGGCTGGCCCGCGCCGCGTTCGCGTCTCTCAGCGATCGCGCCGAGCAGGCACCGCCCACGAGTGACTGGCGTCAACGCTGCTGCGCGCCCGCACCGCATGCCAGCGCACCGCACGCCAGCACAGGTGCGCGGAGCATGACGTGGCGCGGGCGTGCGTTCGCTGATGGAATGCCAACGCCATGACCCACCCAAACCTGCTCACCGCCCTCAACCAGAGCGGCGCCCTGCGCACCCTGGATCTTGCCTTCGCGCAAAGCCTGCAACGCCTGGAGCCGGACACCAACCCACAGGTGCTGGCCGGCGCCGCGCTCGCCTCGCTGGCGGTCACCAGCGGCCACGCCGGCCTGGACCCCGCCCGCGCCGCCATGCTGCTGGACGCGCGCGACGGCCCGCCGCCGACCTTCCCGGACCCCGCCGACTGGCAACGCAGCCTGGCCGCTTCGCGCTGGGTCGACCAACCGCAGCCCGAAGCCCCGGCCGCCGCCGATTGCCCACTCGTCCTCGAACGCGGCCTGCTCTACCTGCGCCGCTACCGCGAGTACGAACGCCGCCTGGCCCTGGGCCTGCAACGCATCGCCGCGCAACCGCCGCCGCCGGTCGACGCCGCCACGCTTGCGCCGCTGTTCGCGCAGTTGTTCCCGAACGCCACCCCAACCCCTCGCAGCGCGGACCGAACCCCTCTCCTCCCGGGAGAGGGGGCCCGAAGGACGGGTGAGGGCACGGGCCTGTCCGCGCCATCCCACACCCCCGACCGCCAGGCCCAGGCAGCGGCTCTCGCGCTACGCCGCGCGTTACTGCTGGTCACCGGCGGCCCCGGCACCGGCAAGACCACCACCATCGCCCGCCTGCTGCTATTGCGCATTGCGCAGGCACACGCATCCAACACCCCGGCCCCACGCATCGCCCTGGCCGCACCCACCGGCCGCGCCGCCGAGCGCATGGCCGAAAGCCTGCGCGCCGCCATCGCGCGTGCCATCGCCGGCGGTATCCGGCTCCCGGCCGCCGAGTCGTTCGCCACGTCATCGAAGAGCGTCGACCTCAGCACGTCCACGCATCCGACCAACGCCGCCGCACCCGACGCGTCCGCGTTGCTGTCCACCGGAGCAGGATTGGAACCGCCGCCGCATGCTGCCCAGGCAGCCCTGCAAACAGGCTCGCCGAAGCGACCGCAGCCGCATGCGCCCTCAGACCAGGGCGAGCCGCCCAGCTGGGAAGCGCTGCTACCCAGCGGTGCCAGCACCCTGCATCGTCTGCTCGGCGTCATCCCGGATTCCCCGCACTTCCGCCACGACGCCGACAACCCGCTGCCGTTCGACCTGATCGTCGTCGACGAAGCGTCCATGGTCGACCTGCCGCTGATGTGCAAACTGGTCCAAGCCGTCGCCGATGGCACCCAGCTGATCCTGCTTGGCGATGCCGACCAGCTGCCTTCGGTGGAAGCCGGCGACGTGCTGGCCGCCATCCTGCAGGCCGCCGGCCCGGGCGATGCCCTGCAGCCCGAAGACGCCCAGGCACTGCAACCGCTGCTCGGCAGCGCGCCCGTCGAGCGTCCGCCTGCGGTCGCCTCCGCCACCCGCAGCGGCGGCCTGGCCGGCCACCGCGTGCATCTGCTGCGCGGCTATCGCCAGGCGGAGGATTTCGCACTGGCTCCACTGGCCGACGCCATCCGCGCCGGCGATGCCGACACCGCGCTAGCCCTGCTGCGCAGCGGCGAACTGCCCGGCGTGCACTTCCACGAAGACGGCGAAGACCCGCTGGCCCTCGGCCGCGACGCGTTGCTCGCCCACTGGCGCGCGCTGGCCAACGCGCAAGACCCCGCCGCCGCACTGCGCGATGCCGGCCGCCTGCGCCTGCTCACCGCCGTGCGTGCCGGCCCGCACGGCGCACGCGGCCTCAACGCCCGCATCGAACAACTGCTGGCCGACACCGGCTCCGGCGCCCGCCGTCTGGGTGGCGCCTCGCCCTGGTTCCAGGGCCGCCTGCTGCTGATCACCGAAAACAGCTACCGCCACGGCCTGTTCAATGGCGATGTCGGTATCTGCCTGCGCAGCGACCCGGGCGCCTTGCCTGGCCGCAGCGACGCGGGCCCTTCCCTCGGCCAGGGCGAGGCAAGTGCCGCGACCGCGCGCGGTCACGCGGCACCGTCGTCAAGGCCGGGCCACGCTGGCGACAACGCACACCGCGACGCCCCCGCCGCCGACAGCCGTGCCCAAGGCCCCTTGGTCGCCTGGTTCGAAGGCGACGGCGACGGCCAGGTGCGCGGCTTCCACCCCGCCGCACTGCCCGCCCACGAAAGCGCCTTCGCCATGACCGTGCACAAGGCCCAAGGCAGCGAATTCGACGAGGTCTGGCTGCAACTGCCCACCCGCGATGCCCGCGTACTCAGCCGCGAACTGCTCTACACCGGCATCACCCGCGCCCGCCGCGCCCTGCACCTGGCCGGCAGCGAAGCGGTCATCCGTAGCGCACTGGCACGCCACGCCGCACGCATCTCGGGATTGGCATGGCGGTTGGGTGCGAAAGACGACAAGCCACAGCCGGTTCCAGCACTTACGCCAGCGCCACATCCACAGCCGCCGTCTGGTGCGCCGGTGCAAGGTGCGCTGTTCTGATCGAAACCAGTCGGTGCCGGCGCTTGTCCCGGCAACGATCAACTGCACAAGCGTAACGCGTTGCGTTATTTAACGCAGACCGTTACGGTTTTCACATGATCAGGAGCGTTATCGACAAGGAAGCCGAAAAGATCTGGCTGGGTCTGCAGGCCGATTACGAACTGGAACAGGCGCATCGCGCGCTGGGCGATTTGCCGGCACGAATCAAGCGGCTGGCGGCGTGATCCGGACCGCTTCCAGTAGATGCTGCTGACCAGGCAATCAGAGCAGACGATCCAATTTGATCTGCACGTTGCGCGTCGTCGCAGCAGTACTTGCGCGAACATCTAGCGATGACATACACGAACGAACCTGCGGAAAGGACCGCACCAATGGATCGGCGCCGGCGCAAGCGGATGGAGCGCTATTGGGCGCGAGCAGAAGCCAAGGCGCGCGCTGCCATCGATCGTTTGGATCCGGAGAGTTGGTTCGATCTATGGCATACGCACGTGGACTGGGACGGACGCGGCCATTGCTCATCCGAGAATCGGCGCATGGTGAACGCTGTCGCGGTGCGCGTGTTGTGCTATCTGGAGGCGCGCTTGGCGCATCGAGGAACATCGGTGCAGTTGTGGGCAGACCTCAGCCCCGACACGACCGACACCGGCATCTACGCGCACTCGGCCAACCCCAACGGCTCTGCGTTTCCTGCCACATTCCCCGACCTGGACTGGCAGCAGCCACTGCCTGTCGGCGTTGCTGCGGCGTTGCCGGCCACGCATCGCGCAGGCGCTGTGGGATGCCATGGCAGTGCCCGATATATCGTTCAGCGTCGGCCTGTGCCAAGCGAAGCACGCGAGCACGACGACCTCGGCATGGCGCGTGCGCTGCTCGCCAACACCGGCGTGGGCTTGAGTTGATGCGGCGGCGCGCCTGTCGGTGTCTCTTCGTCGCCGCACACAGGAATTCACCACGCCGGCATGGCGCTGTGCTGGACGTGGGTAACGTTGCGAGCCTGGCCGCCTGCTCGACCGCGTGATCGCGCCGCACGCCATTGCTGACGCCCACTGACGCACGCGTGAGCGCGAACGCGCGACTGTTTCGTGCAGCGTGCGCACGCATGAGCGTGAGCACCGGTTCTGTCGTGTTGCCGACAAGGGCTGCCAGCACCGCCGTTCACTGTCAGAGGTCCTTACATGCAGCCCACCGGAATCCGATCCACCGCCGGTTTGCCCAGCGCAGACATGACGGTTGACCTGCGCGATCCCCCACCCGTTGCCGTGCCGGCACATTCCCCCGCAGACGCCGCCGCGCCGCCGCCGGGCGCCTTGCAGACCATCATTGGCCGTCCTCCCCGCCCGGACGGACCACGGCACCGACGCACGCAGAGCTTGCCCGCGCGATTGACGCCTGCTCAGCGCAGCATGCTGTCAGAACTCGGCGTCGCCGACGCACCCGTGCTGACGCCCACCGAGGCGGCCGTACTGCGGGAGCTGCGCCTGCACCGGCCGCAGCTGCCGCTCGACACGCTGCTGTTCACCGACCCGAACAGGGACCCCGACGATGTCGTGACCTACACCATCGCCAAGCAGCTGCAGGTCGAAGGCTTTTTGCGTCTGACCGACGTCGTCGTCACCCTGGGAGATGCCGACATGCGATCGCAACGCGCGCAGCTGGCAAAGGGTGTCTTCGATCGCCTGGCATTGCCGGATGTTCGCGTCGCGCGCGGTCAGGACTATCCCATGACGTCCACGCAGGCCCGGGAGCATTCCAAGTTCCTCGCCGAGGGAGACGCGCTGCGTGCGGCGCCGGACGCCGTCCACACCGATGGCGTCCGTGCGATGCGCGAGCGTCTGGCGACCTCGCCCCACAAGCTCGGCATGGTGGTCATCGCCGGAATGACCGATGCCAGCGCCTTGCTCGCCGAGGCGGGCGATCTGGTGCGGGAAAAGGTCGCGTCCATCACCATCATGGGAGGCATCGACCCGGCCAGGGACGCCGATGGTTTCGTGCAACCGGATGCGCGCCCCTACAACAACGCCACCGACATCCACGCCGCCCGTGCGCTTTACCGGCGCGCGCAGCAACTCGGCATTCCTCTGCGCATCCTGACCAAGGAAGCTGCCTACAGGGCCGCCGTACCGCCCGCGTTCTACGAAGGCATCGCACGCAATGGCCACCCCGTGGGCGAGTACCTGCGCGATGTCCAGAAAAACGCCTTGAAAGGCCTGTGGGAAGGCATCCAGGCCAACCTGATCCGCGACCTGGATACGGCGTGGTTCTTCCGTACGTTTCGTCGCAGCACAACCGCAGGATCCAGCGGCAGCGGGTCAGCAAGGTTCCATGAGCTTCGACGCCATCTGGCCGCAGGTGACCAAGCTCAATCTCTACGATCCGCTGACCCTGCTGGCAGCGCTGCCCGGCACTGCGCGCCTGCTGTTCCAGCCAACCCCCATGCACCGCGAGGGCGCCAGCCCGGTGGAGCACGTGGGCCACGCCGAGGTTGTGCGTCCGGAAAAAGCCAGGCTGTTGCTGTCGGCGCTGGCCAAGGCCGCGCTCGCCCACGATGACGAGGAGCAACACGCGCGCTGAGCGCTCCGCAGCTTTCGCGGAGTGGCGCCGTCCGGCGTCCTCCGCGAAGCGCGAGGTGGGGCTTCCCCTCCAATTGCGTCTGCCTGCCAACAGGCCAGGCGCTTACTTGCCCCTCTTTTCCTGCTTGGCCGCGCGCTTTTCTTTCAGCGTCTTGGTCGGCTCTTTCTTCTGGTTCTTCTTCTGGTCCATCCCCTTGCTCATGACACCCTCGTGGTTGCTGGAT
This sequence comes from Xanthomonas cissicola, assembly GCF_008801575.1. Taxonomy (GTDB): domain Bacteria; phylum Pseudomonadota; class Gammaproteobacteria; order Xanthomonadales; family Xanthomonadaceae; genus Xanthomonas; species Xanthomonas cissicola. Next base: position 9,883 of record NZ_VZPL01000044.1, on the reverse strand, counting down.
TGAACGGTTGGGCAGCGCCGGACCCGGCGTGCCAGCGCACTGTAAGGCTTGTGCGCCATGGAAGGGCAGAGGGTCTGGCGCGGTGGAGTACGTGGCAACGGGTGGCGGCAGCCGGCGCCCATCGCCTCAGCGTGGCGCAAGCAGCCTGGCCAGGGTGTCGGGCCGGTTGGCCAGCCGCTCCAGCCGTGGATAGCGCAGTGGTCCGGAGTACTGGATCTGCACGTCCGCACGCTGCGCGTCCTGTGCGATGCCCAATACGATGGGGCGGCGTGCGGAGCCGCGCACCGCATCGCGCACCGCGTCCTGCGTGAACGGCGCTCCATTGACGGTCGACACGCGCGTGCCCGGCCGCAGCCCGGCCGCGAATGCGGGGCCGTTCCAGGCCACCGTGCGCACCATGCCGTCGGCGCGCACCGTCAATCCGATCGAGTAGGTGAGATCGGCAACGCCAGCTTCTTCTTCGCTGGCACCGAATGCCGCAGTCGGCGTGTCGGTGTAGACAAGCGACCAACCGTGTTGGGTCAGGCCGCGCGTGGTGTCCAGTTCGTCGTGGGCATCGATCCATCCGCGCAGGAAGCCTGCCCAGTCCGCTGGCGCCACCGCATGCAACGTGGCGCAGATGTCCTCGAACGTATAGGTACGCGTCGGCGCGTCCGGCGTAGCGCCGGCAAAGAAGCGCTGCGCGAAATCGTCGATGCTGCGCTTGCCCCCGCTGCGCGTGCGCAGTTCGGCATCCACCGCCAGCCACAGCATCACCCCTTCGGAGTAGTAATCGCGCCGGCGTTGCCAGTCGCGCCACGCCACCGGCTGGCGCAACATGAAAGCCGGGTAGTGCACGTCGTCGGACAAAGAGCGCCATGCCCGCCCGGGCCGCGCTGCGATCTCCGCTGCTTCCAGCGCCAGGCGGTCGCGCACCTCATCGGGCGTGAACTGGCGGGCACGCGTCGCCAGCACGCGGCCCCAGAACTCGGTCTGTCCTTCGTACATCCACAACAGACTTCCGGAAACCGGCACGTTCGGCGTCGGTGCCCATAAATCGGCAGGCGTCCGGTAAAAGCCGTTCCAGGCATGCACGATCTCGTGCGCAATCAGGTCGCGCGAGAGGATCTGGCCCGGCCAGTCCTGGAAATGCGACGACGCCAAACCGTTCTCGCTGGACGCGCGATGCTCGGTGCCGCCGGCCGACCCCTCGTCGCTCAGCCGCGCCAGGATGGCGTAGCGTGCAAACGGCGGCGGACCGAACACCGCGCCTAGCTGCGCAAGCAGCGAACGTAGTTCGGCCACACGTGCGGGCGGCACCTGCAGGTCGGCGGGCCGCTGCGCCACGATATCCAGCGACACCGCCCCGGTCAGCGGCAGCTGCGCGGCGTATCGGCCGGCGAGCACCGGCGCATCCAGCAGCGTTTCCAGCGATGTCGTCTTGAAGGCGTAGTGCGTACCGCCCGCGCGCTCCACGTCCAAGGCGCTGAACGGCCGCAGCCCGCCCGGCAGCGTCACCATGGCGGCCACCGGAATGTTCCTGGCATACCAACCGGCCGGTACAGCAGCAACCGCTGCCAGGGCACGGACACGATGTCGCGTGTCAGCAACTCGCCGCCGGCCAGCATCTGGAACCGCACCTCAATCTGCTGCGTACCGGCCGGCACTTCTACATGGAAGGCATGCGGCTCATAGCCATCGCGCCGCCATGGCAGGCGGTGCCCCGCTGCACTGACCTCCAGGCCGGCAAGATCGGTGACCGTCAGGCTGGGCCCGTGGCTGGCGGCCTCCCAACGTGGATACAGCAGCGTCACTGCGCCGCTGCCGTCTACCGGTATCTGCTGGTGCACAGTGAAGATGCGGCGCGCGACATCGGTGGCATCCACGTCCACGCGCATCACCCCGGCAAATGGGTGGTCCACCGGCGGCGCAACCGTCGGCGTCGGGGCAACGTACGTCGGGCCGTTACCGGTCTGCGCAGACCCCTGGCCAGCGAATAGGGCAAGCGCCACCGTCAAGACCGACGCACGCGCAAGGCGGAAATGGGGGATGTGTCTTGAATGGATGCGCATGCACGGCCTCGAACAAGGCCGTGATCCTATACGCCTGCAACACCATGCAGCCATCTCGAAAACAGCGTGCTGCTCCAGCTCGCTTCGGCGCACTCATCCGCATCGAAGGACGCACACACCTGCCCACCTGCCGAACGCCCGCGTGCGACTGTCAAGGTCTGCACGCGGGCGCCGGTGACAGCTGCGGCCTTATTTGGCCGGCACGCGCTCGTACTGCTCACCACCGGTATTGAGATGGCCGTTGCTCTCGTCGATGGCGAAGTTCACCGTCTCGCCATCGTTGGTGACCTGCAGCGCGCCGTCCTTGTAGACCGCCGGGTAGCTCTCGGTCTTGGGCTGGCGGCTGAAGAACTTCGGCGTGGTGCTGCGGACCATGAAGGTCTCGCCATTGCGCTCGATGTCCATCGTCTCGTCCTGCGACTGCAGGTTGACCCAGTGACCAACGAACTTCTCGCCTTCCACCTTGGCGCAACCGCTCATCAACAGTGCCGCGGCCAGCGCGGTGCCCATCCACTTCATCATCGTGCGTTCTCCAGTTGAGGCCGCAGCGAGGATGGCGGGTGGGGGATGTATGGGAGGTCAAGGAGCATTCGCCCAGCCTTCCGATGCAAGCGTTGATGAGGTTAGAAGAAGTCGCCCCGACTCTTGTTGACGTCCATTGTGCATCTGCTCCCGCGCCTTATCCGCCAAGGCCGAAAACGCATCACCTGCCGAGCTGTTGCCACAAGTTAGCGTCTCAGCGCTGCACGGTAGAGCGTTCGGCGTCGTGATCGACCGTTGGACTACATTCCAGGCGCTTACGACGACCGTCCGCTAGGCGGCTGGAGTGCTCGACATGGCCCAAACAGAAAAAGGCGGGAAAACCGCGGCCAGGGTTCAGTAACTAGCGCGCGACAGGTTCGGCGCCACGCTGAGGCAGATCGATCGGTTCTATGTATTGCTGCTATGCACGATCAGCCCACGAAGCAGGCGCTCCAGGTGCGCAACGTCGATGCCGCCGCAGACACCGCAAGAGATATCGCGCAGTTATTGCTAAAACAGGCCACCCGCTAGCGGCCTGACGCTCCGCCGCAATCTCAAACGACGATGTATCCACTTCGATTGGAGGCTATGCCATGTCAGGCAACTGGTTCCGCTCCTACGGCAACGAGAACTGGGAATTCGGCGCCGATGGCCTGATGGAGCGCCGCTTCTCGTGCATCAACGACATGCCGATCAAGGAAAGCGACCGCAAGTTCCACTGGCCGCTGGGCCGTCGCCCGGATGACCATCCGGGGCTGTCTGATCTGGGCATGTAAGGGGTCCAAGGAATGAGATGAAAGCCCTCGGCAGTGGTTCTGCACCGGTGCTTTTGTCTGGCTCCGGCCTACGTCTTTGGCACGCAAAGAGGAAGAGGCTGCAAGGCAAATAGGGTCAAGTTCACTCAGAAAATCAACCTGACCCCATTTCCGATAACTCAGGAGGATTCCCTTCGCAAAGAACGTCGCCACTTCTGGCAAAAAATCCCGTTCCTACGCTACCTGACGTATCTACGGGATTCGGAATGCGCGATTACATCAAGAATTCTCAGATGGATATTAGTTGCTGGAGTCGACCAGTCGCCGCGCATGCCGAGGAGCTTCCCGCGGTCATCCAACTTGTCGAGCGACCATGACCCACACCGCTTTTTGGACCTTGGCCGATTGGCAATCCGCGTATGCGCAGGGCGCCGCTCCTGCCGAACTGCTGTCTTGCCTCATCGCCGGCTTGCCGCAAGGTGATGTCGCCTGGATTTCCCGGCTCTCCCTGGACGGCCTGCAGTCCCGGCTTGCCGGACTTGCCCAACAACTGATGCAGGTTGGTGGCGACCTGTCTAAGCTGCCGCTCTATGGCGTGCCCTTCGCCGCGAAGGACAACATCGATGTCGCGGGGTTGCCCACGACCTGCGCCTGCCCGGAGTTCGCCTACCAGCCGACACACAACGCCGCCGTGATCGATCGGCTTGAAGCCGCTGGCGCGGTGGTCATCGGTAAGACCAACCTTGACCAGTTCGCCACCGGCCTGGTGGGCACGCGCTCGCCCTATGGCCCGGTGCCCAATGCCTTCAAAGCCGAGTACATCAGTGGTGGATCCAGCTCGGGCTCGGCCTCCGTGGTGGCTCGTGGTCTCGTGCCGTTTGCGCTGGGGACCGATACCGCCGGCTCCGGCCGCGTGCCGGCCGGCCACAACAACCTGGTAGGCCTGAAGCCTACACGCGGAATGGTCAGCAACCGCGGACTGGTGCCTGCCTGCCGCACGCTGGATTGCATCACGGTGCTGGCACTGAGCGTAGACGACGCCGATGCAGCGCTGCGCGCGATGGGCGGCTTCGATGCCTCCGATGCGTATTCGCGTCAGGCACCGGTCCGTCCTGCCAGCTGGCCCGCCAAGCCCGTGCTGGGCATTCCCGCCTCGCCCGACTGGTTTGGCGATATCCAGGCCGAGCGCGTCTACACCGATGCGCTGCGACGGTTGGAAACCATCGGCGTGGAACTGGAGCTGATCGACTTCGCGCCGCTGTTCGAGGTCGCTGCGCTGCTCTACGAAGGCCCCTGGGTGGGCGAACGCTACGCCGCCATTGAGGAGCTGATGAACGCCAAGCCAGAAGTCGTGCACCCGGTGGTGCGCGCCATCGTTCAAAAGGCGACGAACTTCAGCGCGGTGGACGCCTACAAGGCCGAGTACCGCCGCATGGCGCTGGCACGCAAGGCCGAAGCGCTGATGCAGGGCCTCGACGGCCTGCTGGTGCCCACCGCGCCCAGCATCTACACCATTGAGCAGTTGCTGGCCGAGCCGGTGACGATGAACGCGCGCATGGGCGTCTACACAAACTTCGTGAACCTACTCGACTTTAGCGCCATTGCGCTGCCGGCTGGCATGCGCGCCGATGGGTTGCCGGCAGGCATCACGCTGATCGCACCGGCTTGGCACGAGGCGCGGCTGATCGCGTTCGGCCGGCGCTGGCAGGCGACAGCGCCCTGGAAGCGCGGTGCTTCGCAGCAGGAGCTGCCACCGGTCGATGTGCCAGCCGCCCCAAGCCTCGATGGCCACGTCATCGTCGCGGTCGTCGGCGCGCACCTATCGGGCATGCCTCTGAACGGGCAGCTCAGCGAGCGCGGCGCCACGCTGCTGGAGAGCACGCACACCTCGGCGGCGTATCGCCTCTATGCCTTGCCCGGTACCGTGCCGCCCAAGCCGGGGATGCTGCGCACGGGCGAAGGCGCGCCCATCGCGGTCGAACTGTGGGCCATGCCGGTCGAGCGCTACGGCTCCTTCGTCGCCTTGATCCCATCGCCCTTGGGGATCGGCAGCCTGGATCTGATCGATGGCCGCACGGTCCAGGGTTTCATCTGCGAGTCCTGGGCCACGCGGGGGGCGGAGGACATCACCGCGCTAGGCGGTTGGCGTGCCTACGTGGCCCGGAAGAACTAGGCCATCGCGCCCGAACTTCACCTACCCATTCGCGGTGGGCTCCGGTCGGAGGCCAAACCGCTGCATCGCCCGGAGCACGCCATATGTTCAAGAAAATCCTCATCGCCAATCGTGGGGAGATCGCGGTGCGCATCGCGCGCACGCTCAAGAAGATGGGAGTGACGTCGGTCGCGGTGTATTCCGACGCTGACCATGACAGCCTGCACGTGAGCGTCGCCGACGAAGCTGTGGCGTTGAACAGCGGCGGCAGCAGCAGCGCCGCCGAAACCTATTTGCGTGGCGATCGCATCCTGGAGATTGCCCGGAAGACCGGTGCCGGGGCCGTCATCCCCGGTTATGGCTTTCTGTCCGAAAACACCACGTTCGCCGAGCAATGTGCGGAGGCCGGCGTCGTCTTCGTCGGTCCCACACCCGAGCAAGTGCGCCGCTTTGGCCTCAAGCACACCGCGCGCGCGATCGCCGAGGCCGCTGGCGTGCCGCTGACACCTGGCACCGGCCTGCTGCAAAGTCTGGACGATGCGAAAGTCGCTGCACAGCACATCGGGTATCCCGTCATGCTCAAGAGCACGGCCGGCGGCGGTGGCATCGGTCTCTCGCGCTGCGATAACGCAGCCGAACTGGCCACGGCCTACGATTCGGTACAGCGCCTTGGCCAGAACTTCTTCAAGGACAGCGGCGTCTTCATCGAAGGCTTCGTTGCCAATGCGCGCCATGTCGAAGTGCAGATCTTCGGCGACGGCAAGGGACGCGTTGTGGCGCTGGGCGAGCGCGACTGCTCGCTGCAGCGGCGGCACCAGAAGGTGGTCGAGGAAACGCCTGCGCCGCACCTGCCGGACGCGACCCGCGCCGCCTTGCTGGACGCCGCCGTGAAGCTGGGCGAAGCGGTGAACTATGTCTCGGCCGGCACGGTGGAATTCATCTATGACGCTGCGCGCGATGCCTTCTACTTTCTTGAGGTCAACACGCGCCTGCAGGTCGAGCATCCCATCACCGAGGCGGTCACCGGGCTGGATCTGGTGGAATGGATGGTACGCATTGCCGCTGGCGAGCCGCCATCCTTCGACGATCTGCCCACGCCGCGGGGCACTGCCATCGAAGTGCGCGTCTATGCCGAGAACCCCGTGCGCGGCTTTCAGCCTGCGCCCGGCATACTGACCGATGTTCAGTTCCCCGAAGACGTGCGCGTGGACACATGGGTGCAGACCGGCACCGAGGTGTCTGCCAACTACGACCCACTGATCGCCAAGGTCATCGCCTACGGGGCGCACCGCGAGGAAGCCCGCCAGAAGTTGCTGATGGCGCTGGAGCTGACGCGCCTGCACGGCAGCGCCACCAACCTGGACTACCTGCGCAGCATCCTGCAAAGCAGGGAATTTTCGGCCGGGACGGTGTCCACTTTGCTGCTGGACCGCTACGACTATGTCTCGCCCGTGGTCGAGGTGCTGGAATCGGGCACCTACACCACCGTGCAGGATTACCCCGGGCGTACCGGCTATTGGGACATCGGCGTGCCGCCCTCCGGACCGATGGACGACTACGCCTTTCGCCTGGCCAACCGCATCGTCGGCAACCACGAGAGCGCTGCCGGCCTGGAATGCACGCTGCAAGGGCCGACACTCAAGTTCCATGGCGATGCGGTGATCGCGCTCACCGGCGCGCCGGCACTGGCGACACTGGACGACGGTGAACCGCTGCCCTGGTGGAAGCCCATCGCGGTGCGCGCCAGCCAGGTGCTGCGCATCGCCAAGGCCAGCAGCGGTTGCCGCAGCTACATCGCGATCCGGCGTGGCATCGATGTGCCTGAGTACCTGGGCAGCAAATCCACCTTCGTGCTCGGCCAGTTCGGCGGCCATGCCGGGCGCACGCTGCGCGTGGGCGACGTGCTGCCCATCAGCCGGCCCGAGCCGGCGGTCTGCACCACGCCAGCGCCGGCCTGCGTGCCGGCCACGCCACCGCACGAACTGGTCCCAGCTATGGCAAACACTGGGACATCGGCGTGCTGTACGGCCCGCACGGCGCGCCGGACTTCTTCAGCGAAGACAGCATCGCCCGCTTTTTCACGACCGACTACCAGGTGCACTACAACTCCAACCGCCTGGGCGTGCGGCTGGTGGGTCCCAAGCCCAAGTGGACGCGCAGCGACGGCGGCGAGGCCGGGCTGCACCCATCGAATGTGCACGACTGCGTGTATGCCATCGGCAGCATCAACTTCACCGGCGATACGCCGGTGATCCTGACCTGCGATGGCCCCAGCCTGGGCGGCTTCGTGTGCCCGGCGACCATCGTCAAGGCCGAGCTCTGGAAGGTGGGTCAGGTCAAGCCGGGCGACACCATCCGCTTCAGGCGCATGGGCTTCGATGAAGCCCTGGCACTGGAGCAGGCGCAGGACGAGGCCATCCGCCTGCTGCGCCCGCTGCCGGACCTGTCAGCGCGGGATCTTCCCGCTGCACCGGCGACGGTCTCGGAATGCGTGCTGGCCGAGCTGCCTGCCGAAGGCCAACGCCCGGCCGTGGCCTACCGGCAGGCTGGAGACAAGTACATCCTGCTCGAATACGGCCCCAACGTGCTGGACCTGCGGCTGCGCCTGCGCGTCCATCTGCTCATGGAAGCGCTCAAGGCCGCGAAGCTGGACGGCGTGCATGAGCTTTCGCCCGGCGTGCGCTCTGTGCAAATTCACTACGACAGCCGCGTCATCGCGCAGTCGGTGCTGGTCGAACGCCTGATCGCCTTGGAAACGCAATTGCCCGGCGTGGAGGGTCTTCAGGTCCCGAGCCGCATCGTGCATCTCCCCATGGCCTTCGAGGATTCGGCCACGCTGGGTGCAGTCACACGCTACATCGAGACGGTGAAGGCCGACGCCCCCTGGCTGCCCAACAACGTGGACTTCATCCAGCGCATTAATGGCCTGAGCCGCCGCGAGGATGTTCGCACGACGGTTTTTGAAGCCAGTTACATGGTGATGGGCCTGGGCGACGTTTACCTGGGCGCGCCCTGTGCCGTGCCCCTGGACCCGCGCCATCGGCTGCTCACGTCCAAGTACAACCCGGCACGCACCTTCACGGCTGAAGGCACGGTGGGCATTGGCGGCGTGTACATGTGCATCTATGGCATGGACTCGCCCGGCGGCTACCAGCTCGTGGGCCGTACGGTGCCAATCTGGAATAAGTTCCTGAGAAACCGCCAGTTCGGCGCGGAGCCCTGGCTGCTGCGCTTCTTCGACCGGGTGCGCTTCTATCCAGTGACAGAGGTTGAACTGGATCAGTTCCGGGCCGACTTCCGTGCCGGCCGCACGCACATCAAAGTCGAAGATGCCGTGTTTGATCTGGCCGAGCACGAGCGGCTGTTAGCTCAAGACGCAAGCAGTATCGAAGCATTCCGGGAGCGGCAGCAGACCGCCTATGCCACTGAAGTGGCGCTGTGGCAGAACGACCCCAAGGTCGAGGCGGTGGAGGATGCCGAGGAGGCAGTCATGCAGGCTGTCGACGGAAGCGCGGTGGTGGCCGACATGTGGGGCAATGTGTGGAAGGTTCTTGTCGACGTCGGGCAGGAAGTCCAGATCGGCGAACCGCTGGTGATCCTGGAAGCCATGAAGATGGAGTTCCAGGTAGCCGCAAGTCAGGCAGGAACGATCGCGGCCTTGCATTGCAAGGCGGGCAAGCCTGTCGCCGCGGGAGACGCGTTGGTGGTGATTCGACCGCACCCTGTGGCTGCGACTGTGACTTACGCGTGATGGGGATGCGCCGCGGTCGGTATGCCTGTGACGTCGCCACCAGCGGGAAGCGCCAGTGCTCCCTGGTGGAGAGCTTCTTCGGCCAGCCCGAACGCGAGAGGATCGGGCGACGCTTCTATTGCCCAAGGGCGCCGTACGCGCAGAGGTGCTCGATTACATCGCAATGTTCAACACTCCCGACGCTACCCAGGTTCAATTGGCGACCTGTTTCCTGAGAGTTTGAACGGCGCTACGCGCAATGAGGGTGGTGCGTACCTGTGGAACCCTGCGCGTATCAATGAAGAAACGGAGTCAGGTTCACTAAAAAGTCAACCTGACTCCGTTTCTCCGGTCTCGCTCGGGCCCGCGTCATTGGCATGCAGGGGAGGCTGCAAGGAAATAGGGTCAAGTTCACTCAGAAAGTCAACCTGACCCCGTTATTAGGGCCTGTTAACACTAATGGCCCGAGCGATTAAACTATTGGGCATGGAGATCACGCCAGCACAATTTTCTCTGATCGAACACTGCCTGCCGGCGCAGCGCGGCAATGTCAGCATGACCAACCTGCAAGTGGTCAACGCCATCCTTTACGTTGCCGAGCATGGCTGCAAATGGCGCGGCCTACCCAAGCGCTTTGGCAACTGGCATACGGTCTACACACGCATGAACCGTT
>NZ_VZPL01000043.1 GCF_008801575.1 Xanthomonas cissicola | reverse complement strand
CGGCCTGCTTCAGCGTGGCGATGATCTGTGTCTCGGTGAACTTCGATGTGCGCATGGAACCTCCTGACTTGGGAACGATGCCAGAAAGATCTACTTATGCGGTGTCTGCGGATCGGGGGAGCTTACGATTGCGCGTTGCTGCCTGAGGAGGTCGCCATGTCGATCATGATCATGCGTGGGCCGCAGCCGTTGCCGCGCGCCGTCATTCGCCAATTGGTGGCGTGTGCCGGGGACGCGGGCAGGACGGTGGCCTTGCGTGCCTGTGGCTCGGAACAGGAACTGCTGGATGCGCTGCGTGTGGCCGGCCAGGCGCGGATGGAGATCGCGCTGATCGATCCGGGCAGTTGCGTGGACAGTGCGCGGTTGCATCGCGTGCTCAGAGACCTGCCTTAACCCTACGTCGAAACGCACGACGACAGCGTGGACCGTCCGGAGCGCTGCCTGCCGCACGGTCTGGGGCAGTGCATCGCCACGGTGCGTGGCTACTGCGCGCAGAGCTATCTGTTGGGGCTGGAGATCGCGCTGGAACATCTGGGCTGCACGGAGATCCAAGGCGATGTCCACATCGGGACCTGAGCGGCGCCAGCTGCATTACTTCGCCGATTACGAGGGCTACTGCGATGGTCGGCCGGTGCTGTGGGGGCAACTGGCGCATAGCGTGGACGTGTCGGCCGAGGGCGAGCTGGACGCAGCCGCCCTGGTGCGTGCGCTGCGCCGGCGTGCGGCCGAGGCGCACGGCCTGGAAGCAGGGCAGATTCGCCTGTGCCAGGTCACGCGGTTATAGCTGCAAGCTTGGAGCAGCTACAACAGAGTGTGCGCAGCCGCTAGGCGGTTGCTGCACGACGTCCGTACCCGCCTGGCAACCACTGGCGACTTTCTGCTTGCCGCGCTGTGCTTGGCGCGTGGACATAGCGTCATCGCTGCAGACGATCACGCACCGCATTGCGGCTTACTCCTTGCAGCGCTTGCAGCCACACCAGCCCAACAACAATCACTGAAAGACACTGCCGCCCGAAGGCGGCAGTGTCGTGTGCAGACAGGACGCGTCACTGCCGTCCTGCAGACGCCGCTTTACTTGGCTGCCGCGTTATCGGGCACGAACTTGGTCAGCTGGTTGCCTGTGGCCGCGGTGCCGAAGTTGAAGCGGCCGTAGCCGGCGCCCCAATACAGCGCGCCGTTTGCGATGGCCGGCGAACTGATCACCGAGCCGCTGGCGTTGTAGTTCCACACGGTGGCGCCGGTGTCGGCGTCCAGTGCGACCATATTGCCGGCCATCGAGCCGGCATACAGCAGGTTTGGCGACACCGTCAGCGAACCCTGGCCGCCCGCCGGCACGGTCGGATTCACCGGGTTGATGCCGGGCACCTTGACCTGCCACTTGATCTTGCCGGTTGCCGCGTCCACCGCGGCCCACGAACCGCCGTTATGGGTCTGCACGTTCGCCGGCCCCAGCGTATAAGTCGCGTTGGAGTTGTTGTTGATGGCCACGTAGATCTGCGACTTGTACGGGTCGAACGCGGTACCCCATTCCACGCCACCGGTGGTGCCGCCGGGGCCGACCTGGGTCGACCAGACCTTGGCGCCGGTCTTGGCGTCGAAGGCCCAGTAGATGCCGCTCTTCTGACCAGCGCCGACCAACTGCTGCAACCTGCCGTTGCGCGGCACGGCAAACAGTTGCACGCCAGCACCGCCAAAGTCGTAATCCGGGCCGGTCAGGTTGGTTGCCTGCGTGTTGGGGCACAGACCGTTGGTCGGCGCCACGACGCAGGACAGGTTCCACGCATCGTACCCCTGTGCACGGTTGGCCCAGACCAATTTGCCGGTATCCAGATTCAACGAAATCACCGAATCGACGTAGTTGTCCGGCGCCATGCAGTCGAGCTCATCCTGCACGGTGAGTTCGCTGCCGCGATAAGAGCGCGCGTTTGAAATGCAGTTACCCACGCCCTGCGGAATGTTGTAGTTGTTGCCGGTGCCGAAATACAGGCGACGGTTGATCGGATCGATGGCCACCTGGCCCCACACCGACGCGCCGGTGTAGCCCTCGGGCACGTTATAGAACTGCCATACCTTTTTGCCGGTGTTCAGATCTACCGCCACCACGCTGCCGCGGAAGCTGAAGGTGTGGTTGGCCGCCAGGTTGCCCCAGTCGCCGGAGGAGACGCCGACGTAGATGCGGTTGCCGTAGATGACCGGCGAGGAGGTGATGCGCGCCTGCGGGTTGGCTTCCACCGTGGTCTTCCACAGCAGCTTGCCGGTCTTCTTGTCCAGCGCCAGCAAGGTACCGGCGACCTGGTCGCCAACGATGATGCTCTTGGCGCTGATGGCCGGCGTGTTGCGCGTCACCGAGTTGGCGTTGCCGGTGTAATCGGACAGTTTGGCTTGCCAGTTCGGCTTGCCGGTTTGCGTGTCCACGCTATACAGCGTGCCGCCCCAGTCGGGCACATACAGGGTGCCGCCTTCGACGCTGGGCGTGGCCGAGATGTCGCCGGTGGTGGTCAGCGTCCACGCCGGCTTGAGCGTCTTGGCGGTGGTGCGATTGATCTTCCACTCGCCCGGGGCGAAACGCGAGTTCAAGTAGCCGCCACCGGCGGTGGTCCAGTTGGTGGGGCTGGCGAAGGGAAGGTCTTGACCGAAGCTGCGCCAGACCTGGCCGGAGCGTGCGAATGCCTCGGTATCCAGGGACGATACCGGCTGCTGCGCGGTGGTGGCGCCAGACTGCGCCAAAGCCACGGCGCTGATGAGCAGGCAAGGAACGAGCGTCAAACTGCGGAGTCGCAAACGGCGTTTGGGGTTGGTCATCACGGCATGTCCTAGATGGAAGGAAGCGCTGGATCCCCCCGGATCGGCTGACCGAAAGATGGACGATTGACATGACCGCGCAACACTTGCGCAGCGCTGCATTCAGACAATGGTCGGGTCCGTTCGCATCTGGTGCGACCAGCTTGAAAAATTTGCGTTCAATCGGTTCGCTATTCGCACCAATCGTGATGATTCATCACTATTTCCTGTGTTGCGATAGAAAAAATGATTGATGCGGTCTTGGCCGAAGATGCGCCGATGATGGCGGTTTGCAAGAAGTAACCAGGAAATGTTGCGCAGCCTTGGGTGTTGGCCTTTGCAACGGATGGACGCGATGGGGAAGGGCACGACGAACCCGGTGCGCGATGTCGGCGGTCGATTGCAGCGTTCTGCGGTATGTAGCGAATGGGGCTTATTGGCTCAGCACTGCGTCTGATTGCGCTGCGAGTTGCCTGTCGTACGGCGTGCGGAGGTGGCGAGATGAGCGATGCGGGTGGCCGTACCCTCATCCGCCCCTTCCGGGCACCTTCTCCCGGCGGGAGAAGGGAATGGCGCGTTGCTGATGCGGTACTTTTCTGCGGCATGCGGCCGCGTGGATGCGCGCTGGATGCGCAAGCTAGCGCGACAGGTTTGGCGCTGCGCCGTTGTGTCTTGCCCTCTGTGCACTGCGGTAATGCTGCGCGTCGCGCTTTCGCTACGGGTTGTCCATCGGCACGGAAGCGGTAGCCTCGTGACGCACAACGCACAACGCACAACGGCCTAGGCGGCACTCACCGTAGGCATCACGCACGTCGTGTGCGTCCGCTTACGCCCGCTCCGATGCACGTGAAGTATGTTGCACTGCGGCAGGATCGATCGCTGCCAGCTGTGCGATCGCATCCTGCACAACCGCACGCACGCTGGCATCCACGTCCACCGACACCACGTCCGCTTCGTCCAGCGGCAGCTCCAATGTCTGCAGCTGGCTGTCGAGCAGTGTGGCTGGCATGAAGTGGCCTGCGCGGTTGCTCAGGCGGGCTGCGATCACGTGCGGGGCTGCGTGCAGGAACACGAAGCGCATCGGCACGCCGCTGTTGCGCAGCAATTGGCGATGCGCGCTACGCAGACCGGAGAAGGCCAGCACCACCGATTCGCCGGCCTGCACGCAATCGCGCAGCGTGGCCGACAGCAGTTCTACCCATGGCAGACGCATCGCGTCGGTGAGCGGTTGGCCGGCCGCCATCTGCGCGCGTGCTGCCACGCTGTGGTAGTCGTCTGCGTCCAGAAAACGGAAGCGGTAATGCGCTGCCAGCGCTTGTGCAATGGTGGTCTTGCCGCTGCCCGACACGCCCATCACCACGATGGCAAGCGGCGAAGCGGACGCGGGCGTGGCATGTGTGGCGGTGTCCATCACGTCAGGTTATATCTCTGGATCGATTCGGCATTCGAATGGATTTCACGTTGGCGGCAGCCGATGCGTGGTGTAGCGTCGGCGCTCCTCGCCAGGTGCGCGGGCACTCAGCGTAACGGCGTGCTCGGCCGGGTACAACGCATTTGAAGGTGTGTCGATGCCGTCATCGCCCGCAACGTCTCCTGCATCGGCGCGCCTGCGCTGGCGCGAAAAGCTGGGCTATGGCGCCGGCGATCTGGGGCTGAATCTGTACTGGGCCAACATCTCGGCGTTCTTGCTGATCTTCTACACCGACACCATGCACCTGCCGGCTGCTGCGGTCGGCACCATGATCCTCTTGACCAAGATCGCCGATGCGATCGCCGACCCGGCGATGGGCGCATTGGCCGACCGCACGCGTAGCCGGCTTGGCAAGTTCCGCCCGTACCTGCTGTGGGGCGCGCTGCCGATGGCCGCTGCTGGCGTGCTTGCCTACACCACGCCGGATCTGGATCAACATGGGCGCATGTGGTGGGCCACGATCACCTTCCTGGTGATGATGCTGGCCTACACGGTGGTGAGCATTCCGTACTCGGCATTATCCGGCGTGATTACCGCCGACAGCCAGCAGCGCACCGGCCTGATCAGCCTGCGATTCATCGGTGCGTTTGCAGGGACCACATTGGTCAATTACTTCACGATGGACCTAGTGCGCTGGTTCGGCGCAGGCAACGACGCGCTGGGATGGCAACGCACGATGATGCTGTACGGCGCGGTGGCGCTGGCGTTGTTCGTCAGCGTGGCGCTGACCACGCGCGAACGCGTGCAGCCGCCGCCGCAACAACGCACACCGATTCGTCGCGACATCGCCGATCTGCTGCAGAACAAACCGTGGTGCGTACTGTTCGTGCTGTCGTTGATCATCATGATCACGATCACCATGCGCGGTGGTGCGGGCGTGTACTACCTCAAGTACTACGTACAACGCCCGGATCTGGTTGGCCTGTTTCTGGGCAGCTATTCGGTGGCCCTGGGCGTGGGTGCGGCCATCACGCCGCTGCTGACGCGGCGCTGGGACAAGCGCCAGCTGATGTTCTGGCTGATGGTGCTCGTCGGCCTGCTGAGCTGCGCGATGTTTTTCGTACCGGCCGATGCGGTGTGGGCGGTGTTTGTCTTGAACATGCTGATCGGCCTGGCGCTTGGGCCGAAATCGCCGTTGGCGTTTTCGATGTATGCCGATAGCGCCGACTACACCGAATGGCGCACCGGCCGCCGTGCCACGGCGATGACGTTCGCCGCGGCGACGTTTTCGCAAAAGCTCGGCGGGGCGTTGGCCTCCGCCGGCATTGCCTGGGTGCTGGCTGCAATGGGCTATGTCGCCAATACCGCGCAGTCCACCGGGTCGTTGACCGGCATCGTGCTGCTGCTGACAGTGATTCCAGGCGCGGTTGCGCTGCTGGCGGCCTGGACCATGCGCTTTTATCCGCTGGACGACGGGCTGTTGAACCGCATCCAGCTCGAACTGGCCGCGCGCAAGCGCGACGAACCGGAGCACCCCTGACCGTGTCTGCAACGCCCCACGCCACGTCCGATGCGCTGTCCAGCTTGATGGCGCCCAGCGCCGATGGTGCGCGCTATACGCTCTACAGCCCCACCGCAATGCCCAATGCCGGCGGCTTCCTGTGGAACCGCCGCATGATGGTGCAGCTGACCTGCCGCGGTTATGCCACCGGCCAGTTCATGCAGCCGGAGCCCTCGAAATACGCGCATGCGCCGATGCTGGAAGCGCGCAATTTCATGATGCCCGAGCAGCCGTACTACGCGCATCATCCCGGGCGTTTTTTCTATCTCAAGGACGAAGACACCGGCGCGTTGTACTCGGTGCCGCATGAACCGGTGCGCGCGCAGCCGCAGGCGTTCGAGTTCTCTGCAGGCAAGCACGATGTGCGCTGGCGGGTGCGCCACGACGACATCGTGGTGGAATTGTGCGTGTCTCTCCCCACCGACGATGCGGTGGAGCTGTGGGAATGTCGTGTGCACAACCTGTCCGGGCGCGCACGCAGGCTGAGCCTGTATGTCTATTTCCCGGTCGGCTACATGTCGTGGATGCATCAGTCCGGCGGTTACGAGCCGGCCTTGGGCGGGATCGTCTGCCGTAGCGTGGCGCCGTATCAAAAGGTGGACGATTACTTCCGCCAGCGCGATTTCAAGGACTGCACCTTCCTGCTGCACGAGCAGACGCCGGTGGCCTGGGACGCGCAGCAGATGGCATTCGAAGGCGAGGGCGGGTTGCACGCGCCTTCGGCCGTACAGGCCGAACAGCTGGGCAACCACGATGCGCACTACGAAACGCCGGCGGCCGCGTTGCAATACCGGCTGACCCTGGACGCCGATGCGGCCAGCGTGTATCGCTTCGCATTCGGGCCGGCCAAGGACGATGCCGAAATCGCCGCGCTGCGTGCGCGCTATCTGTCCGAAGCTGGTTTCGCCCAGGCGGCGCGTGCATATGCGGACTATCTGCAGGCCGGCCGTGGCTGCGTGCAGATCGCAACACCGGATGCGGCGCTGGACAATCTGGTCAACCACTGGTTGCCGCGCCAGGTGTTCTATCACGGCGACGTCAATCGCCTGACCACCGATCCGCAGACGCGCAACTATCTGCAGGACCATATGGGCATGGCCTACCTGCAGCCTGCCACCGCACGCGCGGCGCTGTTGCATGCCCTGTCGCAGCAGGAGCCCAGCGGCGCAATGCCGGACGGCATCTTGTTGGTGGAAGGCGCCGAGCTCAAATACATCAACCAGGTGCCGCATACCGATCATTGCGTGTGGTTGCCGATCTTCCTGAGCGCCTATCTTTCCGAAACCGGCGATACCAGCATCCTGGGCGCGCGCGTGGAAACCCATGACGGGCAGCGCCTGAGCGTGGCCGAGCGCCTGGATGCGGCCATGCAATGGCTGCTGGATGCGCGCGATGCACGTGGGTTGAGCTTCATCGCGCAGGGCGACTGGTGCGACCCGATGAACATGGTCGGCTGGCGCGGCAAGGGCGTGTCCGGCTGGCTCACCGTGGCCACCGCGTATGCAGTGCGCCTGTGGTCGGAGATCTGCACCGCGCAAGGGCGCAGCGTGCAGGCGCAGACATTCGGGGAGGCGGTTGCCGTCATCAACGCCGACGCCAATCGTGAGCTGTGGGACGGCAACTGGTACGCGCGCGGCATCACCGACGACGGGGTGCGCTTCGGCATCGCCGACGATGTGGAGGGGCGCATCTATCTCAATCCGCAGAGCTTCGCGCTGCTGGCCGGCACTGCCGATGCGCAGCAACGTGCGGCGCTGCTGGAGGCGGTGCGCGAGCAGCTGCACACACCGTACGGCCCGGTGATGCTGGCGCCGGCGTACACGCACATGCGCGACGACGTGGGCCGGCTGACCCAGAAGTGGCCGGGTGCGGCGGAAAACGGTGCGGTGTACAACCACGCGGCGGCATTCTATCTGTACAGCCTTTACCAGATTGGCGAGGCCGACCGCGCCTGGGAGATCCTGCGCGCCCTGCTGCCAGGGCCGACACGCGAGGATGTGCTGCAACGCGGCCACCTGCCGGTGTCGCTGCCCAACTACTACCGTGGCGCGTGGCATCAGTATCCGCGTACGGCCGGGCGTTCGAGCCAGCTGTTCAACACCGGCACGGTGGCGTGGGTGTATCGCTGCGTGCTGGAAGGCTTGTTCGGGTTGGTGGGCGAGGGCGATGCGCTGGCGATCCGCCCGCAGCTGCCCTCGCATTGGCCGCAGGCGCGTGCGAGGCGCCAGTTCCGTGGTGCGGACTTCGACCTCACGCTGACGCGCGAGCCGGGCCGCACCGCGATGGAGGTGCTGGTGGATGGCGAGCTCTGTCCGGAGCAGCGCATCGGCAACATCGCGCGCGGGCAGGTGTATCGGGTCGAGGTAAGGCTGCCCGGTTGATGGCGGGTCGCTCGCCGTGTCAGCACTGGCGGCGGCAATGGGTGGCTGAAGCAGCGGGAGCGCGCTCGCGACGCCCTCCTGCTGGCGTGCGTCAGCGTGTCGGCGCTGGCCCCAGATAGGACGCAGGCACCGGCACGGTGCTCAGCACGAGCTTCTCCAGGACGATGTTGTCGTCGATCCTGAAGACCTTGATCGTGTGCCGACCCTTCGCCACCGCGCCCATCTGCGCCGATACGAACACTGCATTGTCCCGTACCGCGGTTGCCCAGGCTTTTTCGGCGGGCGTGTTCTGCGCCCCGCCGGTCGGGTGCAGCTCCCAATTGACGGTGGTCACCGGACCGTCGTCGATGGAGACGCCGAGGCGGAGCGGCCCGCGGTTGGACGTCTCCAGTGTGGGCGCAAGATACAGGCCGAGCGTTGCAGGGCCCGGCGTGGTGACCACCACGTCGTACTCCACTGCGACACGGTCTTCGGCCGTGGTGGCAGGCTGCCCCTGCGGCAGCGCGACCAGGGCGCCCTGGGTGCGTCCCAGCGCGGGGATCGACGTCCATTGCAGCCCCTTGTTGGCGATGACCCGCGAGTACATGGGCGCTTCGAGCGAGAGGACCCCTGGCGTTTGCGGCGCAGGCGGTGCGAACGCGATGGAGCGTGCGATCCGGTCGGGCGGCGTATCGCCGCCGACGCGGCTGATCGAGGGCATGGACTGCTGGGTGGGGTCGTTCCAGATCACATAGCTCATGTGGACCTGATTCATCATGCCGTCCCATTTGCCGCCGTTGATCGCGTGGTAACGCTGTGTCAGGGCCTTATCGCGCTCGAAGGTGGTTTCGACCATGTCGGCGAAGTAATTGGCACGTGCATCGTTGCGTGCGGCCAGGCGCTTGTTCCATGCGGCCGCGTAATAGAGCTGGTAGAGATTGGAGACGGCCGCGATGGGGTATTCGATCAGCTGGTAATAGGCGTCTTGCTGGTCGGCGGGCAAACTCGCCTTGACGTCGAGCATGCGCTGCTCGAGCGCCTGCCATTGCGCAACGATCGCGCCGAACTCGCCGCCATCCAGCTTGGCCGGCGCACCTTCGCCCAGGGCGAAGCTGTCCTGATCGACCAATTCCGGCTTTCTCCGTGCAACCAGCATGCTGTAGCAGGTGATCAGCTCTGCGATACGCGCGGCATGCGCCGCGTCGAACGATTCCTGCGCCCATTGCTGCGGATACGCCGCAAGTGCGCCGGGCGTCATCGCTTCCGGATTCCAGGCCATCTTCAGGAAAAAGCTCAGTGGATATTCCATCGGCTTGATATCGCCGACGTTGACCACCCACAGTTGCCGTGCGCCGCGTTGATAGGCCAGATCCATCTGCTGCCAGATCTTTTCGATCTGATTGGTATTGATCCATTTGTAGTTGCGCGGCACCCCCACATAATCGAAGTGGTAGTACACGCCATACCCACCGGTGCGCTGCAGGTCGGTGACCGGAAGACGGCGGATCTGGCCCCAGTTGTCGTCGGAAAACAGCAGCGTGACATCGTCGGGAACCTGCATTCCGTGGTCGTAGTAGTCCTGCACTTCCTTGTAAAGCGCCCACACCTGCGGCGTTTGCGCGGCTGGCGCCTTCGTCACATCGGCAATGATGGCGCGCTGGTCGGCCACAACCTTTTCCAGCAAATGGCTGGCCGTGCTCTCGGCCATCGGTTCGTCGCCATCGCCGCGCATGCCCACGGTCACCAGGCTGTCGTAGCGTTGACCGCCGCCCTTGGACATCATCCGCGCAATGCCGCCCTTCCAGAAGGCGCGCAAGTTGGCGGCATTGCTGGTGTAGTCCCAGGCGCCGCCGCTGTTGGGAATGCTCTTGAGGTGCCACTCCTTCTGCGCGCGCATCATCGGCTCATGATGGGAGGTGCCCATGACGATGCCCATCTGATCGGCCAGCACCATGTTGTCGGGATCATCGACATTGAATGCCTTGCCCCACATCGCCGGCCACAGATAGTTGGCCTTCATGCGCAGGCCCAGCTCGAAGACATGCGCGTACATCTTCGCATTGACGCCACCGAATTTCTTCGTCGCCCAGCCCCTCAAGGCAGGGTCTTCGTCGTTGATGAACAATCCGCGGTAGCGCACCTTCGGCGCATCGGACACGCTGCCGCGGGTGATGAACAGGTTGGATCGATGCGCCGTTGCGACGTCGGCGAACCAGTACCACGGCGACACGCCAATCTTTTCCGAGACATCGTAGGTACCGAAGACCGCGCCACGGCGATCGGCGCCGACAATGACGAGCGCCCGATCGATCTGCGGCGTGGGGCGATCGACGACAATTTGCGTGTACGCCTCCCAGCGCTGCAGCAAGGCGCGCCTGTCGATTTTCCCGGCGGCGATGAGCGCATCGATGATCGGACTCTGGCCGAGCGTGCCAACGATCACGGCCGTTCCGCGGACGCCTGCCAGATCGGTGCTCACGTCACTGGTGCGGCCGGCAACCCGTTGCAGGTCGGCTGCGAAATTGTTGGCCGCCGATCGCACCGCGGAATCGGCCGAGGCATCGACCACGACCGTGGCAGGTGCTTCCGAGCGGATCAGCGCAAACGCACCGGCGCTGTCGCGTTCGCACACCGACACTGGCGTGGTACAGGCCCAGACACCGTCGGCGGCGAAGAGGCCGGCCACGATGATCAGCAGGGAGCGCATGCGCGACGGCGCACTCGACGAGATCTGGCTTCTTGCTTGAACGGTCATGGGCTCTCCACACATGCGGTGCTGGTTTCTGGATGGGTGCGACACGCGTATCGACGGCACTGCCAAGCGGCGGGCGCGGCCGATGCACCGCCGGTATGCGCCGCGCCTGCACGAGAGGGTGCGTTCCATCGCGTTGTGATGACGCGCATCGCGGTGAGGTGACTGCCGTCGCTGCAGTGCAGCAGTCATCGCATCACGCGGTGGCGCAAGCGATGGCGTTGCGTGGCAGGCACTGCTGTCATGCAAGACGACATCGAGCAACGAAACGCTTTGGGCACATCGTCCGACTCGAGGTGATCAGAAAGTACGTTGTGTTAGCGCTAACATCAAGCTGCCGGCAGGCGCGGCTGCTGGGTGTAGGCGGCCATGTCCCTGCGCAGGTAGTGCCTCTCGCGGCCCTGTTTTCGCCGATCGAGGCGATGGCAGCAGCGCGATTCAACCGCGCTGGCATGTGTGAGCAGGCCATGGGCGCCGTACCGGTGGCGGCAAACCAACCACAGATATGCACGCAGTCCGCGCGGGCATGTTTGCGCGTCTGCGATGCCAATGCCCGCCAAGGCGGCGTCTGCGCATTCCATCAAGGCCTTGAGCAGCCCGGCAGGGCGAGCGCGCATGCCGATGCAAACCACACGGCAGACCCCGTCCGGCCCGGATGCCGCGCTTGCACCGCCAATGTGCGCGACTGCGTACACTCCACCGCTGGCGCTGCGCCACGTCGGAGGACATGTTGGTCTCGAGCTGGATCCTGTTGCTGGTGTCCCTGGGTTACGCAGCCCTGCTGTTCGGGGTGGCGTGGTGGGGCGACCGCCGCCCGCTGTATCCGGAGCGGCCGTGGCTGCGGCCGGCGGTCTACAGCCTGGCGCTGGCGGTGTATTGCTCGTCGTGGACCTTCTATGGCGCGGTCGGCTCGGCGGTGCGCAATGGCATCGGCTACCTGCCGATCTATCTGGGCCCGCTGCTGTTGCTGCTGTTCGGCTGGCGCATCATTGAGCGCCTGGCGCTGATCGCGCGCGCCGAAAATACCGTGTCCATCGCCGATTTCATCTCCTCGCGCTACGGCCGTTCGCGCCGGCTGGCCGCGTTGGTGGCGGTGATCGCGTTGATCGGCATCGTTCCCTATCTGGCCCTGCAATACAAAGCGGTGGCGATGAGCCTGGAGGTGTTGACCGGGCATAGCAGCGCCGGACGCGGCATCTTCGCCGACCCGGCGTTGTATGTGGCATTGCTGATGGCCTTGTTCGCCACCTTGTTCGGCACCCGCCAGGTGGATGCCACCGAACACCACCGCGGCATGATGCTGGCGATCGCGCTGGAGTCGGTGATCAAGCTGGTCGCCATCGTGGCGGTGGGGCTGTTCGCGTGGCTGTGGTTGAGCGAGCACCGACTGCATATCGCCGATTCGGCGCGCACGCTGTTCGAGCACACGCCGTCGGTGGGCTTCATTTCGCAGACACTGCTGAGTTTTCTGGCCGTGATCTGCCTGCCGCGCCAGTTCCACGTGGCGGTGGTCGAATGCAGCGACGTTGGCGATATCCGCCGTGCGCGTTGGTTCTTCGGCGCCTATCTGGTGATCATCTCGGCCATGGTGGTGCCGATCGCCTCGGCGGGCATCGCGTTGTTCGGCAAGGGCAGTGCGGTGGTGGACGATGCGGTGGTGCTGGCACTGCCGCTCAGCCAGGGCAATACGGTGCTGGCGCTGGTGGCGTATGTGGGCGGGTTTTCGGCGGCCACCGGCATGGTGATCGTGGCCAGCATCGCGCTGGCCACCATGGTCAGCAACGACCTGGTGATGCCGGTGCTGCTGCGTCGCCGCGGCAGCGCCGATGCGCGCGCGGCGGTGGCCTCGCGCGTGCTGTGGATCCGACGTGTTGCCATCCTGCTGCTGGCGCTCATTGCCTACGGATATCACCGCAGCGTCGCCAACGACACCACGTTGGCTGCGTACGGGCTGATGGCATTTGCCGCAGTGGCGCAATTTGCGCCCGGTGTGATCGGCGGGCTGTATTGGCGTGGTGCCAGCCGCAAGGGCGTGGAGACCGGCATGGCGCTCGGATTCATGACCTGGATCTACACGCTGCTGCTGCCGGCGGCCACGCGCGCAGGCTGGCTACAGACGGACTGGCTGGTGGACGGGCCGTTCGGCATCGCCTGGTTGCAGCCGCAGCAGCTGTTCGGCATGCGCGGCTGGGACCCGCTGGCGCATGGCACGTTCTGGTCGTTGCTGATCAACGTGGGCGCGATGATGCTGGTCTCCGCGCGCTGGCGTCCCGGGGTGGACGAGCGGCTGCGTGCAGCGCCGTTTCTGGACCCGTACGCGCAGCGTCCGGCGGTGGCCGGCGACTGGCCAGGGCATGTGCGCGTGGCCGATCTGCAGGCGCTGGCCGAGCGTGTGGTGGGCGAACGGCACGCGCATCGCGCTTTCGTCGACCAGGCCTCGCTGCTGGAACGCGAGCTGCAGCCCACCGTGGTGGCCGACCGCGCCTGGGTGCAGTTCACCGAACGCCTGCTCGCCGCCTCCATCGGCGCCGCCTCCGCGCGCCTGGTGCTGACCAGCCTGTTGCGCGGTTCGGGCATGGAACTGGGCGAAGTGGTGGCGGTGCTGGACGAAGCCGGCCAGGAGCTGCGCTTCAATCGCGAGATTTTGTCCACCACGCTGGAAAACATCAGCGCTGCGGTCAGCGTGGTCGACCCGGACATGCGCTTGACCGCCTGGAACCGGCGTTATCAGCAGTTGTTCGGCTATCCCGATGGCATGTTGTATGTGGGCCGGCCGGTGGCCGATCTGATCCGCTACAACGCCGAGCGCGGCGAACTGGGCGAGGGCGATATCGAAGACCAGATCGATCGGCGTATCCGGCATATGCGCGCCGGCTCGCCGCATGTGTTCGAACGCACCCGCAGCGACGGCAAGGTGATCGAGATGCGCGGCCAGGCGCTGCCGGGCGGTGGCTACGTCACCAGCTACAACGACATCACCGACTACAAGCGCGCCGAACGCGCGTTGCTGGACGCCAATGAAAATCTGGAGCAACGCGTCGCCGATCGTTCGCGCGAGGCCGAGCTGGCGCAACAATCCAAGACCCGCTTTCTGGCCGCGATCAGCCACGACGTGTTGCAGCCGCTCAACGCCGCGCGCCTGTTCGCCTCGGCCTTGCGCGAGAGCCATCAGAACAACGAAGAGCAACGGCATCTGGCCGAACGCGTGGATGCTTCGCTGCGTGCGGCCGAAGAACTGCTGGACGGCCTGCTCGACGTCTCGCGCCTGGATGCCGGTGGGTTGCGTCCCACGGTCGAGGATTTCGACGCCAGCGCGCTGATGCACGAGCTGGCCGCGCAATACGCGCCGGTGGCGGCCAGCCGTGGTCTTCAGCTACAGGTCCATGTGCGCGCGATCTGGGTGCGCAGCGACCGCCGTCTGCTGCGCCGGGTGATGCAGAACTTCCTGGCCAATGCGCTGCGCTACACGCGCCAGGGCCGCATCGTGCTGGGCATGCGCGGGCGCGGGCAGCAGGTGGAGCTGCAGGTGTGGGACACCGGCCCGGGCATTCCCGAACACCACATGCGGCAGATCTTCGAAGAATTTCGCCGCTATCAGCAGCCCTTCGATTGGGGCGAGCAGGGGCTGGGGTTGGGTCTGTCGATTTGCCAACGCATCTCGCGCCTGCTCGACCACGACCTGAGCGCGCGCAGCCAGGTCGGCCGCGGCAGCATGTTCTCGATCCTGTTGCCGCGTGTGGCGCCGGTTCCGGTGGCACCGCCCTTGCCGGTGACGGCTGCACGTGCATCGCGCAGTGGCGATTCGCTGGCCGGCCTGCGCGTGCTGTGCGTGGATAACGACCGCGAAATTCTCGATGGCATGCGCGCGCTGCTCGGCCGCTGGCAGGTGGAGGTGATCACCGCCAGCACCGTGGACCAGGCACTGGAACGTGCGCGCGAACAGCCGGACCTGATGCTGGTGGATTACCACCTGCACGACCGCATGGATGGCCTGGACACGCTCGATGCCGTGCAAGCCGCCGCACCGGCGCCGATCGCCGGCGCCCTGCTCACGGCCGACGGCCGCGACGAACTCAAGCAGCTCGCGCGCGATCGCGGTTATCGGTTGCTGACCAAGCCGGTGAAGCCGGCCTCGTTACGCGCGTTCCTGAGCGCCTACCACGATGCAAAAACACGCTGACAGGTGCATCGGGCCATCGCCGCGACATGCGGGGATGCACGCGGCATCGAGCAAGCATCCCATGATGCCGATCGCGTGCGGGTCGCAATCCCTTGCAGCGTAGGAGCGCACTCGGGCGCGAGAGGCGTCATCGATAACGCCTCTCGCGCCCGGGTGCGCTCCTACAGCAACCTACCCGGCGCCGCTCAGGTGCTCGTAAAGAATCACGCTGCCGACGATCACCAGAATCAATCCACCCAACATTTCGGCGCGCTTGCCGATCAGATTACCCAGCGCGCGGCCCAGCATCACTCCAGCAGTGACCATGCTGAAGGTGCATAGGCCCACCACCACCGCCACCACGCCGATATGCACATCGAGAAACGCCAGGCTGACGCCGACCGCCATCGCATCGATGCTGGTGGCAAAGCCGGTGGTGGCCAAGCCCAGCACGCCATGCCGTTTCGGCGTGTCGGAGGCTGCATCTTCGGCATCTTCCGGCCCGTTGCGCAGCCCGGCCACGATCATGTGCGTGCCCAATGCGCCCAGTAGCACGAAGGCGATCCAGTGATCGTAGGCAGACACATAACTGGCTGCGGCCCGGCCCAGCAGCCAGCCGATCACCGGGGTGATGGCTTCGATACAGCCGAAGATCAGGCCGGCGCGTAGCGCGTCGCGCCACTGCGGTTTGCGCATCGCCGCGCCCTTGCCGATCGCCGCGGCAAACGCGTCGGTCGACATCGCAAAACCGATCAACACAATGGAAAAAGGAGACATCGACACTCTCGGGTTGGGCACGGTCACAACGGCATGCGCCCGCGCCAACCGTCGTCGTGCACGCATGCCGCTGGTCTCGCCAAACCGAAACTGGTTGCCTGCACCACGGCGCACTGGCCGAGTATGTTGATGCAGGCGCTTTCGATGACGAAAGCAGGCTACTCCCCAAGGGGCGCGCAGTGTACCAACGCATTGCCGCGTTCGGTGCGTTTGCACTGCACGCGAAGGTCGGTCTGATCTTTATAGCCGTGGCTATGCGGACGCCGTGCGTGCTGCCTGCCCGCTTCTTCAAGCTGCCCAATATTGTGGAAATGCGCGTGGCAGGCGATGGCGCGCGTGCGCCGGTCGCGCACGTCGCTAGTGCAGCGCGCTGGAAATCTCGGCGGTTGCCGCGCACAGGGCCTGTAACGCCGCTTGCGGACTCACCAGCGCAGGGCGACGTTCGATGAAGGGCACCGTGAGCGTGTAGGTGGCGCTACCGCGTTGCAGGATCGGGGCAGTCAGATCGACCACGCCGACCACCGCCTCGCTGGGCTGCATGGCATAACCATCGCGGCGCGCCTGCGCTGCGGCGGCCAGGAACTGCGCGCGCTCGAACGGCACTTCGCTGGCCTCGAGCATGTCCAGCCAGCGCGCCTGCACCTCCGGCTGCTGGAAGGCGAACAGCACCAGCCCGGAGCTGGAATGCGTCAACGGGCGACGATGCCCCGGGCGTACCACCAGGCCCAGGTCGCTGGGCACGTCCATTTGCGCGATCACCACGATCTGGTCGCCGGATGGCGCCACCAGGTGGCAGGGCTGGTAGATCGCATCGGACAAGCGCCGCATCACCGGCAACGCGGCCTCGCTGATGCTTTGCACCTGCGGCTGCTGCATGCCGAGCATGAACAGCCGGTTGGTCAGCACGTAGTCGCCTTCGCCATCGCGCGTGAGGTAGCCGCGCTCCTCCAGCACCTGCAGCATGCGGAAGATCTCCCCGCGCGAGCGGCCGATGCCCTGCGAGATTGCGCCCATGCTCATCGGCTGCGCCTGGCGGGCGAGCAGCTCCAGGATGTCCAGGCCCTTGTCCAGGGCCGGCGCGCGGTACTTGGCGGGTTCGGTGCTCATCCGTTTGCAGGTCCAGGCAAGGTGCGGCGCGCCAGGGTACAGGCAACGCGGGGCGGGGTCAGGTGGCGCGTGTCAGTGCAAATATAAACAAAGATTTTATATTTGCATGGCGCTGGCCTGCGCAGTACGCTCGCTCGATTGCAACGCAAGCGCCACAGCCTTGGGAGGGGAACGGTCGCATGCATCACAGTGACATTGCCGCGTCGCCGCGCGGCAACCTGGCGCGCACCGCCATGGTTCCCCTGTTGTTGATTGTCAGCCTGTTCTTTCTCTGGGGCATGGCCAACAACCTCAACGACATCCTGATCAAGCAGTTCAAGAAGGCGTTCGAGCTGACCGACCTGCAGGCCGGGCTGGTGCAAAGCGCGTTCTACATGGGCTATTTCGTGTTTGCCATGCCGGCGGCGATGTTCATGCGCCGCTACAGCTACAAGGCCGCGGTGGTGCTGGGCCTGCTGCTGTACGCCTGCGGCGCCTTCCTGTTCTATCCGGCCGCGCAAGTGCACACCTACTGGCTGTTCCTGCTGGCGCTGTTCGTGATCGCCAGCGGCCTGGCGTTCCTGGAAACCACGGCCAACCCGCTGGTGACCGTCCTCGGTCCAGCCGATGGCGCGGCGCGGCGCTTGAACCTTGCGCAGGCGTTCAACCCGCTGGGCTCGATTACCGGCGTGCTGGTCGGCCAGCACTTCATCTTCTCCGGCGTGGAGCACACCCCGGCCGAACTGGCCGCGATGGCGCCGGCCGCCCGCGAGGCGTTCTTCGCCACAGAATCGGCGGCCGTGCAGATGCCATACCTGATCATCGGTGCGGTGGTGGTGCTGTGGGCGATCCTGATCGCGCTGGTGCGTTTCCCCAGCGGCGCGCCGGATGCAGACACCGGCGGTGCGCCCAGGCGCGCACGCTTCAGCGAACTGCTGCGTAATCGCTTGTTCGTGTTTGCGGTGGTCGCGCAGTTCTTTTACGTGGGCGCGCAGGTCGGCATCTGGAGTTATCTGATCCGCTATCTGCAGGATGCCGTGCCTGGCACGCCGGAAAAAACCGCTGCGACCTATCTGACCATCTCGCTGGTGCTGTTCATGGCCGGCCGCTTTATCGGCACCGCGCTGTTGCGTTACCTGGCGCCTGCGAAGCTGTTGGCAAGTTTTGCCGTGATCAATCTGTTCTTATGCGCGGTGGCCATCGCACTACCCGGGTGGACCGGGTTGTATGCGCTGGTGGCGGCGAGCGTGTTCATGTCGGTGATGTTCCCGACCATTTTTGCGCTAGGCCTGGACGGCATGCACGACGATGCCCGCAAGCTGGGCTCGTCCATGCTGGTGATGTCCATCATCGGCGGTGCCTTGCTCACGGCGGTGATGGGCGCGGTGTCGGACATGGCCGGCATCCACTGGGCGATGGTGGTGCCGGGTGCGTGCTTTGCGGTGATTTTGTCGTTCGCGTTGCGCGCCCGCCGCGCGGCGCCCGTCGTTTCAGGAGCCTGAGCATGCCGCGCCTTTGTTATGTGCTGGATCTACACGACGATGCGGCGCTGATCGCCGAATACGAGCGCTGGCATCAGCCCACCGAGGTATGGCCGGAGGTAGTGGCCTCGCTGCAGCAGGCCGGCATTCTGGAATTGGAGATCTTTCGCAGCGGCGACCGGCTGGTGATGCTGATGCAGGTGCGCGAGGACTACGATCCGGCCGCCAAGGCCGCACGCGATGCAGCCGACCCGCGCATCCAGGCGTGGGAGCAGTTGATGTGGCGGTTTCAGAAGCCGCTGCCTGGCAGTAAGCAGGGAGAGAAATGGCGGCAGGCCGGACGGATCTTTGCGCTGGGCGAGGCGATCGCCGCGCAGCGCTAGGCCGCGCCCTCATCCGCCCTGCGGGCACCTTCTCCCGCAGGCGGGAGAAGGGCGTGATCTGGCGCAGGTGGGAGAAGGATGTGATCTGGCGCATGTGGGAGAAAGGCGTGATTCGGTTTGGCTCGGGCATCTTGGGGATGGACCCATCGCCGGGCATTTGCAGTGCGCCGCGGTCAGCGGTTGGCTTTCCGCGACGTCGGAGACCGATCACCCCGCCGTCCCGGACGAACCACGACTTCCTTCTCCCGCGCGCGGGAGAAGGTGCCCGCAGGGCGGATGAGGGGCCGTAGGCTCAGCCTTTCGCGCTGGCCGCCAGATCCTCCACCCAGAACCGCCCGCCCGGATAGCTGAACTCCGCAATCGAGGCGGCATGCATTTCTGCGGAGAAACCAGCGGCTTCCGGGGCGAGATAGCGGCCGTGCCGGATGCGTACCGGGTCCAGGAAGTGCTGGTGCAGGTGGTCGACGAATTCGATTGCGCGGTCTTCCATCTTGCCGGTGATGGCCACGAAATCGGCCATCGCCAGATGCTGTACCAACTCGCACAGACCCACACCGCCGGCATGCGGGAAGACGCGCACGTTGAACTTGGCGGCCAGCAGCAGGATGGCGAGATTTTCGTTGACCCCGCCCACGCGCGCGGCATCGATCTGGATCAGGTCCACCGCACCGGCCTGCAGCAACTGCTTGAACACCACCCGGTTCTGCGTGTGTTCGCCCGTGGAGACCGGCACCGGAGCGATGCCCTGACGGATGGCGGCATGGCCGAGCACGTCGTCCGGGCTGGTGGGTTCTTCGATCCAGGCGATGTCGAATTCGGCCAGCTGGCGCATCCAGTCGATCGCCGGGCCCACGTCCCAGCGCTGATTGGCATCGACTGCCATGGCGATGTCCGGGCCAATGGCTTCGCGCGCGAGGCGGCAGCGACGAATGTCGTCGCGCACGTTGGCGCCGACCTTGAGCTTGATGGTGCGGAAGCCGTCG
The DNA here is from genome assembly GCF_008801575.1 of Xanthomonas cissicola. GTDB lineage: Bacteria > Pseudomonadota > Gammaproteobacteria > Xanthomonadales > Xanthomonadaceae > Xanthomonas > Xanthomonas cissicola. Next base: position 19,892 of record NZ_VZPL01000043.1, on the reverse strand, counting down.
GCCACCGCTTCCTTGGCCAGCCGCACCAGCTTCTCATCCGAGTAGCCGAGCCAGCCGGGCGAGGTGGTGTAGGCGGGGTAGCCTTGCTCAATCAGCGTGGCGATGCGCTGCGCGCGCTGCGGCTGTGCAGCGCGCAGGATCGCCAGCGCCTCGTCGCGGGTGAGCGCGTCGGTGAGGTAGCGGAAGTCGATGGTGTCGACCAACTGCTCGGGCGTGAGTTCGGCGATGAAGCGCCACAGCGGCTTTTTCGCCGCGCGTGCAGCCAGATCCCACGCGGCGTTGATCACCGCGCCGATGGCCATGTGCATCACGCCCTTCTCCGGGCCGAGCCAGCGCAGCTGCGAGTCGTTGGTAAGCCGGCGCGCGAATGCGCCCAGATCGGCGATGACGTCTTCTACGCGCAGGCCGACCACATGCTCGGCCAGTGCCGCCACCGCAGCGGTCTGTACGTCGTTACCGCGGCCGATGGTGAACACCAGGCCGTAACCGGCCAGGTCATCGGCCGCATCGGTGCGCAGCACGACGTAGGCCGCCGAGTAATCGGGATCGGGATTCATCGCATCCGATCCATCCAGCTCGCGCGAGGTGGGGAAGCGGACGTCGTGGGTATCGAGGGCGACGATGGTGCTCATGAAAGTCCTGGCGATGGAAGGCGGAAAATAAAACGGATGAAAGAAAAATGGCTGGAATGAAGCGATGACGAAATACGAAGCGATGAAGAAATACGAAAACGGGGAGCTGCGCTTGAGCCCCTCTCCCACCGGGAGAGGGGTTGGGGTGAGGGTACGAACGCGTAGCGCCGAGTGCGTTGAGGCGCTGCAGTGACTCATGCGTTTGCAACTCAGCCCAATGCATCGATTGCACGACCAACTGTGCGTTGCGATGGACGTGCTACAGCGTTTGGACATTCAATACGGCGACACGCTGGGTAAAACAATGTGCTTGTGCTGCGTCAGTACGCGCGTCGAAATGTCAGACCAAACCACAGACGGCATGAGGTCAGTTGCGCGACTCCGTGGCGACGTACCCTCACCCCAACCCCCGCTCCGCGCCCCGGCCCGCGCCAGCAACGCGGGCGCTTCAAGGCACGCGCACCAATGGCGCGCAAGCTGTGCCTTGGCGCCCCGATGGGAGAGGGGCTTTGCGTTGTCGCGCGATTCGAGTTGCGTGAGTACTTCGGCTTTCGCGCAAGAAAAATTCTTGGAGGTGGACGCAATACACTGCAGTACGACCTCAATTCTTCCAGACGTAAAGCCTCAACCCCCATCGCGCGGATGCGCCACGACCGGCTGACGCTGACGACCCAGGCCTTCGATCTCCAGTTCCATCACATCGCCCGGCTTGAGGTAGACCGGCGGCTTCTGGCCCAGGCCCACGCCCGGCGGCGTACCGGTGCTGATCACATCGCCCGGCATCAGCGTCATGTAGCGGCTGATGTGGCTGACCAGCTCGGCCACGCCGAACACCATCGTGCGCGTGCTGCCGTTCTGGTAGCGGTGGCCGTTGACCTCCAGCCACATCGACAGGTTCTGCGGGTCGGCGATTTCGTCGCGGGTGACCAGCCACGGGCCGATCGGACCGAACGTGTCCGCGCTCTTGCCCTTGACCCACTGGCCGCCATGTTCGAGCTGGAATTCGCGCTCGGACAGGTCGTTGATCACGGCGTAGCCAGCCACATGGTTCAGCGCTTGCTCCACCGATACATCGCGCGCCACGTCGCCGATCACCACGCCCAGCTCCACTTCCCAATCGCTCTTCACCGAGCCGCGCGGGATGATCACCGTGTCGTTGGGGCCGCACACCGCCGTGGTGGCTTTCATGAAAAGAATCGGCATCTTGGGCACTTCCATGCCCGATTCGGCGGCGTGGTCGGCGTAGTTCAAGCCAACGCAGATGAATTTACCGATGCGGCCCACCGCAGCGCCGTAACGCACCTCGCCTTCGATCAACGGCAGCGTGGCTACATCCAGTGCGCGCAGTTTTTCCAGGCCGGCGGCGGTGATGTGTTCGCCGGCCACATCGTCGATCACACCGCTGAGGTCGCGGATGCGGCCTTGGCGATCGATCAGGCCAGGGCGTTCGTGGCCTTCGGCGCCAATGCGTACGAGTTTCATGCGGTCTTCCTTTGCAGATGAGAAGGGGAGCGGCTAGCAAACCTAGCGCGCATGCATCGGGTGGGTAGGGACGGTGTGCGCACCTCGAGGCGGGCACATGCGACAGATCGCAGCATGCGTCGTTGCCGCACTCAGTTGGACCAGCCGCCATCGATGATGTGGGTCTGGCCGGTGGTGAAGGAGGATTCGTCCGAAGCCAGGTACACCACCAGCTGCGCAATCTCGCGTGGGTCGCCCAGGCGGCCCATCGGCTGGCGGTCGGTGAAGCTCTTCCACACCGCCTGTTCGTCGCCACCCAGGGCCTTGACGCGCTCGCCCAGCGACGGCGTCTTGATGGTGCCCGGGCAGATCGCGTTGCAACGTACGCCCTGCGCCACGTGGTCGGCCGCGATCGCCTTGCTCAGGCCGATCACCGCGGCCTTGGTCACGCCGTACACGAAGCGGTTCGGCACGCCCTTGATGCTGGAAGCCACCGAGGACATGTTGATGATGCTGCCGCGGCCGCGTTCGAGCATGCCCGGCAACACCGCCTTGCAGGTGTAGTACATCGCATCGACGTTGATCGAGAACGAGCGGCGCCACGCCGGCTCGTCGCAGTCGAGAATGCTGCCCTGATGCACGAAGCCGGCGCAGTTGAACAGCACATCGAACGGGCCGTGTGCGGCGATCAATGCGTTGATCGCGGCGGCGTCGGTGACGTCGAGCAGCTGGGTGGTGATGGCATCGGATTCGGCGGCCAGCGCTTGCAAGGCCGCGGCGTCGATATCGGTGGCGATCACCTGTGCACCGGCGCGTGCGCAGGCCAGCGCGCTTTCGCGCCCGATGCCGGCGCCGGCGGCGGTGATCAGGCAACGCTTGCCCTGCAGGCGGTTATTGGGAGTGGTGGGAATCGAGACAGTCATACCGATGAGGTTCCGTGGGTGGGGGCCGCCGGCCGTGGCAGACGATAGAACGTGCGTGCGTTGTCGCCGAAGATGGCTGCCGCGTGCTCGGCGGCATGCCGGGTGACGAGTTGCTGGGCGAGCGCGAACCATTGCGCGTAATCGGCGCGCAAGCGCAGCACCGGCCAGTCGCTGCCCCATAGCAGCCGCTGCGCGCCGAAGCGGGCGAACAGGTGGGCCACATACGGCTCCAGCGCGTCGATGCCAGCGCCGCGCGCGGCTTCGGTCAGCAGCCCGGACAGTTTGCAATGCACATTGGGATGCTGCGCCAGGGCGGCCATGCCGGCGGCCCAGGCAACGAATTCGCCGGCCGCAATCTGCGGTTTGCCGCCGTGATCGAGCACCACGCGCATTGCCGGATGGCGCTTCAAGCGCGCCTGCAGTGCCGGTACGTGCACGGCACGGATCAACGCATCGAAGGCCAGGTCATGCGCCAGCAGCGCATCGAAGGCGGCATCCAATGCGGGGCTGGCCAGCCAGTGCACGTCGGCGATGTCCTGCACCATCGGGCGCAGGCCCTTGAGCACGCCGCCGCCGGCGCGTACCAGTGCGCCGATACGTGCAGCGGCATCGGGCGCAGCGAAGTCCACCCAGCCCACCACGCCGGCAATGCGCGCATCGTCGCGGGCCAGCTCGAACAGGTAGCAGGTTTCCGCCTCGGTGGCGGCCGCCTGCACCACCACCACCTGATCGACAGCGGCCGCGTCCAGCGCAGCGCTGACGTCATGGGGGCCGAAGTCGCGGTACAGCGGCGCCAGCTCGGGCGTCAGCCAGTGGTAATCGCCACGGGCCAGGTGCCAGAAATGCAGGTGCGCGTCGACCCGGCTCATGGCGTGGGCAACTCCGCAGCGAGCAGACCCTCATCGCGCAGGCGTTGCCACAATGCGGATGGCACCGGGGCCGCAAGCCGCGTGGCAGCCGAGCGCACGTCGGCCACGCTGCGCATGCCGGCCACCACCGTGGTCACTGCCGGGTGCGCCAGCGGGAACTGCAATGCGGCCGCACCGATATCCACCCCAAACGCCGCGCAGGCCGCGTACAGCCGCTGCGCATGCTGCAGCGTGGCGGTGTCGACCGGGGCGTAGTTATAGGTGGCGCCGGGGCCGCGTGCGTCGCTGAGCAGGCCAGAGCTGTACGGGCCAGCCGACAGGATCGCCACATTGCGTTGCTGCGCCTGCTGCAGCAGCGCGCGCGCGCCGTGCTGTTCCAGCAGGGTGTAGCGGCCGGCCAGCATCACGCAGTCGAGCGGAAAGCGCGGCAACACCTCCAGTGCCACGTCCTGCTCGTTGACGCCCAGCCCGATCGCCCCGCACGCGCCGGCCGCCTTCAACTCCGCCATCGCCGGCAAGGCCTCCTCCAAGGCCTGGCGCAGGACGTTGGCGTGGTTGTCGCCGTGGGTCAGCGCACCGATGTCGTGCAGCAGCAGCACGTCGATGTAGTCGGTGCCCAGGCGTCCCAGGCTGGAGGCGAACGCGCGCCGCACACCGTCGGCGCTGTAGTCGAACTCGGCACGCCGCCCGGCCACCGCAAAACCATCGCTGCCGGCAGCGGCGTGGGCGTCGTCGTAGACGCAACGGCCAACCTTGGTCGACAACGTATAGTCCGCGCGCGACACGCCGGCCAGCCCACGACCCAGGCGCGCTTCGCTCAGCCCGTAGCCGTAATAAGGCGCGGTATCGAAATGACGAATGCCGGCCTCGAACGCGCCTGCGACCGCTGCCAGTGCGTCCGCTTCATCCACTTCCGTATACAGGTTGCCGATCGGGGCAGCACCGAAGCCCAGTGCGGAAAGCTGCACGTCGGTGCCTCCCAGCCGCTGCCGCGCCACGCCGCTCATGCGCGCCGCTCCGCGAGCAGGGCGCATGAGCGGGTGCCTGGAGAATCCGTAGAACAGAAGCTGAGCATTGCAACGTCCACCATCCGGTAGGTGCCGGACTGTTCGCATATGAATATGGCAATCATCAATGAACAGATCACGCTGCAGTGCAGCATCGCCCTGGTCTGGGCGTGCGCATGGTCGGTTAGGCGGGCGGCGCTATGTCGGATTTCGCAGATGGCATGACCAGTTCCTATAACGCCCTGCCTGCGGTTGCGGCATTAAGGCCGGTGCGGCTAGATACCTGCCTTCTTCGACGAAGCTGATGCATGGCAGACACGACACGGCGGGATGTGTTCAAGGGGCTGGCTGCCGGCGCACTGGTCGCGCCGCTGGCGGCTGCGGCCCAGGCGTCGGCGACGCAGCGCGCAGGCACGCCGCAGTGGGCGCGCGGCGTGGAGGGGCAGCGCAAGGCGGATCTGGGCAACGGCACGTATCTCAATCCCATCGTGGCCGGCGATCACCCCGACCCCATCATCCTCAAGGATGGCGACGACTACTACATGACGTTTTCGTCGTTCTTTTCCTACCCGGGCATCGTGCTGTGGCATTCCACCGATCTGGTCAACTGGACCCCGATCGGCCCGGCGTTGCATCAGGGGCTGGGCACGATCTGGGCGCTGGACCTGTGCAAGCACCACAACCGCTACTACATCTACATCCCGGCCAATCCGGACGACACCGGCTGGTCGATCTTCGTAATCTGGGCCGACGACATCCGCGGGCCGTGGAGCGCACCGATCGATCTGAAGATCGCCGGCTGCATCGATCCCGGTCACGTGGTCGGCGAAGACGGCAAGCGCTATCTGTTCGTCAACGGCATCCGCAAGGTACGCCTGCGCGATGACGGCCTGGCCACCGACGGGCAGCTGGAACCGGCCTATGCGCCGTGGCGCTATCCCGACCACTGGGTCGTGGAGAATTTCGCGCCCGAAGGCCCCAAGCTGACCTGGCACGATGGGTGGCTGTACCTGGTCACCGCCGTTGGCGGCACTGCCGGGCCGGTGACCGGGCACATGGTCATCGCCGCGCGTTCGCGCTCGGTGCATGGGCCGTGGGAGCATTGCCCGCGCAATCCGCTGGTGCGCACCCAATCGGACCAGGAGCCGTGGTGGTCGCGCGGGCATGCCACGCTGGTGGAAGGGCCGCGCGGCGACTGGTGGATGGTCTATCACGGCTACGAAAACGGCTTTCGCACGCTGGGGCGGCAGACCTTGCTGGAGCCGATCGAGTGGACGGCCGACGGCTGGTTTCGCGCCATTGGCGGCGATCTGTCCAAACCATTGCGCACCCCGGCACGCGTGCCTGCCGGCAGCATGGCGCCGGCGACGGGGTTGGCGTTGTCCGACGATTTCTCCGGCGACAGGTTCGGTACGCAATGGAGCCTGCATGCGCCCAGGCCCGGCGAGCAGGCGCGGGTGCGGCGCGCGAACAAGGCACTGACGCTGGCCTGTGCGGGCAGCTCGCCGATCGACAGCACGCCACTGACCTGCGGCGTGCCCGACCGCGCCTACATGGCAGAGGTGACGCTGGAACTGGTCGGCGATGCCGAAGGCGGCATCGTGTTGTTCTATAACCATAAGGCCTTCGTCGGCATCGGCTTCACTGCCGACACCATGAAAACCTACGAATACTCGGAGGAACTGGTGTGGGCACGCGCACCCAATACGCATCGACGCATTCGCGTGCGGCTGACCAACGATCACCAGGTCGTAGGGTTCGAGTATTCGGTCGATGCAGGCCAGCAGTGGACGCGGCACCCCACCCGCATGGAAGTGTCCGGATTCCATCACAACGTGTTCGGCGGGTTTCTGAGCCTGCAATTGGGCGTGTATGCCGCGCAGCAAGGCGAAGTGGTCTTGCGCGATTTCCGCTATCGCGCGCTGACGTAAGGACGCGGCGCGCCACGCAGCGCTGCAGTCAAACGGCGAGGCCCGGGAGACCTCGCCGTCAGGCGTAACAGCGACCATCGACGTCGCGCACCGCGTCAACGGGATGCGGACGGCGCGAAGAATCGGAATGTGTACGTGCTACATGCCGATTCCATACGCCGGCCTGCTCCATCTGATAGCGACGCAATCGCTCTATCGATCGCAGTTAACCGCAGCAGTAGCAGACGTTGCCCTGGCCCAGGTCGCCGCCGAATTCCGGACACTCGGCTTTGCAGGCCCATGCACTACACGATTCGACTTTCGGCTGTGCGTTATCGACCGCCATCACCTGGAAGGCACCGAAGCCGGTGCTGGCCAGAAAGGTCGCTGCCATCAACGCACTACGCAAGCTTACCCAACGCTTCTTCATGCATTACTCCTTCACCGTTGCAAAAGCCGCTGGCGCGTCCGTGCGGCGCAAGGCGGCAACGAGGTCCTGCACCCGCTCCGTGGTATCGAAAACGCCAAGATGCGAATGACGCACGCGCCCCTCCGCATCGATGGCCATCAGCAGCGGCACGTTGCGTGCGCGGAACAGCATCAACGCGCGACGATCGGTCAACGTGACCACCGGGAAATCGAAACCGTGCACATGTGCGTAGCGCGCGGCCTGCGCGGTATCGCAATGGCACACGCCCAACAGCTGCGGCCGGCCAGGAAGGTTGGCCTGCAGCTCCCGCGCTGCCCGCAGCACGGTCGGTGCCGAGCGCTGGCAGTACGGGCAGGTGGTGGTAAAGAAGAACAGCACCTGCGCCGGCCCATGCGGCGCACCGAGCAGGTGCCGCCGGCCATCGCCATCGGTCGCTTCGATACGCGGTACGTACATGCCGTCATATGGCGCGCTGATGCGCGTCTGCAGCCACTGCTGCTGCACGCGCAGCTGCCTGTTCTGCCACGCCAGCATCGCAATCAATGCACAGGCCACCAGCAGGCCCATCCAGAGCCAGGGGAAACGTCGCGCCATGCCAGCTCCAAAGCGTCCGTGGTGCTCGAGCCTTGCCCAGGCATCAGCTCATGGTCAATGGTGATATCGACAACTGCGATGTCGCACGGGATGCGGTTGTGGATGCGATCACGCCCCCGCGCTTGGGCTTGTCACTGATGCGTGGTACCGCGATTGGCATTTGCGCAATCAGTGCATCGTGGGAGCGTGCATGCAGCATCAGCGTGGATGCACAAGTGCACGCAGGGATGGGATGAGGTTGTGAGCGCAGGCGCACGTCAAACCACCCAGTGCGCTGAGCGGGCCCCGCAACAACACCGCCATCAAGGCGAGCGGGAGGATCTGCGGTCGAGGCGCGTCGCCGCCTCGCGTGCGGGCTGATCTGTGGGCGAGGCGGACGCCACCAGCAAGCACGACAGAGCCGCAAAAATGTCAGACGCAGCGCGATTGCCGCACGCGTCGCGCGACGCGCTGTCCAACATCCAGCCGTGCCCGCGCGTGGCATGCTGTATGGCCAGGCGCGTGGGTCCCGTGCCGGCCTCACAAGGATCACCTCATGCGCGCAATGGCGTTTTCCGTCCGGCTGTGTGTGCTGGCATTGCTTGCCTGCAGTGCTGCACAGGCCAATGACAGCAGTTTCGGGGACGACAACGGCACCATCCGCCTGCTGCATCAGCCCGACATCAGCATGGATCGCGAAGCGCTGCTGCTCAGCGAAGAACGCGTGCAAGTGGACTATGTGTTCACCAACGCCAGCGAGCGCGACCTGACCGTGCCGGTAGCCTTCCCGATGCCGCCGATGTACTTCGGAATGGCCGACCACAATGCGCTGACCGATTTCAAACTCTGGGCCGACGGCAACCCGGTTGCCACCACGCGCAAGCTGGTGGTGCTGCTGGATGACGGTAGCGACATCTCCACGGCGTTCGCCGCCACCGGCTGGACCCAGGACGATGTCGCCGCCTTCACCGAATCGGCCACGCGACCGAAGGGGCGCAAGCCGCTGCCCGCGCGCTGGGTCGATGGCGATGGGCAGCCGCGTTTCACGCTCAATGCCTACTTCGTCTGGCAGCAGAAGTTTCCTGCCAAGGCAAGCGTGCAGATCCGTCACACCTACACACCCAGCCTGTCTACCGGCGTCCCGCAACCCAGCAGTTACCTGATGGAGTCGTACGCGAAAGACACCTGCATCGAGCCGGCCACCAAAGCCAGCATGCAGCGTCGTGAAGGCAACTACGTGTTAGGATGGGCCAACCTGCGTTATGTGCTCACGACCGGCAAAAACTGGAACGTCCCGATCAAGGACTTCCAGCTGACCATCCGCAAGCAGGCGGCCAGCGACATCCTGAGCCTGTGCTTCGATGGCGAACTGAAAAAGATCGACCCGCTGACCTTCCAGTTCAAACAGGCCAACTTCGTGCCGATGCGCGATCTGAACATCCTGTTCGTACGCGCACCGGAATGAACCCGACAAGCAGCAAGCGTAGGAGCGCACCCGGGCGCGACGAAGCGTTACCTGCAACGCCCATCACGATCGTAGGCGCCAACGCGCATCGGTTGTCTTCTGCAAATGAAACGCTGCCGAGAACGCGCATCGCGCCCAGGTGCGTTCCTACGTTGGCGCCACGCTGCGTTGCATGGCAAGTCCGTCAATTGCCCACCACCGATGACGGCCGAGGTAGCGGGATCACAGGCAGGAGCGCGCCATGACGCGACCAAGCGTCACCGATCAACCCCAACGCACGCAGACCTACACCTGCACGCGTCAGTCTTCTTCCGGCGGCGGCAGCACGATGCCGTCGGCATCGATGGCGAGCTTGCCGGCCATCAGCACTGCCTGGGTGCGATTGGTGACGCCGAGCTTGCGCAAGATCGCGGTGACATGCGCCTTGATGGTGGCTTCTGACACGCCCAGGTCGTAGGCGATCTGTTTGTTGAGGCGTCCAGCGCCCAGCATCTGCAGCACGCGAAATTGCTGTGGCGTGAGATCGCGCAGACGCTGGCCAACCTCGCGTTCCTCGCTGTCGGTGGGCGGCAAGTTTTGCGCTTCGGCCGGGATCCAGCGCTCGCCATCGAGCACGGTGGCCAGCGCCCGCCCGATGGTGTCCGAATCGGCGGATTTGGGAATGAAGCCGAACGCGCCGTGGTCGATCGCGCGCCGCATCACGGTGGGTTCTTCGCGTGCGGAGACCACCACCACCGGCAACTGCGGATGCAGCGAGCGCATGTGCACCAACGCGCTGAACCCCTGTGCGCCGGGCATGTTGAGATCCATCAGCAACAGATCGGCGTCCGGCTGCGCATCGGCCAGGCTATACAGCGCATCCACGTTATCGGCTTCGAACAGTTCTACCCCCGGCATCACACGCTGCACCGCCCCGCGCAAGGCTTCGCGGAACAGGGGATGGTCGTCGGCGATTAGCAGGGTGGTCATGGTGGGGCCGGGAATCGGGAGTGGGGAATCGGGAATCGCAAAATCAAACGCGAGGCCAGAAGCAGGCAAGCAAGCAACAACTAACGAAGGCACAGACAGCAAACGACAGCAAAAGAAGATAAGAACGAATTGAGTGGGACGGCGTTGAAGGAAATCAGTTGATGCCGATGGCAGCGCAGAGAGGAGATTCGCTTCCAACCAATCCCCATCCCAATTGCACTATCAGCAACCAGGGAATCGCTCTACCGATTCCCTGCTCCCGATTCCCCATTCCCAGCGCGTCAGCGCGCCAGACGCTCATTGACCAGCGAATCCACCACCGACGGATCTGCCAGCGTGGAGGTATCGCCCAACTGGTCAGGGGCGTTTTCGGCGATCTTGCGCAGGATGCGGCGCATGATCTTGCCCGAGCGGGTCTTGGGCAGGCCGGGCGCCCACTGCAGGTGATCAGGCGAGGCGATCGGGCCGATTTCCTTGCGCACCCAGCTGACCAATTCCTTGTGCAGGTCCTCGCTCGGGGTCTGCCCCGCGATCAGGGTGACGTAGGCATAGATGCCCTGGCCCTTGACGTCATGCGGGAAGCCCACCACGGCCGCTTCGGCGACCTTGGGGTGCGAGACCAGCGCGCTTTCCACTTCGGCGGTGCCGATGCGGTGCCCGGAGACGTTGATCACATCGTCCACGCGGCCGGTGATCCAGTAGTAGCCGTCGGCATCGCGGCGGCAGCCGTCGCCGGTGAAGTAGCTGCCCGGATAGGTGCGGAAGTAGGTGTCGATGAAACGCTGGTGGTCGCCATACACGCTACGCATCTGGCCCGGCCAGGAATCGAGCAGCACCAGGTTGCCTTCGGTGGCGCCTTCCAGAATCTTGCCTTCGGCATCGACCAGCGCCGGCTGCACGCCGAAGAACGGCAAGGTGGCCGAGCCCGGCTTGAGATCGACCGCGCCGGCCAGCGGCGAGATCAGGATGCCGCCGGTTTCGGTCTGCCACCACGTATCCACGATCGGGCAACGGCTGTCGCCGACCACCTCGTAATACCAGCGCCATGCTTCCGGATTGATCGGCTCGCCGACGCTGCCGAGCAGGCGCAGGCTCTTGCGCGAGGTCTTTTTGACCGGGTCCGCACCGTCGCGCATCAACGCGCGAATCGCAGTAGGTGCGGTGTAGAAGATGGTGACCTGATGCTTGTCGATCACTTCCCAGAAGCGCGACACGTTCGGGTAATTGGGCACACCTTCGAACATCACCGCGGTGGCGCCATTGGCGAGCGGGCCGTAGACGATGTAGCTGTGGCCAGTGACCCAGCCCACGTCCGCAGTGCACCAATAGATGTCGTCCTCGCGCAGGTCGAACACTACTTCATGCGTGTAACTGGCAAACAACAGATAGCCGGCGGTGGTGTGCAGCACGCCCTTGGGTTTGCCGGTGGAGCCGGAGGTGTAGAGGATGAAGAGCGGGTCTTCGGCGTTCATGCGCTCGGGTTCGCACGCGGCCGGCTGGCCGTCGACCACATCATGGAACCAGCGGTCGCGCGGTGCCTGCATCTCCACTGCGCCGCCGGTATGGCGCACCACCAGCACGGTTTCCACCGTATTGGTGCCGGGAATCTTCAGCGCTGCATCGACATTGGCCTTGAGCGGAATCTTCTTGCCGCCACGCAGGCCTTCGTCGGCGGTGATGATCAGCTTGCTCTGGCAATCGATCACGCGGTCGGCGATCGAGTTGGCGGCAAAGCCGCCGAACACCACCGAGTGCACCGCACCGATGCGCGCGCAGGCGAGCATGGCCACGGCAGCATCGACGATCATCGGCAGATAGATGGTGACCCGGTCGCCCTTCTTGATGCCCAGGTTGCGCAGCGCATTGCCCAGCTTGCAGACGCGCTCGTACAACTCGCGGTAGGTCACCGGGTACGACGCTGCGTCCGGGCTGTCGGGTTCGAACAGCAGCGCGGTCTTGTCGCCGCGCGTGGCCAGCTGGCGGTCCAGGCAGTTGACGCTGGCATTGAGCTCGCCATCGCCGAACCAGCGGATATGGAAGTCGTCCAGCGCGTAGCTGACGTCCTTGATCTGGGTGGGTTGCTTGAACCACTCGAGCCGCTGCGCGGCCTTGTCCCAGAACTGCTCGGGGTGTTCGATCGATTCGCGGTACAGCGCGGCGTACTGCTCGCGCGTCACGCGCGCATCGGCGGCGAACGCGGGATCGACGGGATAAACATCAGCCATGGCACCCTCACTTGCGATGAACTTGTCGGAAGAGGGCGTTGCGGCTGCCCTCGGTAGACAATCAGTGTGCCGCATCCATTCTGTCCCGGCGGTCAACGGCGCCTTAGACCATGGTCGTAACCGGGGTGAGTGCGCCAACGCACATGCCAGGCGTGCTGCGGTGCGACCATCGGTCATCTTGCGGAATGCTGCGTTGCAGCTACGACCAAAGGCGAATAGGCTCCGAAGCGCGGACTGCCTCACGCTCCGCACAGCATCGCCATCAAGCGCGAGGCCTTCATTGGGGAGAGGGTTCATGAGACACCGTACTGCACCGCTGGTGCGCCATCCGTTGGCGGCTGCCTTGTTTGTGGCCAGCATCCTGCCAGGCGTGGCGTTCGCGCAAACGGCCAAGGAAAAGGCGCTGGAAGCCCGTATTGCCGAGCTCGAGCGTCAGGTCCAGCTGTTGGTCTCCGCGCAGCAACAACAGCAGGGCCAGATCGCCCAGACGCAGACCCAGGTGACCGAGGTGCGTGCCGCGCAGGCGCAGGCACCGGCCGCGCCTGCGGTGCCGGCGGGCAAGCGACCGATCCAGCTGACCAGCATCACACCGAACGCAGCGGCGGGGACAACGTTCCGTTACGGTGGTTTCATCAAGGCCGACTTCATGACCACCCGTACCTCCGACGGCGCATTGCCTGAAGGTGCGGTGGGGCGTTACCTGTACATCCCGACCCAGACGCCGGTCGGTGGCCAGGCCTCGAGCACCGACACCGACTTCCATGCCAAGTTCTCGCGCTTCAACCTGGGCGTGGACACGGTTACCGAGAACGGCGACAAGATCACCGGCTTCATCGAACTGGATTTCTTCGGCAACGCGCTGGCCAACCAGGTCAACAATCTGTACGGCGGCACCTTGCGCCACGCCTACGTGAGCTGGAACAACTGGCTGGCCGGCCAGACCTGGTCCAACTTCATCGATTCCACGATCCTGCCCGAGGCCGCCGACATCGTCGGACCGACCGACGGTGCGTTGTTCAGCCGTCAGACCCAGATCCGCTACACCCGCGGGGCCTTCAGCGTGTCGGCCGAAAACCCCGAGACGCTGACCACCCCGTACCAGGGCGGCAACACCATCCTGGCCTCGGATCACGGTGCGATGCCGGACCTGACCGCGCGTTACAACTGGAAGGGCACCTGGGGCACGTTCGGGCTGTCGGCCATTGCGCGTCAGTACCGCACCCGCAGCGCGCTGACCAACGACACCGACTTCGGCGGCGCCATCGCCGGCGGCGGTCGCTGGATCATCAACTCCAAAAACGATCTGCGTTACCAGCTCAGCTACGGCGAGGGCCTGGGACGCTATCTGGGCCTGGGTAACGGCTCGGATGTGGAGATCGACATCGACGGCAATATCCAGACCGTCACCACGGTCGCCGGTTGGGTGGCGTGGCGCCACGACTACAACGCCAAGCTGCGCAGCACCCTCATGTACTCGCGCGTGAATTACGACCATTCGCTGGCCAATACCGGTGGGCTCGCCAGCAAGTCCCAGCAAAGCGTTCGCGCCAACGTGTTCTATTCGCCGTTGCCGAAGGTGGATGTCGGCGCCGAGCTGATGTACGGCCGTCGCGAAGCCGAAAACGGCGACAGCGGCGACATCTCGCGGTTGCAGTTCACCACCAAGTACAGCTTCTAGCGTTCTGCCACTGGCGGCCTGCTCCACTGCGGTGGAGCGGGCATCGCCGCCTTATGTCTTACCAGCGCTCTATCAGGAGACAGACCATGACCGTCTCGAATGACGCGTTGATCGCCAAGATCGATGCCAATCCGAAGTACCACGCACTCAAGCGTCAGCGCAACACGCTGGGCTGGACGCTTACCGTACTGATGTTGCTGGCCTATTACGGCTACATCGGCCTGATTGCCTTCGACAAGGAATTCCTCGCCAAGCCGATCGGTGCCGGCGTGACCTCGATCGGCATCCCGATCGCGATCGGGGTGATGGTGTTCACCATCGTCATCACCGCCATCTACGTGCGTCGCGCCAACAGCACCTACGACCAGCTGACCGCGCAGATCCTGGAGGAAGCCCGCAAATGAGCAAGATTTCGCGCCTTCTCCTGATTCTGGCCGGCCTGATGCCCGCCGGCATCGCACTGGCAGCCGGCGGCGACCTGGGCCAGGTCGACAAGCAGCCCACCAACTGGGTGGCGATCGGCATGTTCGGCTTCTTCGTGCTGGCCACCCTGTGGATCACCAAATGGGCAGCGGCCAAGACCAAGTCGGCCGCTGACTTCTATACCGCTGGCGGTGGCATCACCGGTTTCCAGAACGGCCTGGCGATCGCGGGCGACTTCATGTCGGCGGCCTCGTTCCTGGGCATCACCGCTGCGGTGATGGCCAACGGCTACGACGGCCTGATCTATGCGATCGGTTTTCTGGTTGGCTGGCCCATCCTGACCTTCCTGATGGCCGAACGCCTGCGCAACCTCGGCAAGTACACGTTTGCCGACGTGGCCGGTTACCGCTTCGCGCCGACGGCGATCCGCAGCTTTGCGGCGTCGGGCACGTTGGTGGTGGTGTTGTTCTATCTGATCGCACAGATGGTCGGTGCCGGTGCGCTGATCAAGTTGCTGTTCGGCCTGGACTACTGGGTGGCGGTGACCCTGGTCGGCGTGCTGATGATGATCTACGTGTTGTTCGGCGGCATGACCGCAACGACCTGGGTGCAGATCATCAAGGCCGTGCTGCTGCTGACCGGCGTGACCTTCATGGCCGTGGCGATCATGTGGCATTTCAACTTCAGCTTCGAGGCACTGTTTGCCGAAGGCGTGCGGGTCAAAACCGCGGTCGCGGCCAGCGGTGGCGCTTCGCCCGAGGATGCGGCAAAAGCAGGCCTGTCGATCATGGGACCGGGCGGTTTCGTCAAGGACCCGATTTCGGCGATTTCCTTCGGCATGGCGCTGATGTTCGGTACCGCCGGCCTGCCGCACATCCTGATGCGCTTCTTCACCGTTCCCGATGCCAAGCAGGCGCGTAAGTCGGTGCTGTGGGCCACCACCTGGATCGGCTACTTCTACATCCTGATCTTCATCATCGGCTTCGGTGCGATCGCACTGGTGCTGACCAACCCGCAGTTCGCCGATGTTGCCACCGGCACCATCCATGGCGGCAAGGGTGCGGCCAACATGGCGGCGGTGCTGGTCGGTAACGCCGTGGGCGGCAACGTGTTCATGGGCTTCATCTCGGCAGTGGCCTTCGCCACCATCCTGGCGGTGGTGGCGGGCCTGACCCTGTCCGGCGCCTCGGCGGTGTCGCATGACCTGTACGCCACGGTGATCAAGAAGGGCAACCCGGCGCCGGGCTCGGAGCTCAAGGTCTCGCGTGCCACCACCCTGGTGCTGGGCGTGATCGCGGTGCTGCTGGGCATCGTGTTCGAGAAGCAGAATGTGGCCTTCATGGTGTCGCTGGCGTTCGCCATCGCGGCCTCGGCCAACTTCCCGGTGCTGATCCTGTCGTTGTTGTGGAAGAACTGCACCACCCGTGGCGCAGTGATCGGCGGTTTCCTCGGCCTGATCTCTTCGCTGGTGCTGACGATCCTGTCGCCGTCGGTGTGGGTGGACACGCTGGGCAACGCGGCCGGCTCGGCGCCGTTCCCGTACACCTCGCCGGCGCTGTTCTCGATGACGATTGGTTTTGTGGGCATCTGGTTGTTCTCCGTGCTGGATCGCAGCCCGCAGGCAGCCAACGAACGCGCCGCCTTCAAGGCGCAGCAGATCCGTGCCGAAACCGGCCTGGGTGCCAGCGGTGCGTCCGGTCACTGATCGACCAGCGTCATTGTTGGTGTGATCGCAGACGCCGGCCCAGTGCCGGCGTTTTGCGTTTGGGCGAGGCGGCTTCGTTGGTGATGCTGCAGCCGGACGATCGCGCGACGGTACCGCCGCGGTCCTGGCCCGCGCAGCCGCGCCTTCGTCGTGATGCCCGAGCACGGGTGCGCTGCACCGTGTAGGCCGTGCGCATCGTGCCGCTTCTGCCACCTGGTCTTCGCATTCTTTTTGCTGAGAAACGCCAGACACTCGGCATTGCATGCCCATGTTCGACATGTCGTTCGCTGCGTGCGCCATCGCTGCGTGTTGGTAGCAAACCGCCATCTGCCCGCAGAAATTAAGTCATCGAAAGTGACTAAATTTCCCGCCGAGTCGACCGCCGATCACGGCCGGCTCGCCCTCGCTCACCGTCTTTGGTCGGTCGAGTGAGGGCGCGGTCCGGCGAATGCATCGATGGTGTCGACCCATCGGTCCTCGTCACTGGTGCTGCACCTTCCTTCTGGATACGAGAGACATGACGACTTCTTGTAAGACCCATCCGCTGGCCCGTGCATGCAGGCTCGTTGGAACGCTTGCGCTATTGGCAGCCCTGCCACAGTTGGCGATGGCAGCCTGTAACGACTCCACCGCAAATAAAATGAATGCCATCCTGTTCAATGGCGCCGACAAGACCACGGTTCTGGCGCATCGCGGCCTATGGGGGAAATACGCCGGGATCGCCGATCTGCCGGAGAACTCGCGCGGCGCGTTGCAGGCTGCCAACGACCAGTGCATGGATGGCGTGGAGTTGGACGTCAAGCTCACCAGCGACGGTGTGCCGGTCCTGTTGCACGACTACAACCTTGGCCGTACCACCACGGTGTGGCAGCAGCACCCCGGCGTCAAATACGACCCCATCACCAACCAGGGCGTGAACCCATCAGTCCTGGTGACGCCCTGGTCGCAGGTCAGCGCGCTCTTTCTGTTGAGCCCGAACCGCACCACCATTACCGGCTATCACGTGCCGCGCGTCGATGACGTGTTCGCCTATTACAAGCAGCACAACCTGCGCACTCCGATGGTGTTCGACATCAAGGATGCGGCCACGGTGCGTGCCGTCCGCAGGGCAGCCGAAGGCGCGTTCGGTGTTGCGTCCGGCACCTATGTCGCCGCCAAGGTCAATGCAACGCTGTACACCAGTCGCGATGCCTACCGTGCCGACGGTAGCGGCATGGTCGGCATTCCGGTGTTCACCACCAACATGCTCGGCAAGATCAACGTGCGCCAGACGATCTCGGCGTGGATGAACGACGGCCAGCAGACGATGGAGATCAACGTCAAGCAGCTCGGTGGCTTGTTGCAAAGCGATGCCGACTTCATTCGTGAGCGCGGTTATCGCGTCGGCGTATTCCAGGCCATTCCCGACGGTCCGTATGCCGGCAAGTTCTATCAGAACAGCGGCGCGTGCTGCTACGCCTTGTCGGACCTGTATTTCTCCTACTCCGGTGGCCGCGACACCGCCGACAATCGCGGCAGTCTGGATTTCATTACGCGCGACGAGGACTTCCGCCTGATCACCACCGATGACCCGAAGGGCGCCATCGCTTATCTGCGTGCGCGCGGCAAGCACGAATAACGGATGCATCTGGTTGGCCCACGGGCCGAACCCGACGGCGGCGCTGACCGCCGTCGGTTCTTGTCTAACGGAGGTTGTCTCATGGTTTCCCCACGTGTGTTGCCTGCCGCGCTAGCGGCGAGCCTGATCTTCTGCGTGGCAGCGGCGCAGGCCGCCACTGCCGCATCCGATGTCCGCAGCAACCAGGCAACGGTGCTGCAGATCGGCAAACAATCGCTCGATGCGCAGGAGTACCGCGCGCTTGCGCTGGCCGGCTTGCCACAGGATTTCAATCCGGCCAGTGCGGCCGACCCGGAGTTTGTGCGCGACTTCGCCGATCGCCTGTTGCTGGTGGAGCAGGCCCGGCGTGCGCATTTGCAGGACGACCCGGTCGTGGCCGCACGGATCCGTCAGGCGACCGATGCGATCCTGGCCAAGGCCGTGCAGACGCGTGCACGCGAAAGCGCGCAGATCGATGCTGCGCAGATCAAAGCGCAATTCGATGCGCATCCCCACGATTACGATGAAGTGCACTTGAGCCATGTGTTCGTGGCGCTGAAGCCGCAGGGCGAGGCGCGGCGTGGGACGCCCCTGACCGATGCTCAGGCGCTTGCCCGGGCGCAGCGCCTCAAGCAACAGCTGGAGTCCGGCACACCGTTTGCCGAACTGGCGATGCGGCAGTCCGACGATGCCAGTACTGCGGCCGAGGGCGGCGAACTGTCGCCGATGTTTCTGCGCAATGTGGCGGACGCGTTTGTCGCGCCGGTGCAGGACCTGGCGGTGGGGCAGGTGTCGGCGCCGGTACGTGGCCCGGAGGGTTACCACCTGATCCGTGTCGATGCGCGGCGATCGGCAACCCTGGATAGCGCACGCGGACAGATCGAGGTGCAATTGCGCGACCAGGCGGCTGCCAACGCATTGGAGCAATTGCGTCAGGCCAATCCGGTGCGCTTCGATCGCGCCGCGCTGGAAGCGGCGCTGCGTTGAGGCGCCGGGCGCGATGACACGCCGACTGCAAACGACGCATGGGGCAGGCGATCGATCGACCTGGCCATGGCCGGGCACGGTTGCTGCGATCGTGCTGATGCTGGCGTTTACATGGTCGCTGCACGCGTTGCACGCACCGGACGCGCAGCGCATCCAGGATCGACCCATGACGCCAAGCGCGCCGTCGGGCGCCGCCCGATCGCGCCAGCCATCCAACAGCGCATCGCCCAGCTTGTTCGATACCGCCATGCAGCAACTCGCCTGCCGCGAACGCCAGCACGAACAGGCTGCGCAGATCGCGCGCGGTGCGGTGAGTATTGCGGGATTGTCTGGTCGTCCCGGATGCGTGGCAGACACGCCCTTGCAGATCGAGGCGATGCTACGTACAGCTGCCGCGCGTGGCGATGTGGATGCCCAGCGCTATCTGCTGGCACAACGCGCGGCCGACCTGATGCAGCGTGCCGTGGCGGCTGCGCCTGCAGGCACGCAGCCGACGTTGTCGCCGGATGCGGAGCGCGAGGTGGCTGTCATCGTGAGCGACCTGGAAGCGCTGGCATTGGCAGGTCACCGCGATGCCATCGCTACCTTGGCGCAAGTGGTGGAATCGCCTCTGCTGCATGCGCCCGACCCGGTCTATGCGGCCGCGTGGCGACTGGCAGCACGCCAGCCGCCGGGGCAGCCGCTGGATGCAACTGCGCCGCTGCAGGCCGAAGAGGAGGTGTTGGACGCGCTGACCCAACAGCAGCAACAGGCACGAAGTTTGGCCGTGGAGCTGTTCGACGATTGCTGCCGCCATCTGCGGCAACTAGGGCCTGTTAACACTAATGGCCCGAGCGATTAAACTATTGGGCATGGAGATCACGCCAGCACAATTTTCTCTGATCGAACACTGCCTGCCGGCGCAGCGCGGCAATGTCAGCATGACCAACCTGCAAGTGGTCAACGCCATCCTTTACGTTGCCGAGCATGGCTGCAAATGGCGCGGCCTACCCAAGCGCTTTGGCAACTGGCATACGGTCTACACACGCATGAACCGTT
>NZ_VZPL01000042.1 GCF_008801575.1 Xanthomonas cissicola | reverse complement strand
TCGCGCCGGGTCTGCTTGCGCTTGCCCAGGCCCTCAGCGTCACCGAACGTCAGCTGCATAGATGATCCTCTACATGATGAGGCGGGTAGTGTCGCGTATCTGTGGTGCGTTGTTCAGAGCTTCCTTAATGCGGGCGCCTGTGGTCAATCCCAACAAAGTGCCGAACCAGCGATGAGGATACTTCGATGCCCACATTTTAAATGTTGAAGGCTCGAACAAGGCATTGAGTTCGTCTTTGGAAAATGGATTGCGACTCGGCTCATCGGTGGTTGCCTTTGACCGATTTATAATTGCTTTGTGCGGTGCTTTGCTGATCAGATCTTCGCTGGCCAACGCATTAAAAAATGCAGCCAGACGGTCTCGATGCTTTTCCTTCGTGCGCATCCCAAGCTTGGCGTAATTGCCTTTTTTGGCTTTCCTCAAAATGTCAGCAGGAGCCAGTCCTGCAAATTCTGTCTTTTTACTCGCGTTGCTGGGGTAATGCTCGATGGCTTCCAAGAAGCTCCGCACATCATCGGCCTTGTAGTCTTCCACAGGCTTGTCGCCAACCAATGCAACGAACAAGCCCAGGCTGTATTCGGTGTCGAAGATGTTGGTCGCACTTCGACCGACTCGTTTCATCTCACGAACATGGATGGCTGCGCGTTCAGAAAATAACGGTCCGGCCTTCTTCCTCACTTCGGTGGAAGAGGGCAGCGGGAGATTTTTCAACGCTTCGAGCAGCCGAGCATGGTCTTCGGCCCCGTCAGCAGACAGTTCCATCCCACCCACCTTAATGGTGTAGGGCCGAGCTTCGTTGCCTTGCAATGCGGCCAAAGCCTGGCTCAGCAAATCGTCCTTCATGCTGCTTGCCCCCCGCCGCATCCGATCGAATGCTTCCGAGAGTGCCACAGCAGTTCGTGCTACGGCCAGACGGGCAGCATCACCCAGGGACAAGCGAACGGGACGGACAAGGTAGCGCGAGCCAACGAGAGATTGGAGGTCGGTCGGGACGAAGAAGCGCACATAGAGCCCAGCAGGGCGGCGCAGAAAATAAGGCTTCGGCACGGGGTTTGATACCTCGTTTGATACCTAACGCAGGCTCAAACTGAACATCAAACCCCGGGCCTAACCTTCGCAGAATCAAGCACTTACTGCTCTTTTCCGCGATCAGATGGTGGAGGTGGGCGGAATCGAACCGCCGTCCGGAAGCACTCCATCCCCAGCACTACATGCTTAGCCCTCCGTTAGATCTCGTTCCCAGGCAGCACGGTTGGCAAAGCGCACCTGGAAACCAGCCTGCTTTATCTGACCGGTAGCTGACAGGCAGCCACTACCGATGGTTCCGTGATAATGACCCTACACCTACGAGCACGGGCACAAGTAGGTTCGGGGGTTCGCCTTAGGCGGCTGTAGAACTACAACTAAAGCCAATTAAGCGGCGATAGCGAAGTCCGAACCGTAGTTGTCATCGTTGGCAACTAAAAGTTTGCTGCTGGATTAACGAGGAAAGCTGCCCCCTCGGCATGCGCCAAGCGACTTCGCGACCCCCGTCGAAACCAGTGCACCCCCGGGGAAAGCAGTAAAACGCTGACCGGGTCAGTGTAGGGATCGGCGCGCCCTGTCACAAGTGGTGAGATGCGCAACGCTTACAGTGGCTTCAGTCCCGTACCGAACGGAACAGTCTGCAAACGAAGGAGCGAAGCGATGGCGACAGGCAAGCCCCCACGTTCGAAACCTGCACGCGCGCTGCCGCGCAAGGCCGCTGCAAGCACGCAACAACCGGCGCGGCCGCGCACTGCGCGTGCGCAGCAGGCCGGGGCCCAGGAGCCCGCGGCGACCCGCGTGCAGGGCAAGGCGCGCACGGTGATCTACATCCATGGCATCGGCAACAAGCCGCCGGCTGATGTGCTGCGTTGTCAGTGGGACAAGGCCTTGTTCGGGCGGCCCATGGGCGAGCGTACGCGGCTGGCGTACTGGGTCAATCGCGAGCGCTATCCAGTGGCCGAGCCGGGCAATTGCGATGCGCGCGATGTGGGTCCGGCGCTCAATCAAAGCGTGCAGCGCGCCTTGAGCACGCTTGGCCTGGTGCCGGGCGAACAGGACCTGCACCTGTTGGCAGACGCGCTGGCGCAGAGCGAGCAGGAACGTGCCGATCTGCATCGGCTGCTGGACGAGCTTCAGGGCGCGTCCGTGCCCGGCAGCGTGCAGGTCAAGGGGGCCATCGATGCGATCAACCGGGTGTTGCTGCGGCTGATTTCCGCTGCATTGTTGCAGGACGTGCATGACCTGTTCTTCGTGCCGGAACGTGCGGCGCTGATGCGCGAAAGTCTGGCGCAGCGGCTGCGTGCAGGCGGCGGGCCATTCGTGGTGGTGGCGCACAGCCAGGGTTCGATGATCGCCTTCGATGTGCTGCGCCAGCTGAAGGCGGCCGACTGCGAGGTCAGTTTGTTCCTCACCCTGGGCTCGCCACTGGGGTTGCCGCAGGTGCGGAGCATGTTCAAGCGCTGGACCGGCACGCGCAAACTGCCGTTCCCCGAGTGCGTACAGCGCTGGATTAATGTGACCGAAACGCGCGACCCGATCGCGCTGGACCCGGACCTCACCGACGACATCGCCAATGCGAAAGGACGTTTCGAAAACCTGGCCGCTGCGCGCTTGAACCCGGACTGGCAGCACAACCCGCATTCGGCTTCGGGCTATCTGTCGATTCCGCAGGTGCGCGCCGCGGTGCGCCAAGCCGTGGGTGTGGGCTTCGATCAGCCGGTGTCCAATGCAGTGCTGATCAAGGACCTCAGCGAGCAGCTCGAAGCGCATGGCCCGGAGCACCGACACGATGTGCTGATCGAGCTGGATCGGCGCGTGTTGGGTAACGACCCTGCCGATGCGCGCGCATTGCTGTTGCAGCATGTGCGCCAAGCCGCTGCGCGCACCACCGGCTTGAGTGGCGATGCGCTGGATGAGGCGATCGAGCTGGAAGACAGCCTGCAGCGTTTCGTGTCTGCGCGGCTCACCCGATTCGAGATCGAATCGCTGCAGGATCGCTATCGCACATTGGGCTTTCGGCGGGTGTGGCGCAATGCCGGAAAACGCGCGTTGATCCATGTGTCGGGCAATGTCCTGCATGCCGATGCGGCACGCACGGCGTATCGCGCGCGCGCGCAGCAGATCGGTTGGGCGGTGATGGATACCGGCATCGCGGCCGGTCACCCGCATTTTTTCCTCAAGGGTGAGCGCGACAACGTGGTGGCACAGTGGGATTGCACGCGGCGCGGTGCGCCCAAACGGCTGACCCGCGCCGACGGCACTGCGTTTACCCGGCTCGATCGGCATGGGCACGGCACGCATATCGCCGGCATCATCGCCGGGCAGTGTCGCGCTTCGATCCCGGATGCGAGCGGCACGCCCGGCCGTACGCTTGAATTTTCCGGCATGGCGCCGGATACGCAGCTGTATGGCTTCAAGGTACTCGACGATGCCGGAAACGGCCGCGACTCGTGGACGATCAAGGCGGTGCAGCAGGTGGCCGACATCAACGAGCGCGCCGGCGAGCTGGTCATCCATGGCGTCAATCTGAGCCTGGGCGGCTGCTTCGACCCGGAGAGCTACGGCTGCGGGTTTACGCCGTTGTGCAATGAATTACGCCGGCTGTGGCGGCAAGGCGTGCTGGTGGTGATCGCTGCCGGCAACGAGGGCCTGGCCTGGTTGATGCGCAACGATGGCGATGCGTATGCGGCCAACATGGATCTGTCGATCAGCGACCCGGGCAACCTGGAAGACGCCATCGTGGTCGGCTCGGTGCACAAGAGCAGCCCACACAACTATGGCGTGTCGTATTTTTCCTCGCGCGGGCCGACTGCCGACGGCCGCAGCAAGCCGGATGTGGTCGCGCCAGGGGAGAAGATCCTGTCGGCCTACTACGACTTCGACCCAGGCGACCCGGCCAGCCTGATGGTGGAGATGAGCGGCACCAGCATGGCCGCACCGCATGTCTCCGGCGTGCTGGCGGGTTTCCTATCGGCGCGCCGCGAGTTCATCGGCTTCCCCGATCGGGTTAAGCAACTGCTGCTGGATACCTGTACCGACCTGCAGCGCGACCGCTATGTGCAGGGCAGGGGAGTGCCGAATGTGATGCGGATGCTTGGAGCGACGTGATTCGGGAAGCGGCAGTGGGGAGTCGGGAATCGTAAAAGCGACCAGCATCCACGACCTCAGCTCGTGCTCAGCCGGCTATATCGCTGCCGCTGCGGGAAAGGATCTTGCCGTTGCGATTCCCGATTCCCAATTCACGCATCGCGATTATGCCGCCGCATCACGCGCTGCTTGTCGCGCTGCCAATCGCGGTCCTTGGCGGCGTCGCGCTTGTCGTGATTCTGTTTGCCCTTGGCCAGGGCGATTTCCAGCTTGACCTTGTTGCTGCTCCAGTACAGCGCGGTAGGCACCAGGGTGTAGCCTTCGCGCTCCACGCGGGTGAGCACCTTGTCTATCTCGGCCCGGTGCAGCAGCAGTTTGCGGTCGCGCCGTTCCACTGGCACCGTGTGGGTGGAGGCCTGGATCAGCGGCGTGATCTGCGCGCCGATCAGGTAGATCTCGCCGGAGCGCACATAGGCATAGCCGTCGACGATGTTGGCGCGGCCGGCGCGGATCGCCTTGACCTCCCAGCCCTGCAGTGCCAGGCCGGCTTCGTAGCGTTCTTCCAGGTGGTATTCGTGGCGCGCACGCTTGTTCAACGCGATGGTTTTCGTGGCCTTCGCGCCGTTTGCTTTATCCTTGCTCTGTTTCTTGCTCATCCGCCCATTGTCGCCGATTCGGTGTCGTCAAACGATCTTCCGTCTTTCACAAGTTAGCGAATGCCTACCATCCGTCGCAGCGCCCTAGTCGAACACAGCGCCACCCGCATGTTCGATCTGGTCAATGATGTCGCCGCCTACCCGCGCCGTTTCGGCTGGTGCGACGCTGCCAATGTGCTTGAGCAGGACCAGGCGCACATTGTGGCGCGCCTGGATTTGGGGCTGGGGTCGTTCCGCACCTGGTTCACCACCGAGAACATCCTCGAGCGCCCGGAGCGCATCGTCATGCACCTGCGCGACGGCCCGTTCAAGCGCCTGGAAGGCTTGTGGGAGTTCCAGGCGCTGGGCGAGGGCGCCTGCAAGGTGAGTCTGACCCTGGAGGTGGAGACCAGCTCGCGGCTGCTTGGCCCGGCGCTGGCGCTGGGCTTTCAGGGCTTGGCCGACCGCATGGTCAACGATTTCGTGCGCGTCGCCGATCGCGGCGACGTCTAGGTTGCGCGGCGGCATGCTTATCGAAGTGGTGCTGGCCTGGCCGGATCGCTACAGCTCGGTACAGCTGGAATTGCCTGAAGGCGCAACGGTGGCCGAAGCCGTCGCCACGTCCGGTTTGGCGTTGCAGCAAGCCCCTGCCGCGCATGCGGTGCACGGGCTGGTCGCGCGGCCGGAGCAGGTGTTGCGCGACGGCGACCGGGTCGAATTGCTCAGGCCGCTATTGCTGGATCCCAAGGAGGCGCGGCGCAGGCGTGCCGGACCAAGCAAGAAAGCCGGCCCCAACAGCTAGCGACTTCCAACGCTGCGACGACGTACTCGGTCTCGCCGCAAACCAAGCGCTTTTGGCCGTCGTCTTGAAGACTTCATGATGTGTTCGATGAGGTCGAACGAGCGCGCCTCGACCTAAGGCTGCAACAACAACAAGCGCGACGGACCGGTCCTGGGCCCGGCGCTGCGGGATCACTGAAGCGCTCTTTGGCATCCGGCAAAACGAAAAACGCATCCGTTTAAGGGGATGCGTTTTGGTCCGGTCAGGCGATCACGACACCGCAGAGCCACCGCATCAACGGCCGCGCTGCTTCTTCTTGTCACGTGCCAGGTTGCGGCCGAACTGCTTGGGCGCGGCTTTGGCCAGCTGCTCGTCCTGCGAAGGGAAATAGTCGCCTTCCCAGCGCACGACCTGTTCGTTCTCGAAGAACACAGTGAAATTCTTGATCTCGGTACGCGCCAGACGGTCCACGCGCTGCGTGGAGGTATAGTCCCAGCGCTGGGCATGGAACGGGTCGGGGATCGAGGGCGTGCCCAGCAACGCGCTGACCTGCTGCTTGCTCTGGCCTACCTGCAGTTGCTCTACGGCGTTCTGTTTGATCAGATTGCCCTGGTAGATCGGCTGCTTGTAGATGATGCCGCAGCCAGCGGTGGAAAGAGCAACGGCGGCGACCAGCAGGAGATTACGCATCGGGGATTAAGTGCTGAGGAAATCACGCCGATGATACACTTCCGCCGGTCGCCGCGACCCGTTTGATGGCAGCTGGCGCTAAATCGCCAATGAACGGAGAACGTATGGAAACCCACGACCTGCGCAAAGTCGGGCTCAAGGTGACCCATCCGCGCATGCGGATCCTGGAACTGCTCGAACAGAAGAGCAATCAGCATCACCTCAGCGCAGAAGACATCTATCGCCAACTGCTCGACCACGGCGACGAGATCGGCTTGGCCACGGTCTACCGCGTGCTGACCCAGTTCGAGGCGGCCGGCTTGGTGCTGAAGCACAATTTCGAAGGCGGGCAGGCCGTCTACGAGCTGGATCGCGGCGGTCACCACGACCATATGGTGGACGTGGATACCGGTCACGTGATCGAGTTCGAGAGCGAGGAAATCGAGGCGTTGCAGCGCCAGATCGCCGCCAAGCATGGCTATGAACTGGAAGAGCACTCGCTGGTGCTGTACGTGCGCAAGAAGCGTGCGCGCTGAGCTGGGGCGTAGCTAGCGCTAGTGCGTAATGACAAGGCGGCTTCGGCCGCCTTGTCCGTTGTGGGGCGGTTGGTGCATTCGATGCACTGCTTCCCCCATCCGCCCTTCGGCACCTTCCCCCGCGGGCGGGGGGAGGGAGCCGGCGGGCGACCGTTCGCAGTGCAGCCGACAGATCGCGCTCAGCCAGACCGCGCTTCTCCCGCTGGCGGGAGAAGGTGGCGCGCAGCGCCGGATGAGGGACAATCGCATGCGCCTGTCGTGGTCGCGTCGCAGCGATGTCGCCCCCATCCGCCCTTCGGGCACCTTCCCCCGCAGGCGGGGGAAGGGAGCCTTGTCAGACGGCGGAGGAACGGGGGAGTCTGAATTCGCGGCCGACTCGCCCGCTCAGGCGCTCTGCAGCAGCTTGCGGGCGGCCGCGCGCGCTTCCTTGCTCACTTCCACACCACCCAGCATGCGTGCCAATTCTTCCTGGCGGGCCTGCGGGCCGAGCAGTTCGACCGCGCTTTGGGTCATGCCGTCCACCGGCGCCTTGCTGACCCGGTAATGCGCATGGCCCTTGGCGGCGACCTGCGGCAGGTGGGTGACGCACAGCACCTGGCGCTCTTCGCCCAACGCGCGCAGCTTCTGCCCGACGATGTCGGCCACCGCGCCGCCGATGCCCGAATCCACTTCGTCGAACACCATGGTGGGCACGCTGTCCAGGCCCAGCGCTGCCACTTCGATGGCCAGCGAAATGCGCGACAGCTCGCCACCGGAGGCAACCTTGCGCAAGGCGCGCGGGGGCTGCCCGGCGTTGGCGGCGACCAGGAATTCCACCCGTTCGGCGCCATTGGGGTCCGGCCGGGCGCTCTCGTGTGGCTGCAGCTGGATCAGGAACTGCCCGCCACCCATGCCCAACTCGCCGATCAGCGCCGTGGTCGCGGCCGACAACGCCTCGGCAGCGGCGGTGCGGCTGTCGCTGAGCGCACCGGCCGCGTTGCGCCAGGCGCCGGTGGCGGTTTCGATGTGCTTGTCGAGCTGCTGCAGGCGCTCGTCGGCGCCGCGCAGGCTCTCGACTTCGGCGCTCAGATGGTCGCGATGCGCGGCCAGCTCGTCCGGTGTGACGCGGTGTTTGCGCGCCAGATCGTGCAGACGGCCGAGGCGGCGCTCCATGGCCTCGAACTGGGCCGGGTCGGCCTCCAGGTCGTCGCGCACGCGGTCGAGCAGGGCCAGCGCTTCCTCGATCTGGATGACGGCGCTGTCCAGCAGCGCGTCCACCTCGCCCAGCCGCGGTTCGTGCTCGGCCACGCGAGATAAATCGTGGCGGCTGTCCTGCAACAGGCCCAGGGCGCTGGCGCCGTCGTCGCCGTTGAGCTGCTGGGCGACGCTGTCGCAGGCGCCGATCAACGCGGTGGCATGGGCCTGGCGGCGGTGATTGACGTCCAGTGCGGCAATCGCGGCCGGGTCAAGGTCCTCGCGTTCCAGTTCGGCCAGTTGGTGTTCCAGAAAGCCGATCCGGTCGGAGACATCGCCCTGCGCGGAGAGGGCGTCGCGCTCGTCCAGTAGCGCCTGCCAGCGTTGGCTGGCCTGGCGCACCTGCTCGCGCTGTGCGCTGTTGCGGGCGTAGGCATCGAGCAGTGCGAGCTGGCTGTGCCGGGTCATCAGCGCCTGGTGCTCGTGCTGGCCGTGGATTTCGACCAGCTTCGAGGCCAGTTCCGCCAGTTGCGAGGAGGTGACCGGACGGCCGTTGATCCACGCGCGCGAGCCGCCGTCGGCGCGGATGATCCGGCGCAGCTGGCATTGCGCCTCGTCGTCGAGTTCGTTGTCGGCCAGCCAGCCCAGGCCGGGATGCTCGGCTGGCAGCTGGAATTCGGCCGACAGTTCGGCGCGCTCGGCGCCATGACGGACCACGCCGCTGTCGGCGCGCAGGCCGGACAGAAAGCCCAGCGCGTCCACCATCAGCGACTTGCCGGCGCCGGTTTCGCCCGAGACCACGGTCATTCCCGGCCCGAATTCCAGTTCGGTGGCACGGACAACGGCGAAATCCTTGATCGAGAGGTGTCTGAGCATGAGGTCGAGTGTGAACGCTTTGGGGAAGCTTAGGGTGGCAGGGGCAAACGGGGAATCGGATGCTTGCCATCCCCGGGGCCAGACATTATCTATGCGCTGTCTCACCGGATGATCCCATGCGCGCGTCCCAGTCCCCAATGCTCGACCCCCGCGCCCGTCAGTTGCTGCGCACACTGATTGCGCGCTACATCCGCGACGGCGAGCCGGTGGGCTCCAAGACGCTGGCCCAGCATGCGGGGCTGGACGTCAGTCCGGCCACCATCCGCAATATCCTGGCCGACCTGGAAGACGTGGGCCTGCTCAGCTCTCCGCATACCTCGGCCGGACGCGTGCCGACCGCGCATGGCTACCGGGTGTTCGTCGACAGCCTGGTGCAGATGCAGCCGCCCGGCGAAGAGGAAGTACGCCGCCTGCGCGCGGAGCTGGCCAGCGGCAACGGCACGCAATCGTTGCTGGGCAGCGCCTCGCAGATGCTGTCGGCGATGAGCCACTTCGTCGGCGTGGTCAGCGCGCCGCGCCGGGAGCAGTTCGCGTTTCGGCATATCGATTTCGTGGCGCTGGATGCGCGCCGCGTGCTGGCGATCCTGGTGTTTGCCGACAACGAGGTGCAGAACCGGGTGATCGAGCCGCGGCGCGCCTACGAGCCGGCCGAGCTGGAACGGGTGGCCAACTACCTCAATGCGCAGTTCGCCGGGCGCGCGCTGGCCGACATCCGCGCCTGCCTGCTGCGCGAGCTGCGCATGGCCAAGAGCGAGATGGAACAACTGCTGGCGCACAGCGTGGAGCTGGCCAGCGAGGCGCTGGTGCCGGCCGATGCCGACGACATGGTGATGGCCGGGCAGACCCGGCTGATGGGCGTGCAGGACCTGTCGGACCTGGATCGCCTGCGCGAACTGTTCGAGGCCTTCGCCAGCAAGCGCGAGATTTTGCAGCTGCTCGAACGCACCATCCAGGCGCCGGGCCTGCGCATCTTCATCGGCGAGGAAACCGGCATGGTGTCGCTGGAAGACGTCTCGCTGGTCACTGCACCTTACGCCGCCAATGGCCAGGTGCTGGGCGTGCTGGGGGTGATCGGGCCCAAACGCATGGCCTACGACCGGCTGATTCCGCTGGTGCAGACCGCCGCCGACGTGCTGGGCGCGGCCATGCAGTCGCCCGGCACGCGATAACCGGCATCGATCGGCGCGATCGTGTTTGCTTGAAACGCGCGCAGGCGCCCATATACGGGGTGACGTTGGGGCGGGCGTTCCGCTTGCCCGGGAACTGCACATGAACCAAGACCACCCCGAATTCGACTCCGAAGACCTGTCCCAGAATCCACCCGAGACCGATCCGCTCAAGGCCGAGATCGAATCGCTGCGCAGCGAGATCGCCCTGGTCAAGGCCGACGCCCTGCGCGAGCGCGCCGACCTGGAAAACCAGCGCAAGCGCATCGCCCGCGACGTGGAAAACGCGCGCAAGTTCGCCAACGAGAAGCTGCTCGGCGAGCTGCTGCCGGTGTTCGATAGCCTGGACGCGGGACTCACCGCCGCCGGTACCGAGCCCAGCCCGCTGCGCGATGGCCTGGACATGACCTACAAGCAATTGCTCAAGGTGGCCGCGGACAACGGCCTGACCCTGCTCGATCCGGTCGGCCAGCCGTTCAACCCGGACCAGCACCAGGCGATCAGCCAGGGCGAGGCCGAGGGCGTCGCGCCGGGCCATGTGGTGCAGGTGTTCCAGAAGGGCTACCTGCTCAACGACCGCCTGCTGCGCCCGGCCCTGGTGGTCGTGGCCAAGCACGACTGAACCGCAGCGCCGGCTGAACTGCCAGGCGCAGGCATGAAACACAGATGTGCGCCGGTGGCTTGAACACCTGCGCACCACCCCCACATCTCAGCCAGACCCGGCGTCGCCGGACACAGCTACAGAATCATCAGGAGCGTATCCATGGGCAAGATCATTGGTATTGACCTCGGCACCACGAACTCGTGCGTGTCGATCATGGACGGCGGCAAGGCCCGCGTCATCGAAAACTCCGAGGGCGATCGCACCACGCCTTCGATCGTCGCCTACACCAAGGACGGCGAAGTGCTGGTCGGCGCTTCGGCCAAGCGCCAGGCCGTGACCAACCCGAAGAACACCTTCTACGCGGTGAAGCGCCTGATCGGCCGCAAGTTCACCGACGGCGAAGTGCAGAAGGACATCTCGCACGTGCCGTACGGCATCCTGGCGCACGACAACGGCGACGCCTGGGTGCAGACCAGCGACGGCAAGCGCATGGCGCCGCAGGAAATCTCCGCGCGCGTGCTGGAAAAGATGAAGAAGACCGCCGAAGACTTCCTCGGCGAGAAGGTCACCGAGGCGGTGATCACGGTGCCGGCGTACTTCAACGACAGCCAGCGTCAGGCCACCAAGGATGCCGGCCGCATCGCCGGTCTGGACGTCAAGCGCATCATCAACGAGCCGACCGCCGCAGCGCTGGCCTATGGCCTGGACAAGAACGGCGGCGACCGCAAGATTGCCGTGTACGACCTGGGCGGCGGCACCTTCGACGTCTCGATCATCGAAATCGCTGAAGTCGATGGCGAGAAGCAGTTCGAAGTGCTGGCCACCAATGGCGACACTTTCCTGGGCGGCGAAGACTTCGACAACCGCGTCATCGAGTACCTGGTTGATGAATTCAACAAGGATCAGGGTATCGATCTGCGCAAGGATCCGTTGGCGCTGCAGCGCCTGAAGGACGCCGCAGAGCGCGCCAAGATCGAGCTGTCGTCCAGCCAGCAGACCGAAGTGAACCTGCCGTACGTCACCGCCGATGCCTCGGGCCCCAAGCACCTCAACATCAAGTTGACCCGTGCCAAGCTCGAAGCGCTGGTGGAAGACCTGGTCAAGAAGTCGATCGAGCCGTGCCGCACCGCGTTGAACGACGCCGGCCTGCGCGCCAGCGACATCAACGAAGTGATCCTGGTCGGCGGCCAGACCCGTATGCCGAAGGTGCAGCAGGCAGTTGCCGATTTCTTCGGCAAGGAACCGCGCAAGGACGTCAACCCGGACGAAGCCGTGGCCGTGGGTGCGGCGATCCAGGGCGGCGTGCTGGCCGGCGACGTCAAGGACGTGCTGCTGCTGGACGTGACCCCGCTGTCGCTGGGCATCGAGACCATGGGCGGCGTGTTCACCAAGATCATCGAAAAGAACACCACGATCCCGACCAAGGCCTCGCAGACCTTCTCCACCGCCGAAGACAACCAGTCTGCCGTGACCGTGCACGTGTTGCAGGGTGAGCGCGAGCAGGCCCGCTTCAACAAGTCGCTGGCCAAGTTCGACCTGTCCGGCATCGAGCCGGCGCCGCGCGGCATGCCGCAGGTGGAAGTGTCCTTCGACATCGACGCCAACGGCATCCTGCACGTGTCGGCCAAGGACAAGAAGACCAACAAGGAACAGAAGGTCGAGATCAAGGCCGGTTCGGGTTTGTCGGATGAAGAGATCCAGCGCATGGTCGCCGACGCGGAAGCCAACCGCGAAGAAGACAAGAAGTTCCAGGAGCTGGTGCAGGCCCGCAACCAGGCCGATGGTCTGATTCACGCTACCCGTACCGCAATCACCGAGCATGGCAGCAAGGTCGGTGGCGATGTGATCGGCAAGGTGGAAGCGGCGCTGTCGGATCTGGAAACCGCCATGAAGGGCGACGACAAGGCGCAGATCGAAGCGCGCACCAAGACGCTGGAAGAAGCCGGCCAGTCGTTGTACGCAGCAGCTGCGGCAGCAGAGCAGGGCGGCAACGCCGATGCGGCCAGCGGCAACGCCCAGGCCTCCAAGGCCGCCGATGACGTAGTGGACGCCGAGTTCACCGAGGTCAAGGACGACAAGAAGTAAGCCGTGATTTGGGAGTCGGGCGTGGGGATCGGCAAGCGCTAAAGCTAGCCGTTCCCCATTCCGATATCCTTTACGCGTCGCGTCGCCAGGGCGGAACAGCACACGCTGTCCGCTTTTGCGTTTCAACGAATCTCAAATCACGAATCCCGAATCCCGGCTTATGAGCAAACGCGATTACTACGAAGTGCTGGGCGTTGCCCGTGGCGCCAGCGACGAGGAGCTGAAGAAGGCGTACCGGCGTTGTGCGATGAAGCACCACCCGGACCGCAATCCTGGCGATGCGGCTGCCGAAGCGGCGTTCAAGGAATGCAAGGAAGCCTACGAAGTGCTGTCCGATGGCAATAAGCGGCGCGCCTACGACGCGCACGGCCATGCGGCGTTCGAGCACGGCATGGGCGGTGGTGGCGGGCCGGGTGGCCCGGACATGGGGGATATCTTTGGGGATATCTTCGGCAATATTTTCGGCGGTGGCGCCGCCGGTCCGCGCGCTGCGCGACGTGGCGCCGACGTCGGTTACGTGTTGGAACTGGATCTGGAAGAAGCCGTCGCCGGTATCGAGCGCCGCATCGAGATTCCCACGCTGATCGAATGCGCGCCCTGCCATGGCAGCGGTTCGGAAGACGGCAAGGTCGAGACCTGTGGCACCTGCCATGGGCGCGGCCAGGTCCGCATCCAGCGCGGCATCTTCGCCATGCAGCAGAGCTGCCCGCATTGCGACGGGCGCGGCACGCTGATCCAGAACCCCTGCAAGACCTGCCACGGTGCCGGACGGGGGGAAGAAGACAAGGTGCTGTCGATCAAGGTGCCCGCCGGCGTGGATACCGGCGACCGGATTCGTCTTGCAGGCGAAGGCGAGGCCGGCCCGGCCGGCACGCCACCGGGCGATCTGTATGTGGAAGTGCGCGTGCGCGAGCATGCGATCTTCCAGCGCGACGGCGACGATCTGCATTGCGAGGTGCCGATCCGCATTTCGCAGGCGGCGCTCGGCGATACCGTGCGGGTGGCAACCCTGGGCGGCGAAGCGGAAATCCGCATCCCGGCCGAAACGCAGACCGGCAAGTTGTTCCGTCTGCGCGGCAAGGGTGTGCGCTCGGTGCGCAGCCGCAGCGAGGGCGACCTGTATTGCCGCGTGGTGGTGGAAACGCCGGTCAATCTCACCGCCGATCAGCGCGAACTGCTGCAGCAGTTCGAAGCGACGTTCACCGGTGAGGATGCACGCAAGCATTCGCCCAAGTCGGCCACCTTCATCGATGGCGTCAAGGGGTTTTGGGATCGGATGACGTCCTGACCCAGGCGGCGTGATGTCACGATGGCCCGGCATGCGGCTTGCTGCGCGTCGGGCTATTTTTGGGGCTGCTCCGACGGCCGCCCGCGATGCGGCCAATGTGTCGAGTTGCGGATGGAACGCGATGTCAGCGCGAGAATTGCCGGGCCAGCCGCGCGTGCGTTTCATTAGCGCCGCCGCGTGAGATTCCCAGCGACATCTCCGCCCATCGCACGTGCGTCTTTGAAGCGTTGCCATTGCCTTCAGGCGCAGCACGTTGTTGCTCGCAACGCGAGCAAAGCCAAGCCCTGATCGTGCGGTCGGGCCATTGGCCTGCAGCATCGGCCGAGCGCCTTTTAGCGTCTGACCTTGCTCAACGACGGTATTGCCAAAACTGCCGGTGACGTCGTTCATCCACGACATCCTTGCAAGGTTATGCGGATAATCGGTGCCCTCTTTTCCAGCACGGCCGCCCGCATGAGCGATGCAACCGACAGCCACCTCGTCCATGGTCGCCGCCAGCGTCCGGATGGCCCTTCGCCGATCGACGTGATTTCGGTGCAATCGCAATTGGTCTATGGCCATGCCGGCAACAGCGCTGCGGTGCCGCCGCTGCGCGCGCTGGGACTGCGTGTGGCCGAAGTGCCCACCACCCTGCTGAGCAACGCGCCGTTCTACGCCACCCTGCGCGGGCGCATCCTGCCGGCCGACTGGCTGGCGGATTTGCTGCTGGGCGCCACCGAACGTGGCCTGCCGCAGCGTGCACGCATGCTGGTGTCCGGCTATTTCGGCAGCCTGGCCAACGGCGAAGCCTTCGCCGACTGGCTGGCGCAGACCTTGCCGCAGGCCCCGCAGCTGCGCTACTGCCTGGACCCGGTGATTGGCGACACGTACACCGGCCCGTATGTGGAACCCGGGCTGGAGCGCGTGTTCGCCGAGCGTTTGCTGCCGCACGCCTGGCTGGTGACGCCCAACGCATTCGAGTTGGGGCGGTTGACCGGCTTGCCGAGCCTGGAACAGGACGATGCCATCGTCGCCGCGCGCGCATTGCTGGCACGTGGGCCGCAGTGGGTGCTTGCGCACAGCGTGGCCGGTGCCGCGGGTGAGCTGGTGACGTTGGCGGTCAGCGACACGGCGGTGTATCGCTGGGCCAGCCCGCACCTGCCTGTGGATGTTGCCGGTACCGGCGATGTGCTGATGGCGCTGCTGATCGGCCTGCTGTTGCGCGACGTGCCATTCGAGCAGGCGGTGGGCCACGCACTCAGCGGCGTGCACAGCGCGCTGGAAGCGACCCTGGCTGCGGGGTTCGAGGAGTTCGACGTGCTGGCCGCGGCGCCGGCCGCACTTGCCGCAACGCCACGATTTGCCGTCGAGCGCTTGGCATGATCGCACAGCCGGTGGTCGGCATCGTCGGCATCGCCGGTGCGTACGGGCGCTGGCTGGCACAGTTCCTGCGCACGCGCATGCAGCTGGAAGTGATCGGGTCCGATCCGGCCGACAGCGACAGCATGGATGAGGCCACGCTGGCGCAGCGTGCCGACGTGCTGATGTTCGCCGCGCCGATTCGCCACACTGCCGCATTGATCGAGCGGTATGTGGAACTCACCGGCGCACGCGCCGCAGCGCAGCTGTGGCTGGATGTCACCTCGATCAAACAGGCACCGGTCGCTGCAATGCTGACCTCGCAGGCGGACGTGGTCGGCCTGCATCCGATGACCGCACCGCCAAAATCACCGACCTTGAAAGGGCGCGTGATGGTGGTCTGCCAAGCGCGGCTGCGACACTGGTCGGCATGGGTGCAGAGCTTGTGCAGCGCGCTGCAGGCCGAATGCGTGTACGCAACGCCAGAGCACCACGACCGCGTGATGGCGCTGGTGCAGGCGATGGTGCACGCCACTCACCTGGCGCAGGCCGGCACCTTGCGCGACTACGCACCGCTGCTGGGCGAGCTGCGCGCGCTGATGCCGTACCGCTCGGCGTCGTTCGAACTGGATACCGCAGTGATCGCGCGTATTCTTTCGCTCAATCCCTCGATCTACGAAGACATCCAGTTCGGTAACCCGTATGTGGGCGAGATGCTCGACCGGTTGCTGCTGCAGTTGCAGCAGCTGCGCGCCCTGGTCGGGCAGGGCGACGATGCCGCGCGTGCGCAGTTCCGCACCCAATTCCTGCACGACAACGCGCAAGCCCTGCAGCACGACGCGCTTGCGGCAGGCAATTACACCTACGAGCGCGTGGGCTATCTGCTGGCCGATCTCACCGAACCGCTGACTTTGAGCGTGTATCTGCCCGAAGACCAGCCCGGCTCGCTGCGTGCCTTGTTGCATGTGTTTGAGCGGCATGGGGTGAACCTGTCGTCGATCCACTCATCGCGCACGCCGGTTGGCGAGCTGCATTTCCGTATCGGCTTCGAGGTGGCAAGCGATCGTGCGGCATTGGCGCAAGCAGCGAGCGAGATCGATCGCAGTGGGATCGGTCGGGTGCTGGAGCGTTCCGGTGACTAGTGGCGCAACGAAGCCCGTTCCCATCGCCATCGTTTCATCCACACAGGGTGTGGATGAAACTTGCACAAGCATGTGGATAACTGCGCGCAGCCCTTGCAGCGCAAGGGGTGTGCGGTGGCTGGTCAAAAATTGACCAGTGCCGTTTGAGGTGGCGAGCTGGACGACGTCGTCGTTTTTGGCAGTCGCGTCCCTGAATCGGCATCTTCTCCTCGTACACCCCGCGCCGCCCAACGCTGCAAGATGACGACGCGCGAGGTCTTGGGGCCGTTCCTATAGTGCGGACAGGCGCAGCTCACCGCCGTCGGTGACGAAGCGCTGCCCCTGACGTTGCAGATGTCGGCCATCGGGAAGCTCGTAACGCGGCGCCGACTGTGGGGTTGCGCGGGGTTGTTGCTCGTCGCGAAATTCGATGATGACGTAAGGCTCGCCATCTGCGCCGATTGCGGGAAATTGCCGGAAAGACATACGCACCTCCGAAAGTTCCTAAGGTTGCAGTGCGGATCGCGATGGATCCGCACGCCCGGCGCGCGGGCCGGTACCGCGAGCATGCGCACGCAGGTGTTATCCAAACGTCGTCATGCGGTAAGGGATGCAGACCTGTTGGTTGAGCTCGTCAGGCGAGGCGAGGCGACGACGTGATTTTTCACGTCGACAAGCTGCCGTGCACGCGTGCGTTGCAGAGGCGGCTGCCTAGCAGCGAGGGAGCAGACAGCTGCAGCCTCGGGTTCGACAAGGCTTCAAGGGCGCTGAAGCGTCGCTGGACACGACAGCCAGCCACCTGCGTGGCGGTTGAGTGCGTCCGCTGCGGAGGCTTTGCTTCAACCCACAGGATGCCAAGCAGCGGCATCGCGAGGTCGCTCGCACAACCGCGCAATTGCCCGGCATCACCGCGTCCGCCCGACGCGCAGCCGACCCATCAACGACTCAGCTGCAAGGCATCCCGGTCGGCGGTGGCCGCCGCCAGTTCGGCACGCGCGGAGGCGATGCGTGCCTGCGCATCGATCAGGCGTACGCGCGCGTCGTTGGCGGTTTCCTCGCGCTGATTGACCAGGAAAAAGTCACCCGAGCCCAGCTCGAAGCGCCGCCGCTCGGCGGCCGCCAGGCGGTCTGCCAGGCCGCGTTCCTCATCGGCGATCTTGGCCAGCCGTTCGGCGCCATTGAGTGAAATGACGATCGATTCGACCTCGATCGAAATCTGGTCGCGCAGAAAACGGCTGCGCTGATCCAACGCTTCGATCTCGGCGCGCGCTTCGGCCACGCGGCCCCGGGCGGCGCGGTTTTCCAGCGGCACGCTGAAACGAAAGCCGATGATGGCGTCGGTCAGCGACCGGTTCGGGCCGCCGACGCCAGGCGGGCCCAGATCCTTGCTGACTTCCACGCTGACATCCAGGCGCGGTTTGAGATCGTTCTGCGCCAGCATCAGCCGCGCGGTGGCCTGGTCGATGCGGGTCAGCACGGCGCGGTAGTCCGGGCGCTCCACCGGCGCGGTGATCTTGCTGGCGCCGGCCAGTCCTTCCAGCGCCGAGGTGTCGGCCGGCAGGCGTTCGGCGGAAACGACCAGCGGCATGCCGGCGTCGTCGCGCAAATACAGCGACAAGGCGTTGGCCGCGTTGGCGAAGTCCTGTTCCGAGCGGACCACCAAGGCGCGACGGCGCACCAGGTTCTGGTCGTTTTCGGTCAGCAAGATGGTGGGGCGCGCACCGAGCGTGACCTGGCGCGAAATCGCATTGCGGCGTTGCTCGGCCAGTTGCAGCAGCTCGTTGTAGGCGCGCAACTTCAGCCCGGCGGCGACCCAGTTCTGGTAGGCATCCACTGCGCGCCGCTGCACGCCGATGGCCACCATTTCCGCCTCGTACTTGGCCACATCGATGTCGGTGCTGGCGATGCTGCGCTTGGTGCGGCGTTCGTCGATCACGCGGTCGCGCAGCAGCGCGTACAGCGCGCCGACCTTCACTTCGCCGCCGCGATCGGTATAGGACTTGTCTTCGTAGATCGGGAAGGAGCCGCGCGAGGAGCGGTAGCCACCGTAGTAATAGCCGCCGTTCTCTTCGAACGGCCGCTTGACCCCGGTTTCGATCGTACTGCCGTCGTAATAGCCGGCCTCGCGCGAGCGGCCTTCGATGTCGAACACCGTGTCGAAGGCGCCATCGGCCGAGAGGCCCTTGCCTTCGGCCTGGCGCACCTTGGCCAGCGCTTCGACGATCTGCGGTGCCGAGCGTGCCGACGACTGCAGCACCTCATCCAGCGTCAGCGCAGCGGCCTGGGCGAATACCGCACCGGGGCAGAGTGCGATCAACAGGACGACAAGACGGCCGATCATTTCTTGCCCGTCGCTTCGTCTTCGGACTTGGGTGCGGCCGGCTTGGCCTTGCCGTCTTCCTGCGTGGCCGCAGCCGGGCGCCGGCCGAATTCCAGCGGGAAGTTGTTGAGCTGGCGCCACAGCTCGTAGCCGACCTTGACCGTTTCGCCCTGCACCCAGCCGCGCACCTTGCCGCCCTGGCGGGCGAATTCCTGCGCCGGCCACGCCGGCTTGCCCGGCATCGGCTCCACCAGAATGCGGAACAGCCCATCGGGCGCGGCGTTGGGGTCGATGGCGCGCACCCGGCCGTCGAACATGCCGTGCGCCACCGACGGCCAACCGCTGAATTGAATCGCCGGCCAGCCTTCGAATTCCAGCCGCACCGGACGGCCGGGACGGATCAGCGGCACGTCGCGGCCGTCGATGTACAGCTCGACCGCGCGTTCCACCCGTTCCGGCGCGATCACCGCCAGCACGGTGCCCGGCGAAACCATGGCGCTGCCGCTGGCGGCATTGAGCTGCTGCACGCGGCCGTCGCGCGGGGCGCGCACCAGCTGTGCAGACTGGCGATTCAACTGGATGTCGATGCGGGTCAGCTTGGCGCGCGATTCGGCCAGCTTGGCGTCGGCTTCGGCTACTTTGATCTGGGTCAGCTCGTAGTCGCGGCGGCCGGCCAGGCCTTCGGCCAGCAATTGCCTGCTGCGCGCCACATCGATGCTGGCCACCGCGCGCGATTGCTGGATGGCGGCGATTTCCGCCTGCGCCTGCGCGCGCTCGCTGGCCAGGCGGGTGAGCAGGTCCGGGTCCAGATCGCCGACACGCGCGATCGGGTCGCCCTTGGCAACATGCTGGCCGTCATGCACGTACCAGCGCTCGACGCGGCCCGGCACGAAGGCGGTGACCGGTTGTTGCCGGTCGCTGGGATCCAGCGACACGACCTGGCCTTTGCCGCTGGCGGTCTGCACCCACGGCGCCAGTGCCAGGATCGCCGCAGCGATGCCGATGCCGATCAACAGCATCCAGGCGACCGCCTTGGCGATGCTGGGCGGTCGCATTGCCGCCAGGGTCGGGAAATGCGCCATGCGATCAGGGGCGTGCGGCATGCGGCACCTCCTGCGTGGATGCGATCAACTCGGCGCGTGTGGCGTAGCGTTGCTGGCGCTGCGGCTCCAGCCGGAACCAGCCATCCAGGGTGATGTCCTCCGGCCGCCCGGTGCACAGCAGCACGGTGGTTCCTGCATCCTTCAAGCGTCGCAGAACCTGGGTCAGTCGCTCGGCCGGGATCAGGTCGTACAGCTGCGACAGCATCAGCACGCGCGGGCGCACCAACAGTGCATTGGCCAGCTTCAGCGCCATGACCTCGCCGATCCACAGCGGGAACCCGGACGCGGCAAGCCGGGTGTCCAGGCCTTGCGGCAACGCGGCGATGCGCGCGCGCAAGCCCACCGCGTCGATGGCTTGCAGCATCGCTTCGGACGTCACATCGGCCGAGGCCATCGCCAGGTATTCGCGAATGGTGACCTCCACGATGGTCGGGCGGTCGAGCACGGTGACTTCCGAACGCAGCAGGTACATATCGAAGGTGGCCATGTCCGCGCCGCCCACCATCACCAGCCCGCGGTCGGGAACCACGTGGCGCTTGAGCACCATGGCCAGCAGGCGCTCGGCGCCGCCATCGGCCAGCGTGACCAACTGCTCGCCGGCTTCCAGCGCGAAATCGAAACGCGCGCCCTCGATCACCACGCCATCCAGGCGTACCCCGCTGTTGCGCGGCGCCTCGCCGGCGGCAAGCACCGGGCGCTCCTGGGGGATGGCGTACAGCAGCGACAATTCCTCCGCACTGGCCACCAGGTCGTAGAACATGTCCAGGTAGCTGCCCAACTGTGCGATGCCGTAGAACACCGCGCTCAGGATCAGCTCGGCTGCCACCAGCTGGCCGATCGATAGCTCGCCGCGCAGGATCAGGCTGCCGCCCAGTGCCAGCAGCGCCGCGCTGGCGACCGCATAGGTGAGCAGGAACGCCAGCGTCTGGGTGAAGGTGTAGCGGAAATGGCGCCGATGCCGGTCGACATAGTCGGCGGTCACCTTTTCCGAGCGATCCATCGCAAAGTTGAGATGGCGGCTGGATTTATAGAACCCGTTGGAGCCGCCGACGCTTTCCAGCCAATGCGCGGCATTGTGCTTGGCCTGGCTCAGTTCGACCGCCGAGCGGATCGAGCCGCGCGACCAGATCATCCAGATCGAGAAGATGGTCAGCAGCAGCAGCGCGTTGAAGCCGAGGAAAAACGGGTGATAGAAGCTGGTGACGATCAAGCCGACCGCCGACTGCAGCACGATGGTGAATGCACCGACCGCCAGGCTGGGCACTGCCTTTTGCACCACCACCAGATCGAAGTAGCGGTTGAAGACATCGCCGCGGTTCTGGTCGGCGAAGAACGGGTTCTGTGCATGTACCGCGCGCACGGTGATCTCCGCCACCACGCGTGCGAACAGGCGACGTTCGAACAGCGCCATCACCCACACCCGCATCGCGCTGAGTGCCGCCAACAGCAACAGCAGGCCCAGCAGCAGGCCGGACAACGTCCACAGCGGCGTGGGCAGCGCGGTGTTGGCAACGCTGTTGATCAGCAATTGCACCGAGATCGGCGTGGCCAGCGAGAGCAGGCTGATCGCAACGCCGTACACCAGGGTCAGGCGCACATACGGCATGTCCGGTCCGACAATTTCCGTCAGCCAGCTCGCCGCTTCCCGCCATCCAATCCGCTTGGCCGCCATTCGATATCCGTTGATGAGTTCAGTGAAGCATTGACGAGTTGCCGGCCCGCAAACAAGGCCATGGCGCTTATTCGGCACATAGGATTTTCCTATGCAGCCACCGCGCGCAGCAGATTGGCGATCAAACCGAAGGCCGGTGCGCGACCGGCATCCTGGCGCCAGAGCAGACCGATCTCCCTATAGTAGCGCCCGCCTTTGACCGGCCGAACCACCACGTCGTCGCCTTCGCGGATTTCCTGGCGCACGTACAGGTCCGGGAGCAAGGCAAGACCCATGCCCATGCCGGCCATCTGGCGGATCGCGTCCAGGCTGGTGCCTTCGTAATCGCGCAAGACATTGGCGCCCACATCCATGGCGATCGCGGCAACCTGTTCTGCCAATCGGTATTCCGGCATCAAGGTCAGCAAGTTGGCGCCGCGCAGGTCGGCCGGGGTGATGCAGGCCTTGGTGCGCAGCGGATGATCGGCAGCCATGGCCACATGCAGCAATTCGCGAAACAGCCGCTCGCTGTGCAGGCCGCGGCCGGCCACCGGCAGTTGCGCGAGGACAAGATCGTGCGTGCCGTTGCTCAGGTCGGCGGCGAGTGCGGTTGGCAGGCCTTCGCGCACATGCACGCGCAGGGCCGGATGCTCGCGATGCAAACGTGCCACCAGGCTGGGCATCAGATAGGCGCCGAGCGTGGGCGAGACGCCGAGGCGGATGGTGCCGATCAAGGTATCGGCGGCGGTGGCGCGGACCTCTTCCAGATCGTTGACATCGAGCAGGATGCTGCGTGCGCGGTCGAGCAGATCGCGCCCCAGCGGGGTCAGGATCGCCTGCGTGCCGCGCTCGAACAGCGGCGCGCCGATGATCGCTTCCAATGCGCGGATCTGCTGCGACAACGATGGCTGCGAGACGCCCATCTGCTCGGCGGCGCGGGTAAAGCTGCCGGTATCTGCCAGCGCGACGAAATAGCTCAGCTGGCGAAGGGTGGTTCTGGGGCGCGGCATGGGGTCACATCGGATTGCGTGGGAGCGCACGGCCGGCGTGGCCGGTGAGACCAGACAGGCGAAGTGGGGCTAGCGATTGCAGCGGCAACTCGTCCGGCGAGGATGGACGAGCCGCGGTAACCGCAGTGTACGAGCGGTGCATGCCGATTCCGAGCACCGGCGCGCCCGCATCGCGGTGAGCGCAGTCGTTTCGCTAGGTGCGCCTGGTGCCATCGCTGGAACCACGGCGCCTGGCGGGGCTCATTGGTCGATGAACTGCAGCCGCGCCAGCTCCGCATACAGACCGCCTTCGGCGATCAACTGCGCATGCGTACCCTGCGCGACGATGCGGCCGGCATCCATCACCACGATGCGGTCGGCTTTGAGTACGGTGGCCAGGCGGTGCGCGATCACCAACGTGGTGCGGCCTTCCATCAGCCGCTCCAGCGCCTGCTGCACGGCGCGCTCGCTGTGCGCATCGAGCGCGCTGGTGGCTTCGTCCAGCAGCAGGATCGGGGCATCCTTGAGCAGCGCACGCGCAATCGCCACGCGTTGCTGCTGGCCGCCGGACAGGCGCGTGCCGCGCTCGCCGAGTTCGCTGGCGTAGCCCTGGGGCAGGGCGCGGATGAAGACATCGGCTTCGGCCGCCGCCGCCGCCGCTTCCACCTCGGCATCGCTGGCGTGCAGGCGCCCGTAGCGGATGTTGTCGGCGGCGCTGGCGGCAAACAACGTGGGTTGCTGCGGTACCAGCGCGATGTGCTCGCGCAGCAGGACCGGGTCGGCGTCGCGCAGGTCGATGTCGTCGATGCGCACCTTGCCGCTGACCGGGTCGTGGAAACGCAGCAGCATCGACAGCACCGTGCTCTTGCCCGCTCCGGACGGACCCACCAGCGCCACGGTTTCGCCGGGGCTGACATGCAGGTCGAACCCGTCCAGCGCCGGCGCGTCCGGGCGTTGCGGGTAATGGAAGACCACCTGGTCGAAATGGATCGCGCCGCGCAGCGGCTGCGGCAAGGCCTGCGGCGTGGCCGGCGCCACGATCAGCGGTTGTTCGTCGAGCAATTCACTCACCCGGCCCATGCCGCCGGCGGCACGCTGCAACTCGTTCCAGACCTCGGCCAGTGCACCGACCGAACCGCCGCCGATCAGCGCGTA
Organism: Xanthomonas cissicola; assembly: GCF_008801575.1. Taxonomy (GTDB): domain Bacteria; phylum Pseudomonadota; class Gammaproteobacteria; order Xanthomonadales; family Xanthomonadaceae; genus Xanthomonas; species Xanthomonas cissicola. The sequence goes on along the minus strand of NZ_VZPL01000042.1, from coordinate 17,457 downwards.
CAGCACGAATTGGCCCAGCGTGCCGGGCGTCATGCGGCCAGAAATCACATCGTGCGCGCCCAGCCACAACACCGCGACGATCGCACCGAAGATCAGCATGATCGCCACTGCGGTCACGGTGGCCTGGGTGCGGATGCGCACCTTTGCGGTGTCGATGGCGGTCAGCAGTGCCGTACTGAAACGTTGGCTTTCGTAACGCTCGCGCGCATGCGCCTGCACGGTGCGCACGGCGCCCAGGGTTTCGGCCGCCAGCGTATTGGCGTCGGCCACGCGGTCCTGGCTTGCGCGCGAAATCTTCTGCAGGCGGCGTGCGCCCAGCACGATCGGCAGTACCGCCAGCGGGATGCCGATCAAGGTGAAGCCGGCCAGACGCGGGCTGGTGACGAACAACATCACCACGCTGCCAATGACCGTTGCCACGCTCCGCAAGGCCACCGACATGGTGCTGCCGATCAGCCCACGCAGCAATTCGCTGTCGGCCGACAGGCGTGACACCAGTTCGCCGCTGCGGCTGCGGTCATGAAATCCGGCGTCCAGGCCGATCAGGTGTGCGTACAGCCGGCCACGCAGGTCGGCGACCACTTTTTCGCCCAGCAGTGCGACGAAATAGAAGCGGGCAGCGGTCGCCACCGCCAGCACCACCGAGACTACGAACAACAGCGCGAACGCCTGATTGATCTGCGCATCGCCGGAGAAGCCTTGATCGATCATGCGCTTGACCGCTGCCGGCAGGCTCAGTGTGGCGGCAGCGGAAATCGTCAGCGCGACCATCCAGGCAACGAACAGGCCGCGCTGGCGTTGGATGAAGGGCCACAAGGTGCGCAGGCTGCCCAGCTTCCGCAACGGGCTGGGACGTGCAGCGGCTGGCTGGGTCATGCGGCTTCCGGGGTTGAGAGGTGGACACGATTGCGAGTGGCGTCGCACAGGCGGGTTTTCAAGCCGGCGAGCTGATCGGCAGGCAGTTGCACACGCAACGCTGCACCTTCGGCGTCGAAGCGTTCGTCCAGTTTGTCGGCATGGAAGGCCGCCAGTGCGGCGTGCACCAGGCCCAGATCGTCGAACCGGCACTGCACCTGCACCCGCGACAACGCGATCAATGGCTGTCGCGTTGCAAGCCGAAGGCACTCGGCCGCGGTACCGCCGTAGGCACGCACCAGCCCGCCGGCCCCGAGCTTGATGCCGCCATACCAGCGCGTGACCACGACCACCACCCGATCGAAGCCCTGGCCGTCGATGGCGGCCAGGATCGGCCGGCCGGCGGTGCTGCTTGGCTCGCCGTCGTCGCTGGAGCGGTAGTCCTGCCCGAACCGGTAGGCCCAGCAGTTGTGGGTGGCATCCGGCACTGCCACGCGCTGCACGATCTCCAGCGCATGCGCGGGAGTCTCCAGTGCGGCAGCGCGGGCCAGAAAGCGACTGTGCTTGATGTCCAGGCTGTGGTGCGCGTCAGCGGCGAGGGTATCGAGCATCGCCGCCATTCTATGCGAGGCGATGTCGCGGGTTGCTGCGGCCATCGTGACTGCCGTTGCAAGCTGGCAGATCGAGGCGATGTTGTGCGACCGCACTGCGCGCGGTCTGAACCTCGCCGTGGAGTGCGTCGCTGGCCGCCATCGCACTGGTCGATGCCGTGGTGATGCGCGCAGTGCCCCGCCGCGCGGATGCATGCAGTGCCGCCGCGTCGAAGAGACGGGGCGGCTAACGCTTACACCAGGGTGGAGCGACGCTTCTCGTCGATCCACTTCGACGCCTGCGCCGGAGTGTAGTGCCGCATCCATTCGAGCATCTGCTCGATATCGGCGCCGTACCACAGGTCGGCGCGCTGGTCTGGATGCAGGAAGCGCTCTTCGACCATGCGGTCGATCATGCCAATCAGCGGTGCGTAAAAACCTTCGATGTCCAGAAAGGCGCACGGCTTGTTGCCGATGCCGAGCTGGCGCCAGGTCAGCATCTCGAAGATCTCTTCCATGGTACCGAAGCCGCCGGGCAGGGCAACGAAGGCATCGGACAGCTCGAACATGCGCATCTTGCGCTCATGCATGGAGCCGACGATTTCCAGCGTGGTCAACCCGCGGTGCGCCACTTCCCAATCGGCCAGTTGCTGCGGGATCACCCCGGTCACTTCACCGCCGGCCGCCAGCACTGCATTGGCCACGGTGCCCATCAAGCCAACGTTGCCGCCGCCGTACACCAGGCGCAGGCCCTGCTTGGCGATGCGATCGCCCAACGCAATCGCGCGCTCGACATAGGCGGGTTTGTTGCCGGCATTGGAGCCGCAGTAGACGCAGAGGCTTTTCATGGGAACCGGAATCGGGAGTGGGGAATCGGGAATGGGTCAACGCAACTACAGAAGCCGGAACGCATGACGCCGGACCTGGGTCCGGCGTCAGCATGAAGAGTGAAGTGATGGGAGCGCTTCTACGATTCCCGATTCCCCACTCCCGATTCCCGACTTAATTGGCCTTATGAATCGCGCGCTTGCTCACCGCCATCGCGGCATCGTGGATCGCTTCGGACAGCGTCGGGTGCGCGTGGCAGATGCGGGCCAGGTCGTCGGCCGAGCCGTTGAACTCCATGGTCAGCACGCCTTCGTGCACCAGCTCGGAAACGCCCACGCCCACCAGGTGCATACCCAGCACGCGGTCGGTTTCGGCATCGGCGATCACTTTGACGAAGCCGGCCGGCTCGCCCATCGCCACCGCGCGGCCGATCGCTGCGAACGGGAAGCTGCCGGCCTTGTAGGCGACGCCCTCGGCCTTGAGCTGCTGCTCGGTCTTGCCGACCCAGGCGATTTCCGGCTCGGTGTAGATAACCCACGGAATGGTGTCGAAATTGACGTGACCCGGCAGGCCGGCGATCAATTCGGCCACCGCGATGCCTTCCTCGAAGCCCTTGTGCGCCAGCATCGGGCCGCGCACGCAGTCGCCGATCGCCCACACGCCATCCACGCCGGTGTGGCAATGCCCGTCGACCTCGATCTGGCCGCGGTCGGTGACCTTGACGCCAGTGCCTTCGGCCAGCAGGTTCTTGGTGGCGGCCTTGCGGCCCACGGCCACCAGCAGCTTGTCCACGGTCAGGGTCTGCTCGCCGGTCGCGTCGGTGTAGCTGAGCACCACCTGCTTGGCGTCGCCGCTGCCGGTGATCTCGGTCTTGCCGACCTTGGCGCCCAGCTTGATGTCCAGGCCCTGCTTCTTGAATTCCTTCAAGGCGGTCTTGGCCACTTCGGCATCGGCCAGGGCCAGGAAGTCCGGCAGCGCTTCGAGGATGGTCACCTCGGCGCCCAGGCGCTTCCACACGCTGCCCAGCTCCAGGCCGATCACGCCGGCACCGATGACGGCCAGACGCTTGGGAACGGCGGTGAAATCCAGGCCGCCGACGTTGTCGACGATGGTGTCGCCGTCGAACTTGGCGAACGGCAGTTCGATCGATTCCGAACCGGCCGCCAGGATCACGTTGGTGCCCTTGAGCTCGATCTCGCCGCCTTCATGCTGGGTCACCTTGACGATGTTGCCCGGCTGCAACTGGCCGAAGCCGTAGTACGGGGTGATCTTGTTGGCCTTGAACAGCATCGCGATGCCGCCGGTGAACTGCTTCACGATCTTGTCCTTGCGGCCGATCATGGTGGGCACGTCCATCTTGGCGTCGTTGAAGCTGATGCCGTGGTCGCCGAACAGGTGGCCCATGTTCCAGAACTGGCGCGAGGAATCCAGCAGCGCCTTGGACGGAATGCAGCCCACGCGCAGGCAGGTACCGCCCAGTGCCGGCTTGCCGTCCTTGCCCAGGGCCGCGTCGATGCAGGCGACCTTCATGCCCAGCTGCGCCGCACGGATGGCGGCGTGATAACCGGCCGGACCGGCACCGATGACGACGACGTCGAATTGTTCGCTCATTTCATTTGCTCACGGGAATGGGGAATAGGGAATGGGGAATCGCAATAGCGCACGCGCCCTTGGCGTCCCATCCAGGTCCAGGCGGGAATGGAGCGGTCCATGGGCGCTTGTCCCATTCCCGTATCTCCATTCCCGATTCCCGGCGCTTACAGGCCGAACAGCATGCGGCCCGGGTTTTCCAGCTGGTTCTTGATGTCGACCAGGAACTGCACCGAGTCCTTGCCGTCGATGATGCGGTGGTCGTAGGACAGCGCCAGATACATCATCGGCGCGATCACGACCTGGCCGTTCTCGGCGATCGGACGTTCCTTGATCGCGTGCATGCCCAGGATGGCGCTCTGCGGCGGGTTGATGATCGGGGTGGACAGCAGCGAGCCGAAGGTGCCGCCGTTGGTGATGGTGAAGGTGCCGCCCTGCAGGTCGTCCAGGCCCAGCTTGCCGGCGCGCGCCTTGGCGGCGTAGTCGGCAATGCCTTGCTCGACATCGGCGAACGACTGGCGCTCGACGTTGCGCAGCACCGGCGTGACCAGGCCCTTGTCGGTCGACACCGCGATCGAGATGTCGCTGTAGCCGTGATAGATGATGTCGTCGCCGTCGATCGAGGCGTTGACCAGCGGGAAGCGTTGCAGCGCGTTGGCGGCAGCCTTGACGAAGAAGCTCATGAAACCGAGCTTGATGCCGTGCGCCTTCTGGAACTCGTCCTGCAGCTCCTTGCGCGCGGCCGACACCTTGGCCAGGTTGACTTCATTGAAGGTGGTCAGCATCGCGGTGGAGTTCTTGGACTCCATCAGGCGCTTGGCGATCGTCTTGCGCACGCGGGTCATCGGCACGCGTTCTTCCGGGCGGGCACCAGAGGCCTTGCCGACGCCGCCGGCCTTGGCGAAGTTGACGATGTCTTCCTTGGTCACCGCGCCACGACGGCCGGTGCCTTCGACCTGCGAAGGATCCACGCCCTGGGTGATCGCGGAGAAACGCGCACCTGGCGGCAGCGAATCGGCAGCGAACTTGGAAGCAGCAGGCGCCGCGGCGGCTGCCGGTGCCGGAGCGGCAGCCGGTGCCGCAGCAGTCGCAGCCGGGGCAGTGGCCTGCTTCTCTTCAGCTGGTGCCGCCGCAGCCACAGCGCCTTCTTCGATGATCGCCAGAATCTGGTTGCTGGTGACCGTGCTGCCGGTTTCGAACTTGATTTCCTTCAGTACGCCGTCGACCGGCGAAGGAACTTCCAACACGACCTTGTCGGTTTCCAGGTCGACCAGATTCTCGTCGCGCTTGACCGCTTCGCCGGCCTTCTTGTGCCAGCTGGCGATGGTGGCGTCGGAAACGGATTCGGGCAGTACCGGAACTTTGACTTCGGTGGCCATTCGGGGAGCGTCCTAGGGTTTTCGTTCTTTGGGGAAGAGGAGTTATTCAGCGACTTGGTCGTTGAACGGGTTGAGCAGCGCATCGGCGACCAGCTTCTGCTGCTCGATGATGTGGTCGGCCATGTGGCCGGCGGCAGGCGAGGGCGAACGGGCGCGGCCGGCGTAATGCAGGCTCTGACCGCCGGCCAGGCAGAAGTTGAGGTGGTGGCGGATCTGGTACCACGCACCCTGGTTCTGCGGTTCTTCCTGGCACCACACCACATCGGTGGCGTTGGCATAGGCCTTCAGTTCGGCCGCCAGCTGCGCGCGCGGGAACGGATACAGCTGCTCCACGCGCAGGATGGCGACATCGTCCTGGCCACGCTTGGTCTGGTCTTCGAGCAGGTCGTAATAGACCTTGCCCGAGCACAGCACCACGCGCCTGACCTTGGCCGCGTCGGCCTTGGCGTCCGGGATCAGATGCTGGAACTGCCCGTCGGCCAGTTCTTCCAGGCTCGACACCGCCAGCTTGTGGCGCAGCAACGACTTGGGCGTCATCACCACCAGCGGCTTGCGGGTCGTCATGCGCATCTGGCGGCGGATCATGTGGAAGCACTGCGCCGGCGTGGTCGGCACGCAGACCAGCATGTTCTCCAGCGCGCACAGCTGCAGGAAGCGCTCCAGACGTGCGGAGCTGTGTTCCGGGCCCTGGCCTTCGTAGCCATGCGGCAGGAACAGCGACAGGCCCGCGATGTGGCCCCACTTGGCCTCGCCGGCGGCGATGAACTGGTCGATCACCACCTGCGCGCCATTGGCGAAATCGCCGAACTGCGCTTCCCAGATGCACAGCGCATTCGGGTCGGTGGTGGAGTAGCCGTATTCGAAGCCCATCACCGCTTCTTCGCTCAGCAACGAGTCGATGACAGTTGCGTCTTCCGGGTTCTGCACCAGTTGGCGCAGCGGCAGGTAGTAGTCGTCGGTCTTCTGGTCGTGCAGGATCGCGTGACGGTGGAAGAACGTGCCGCGGCCGGCGTCCTGCCCAACCAAGCGCAGCTTGTGGCCTTCGGCCAGCAAGGTGGCGTAGGCCAGGTTCTCGGCAAAGCCCCAGTCGCCGAGCTGATCGCCGGCGGCCATCTTGACGCGATCTTCGTAGATCTTCGCCACGCGGGCGTGCAGTTCGACGCCTTCGGGGATGGTGGTGATCAGCCTGGCCAGGCGGTCCAGCTGGTCGCGCTTGACGCGCGTGTCCACCGGATCGGCAGCGGTGCCGACCAGGTACCTGGACCAATCGATGGCGAATTCGTCCGGCTTGCGCTTGGCCAGTTCGGTGGTGTACTCGCCCGAATCCAGCTTGTTGCGGTAGCCGTCCACCAGCGCCTTGGCCTCGTCGGCGCTCAGCACGCCTTCGCTTTCCAGCTTGGCGGCGTACAGCTCGCGGGTGGTCTTGTGCTTGCGGATGGTCTGGTACATCACCGGCTGGGTCGCTGCCGGTTCGTCGGCTTCGTTATGGCCCCAGCGGCGGTAGCAGACCAGGTCGATGACCACGTCCTTCTTGAACTGCTGGCGGAACTCGTAAGCCAGCTTGGACACGAACATCACCGCGTCCGGATCGTCGCCGTTCACGTGGAAGACCGGCGCGCCGATCATCTTGGCCACGTCCGTGCAGTACAGCGTGGAGCGGGCGTCGTCGCGGGTGCTGGTGGTGAAGCCGATCTGGTTGTTGACGACGATGTGCACGGTGCCGCCGACCGCGAAACCGCGCGCCTGCGACATCTGGAACAGCTCCATCACCACGCCCTGGCCGGCGAATGCGGCATCGCCGTGGATCAGGATCGGCAACACGCTCTTGCGCTCGGCATCGCCGAAACGCTCCTGGCGCGAACGCACGCTGCCGACCACGACCGGGTCGACGATTTCCAGGTGCGAGGGGTTGAAGGCCAGCGCCAGGTGGACCTGCTTGTCGGTGCCCACCGCGATATCGGCCGAGAAGCCCATGTGGTACTTGACGTCGCCGGTGTGCGCACGGTCGTCATGGGCATGCTCGAACTTGCCCTCGAATTCGTCGAACAGCTTGCGCGGGTTCTTGCCCAGCGTATTGACCAGCACGTTGAGGCGGCCGCGGTGGGCCATGCCGATCACGATGTCCTTGACCTGATCGTTGCCGGACTGGCGGATGATCTCGTCCATCATCGGGATCAGCGAATCGCCGCCTTCCAGCGAGAAACGCTTCTGGCCGACGTATTTGGTATGCAGGTAGCGCTCCAGGCCCTCGGCAGCGGTGAGCCGCTCCAGGGTGCGCTTGCGGCTTGCCGAATCGCCGGCAATCTTGCCGCCGGCGTCTTCCAGGCGCTTGTAGATCCACTGGCGCTGATCGAACTCCTGGATGTGCATGAACTCGGCGCCGATGCTGCTGGCGTAGGTCGCCTTCAGGCGCGTCAGCAGCTCCTTGAGCTTCATCCGCGGCTGGCCGCCGACACCGCCGGTGCTGAACTCGCTGTCCAGATCGGCCTGGGACAGGCTGTGGAACGGCAGGTCCAGGTCGGGCGGGTTGACCGGCGGGACCAGGCCCAGCGGGTCGAGCTGGGCGCCGAGGTGGCCACGGGCGCGGTAGGCGGTGATCAGACGGCCGACATTGCGCTCGCGCTCGTCACTGGCGCCTGCGCCGGTGCCGGCATTGGCAGCCTGCTTGGAGGCGGCGAGGATGTGGGCGATGGCCGCCGAGTGCGGCACATCACCGGCACCGCGACCTTCGAAACCATCGAAGTAGCTCTTCCACTTCGGATCGACACTGTCCGGGGCGACGAGGTACTGCTCGTACAGATCCTCGATATAGGCGGCGTTGCCGCCGGCGAGTTGCGATGACTGCGCGAACTGCTTTAGGAGATTATCCACGATGGTAAGTCGGGTCTGCTGTGGGGATGATTGTGCGGAAGCGGCAGGGCGAGATGCCCTATCGGTCGGTCTCAAATCTCGAAAAATTATACCCCCTTGCGCTAGTGAGGGGGCGTCTGCAAGCTGACCGACGGGGTAGACCAATCGCGCGCGCGCCTACGTGCAAGGGGCGCTGCGGCGTCAGATGCCGAGCGCGCGCGGCTCGTTCCAGAGCGCGCTGCGCTCCCATATCTGCGCGAATTCGCGCTCCAGCTGGCGGCTGCGCGCTGCGCCCGACAGCCAGGTTTCGCCATCATCGAAGCGATGATCTGTTGGACGAAAGTAGTAGGCGTCGTCGCCGACAACATAGACCGATGCAAAACTTGCATCGACCGGGTCGCTGACCGCGCGGAACCGGAACACGCTGGGCAGGCGCTGTGCCAGGCGCAGCATCGCGCTGCTGCTGGCCGCGGCACTGGCGGTGTCTTGCACCAGGACATGTACACGCTTCTCGTGGCGGGCGGTGGCGAAACGACGCAGCGCGTCGAGCACCGCGGCGTTGTCGAACAGGGCCGGGTCCAGGGCGCGGGTGTAGATCAGCACCTGGCGGCGCGCGGCGCACAGCAGCCCGGTGGTGGCGGCCAAGGCTGCGGTGAAGGAGTCCACTGCCATCGGGCCGTCGAGGCGACGGTGCACGACGGTACCGGGCGCATCGTGGGTCTGGCCAATGCGCTCGGGTGAGGAGAGGGTGCCAGCGTCGGGCAGAAAGCCCAGGCGCGCGAAGACCGCTTCCGCAGCAGGGCTGGGACATGCGCGCAGGCCAGGCCAGCCGCGCTGCCGTGCCGCGTCGACTGCGGCAGCGAGCAGTTGGTCCGCCACGCCACGGCGGCGCCAGTTGGACAGAACGCCGAGCCGGTCGAGGCGGCGGTCGGCGGTGAGCCGCACCGAGGCGATCAGCTGGCCCTCGGCGCGTACGGCCAGATGCAGGCTGAGCGGGTCCAATGCATCCCACTGGACACCGCCGGTGGCGCCAGCGGTGTCGGTGTCGGTGGCGCAGGCCAGCCGCAGCGCACGCAGCGCCGCGGCGTCGGCGGCCGGGTCCAGCGTGACGATCTGCGGTCTGGCGTGCGCGCTCATGCGGGCTTGGTGGTGTCGTCGCTGTCGTCGGAATCGGTCTCGTCGGCGATCGCACTGTCGACGTCCTGCTCGGCTTCGGCATCGTCGCCGGGCTCGACATCGGCCTCCAGCGCCTCTGGCGGGGTATCGGCAGCGTCGGCAACCTGTTCGACATCGGCGTCGGCATCGATGTCTTCGTCCGCCTCCGGCGCGTCGTCCTCGGCGTCTTCGTCGTCGTGGTCGGCCGACACGCTCAGCGCATGCGCGTGGTCGTCGTCTGCGATGGCGTCCTCGGCATCTTCGTGGGCGCGCTGGTAGTGGCCGTGTGCCAGCAGCTCCAGTACCACCTCGCGGCCACGCGGGGACAACTGCGCGTACAACGTGCCGTCGATCTCTTCGGCCGCGGCCAGACGGGACGCGTCCTTGGCCGACAGCGCAAACTCCAGGCCGCTGCAGAACAGCGTGGCGCCGCGCTTGGCGCGCCGCCAGGCCAGCCGCGACCACGGGTGGCGGTGCAGCAGCACGCCTTCTTCCAGCGCCTGCTCGACCGCTTCGCGCGGGATCGGCTCGGGCGCCGGCACCACGTCGCCGGAGGCGCGGTAGGTGGTCATGAAACGGCCGAACCAGTCGCCCAGACGGTCGGGGTCGTTCATGCGCAGCGCATTGAGCGCAGCGACCACGCGGTTCATCGCGGTGACGTCGATTTCGTAGGGGTCGGCCGGCACCTTGAGGTCTTCGTCGTGATAGCGCACGGCCTCGTCGGCATCGGCAATCAAGGTGTCCAGGTAATCGCCGATCAACTCGGCCGAGGACGGTGCGCGGGTGCCGATGGAGAAGGTCAGACAGGCGTCTTCGGCCACACCGTGGTGCGGGATCAGCGGCGGCAGGTAGAGCATGTCGCCCGGGCCCAGCACCCAATCGTGGGTGGGCTTGAACTCGCGTAGCAGCTTGAGTTCGACATCGTCGCGGAACGCCAAAGGCGTGGCCTTGCGGCCCTGGACGGTGCGCGCGTCGATCTGCCAGCGGCGGTGGCCCTGGCCCTGCAGCAGGAACACGTCGTAGTGGTCGACATGCGCGCCCACCGAACCGCCAGTGGCGGCGAAGCTGATCATGATGTCGTCGATACGCCAGCGCGGCAGGAAGCGGAAGTGCTCCAGTAGGGCACGCACGTCGGCGTCCCATTTGTCCACGTCCTGCACCAGCAAGGTCCAGTAATGGTCGGGCAGGCCGGGAAAATCGGTTTCTTGGAACGGGCCGGTGCGCACGTCCCAGCCGTCGGTGGCGCGGTCGTGGCTGATCAGGCGTGCCAGCACGCCGTCTTCGCAGGCCAGCCCGGCCAGATCTTCCGGCTGCAGCGGCGAGGCGAAATCCGCGAACGCATTGCGGATCAACAGCGGGTGCTTGTGCCAGTAATTGCGCAGGAAACGCTCGACCGGCATACCCAGCGGCTGTCCCGGACGGGCCTGGACTTCGATGGCAAGTGGGGTCGCTTTACGTACGGCCATGTGGGGTCCTTACACGATGTAGATAGAGAGTGCGGTGCGCGGCATCGGCCGGCGCCAATGGCCTATTGTCGACTGCCCGAGCCGGATGTGCACCTGTGCGGCGTGCAGCGAGCCGGCTCCCGTTCGCCGCTGCGGGGCTGGCCAGCGATTCCGATCGCTTCTTCGTGTTGATGGCCGTGCGAGCGGCATGGTGGCGCCTGCCGCGCACGCCGATCGCCGCGCGCGCGGTAGCGCACCGGCGCGCATCACATCACCTTCGTCTCGTAAGGGGTTGCTGGAAGGGTTGACGGTGTTGTCGTTGCCGGAAAAGCGCACCTGTTTCACGGCGCGCGCCAGCACCAGATTCCTGTTGCCCTGTATGTCCACGCGATCGACATCGGTCAGATTGAGCGTGTTGTCGTGACCGCTCACGCTGAGCTGACCGAGTTGCCTGTTGAGTACCGTGACCTTGCTTCCCTCCAGCCGAATGCTGCGCGCGGTGTCTAGATTCATCGCGCCACGCGAGGCGGTGATGGTGACCGTGCCGCACGCGCCGTGCAGGATCCATTCGCTGTCATCGCGGGTCAGCCGGACATCTTTGCCGGCACAGTCTGAGCCGCTGGCCGGATCGGTCGGCGTGGACGAGACCGACGACAGCGCCCGCGCAGCGGGGCCGTCGCCGCCGCATCCGCTCAGTGCAAGGACGCTTGCCAGCGTCAGCAGGGACAGTGCCATGTGGGTGACGCGCATCGCCGGTCTGGTGAAAAGCAAGGCCGGCACGATAGCAGTCCGGTCAGGTCACCCATGTGCAGGTCCTCGCCAACCATCCAGTCCGCTAAGGCCGTGCGACGCATCCGACGCGAGGCGTCGTCATCACTGGCCTTGATCGTGCGTCATCGGCATGCGCTGATGCCGATGAAGCCTCGCCGATGAGGTCGATGACGTGGCCCGCTTCGCAAGCTCCCACCGAAGCTCGCGGTTCGGTCAGCTTAGATCGCGCGCGCCAGCTGCTCGGCCAGCCCGCTGTAGGCGCCCGGGGTGAGCGCGCGCAGGCGCTGCTTGTCTTGTTCCGGCAGTTGCAGACTTTCCACGAAGGCCTGCATCGAGGCGGCGGTGATGCCCTGGCCGCGGGTCAGCGCCTTGAGTTGTTCGTAGGGGTTCGGCAGGCCGTGGCGGCGCATGACCGTCTGCACGGCTTCGGCCAGCACTTCCCAGGCCGCATCCAGGTCGGCATCCAGCCGCTCGGGGTTGACGGTGAGCTTGCCCAGGCCCTTGGCCAGCGAATCCAGCGCGACCTGGGTATGGCCGAACGCGGTGCCGAGTGCGCGCAGCACGGTGGAATCGGTGAGGTCGCGCTGCCAGCGGCTGATCGGCAACTTGGCGGAGAAATGTTCGAACAGCGCGTTGGCGATGCCGAAATTGCCCTCGGCATTTTCGAAGTCGATGGGGTTGACCTTATGCGGCATGGTCGAGGAGCCAACTTCGCCCTCTTTCAGCTTCTGCTTGAAATAGCCCAGCGAGATATAGCCCCAGATGTCGCGCGCCAGGTCGATCAGGATGGTGTTGGCGCGGCGGCTGGCATCGCCGATTTCGGCCACATTGTCGTGCGGCTCGATCTGGGTGGTGTAGGGGTTGAACACCAGACCCAGGCTTTCCACGAAACGCTGTGCGAACGCCGACCAGTCCAGGTCCGGGTACGACACCAGGTGCGCGTTGTAATTACCGACCGCGCCGTTGATCTTGCCGGTCAGTTCGACCGCGGCGATCTGCTTACGCTGGCGCTCCAGGCGCGCGACCACGTTGGCGATTTCCTTGCCCAGCGTGGTGGGCGAGGCGGTCTGGCCGTGGGTGCGCGAGAGCATCGGCTGGGCGGCCTGGGCGTGGGCGAGGGTGCGCAGCGCGGCGGTAATACCATCCAGGCTGGGCAGCAACACCTGACGGCGTGCCTGCTCCAGCATCAGCCCGTAGCTCAGGTTGTTGATGTCTTCGCTGGTGCAGGCAAAGTGCACGAATTCCAGCGCCGGGCCGAGTTCGGCATCGTCCTTGAGCTGCTCCTTGATGAAGTACTCCACCGCCTTGACGTCATGGTTGGTGGTGCGCTCGATTTCCTTGACCCGCGCGGCATGGGCCACGCCGAAATCGTCGGCCAGGGCGCGCAGCCGCTGCGTGGCAGCCGGCGAGAACGGCGCCAGTTCGGCGATGCCCGGCTCGGCGGCCAGTGCCAGCAGCCATTCGATTTCGACCTTGACCCGCGCCTTGATCAGGCCGTATTCGGAGAAGATCGGGCGCAGCGCATCCACTTTGGAGGCGTAGCGGCCATCGAGCGGGGACAGGGCGAGCAGAGCGGAATCCGACATGGGCAGGAGAGGCAGCGGTGACGGTGGGGCCAGCATTCTACGCCGCCGAGGCTGCGGGCAGGCCCGGTGCCCTGCAAAACGGGTTCCCAAGCCCACGGCAGAATGGCTGAATGGCGGGCTACCTGCGCGGCAGAGGAGCCCGACATGGCGCGACCTGCACTTTATGGTAGAGCTCCCTGCGCTGTTCCGGCTGCCATGCGCCCGATCTTCGCTCGCCTCGCCTTTGCGATCTTTACCGCCGCGCTGCCCGCCGCCGCGCAGGATGCCGACTTCGCCGCGCAGGCGGCGGCGCTGTATCGCACCCCGCCTGCGATCGCCAGCTGCCGCGCCGGAGACCTGCAGCCGGCGCAGCGGCAACACGTGCTGGCGCTGATCAACGACATCCGTCGGCTGCACGGGCTCGACGCGGTCGACGACGACCCGGCGGCCGAGCCCGAAGCCACCCAGGCGGCCTTGGTGATTGCCGCCAACGGCCGCCTCAGCCATACGCTGACGCCGGACTGGCGCTGCTATTCCGACACCGCAGCCAAGGGCGCGCGCCGTAGCCTGATCTACGGCGGAGTCAGCTCGCCGCTGCTGCGTTTCTCCAGCGCCGAACAGATCGTGATCGAGTGGCTGACCGAAGCCAACAATGTCAGCGCCGGTGGACTGGGGCACCGGCGCTGGCTGCTGGATCCGTTTCTGCAACGCGTCGCCTTCGGCATGGTGGCCGGTCGCGACGGCGCCACGTTCAGTAGCGGTGCCGCGCTGCGCTTCGTTCCGGCGGTCGGCGTCGCGGCGCGGACGCGTGAGGATTTCATCGCCTGGCCGATCGGCGAGTACCCGAGCCGCTACTACGCCGACGATGCGCTGTTGTCGTTCACCGCATTGCCGGACCGCAAGCGCAAGTTCGCCAATCGCGATGTCGACTACGCCGATGCGCAGGTGCAGATCCGCGAGCGCGATGGACGCCAGCTGCAGGTACGCAACCTGAGCGACGACCACGAGGGTTTCGGGGTGCCCAATAGCCTGCAGTTCCGGGTGCCGCGCCTGCAGCCGGGTGTGATCTACGACGTGACCATCCGCGGGGTGCGGTTCGGCGGGCAGTCGCGCGATTACCGTTATTGGTTTCGCATCGGCCAATCGGCTCGCGCGTCCGCCGACTGAATCGACGGCATCAGCTGGCCGCGTCGACGGCTTCGCCCACCGGGCGCACCGTGACTGCCTGGATGCGATGGCCTGCCATGCGCCGCACGGTCAGCAGGTGACCATCCAGCTCCAGCGTTTCGCCTTCCTCGGGCAGGCGCTGCAGCTCATACAGGATCAGCCCGCCGACCGAATTGACGTGGTCCGGCGCGCTCAGGTCCTGACCGAGCAGGCGTTCCAGGCGGAAGATCGAGGTGCTGCCGGCGACCAGCAGCGAGCCGTCCTGGCCACGGATCGGGGCATCGCTCACCACGTGTCGGTGCTCGTCCTTGATGTCGCCAACCACCACTTCCAGCAGGTCTTCCAGGGTGAAAAAGCCCAGGATGCGGCCTTCTTCTTCCACGCACAGCGCCAGATGGGTGGTGCCGGTGCGGAATTGCTCCAGCGCGTTGGGAATCGGCGTTTCCAGGGTCAGCACGGTGGGAGGGCGCAGCAGCGGGGCGCAGATCGTCCAGGTTCTGGCCGCGTGCCATCGCCACCAGCAAATCCTTGGTGTGCAGGATGCCGAGTACCTGTTCGCCATCGGCATCGAACCAGGGGTAGCGGCTGTAGCGCGACTCACTGAATTCGGCCAGCACCGTCTCCAGGGTCATGCCTTCGCGCAGGCTGCGCATGTGCTCGCGCGGGCGCATCAAATCGCCGGCGACCAGATCCGGCAATTCCAACGCGTGGCTCATCAAGGCCAGCCCCTGGTCGGGCGCAGCGGCGTTCGGGTCCTGGCGGCCGACGATCAGCATCAGTTCCTCGCGTGAGTAACGATGCGAGTGATGTTCCACCTCGCCCCAGCCGAGCAGGCGCAGAAAGCGGTTGGCGCTGGTATTGAGCACCCAGATGGCCGGGTACATCAGCCAGTAGAAAACGTACAGCGGCGCAGCGGTCCACAACGACATGCGTTCCGGGCGGCGGATCGCCATGGTCTTGGGCGCCAGTTCGCCCAGCACGATATGCAGGAACGAAATCAAGCTGAAGGCGATTGCCAGCGCAGTGAATTGTGCTGCTTCCGGCGACAGGCCCAGCGTATCGAACAGCGGTTGCAGCAGATGTGCGAAAGCCGGCTCGCCGACCCAGCCCAATCCGAGCGAAGCCAGCGTGATACCGAGCTGGCAGGCCGACAGATACGCATCCAGATGCGCGTGTACACCGAGCAACAAGCGCCCGCGCCAGCCGTTGGTTTGCGCCAGGCCCACCGCTTGCGTGTGCCGCAGCTTGACCAGCGCGAACTCGGCGGCGACAAAAAATCCATTCAACAGCACCAGCAGCAATGCCACCAACAGCAGCAGGACGTTACCCAACATGGCCGCCTCCATGCGCTGCAGGAGCGGTCCATCCGCGTGCCACCGCATGTGCGGTAGCCATGAGCAGTGTCGCGGCAACCGATGCGGAACGTGCGTTTCTACAGTCAGGCTCGTCGCCCATGGCGGCTTGGTATCTCGTCATGATCAGCAGGCAGTCTAGCCGACAGCGTGCGACGACATCGTCGCAACGCGGCGTGCGAGTATCGTAGACAGTCTCGCCAGCGTGGGTACGCCCGCCGCCAGCCATCCATCACCACAAATCAGCAATGTGCGGAGAGTGCAGATGAGCGAACGTTTCAGGACCGAACACGACAGCATGGGCGAATTGCAGGTGCCCGCCGACGCGTTGTGGGGCGCGCAGACCCAGCGCGCGGTGCATAATTTCCCGGTGTCCGGGCAGCCGATGCCGCGCGGTTTCATTCGCGCGCTGGGCTTGATCAAGGCCGCGGCAGCCGGCGTCAACGCCGAGCTTGGATTGCTGCCGAAGTCGATCGGCAAGACCGTGCAGGCCGCTGCATTGCAAGTGGCCGAGGGCAGCTTCGATGCGCAGTTTCCCATCGATGTGTACCAGACCGGTTCGGGCACCTCGTCCAACATGAATGCCAATGAGGTGATTGCCACCCTGGCCACGCGTGCCGGCAAGGATGCGGTGCATCCCAACGACCACGTCAATCTGGGCCAGAGTTCCAACGATGTGGTGCCCACCGCCATTCGCGTGTCGGCATTGCTGGCGGTGCAGGAACATCTGCAACCGGCGCTCAAGCATCTGCGCAAGACCATCGACAAGCGCGCCAAATCGCTTGATAAGATCGTCAAGACCGGTCGCACGCATTTGATGGACGCGATGCCGCTCACCTTTGGTCAGGAGTTCGGCGCGTGGTCCGCGCAGCTGAGTTCGGCGCAGGAGCGTATCGACGACGCGCTCAAACGCTTGCGACGCTTGCCGCTGGGCGGCACGGCGATCGGGACCGGCATCAATGCCGACCCGCGCTTCGGTGGCAAGGTCGCCAAGGCCTTGTCCACCCTGAGCGGAGCCAGGTTCGAGAGCGCGGAAAACAAGTTCGAAGGACTCGCCGCGCAGGACGATGCGGTGGAGTTGTCTGGCCAACTCAACGCGCTGGCGGTGGCACTGCTCAAGATCGCAAACGACTTGCGCTGGATGAATGCCGGCCCGTTGGCGGGCCTGGGCGAAATCGAACTGCCGGCGCTGCAGCCTGGCAGCTCGATCATGCCAGGCAAGGTCAATCCGGTGATTCCCGAAGCCACCGTGATGGCGTGCGCGCAGGTGATCGGCCACCACACTGCCATCACCATCGCCGGGCAAACCGGCAACTTCCAGTTGAACGTGACGTTGCCGCTGATCGCCTACAACCTGCTGGATTCGATCACCTTGCTGGGCAACGTTTCGCGCCTGTTGGCCGACACCGCCATTGCCGGTCTGAAGGTGCGTCAGGAGCGCGTCCGCGAGGCGTTGGACCGCAACCCCATCTTGGTGACGGCACTGAACCCCATCATCGGTTACGAAAAGGCCGCGGCGATCGCCAAGCGTGCCTACAAGGAGCAGCGGCCGGTACTGGATGTGGCCAAGGAAGACAGCGGGCTCGGCGAAGCGGAACTGCGGCGATTGCTCGACCCGACGGCATTGACGCGTGGCGGTATCCATGCCGGCGGCGGTAGCGGGGGCTGATCACCGCAGCGCATATGTAGGAGCGCACGTGTGCGCGATGGGGCATTATCGATAACGCCCTGTCGCGGCGCGTTCCTACCGATTTTGCTGATTTGTCGTCGCTTGGCCAAGCCGGCTAAGGAAGCTCTGAACAACGCACCACAGATACGCGACACTACCCGCCTCATCATGTAGAGGATCATCTATGCAGCTGACGTTCGGTGACGCTGAGGGCCTGGGCAAGCGCAAGCAGACCCGGCGC